>NZ_JAJPWM010000001.1:0-675729 GCF_046549095.1 Streptomyces sp. x-80
GGACGGGAGTTGAACGACGGCAGCAACGGAGCGGCCAGTCCCCACAGACCATCAGGAACCAGCCGCTGCGAAAGATCGACACCCACAAGCAGCAATGATGCCCCAGTTCACCACGTGAGACATCCTCTAAGTCCCGGAAATCCAGGGCGATATACCCGGTGAAGGGCGCCGGTGACGCATTTCCGGCGGCGTACAGTGCGAATGTTCCGAATTGCCGCAGCGACCTGTGGAGCCGTTTCGTGCCGAATAACCGCCTGGTCCGCCGCCCCCGCCACGATGTCGCCGAACGGCCCTTCATCGTCATCTGGGAGGCCACCCGGGCCTGCCCGCTGGCCTGCGCGCACTGCCGGGCCGAGGCGCAGACCGCCCGGCACCCCGGCGAACTCGGCACCGCGGACGCCCGCGCCGTCATGGACCAGGTCGCCGCCTTCGGGCGCCCGAGCCCGCTCTTCGTGATCACCGGGGGCGACCCGTTCCAGCGCCCCGACCTGACCGAACTCGTGCGGTACGGAACGGGGTTGGGGCTGCGCGTCGCCGTCTCGCCGTCCGGCACCCCCACCCTCACCCGCGACCGCCTCGCCGAGGTCCGGGACGCCGGCGCGCTCGCCCTCTCGCTCAGCCTCGACGGCTCCACCGCCGCACTGCACGACAGCTTCCGCGGCGTCCCGGGCGTCTACGGCTGGACCCTGGACGCCTGGCGGACCGCCCGCGAACTCGGCCTCAAGGTGCAGATCAACACCACCGTCACCCGCCACAACCTCACCGACCTGGCCGATATCGTCCGGCTGGTGCGCGACGAGGGCGCGATGCTGTGGAGCGCCTTCCTCCTCGTCCCCACCGGCCGCGGGCAGCAGCTCGCCGCGCTGTGCGCCACCGAGGTCGAGGACGTCCTGAACTTCGTCCACGACGCGGGCGCGGTGATCGCCGCCAAGACCACCGAGGGGCACCACTTCCGCCGGGTCGCCCTCCAGCGGGCCGTCCTCGACGCCCTCGGCGAGGACCCGGAAGCCGTCCTCGGGCTCGGCGGTCTCTACCGCCGGCTCAAGGACCGGGCGGCGGAGCTGGGGCTGGACGCCGGCCGGGTACGGCGCCCGCCGATGGACGTCGGCTCCGGCCGCGGCTTCGTCTTCATCTCGCACACCGGCACCGTGCACCCCAGCGGCTTCCTGCCGCTGGACGCGGGCAACGTCAAGGACCGCCCGCTGACCGAGATCTACCGCACCTCCGCTCTCTTCACGGCGCTGCGCGACCCGGCGCGGCTCCGCGGCACCTGCGGTGCCTGCGAGTTCCGCACCGTCTGCGGCGGCTCCCGGTCGCGCGCCTACGGCATCACCGGCGACCCGCTCGCCGCCGACCCGTGGTGCTCCTACCGGCCGGGCAGCTTCCCGCACCAGGACCGGCTGGCCGAACTGCTCCCCGCCTGAGGCGCACCGCCGTCCGGCCATCCGTCCTCCGCAACCCCCTTGTCAGGAGCGCACTGTGAGCACCATGCCCGGTACACCGAAGAGCACCGACACCCCGCGCCCGCCCCGGCACGCCGTGGTGATCGGCGGCGGGATCGCCGGCCTGGCCGCCGCCTGGCAGCTGCACGAAACGGCCCGAGGCGCGCTCCGCGTCACCGTCCTGGAGAGCGCGGACCGCGTCGGCGGCAAGCTCTCCACCCGGACCCTCGCCGGCACCGTCCTCGACGACGGCTGCGAGTCGATGATGTCGCTGCGCCCCGAGGCGGTGCGGCTGGCCGAGGCGGTCGGCCTCGGCGGTGAGCTGCTGCCGCCCGTCGCCGCGCCCACCACCGTCTGGACCCGCGGTGCGCTGCGCGCCCTGCCGCCGGGCCATGTCATGGGCGTACCGACCGACCCCGACGCGCTGGCCGCGACCGGACTGCTCTCCGCCGCCGGCGTCGACCGGCTCCGGCGGGAGCCCGCGCTGCCGGCCGCGCCCGTGGCGGGCGACATCACCGTCGGCCGCTATCTCACCGACCGGCTCGGCCCGGAGACCGTCGACCGGATCGTCGAACCGCTGCTCGGCGGCATCTACGCCGGCCGCACCGAACTGCTCTCACTCGAAGCGGTGATGCCCCGGCTCATGCCGTTCGCCCGCCGCGGCACCTCCCTCCTCGACGGGCTGCGCGCCGCCCGGCGGGACGCCCCCCAGGGCCCGCCGCCGCAGGTCGTCACCGGTCTGCGCGGCGGCGTGGGCCGGCTGCCCGCCGCCGTCGCCGCGTCCCTGGCCGGCGGCCGCGACGCGGACATCCGTACCGGTACCCGCGTCGTCTCCCTGTGGCGCAGCGACCGGGGCTGGCACATCCTCGCCGAGACCGGTCACGGCCCACTGGAACTCACCGCCGACGCCGTGGTGCTGGCACTGCCCGCACACCCCGCCGGCCGGCTGCTCGCCCCGCACGCGCCCGCCGTGGCCGGTGAACTGTCCGGCTACGGCTACGCCGCCACCGCCGTCGTCACCCTCGCCTTCGCCCGGCGGACGCTGCCCGCCGTCCCGTGCGGCAACGGCTTCCTCGTCCCGCCCGTCGACGGCCGCACCGTCAAGGCCGCCACCTTCACCAGCAACAAATGGCGCGCGGTGGCCGAGGCCGATCCCGGCACCTTCCACCTGCGCACCTCCATCGGCCGGTTCGGGGCCGCCGAGGACCTGGCGCGGTCCGACGACGAACTGGTCCGCCGCTCGCTGGCCGACCTGGGTGACGCCCTCGGCGGCCCGCTCGGCGATCCGTCCGACGCCGCCGTCACCCGCTGGTTCGACGGACTGCCGCAGTACACCGTCGGCCACCAGGAGCGTGTCGCCCGCATCCGGGCCGGGATGGCGCACCTCCCGGGCCTGGCGGTCTGCGGTGCCGCGTACGACGGAGTCGGGGTCGCGGCGTGCGTCGCGAGCGGGCAGCGGGCGGCGGCCGAGGTCCTGGCGGCGGTCGACGCGGGCCGGTGACCCGCAGTGATCACCTGATCGGAGTACCCGGAGTCGAGCCGCATATACCGCGAAATACGCAAAACTGGCCGCCCCTTGCCGCCTGATCAGGCGGCGTCGAGGAGGTGTGCCATGGTTATCTCCCTCTCGGTCATCCTCTTGCTGGTGATCTTGACCGTCATCTTCCTGCGCGGCGGAAAGCTCAAGCTCTCGCACGCCCTGGTCTGCATGCTGCTCGGCTTCTACCTCGCGAGCAGCAGCTTCGCCCCGGACATCCACAACGGTCTGGGCAGCGTCGCGGACGCGGTGAGCAGCGTGCGCCCGTGACCCTGTCGGCCTGCCGGAACCTCGTTCTCGCCACCATCGGTTTCGCCGTGACCTTCTGGGCGTGGAACCTCATCTCCCCGCTCGGCAACGACTTCCGGACCAGCCTGGGCCTGACGCACTTCCAGGAGTCGGCGCTGGTGGCCGTGCCGGTGCTGGTCGGCTCGCTGGGCCGGGTGCCGGTCGGCGCGCTCACCGACCGCTACGGCGCCCGGGTGATGTTCCCGCTGATCTCCGCGCTCACCGTCATCCCCGTGCTGCTGCTCATCCCCGCCAAGTCCTACCCCGCGCTGCTCGTCGTCGGATTCCTGCTCGGCCTGGGCGGCACCACGTTCGCCATCGGCATCCCGCTCGTCAATGGCTGGTTCCCGCCCGGCAAACGCGGTCTGGCACTGGGCGTCTTCGGTATGGGCATGGGCGGCGTCGCCCTCTCCGGCTATCTGACCCCGCGCATCCACCGGTACGACGAGAACCTCCCGTACCTCGTCGTCGCCATCGTGCTGGCCGCCTACGCGGTGTGCGCCGCGCTGCTGATCAACGACCACCCGGACCGGCCGGTCCCGCAGACCTCCCTCGGCACCCGGCTGGGCGCGGCCGGCCGGCTCCGGGTCACCTGGGAGCTGGCCGCGCTGTACGCGATCGGCTTCGGCGGCATCGTCGCGTTCGGTGTCTATCTGCCGACGTACCTGGAGAACGGGTACCACCTGGACGACACCGACGCCGGCACCAGGGCGGCCGGATTCGCGGTGGTCACCGTCATCTTCCGGCCCATCGGCGGCTGGCTCTCGGACCGGGTGCACCCGGCGGTGGTCACCGCCTGGGCGCTCGGCGCGGTCGCGGTGCTCGCCGTGGTCCAGGCATTCGGACCGGCGCTGAACCCCACCGGAACCGTCACCCTCCTGCTCATGGCGGCCGGTCTCGGCGCCACCAGCGGCTCGGTCTTCGCGCTGGTCTCGCGGGTGACACCGCAGGCCCAGGTCGGCAGCGTCACCGGCATCGTCGGCGCCGTCGGCGGCCTCGGCGGCTTCGTGCCGCCGCTTCTGATGGGGTCGGTCTACAGCGGTACGGGGTCCTACTCCATCGGTCTCATGCTGCTCTCCGACCTCGCCCTGGCCGGCTGCGTCTACGCCGCCGGCCGGATGCGCACCGTGGGCACCGCCCCTACCGGCCCCACCGGCCCTACTGCCCCCACCCGCACCGGCGGTGCCTTCCCCGCATGACCCCGCCCGCCCGCCGGTCGGCCGGCCGTCCGCCTGTCAGCAGGATCCGGACGACCCGAAGGCCGGTCAGGAGGCCCGCGAGGAGAAGACCCCGATGCCGTTCGCGACCGGCCGCTCCGCACCGCCCGACGGATGGTTGCGCACCGTCACCTGCCGGCTGTCCGGGTCGCGGGTGACCAGCGTGGCGGACCCGCCGCCGTCCAGATCGACCGCCTCCCGCGCACCCAACTCGCCCATCAGAATGGCCAGTTCGCGCACCGTCAGACCGGTCCGGCCGGCCGCCCCGTCCAGCGAGAGCAGATAGAGCACCCGGCCGCCGGGCCCGAACCCGGCCGCGGTGCGCACCGCGACGGCGTCCGTGTCGAGACCGTCCACCGGCCGCGCGTCCCGCAGGACCGGGAAGCCGCCGATCGCGAACCGCAGCAGGCCGGGCCCCCGGCCCACGAGGCGGTGGCCGACCCCGACCGGATCGCCCGGACGCAGCCCGCGCAGCTGCCGGGCCCCCTCCTCGCGCCCCACCAGCACCACGCTCCCCGCGGCGACCCCGCCACGGCCCGGCCGCTGTGCGAGCGCCGTCACCCGGCCGTGCCGGACGGTCACCTCGGCGGTCTCCGTACTGCACGGCGCCGCCCGGTCGGTGTCCGTACCGCAGGTGGCGCGCACCCGCGACGCCGGACCCCACTGTTCGGTGTACGCGCCGATGCCGTTCACCGGCAGCGCGAAGAGATTGAGTCCGCGCAGCGGCAGCGGCCCCCGGGCGGTCAGCACCGCGCCACGCAGCGCGAGCCGGTCGAGCCGCGCCCGGCGGTCGTAGCCGACGCCGATGACGTCCTCGGTGGTCGCGCCCGGCGGCAGGGCCGGGCCGAACCGCTGCCCGTCGGGCACCGCGCTCTTGAGCACCCGCCCGGCGGCGATCTCCGGTCCGTCCGGGGCGCCGGTCACCTCCACACCGGGGTGCTGGACCTCGACGATATGGAAGAAGTCACCGTTGACGGCACCCACCGCGCCCTGTGCGGCGGCCAGGTGGGACACCGGCGCCCGTGCGCCGACCACCTCCGGATGGAGCAGATCCACCGTGACCCGGGGATCGGCCAGATCGACCGTCAGCAGATGGCCGAGCACCGTGCCGCGCGGCACCGTCAGCCGGAATTCGCCGTACGCCACACCGGGCGCCACCGGCACCGCGGCCGCCCGGCGCAAGGTCTCGACCGCGGCGGTGGCCGGTGCCCCGCCCGCCAGCGCGCCGCCGGCCAGCACCCCCCACGCCACCAGAACTGTCAGCACCGCGCGAACCCGGCCGAATCGCTGCTTCACGAGTCCCCCTGACGTCCCGCCAACTGTCCCACGTGGTGGAGGCGTTCACCATGAAGTGAGGTCGGCGGGAAGCCGTACATCCGCCGTACGGCGCCGCACATCCGCGGTACGGCCGCCGTGCCGCCCGGCGCGGGTGTCGCCGCGGGTACGCCGCCCGCGCTACGGCAGGTGTCCGGCGGACCCGGCGTGCGCGGGTCCCGGGCCGTACGGCTCCGGCGGGCACTCCGCGCGCAGCTCGTCGAGCACCCACCGCAGGTCCCCGGCCGGTACGGACGGCAGCAGCATGGCCACCGCCGTCAGCAGCCGGCCGAGGACGAACGTGGTGTCGGGGGTGGTGCGGACCAGGTCGCGTACCGCCTCGACATCGCCGTCCCGCAGCCCTTCGAGCAGCGTCACCACCCCGGGCGCCGCCGCCTCGTCGGTCTCCACCCAGCCCGGCTCGCCGGGTGCCTTACGGGCGAGATGGTGCAGGACCCGGTCGGCGACATCGCTGCGGTACGCCTTGCGCACCGCCTCGTTGGCGACCCAGGCGAGAGCCGAGACCAGGTCCCGGCTCTCCTCTGCGGACATCTCCTCGGGGAGTGCCTCGTCGAACGCCTGCTGGTTGCCGTGCCGGAAGGCCAGGAGAAGGCGGCCCGCCTTGGCCTTCGCCGCAGCGACACTGATGTCTGATATCTCGCCACTCACCCGTAAAGCTTAAAGGTGCGGCATGTGTCCCCGCAGGTACGGTACGGCCCCGGCGTCACTTGGCGCCCTGTCAGGAGTCCTCGATGACCAGCCGCATATAGCGGGCCCAGTCCCAGTACTCGCCGGGGTCGGTGTGGTCGGTGCCGGGTACCTCGGCATGGCCGATGATGTGCTCGCGGTCCTTGGGGATGCCGTAGCGCTCACAGATGGCGGCGGTCAGCCGTGCGGACTGCCGGTACAGCGCGTCGGTGAACCACTTCGGCTCGTCGATCCAGCCCTCGTGCTCGATGCCGATGCTGTGGGTGTTGTAGTCCCAGTTGCCGGCGTGCCAGGCGATATTGCGTTCGCTCACGCACTGGGCGAGATAGCCGTCGGCGGACCGTACGACATAGTGCGCGGCCGCCTGGTGCGCGGGGTCCTGGAAGAGCCTGAGGGTGTCGGTGTACGTCTCCTGGGTCACATGCACCACGACCATCTCGATCGGGTACTGGGCCGGGCGGTCGGCGTCGGTGTAGTTGGCGGGGCTGGCCGCGGACCAGTGGACGGGCGGATACGCCGCGCTGCCCGGTCCGGCGGTGCCCGGTCCGGCGGTGCGCGCGGCCGCGCGGGCGGTGGCGAGCGGGGTGAGGGCGGCGGCCGCGGCGAGCGCGGCGGCGCCGGTGAGCAGCTGTCGGCGGGCGGGGTGGTGGCCGGACTCCATGGGAACTCCTGACAAGGTCAGTTTTGGTCGCGTACATGTCACGTAGCTGTGTGCGTTCATCATGCGCAACAGGACGCGGCCTGCCAAGGGAATGGCCGATCCGTCAATGGCTTGACCAAAGATGGAACAACGCAGGTCAGAAGTGGGAAACAAATGATCGGACGTCACCCGGGTGCCACGGCCGGCCCCGAGGCGGGGACGGCCGCGGCACCCGGGCCGGAACCGGTCGCCGGTCAGCGGCCGATCTCTACGTCCTCCAGGATGCCCAGGGCGTCCGGTACCAGCACCGCCGCCGAATAGTAGGCACTGACCAGATACTTGATGACGGCCTGGTCATTGATGCCCATGAAGCGCACCGACAGCCCCGGCCGGTACTCGTCGGGAATGCCGGTCTGGTGCAGGCCGACCACACCCTGGTTCTCCTCGCCGACGCGCAGGGCGAGCACCGAACTGGTCTGGTCCGCGCGGACCGGGATCTTGTTGCACGGCAGCAGCGGGATACCCCGCCAGGCCCGCACCACCGTCCCGTCGATCTCCGCGTGGGTGGGATAGATGCCCCGCGCGTTCCACTCTCGCCCGATGGCCGCGATCGTGCGCGGATGCGCCAGCAGGAACTGGGTCTTACGGCGCCGGGACACCAGCTCGTCCAGATCGTCCGGGGTCGGCGGGCCGCTCCGGGGGTGGATGCGCTGGGTGAGGTCGGCGTTGTGCAGCAGCCCGAACTCGCGGTTGTTGACCAGCTCGTGCTCCTGGCGCTCGCGCAGTGCCTCGATGGTCAGCCGCAGCTGCTGGTCCAGCTGGTTCATCGGGTCGTTGTAGAGGTCCGCGACCCGTGAGTGAATCTTCAGCACGGTCTGCGCGACGCTCAGTTCGTACTCGCGCGGCGCCCGCTCGTAGTCGGCGAAGGTGCCCGGCAGCGACGGTTCGCCGACATGCCCCGCGGCCACGTCGATGGCCGCCTCGCCGTGCTTGTTCCGGGCGGGCGCGAGCGTCGCGCGGTAGGTGTCGAGATGCCCGCGCAGCGCCGCCGACCGGGCCAGCACCTCCTCGTACGCGGCGCGCGGCAGCGTCAGGGCGGTCACCCGGGTCGCGGCCCGGACGGAGTGCTCCCACACCGTGTCCGGCGCCAGCAGCACCGCCTCGCCGACGGCGTCGCCGCCGGCCAGCACGCCGACCACCGTCTCGTCGCCGTACTTGCCGGCGGTGAGCCGGTCGAGCCTGCCGTGCGCGATCAGGATGACCCGGTCGGCCGGCCGGCCCTGCTCGGCGAGGAGGTCACCGGGCGCGTACTCCTGCTGGACGAACCGGTCGGCCAGCGCTTCCAGCGTCGCGGGGTCCTCGAAGCCGGACAGCGGCGCCATCTCCCGCAGCTCCGCCGGGATCACCCGTACGTCCGGGCCCTGCGTGACGAACTCCACCCGGCCGTCGCCGAGCGTGTGCGTCAGCCGGCGGTTGACGCGGTAGGTGCCGCCGGACACCTGCGTCCACGGCAGGACGCGCAGCAGCCAGCGGGAGGAGATGCCCTGCATCTGCGGCGCGGTCTTGGTCGTCGTCGCCAGCTGGCGGGCCGCCGTGGTGTCCAGGCTCGAACGGTCCTGCTCGACGCCGGCGGGCTGCGGGGCGGACGTCGGGTCCACCGATGTGGTCATGGAGAAGATTCACCTGTTCCGAGGGGCGTGTGCGGTGTCTGTGTCAGATCCGTGTGCGACACGGGACACGGGATGTGCGAGGTGCGGTGCGCGGTATACGCGGGCGCCGCCGCGCGGACCGCGGCCCGGTCAGAGACCGATTTCCACGTCTTCGAGGACGCCGAGCGCGTCGGGCACCAGAACGGCCGCCGAATAGTAGGCGCTGACCAGATAATTGATGACGGCGCGTTCGTCGACGCCCATGAAACGCACCGAAAGGCTCGGCTCGTATTCATCGGGAATTCCGCTGCGGTGCAGGCCGACCACGCCCTGATTCTCCTCACCGGTGCGCAGCAGCAGAACGGAACTCGTCCGCTCCTTCGTCACCGGGATCTTGTTGCACGGGAAGATGGGCACACCGCGCCAGGACGGCAGTGAATGGCCCTGGAATTCGACCGCCGCCGGATACAGGCCGCGGGCGCTGCACTCCCGGCCGATCGCCGCGATCGTCTTCGGATGGGCCAGCAGAAAGCCCGGGTCCTTCCAGACCGTCGCGAGCAGTTCGTCGAGGTCGTCGGGGGTGGGCGGGCCGCTGCGCGGACGGATGCGCTGGGTGAGGTCGGCGTTGTGCAGCAGCCCGAACTCGCGGTTGTTGACCAGTTCGTGCTCCTGGCGCTCGCGCAGCGCCTGGACGGTCAGCCGCAGCTGCTCCTCGACCTGGTTCATCGGGTCGCTGTAGAGGTCACCGACCCGGGTGTGGGTGCGCAGCACGGTCTGCGCGACGCTGAGTTCGTACTCGCGCGGCGCCGGTTCGTAGTCCACGAAGGTGCTGGGGAGGGACGGTTCGCCGCGGTGCCCGGAGGCGACGGAGACCGTCGATTCCCCGCTCGCGTTCGCCGGCCGGGCGGGGCCGCGGACGACCGTCGCGAGATGTGCGCGCAGTTCGGGGGAGCGGCCGATGACCTCCTGGGCGGCCGGCCGGGGCAGCTCCAGGGTGGTCACCCGCGTCACCGCCCGGTAGCCGGACTCCCAGCGCGCGTCCGGGGCGGTGAGCGGCTCGTCGCCGAGGTGGTCGCCGCCGGCCAGCGCGGCGAGCACGGTCTCGTCGCCGTACTTGCCGGTGCCGAGCCGGTCCACCCGGCCGTGGACGATCAGTACCAGCCGGTCCCCGGGCCCGCCCGCCTCGGCGATCAGCTCGCCGGGGGCGTAGTCGTGCCGGACGAACCGCTCGCCGAGCGCCGTCAGCACCGCGGTATCGGTGACCTCCCGCAGCGCGGGCAGTTCGCGCAGTTCCTCGGGGATGATCGCGGCTTCGGTGCCGGTGATGTCGAAATCGATGCGCCCGTCGCCGACGGTGTACGCCAGCCGGCGGTTGACGCGATAGGTGCCACCGGCGACCTGCACCCAGGGCAGCAGCCGCAGCAGCCAGCGGGAGGTGATGCCCTGCATCTGCGGCGCGGTCTTGGTGGTGGTCGCCAGATTCCGCGCGGCGGCGGTGCTCAGACTCGACGCGGTAAGAGAGCCCTCAAGTTCAGGTAAAAACGATTCTTCATTAATCGTCATGGTGTGGTGCCTGTTGCCTATCTCTCCGAAGGGTGCGAGGCGGCCGGTGAGAGGTCCGCTCCTCGTGGCCTTCGAGGAGGTTCACCGACGGAGATTCACCGACGGCCCGCCGGACCGAAGATAGGGCCATGAAATTACCCACACAATCCCTCGATAGGGTGGCATGGAATTATCTTTTGATGGAAAGGTTTAGCAGTTTCCGGGACGGGGCAGCGTGCCGGGGCGCCCGCCTCGGCCGCACCGTCCGGTACGGCTCGCGGCGCACCGCGCAGGCGCACCGCCCGCGGACCGGCGGCCGCACCGCCCCGGTGCGCTCCATGGGCCGGGCGCCTTCACCGCCGCAGCAGCGCGTCCCCGTCGGCGAGCGTCGCGGCCAGCCGGTCCCAGACGGCGGCGTCCCGCTCCCGGGCCTCGTACACCGGGCCGCGGGCCGTCCCCCAACGGCGCGCAACCGCCGCCGGATCCTCGCCCAGCAGCAGCCCGGCCGCCTGCGCCGCCGCGCCCAGCGCGACCAGCTCCCGCGCCTGGGGCACCACCACCGGACGGCCCGACAGCCGCCGTACCGTCTCCCGCCAGGCCCGCCCCCGCGCACCGCCGCCGATCAGCAGCAGCGGCGCGTCGGGCGCGGTGCCCTCGTCCAGCACCCGGTCCAGCGCCTGCAACAGCGCGAACACCGCGCCGTCATAGGCGGCCTGGAGCAGCTGGCCGGCCGTGGTGTCGTACCGCAGACCGTGCACCAGGCCGGACGCGCGGGGCAGGTTCGGGGTCCGCTCGCCGTCCAGGAAGGGCAGCAGCACCGCGGTGCCGCCCGCCTCGACCGCCTCGCGGTCCCGCCCCAGGAGTGCGGCGACGCGGTCCACGGCGAGGGTGCAGTTCAGCGTGCAGGCCAGCGGCAGCCAGTCGCCGCGCGCGTCGGCGAACCCCGCGACGGTCCCGGTCGGATCGGCGGGCCGGCGCGGGGAGACCGCGTAGACCGTGCCCGAGGTGCCCAGACTCAGCACGGGTGCGCCGGGGCGCAGGCCCAGGCCGAGCGCGGCCGCCATGTTGTCGCCGGTCCCGACGGCCACCAGCGCACCACGGGGCACCGGCAGTTCGTCGGTGCGTACGGTGCCCGCCGCCTCGCCCGGTAGCGCGACCCGCGGCAGCGCCTCGGGGGACAGGCCGACATGGTCCAGGACCCGGGCGTCGTAGGACTCGGTGGACGACGCCCACCAGCCGGTCCCCGACGCATCGCCCCGGTCGGTGACGGACTGCCCGGTGAGCCGCTGGGTGAGGTAGTCGTGCGGCAGCCGCACCGCGGCCGTCGCGGCGGCCGCGGCCGGCTCGGCCGCCCGCAGCCAGGCCCATTTGGCCACCGTGAAGGCGGGCGTCGGTACGCTGCCGATGCGCCGTGCCCAGGACTCCGGGCCGCCCAGCTCCGCGATCAGCCGCTCGCTCTGCGGCGCCGGCCGTACGTCGTTCCACAGCAGCGCGGGGCGCACCGGCTCCCCGGCCGCGTCCAGCGTCACCAGGCCGTGCTGCTGCCCGCCGACGGAGAGCGCCGACGCCTGCCGCGCCGCGGCGCCGCACTGCCGCAGTGCCTGGTCCAGCGCCCGCCACCACTGCCGGGGGTCGCTCTCCTTGCCGTCGCCGTCGGAGACCGTGTGCGGTGCCCGGCCGCGGGCGACGACCGTACCGGTCGCGGCGTCCACGACCAGCGCCTTGGTGGCCTGGGTGGAACTGTCCACCCCGACGACGAGCGGTCCCGCTGACTGTGCGCCCATCGCGCTCTCCCTCGGCCGGCTGCTGCCCCGCCCCGGTGTGGTCCCAGGGGGTTCCCCGGTGTGCTGCCGCATATTAGTTTGGCCGCCGCGGAACGGGCGAAGCGCGCCCTGACGACATGACCGGGGAGTCGCGATGCGCCATCAGCCCGTGCCCGAGGACAAGTTCAGCTTCGGCCTGTGGACCGTCGGCTGGCAGGGCCGCGACCCCTTCGGCGACGCCACCCGCCCCGCCCTCGACCCCGTCGAAACGGTCCACCGGCTGGCCGGCCTGGGCGCCTACGGCGTCACCTTCCACGACGACGACCTGATCCCGTTCGGCTCCGGCGGCCGCGCCCGCGAGGCGGCCGTCGCCCGCTTCCGGAAGGCACTGGACGCCACCGGCCTGGTCGTCCCGATGGTGACGACCAACCTCTTCACCCACCCCGTCTTCAAGGACGGCGGTTTCACCTCCAACGACCGCGGCATCCGCCGCTACGCCCTGCGCAAGACGATCCGCACCCTCGACCTCGCCGCCGAGCTCGGCGCCCGTACCTACGTGGCGTGGGGCGGGCGCGAGGGCGCCGAGTCCGGCGCGGCCAAGGACGTACGGGCCGCCCTGGACCGGATGAAGGAGGCGTTCGACCTGCTCGGCCAGTACGTCGTCGAGCAGGGACTCGACCTGCGGTTCGCGATCGAGCCCAAGCCCAACGAGCCGCGCGGCGACATCCTGCTGCCCACCGTCGGCCATGCCCTGGCGTTCATCGGGCGGCTGGAGCGCCCGGAGCTCTACGGCGTCAACCCGGAGGTCGGACACGAGCAGATGGCGGGGCTGAACGTCCCGCACGGCATCGCCCAGGCGCTGTGGTCGGGCAAGCTCTTCCACATCGACCTCAACGGCCAGAGCGGGCTCAAGTACGACCAGGACCTGCGCTTCGGCGCGGGCGATCTGCGGTCCGCGTTCTGGCTGGTGGACCTGCTGGAGACGGCCGGGTACGGCGGGCCGCGGCATTTCGACTTCAAACCGCCGCGCACCGAGGACCTGGACGGGGTCTGGGCCTCGGCGGCCGGCTGTATGCGCAACTACCTCGTGCTCAAGGAGCGCGCGGCGGCCTTCCGGGCCGACCCGGCCGTCCAGGACGCGCTGCGCGCCGCGCGCCTGGACGAACTGGCCCGCCCCACCGCCGAGGACGGCCTCGCCGGGCTGCTCGCCGACCGCACCGCCTACGAGACCTTCGACGCCGGGGCGGCGGCCGCCCGCGGTATGGCCTTCGAGCAACTGGACCAGCTCGCCCTGGACCATCTGCTGGGCGCGAGGTGAGGGGCGGCGCGGGCGGCCTTGGGGTAATGGCGGACGGTCAGCCGAACAGCTCGCGCAGGAACCGCAGCTCGGCCACCCGCTGCTCCCCGCCGCCCCCCTCATGGCCGTTGAACCGCCACACCAGCAGCTCCTTCTCGCCCGCGTAGTGGTGGTGCGCGGCGAAGACGGTGGACGGCGGCACGACCGCGTCCCGCAGTGCCACGCCAAAGAGCGCCGGGGCGCTTGCGCGGGCCGCGAAGTTCAGACCGTCGAAGTGGTCCAGGGTGTCCAGGGCGGTGTCGATCCGGGTGCGCTCGCCCGCGAAGTAGCGCGTGAGCTCGCCGTACGGGTCCGCGTCGGTGATGTCGAGCGCGCGCCGGATGTGCGACAGGAACGGCACATCGAGCAGGGCGCCCGCCAGGCCGGGCGCCAGGCCCGCCACCGCGAGCGCGGTCGCGCCGCCCTGGCTGCCGCCCGCGACCACTGTGCGGTCGGCGTCCACCGCGGCATGTCCGCGGGCCGCCTCCACGGCGCGCACGCCGTCGGTGAACAGCCGCCGGTAGTAGTGGTCGTCCGGGTCGAGCAGCCCCTGGGTCATTTTTCCGGGCACCCCGGGATGGGGCGCGCCGACCGGATCGGGGGTGTCACCGGGCCGGTCGGGACCGCTCTGCCCGCGGGTGTCCATGACCAGCGTCGCGTATCCGGCGGTGGGCCACAGCAGCCAGTCGTGCGGGGTGAGCCGGCCACCGCCGTAGCCTATGTACTGCACCACGCACGGCAGCGGTCCGGCGGCCGCCCGCGGGACCAGGAACCAGCCGCGGATGCGGTGCCCGCCGAAGCCGGAGAACTCCACGTCGTAGGTGCGCAGCAGGGTGAGCCCGGCATCGGTCTCGGTGAAGCGGGCGTCGAGGTCGTGGCCGCGCGCCTCGTCGAGGGTGCGCTGCCAGAAGGCGTCGAATCCGGCCGGCTCGGGACGCGGCGGACGGTAGGCGCGCAGCTCGTCCAGGGGAAGGTCGATGAACGTCGATGAACGTCGATGAACAAGGAATTCCTCCGGGCCGTATGACGGTGTGCAAGGCGGTATACCGACTGTGATCAACCGTGCCCGCCGGTCGGATATTTCGGTCCGGGATTGTTCCAGGTTGGTCACCGTGGCACCCAAAGCTCCGTAAAGAAGCGATCATTTGTGCCATGATTTTTCCTCCGCCTCCGTCCTCGCCGCCGAACCAGCCGCCCAACGGCAACCCGGGTGGCTTCGGTCCGCCGGCCGGCGGCTTCGGCCCCGGCCAGGGCCAGGGCGGTTACGGTCCGGGCGGCTACGGTCCCCCCGCCGGCAACCAGCCCCCCGGCGGCTTCGGCCCGCCCGCGGGCGGCTACGGCCCCGGCGGCCCGGGAGGACCCGTCGGCGGCTGGCCGCCGCCCGGCCCGCCCGCCGGCGGCGGCGGTGGCGGCAACGGCAAGACGATCGCCGCCATCATCGGCGGTGGCGTGATAGCGGTGGCCGCCGTCGTCGTCTTCGTGGTGATGTCCAACAGCGGCGGCGACAACGGCAAGAACCAGGCGGCGCCCGTGGAAACCGGCACCAGTGCCACACCGTCCGCGACGGGCTCCGCCACGCCCACCGGCCCCACCACACCGCCCGCGACGCCGACGGCGAGCACCGACATCGAGAGCATGATGCCGTCGCCCACCAACGGCAAGATCCCGTTCTTCCAGCTGAAGCCGGGTGACTGCTACAACCTCCCGGCGGGCGGTGGCGGCAACAACGACGCGGCCTCCTGCAACGGCGCACACGACGCCGAGGTCGTCTCCACCCACCGGCTGGACGCCGGCCTCACGAGCGAGGACGCCATCAAGGAGAAGGCGTCGGCGCTCTGCAAGAACGACCTCCAGAGCAAGGCGGTCCGGCAGCCCGCCGGGACCGCCGAGGGCACCTACGTCCAGTTCCCCAACATGAGCGGCTACAAGATCGGCATCAAAACGGTCAGTTGCAGTCTGACGGGCAATCGCACCGGCACCAAGAAGCTCACCAAACCGCTCTCCTGAGCCCGCCGTCGCCGGGGCCGACCCGGCCCCGGCGGTGCGTCAGCGCCCGAGACCGGCCGCCAGCCCGGCGATGGCGGCCGGGCCCACCCGGCAGCAGCCGCCGATCAGCCGGGCACCCGCCGCCGCCCAGGCGGCGACCCGGTCGGCGCTGAACTCCGGACTGCCGCACCACGCCCGCGCCCCGGCGTCCCAGCTCTCCCCGCTGTTGGGGTAGACCACCACCGGTTTGCCGGTGATCCGCGCGGCGAGCGGGACCGCCCGGTCCGCGTCCCGCGGCGTACAGCAGTTCACGCCGACCGCGATCACCTCCTTGGCCTCCGCGGCCAGCGCGAACGCCTCCGTCAGCGGCTGCCCGGCCCGGGTGCGGTCACCCGCGATGCTGTAGGAGAGGTAGGCCGGTACCTCCAGTCCGCGCACGGCGCGCAGCAGCGCACGGGCCTCGTCGGTGTCGGGCACCGTCTCCAGCGCCAGCACATCGGGCCGCGCGGCGGCCAGCACGGCCAGCCGCGGACGGTGGAACCGCGCCAGTTCCGCCACCGACAGCCCGTAGCGGCCGCGGTATTCGGAGCCGTCCGCCAGCATCGCGCCGTAGGGTCCGGCCGACGCGGCGACGTACAGCGGCGCGGCCACCCCGCCGGCCCGTGCCCGCCGGGCCGCCTCGCGCGCCAGCTCCACACTGCGGCCGAGCAGCGCCGCGGCCTCTTCGGCACCGATGCCGCGCCGCGCGAACCCCTCGAACGTCGCCTGGTAGCTCGCGGTGATCGCGACCTGCGCCCCGGCCTCGTAGTACGCCAGATGCGCCAGGACGACGGCCTCCGGGTCCTCGGCGAGCAGCCGGGCCGACCACAGGGTGTCGCTCAGATCGTGCCCGGCGGACTCCAGCTGGTTGGACAGCCCGCCGTCGAGGACGACCGGTCCCGCGGCCAGGGCATCGGCGAGCGACGGGGAGACACTGGCCACGGGCGGCACCTCTTCCTGCGGCGGGTTCTTCCCGCCGGTCCTAGTCCTGCTGGACGGCCTGGATGTCCAGCTCGATCCGGATCGTAGCGCCGATCGCCGCGATGCCCCTGGCCAGCATCTTGCGCCAGTCCAGGGTGAAGTCCTCGCGGTGCAGTTCGGCGACGGCCGTGCACGCGGTGCGGGTCTCGCCCCCCATGCCCGTACCGATGCCCAGATAGCGGGTGTCCAGCTGCACATTGCGACTGACCCCGTGCAGATGCAGGACGCCCGGTACGGTCCAGCGGCCGCCGCCCTTGTGCACGAACCGCTCACCGGTGAACTGGAGCGTGGGGAACCGGGCCACGTCCAGGAACTCGGCGGAGCGCAGATGGTCGTCGCGCAGCTGCACACCCGAATCGATGCTGGCCGCGTCGATGGTCACCTCGACCCGGGAGTCGCTCATCTGCTCGCCGATCCACAGCCCGCCCTCGAAACGGTTGAACCGGCCGTGGATCTCGGCCAGCCCGATGTGCCGGGCGGTGAAACGGATGGAGCTGTGGTCGGGGTCGAGCCGCCACCGGCCGGGAGCGGGCAGCTGCGGCGCGGGCGCCAGGTCCAGCGCGACCGGCCGCGGCGCCGTCCGCTCGCCCGCCACGACCTCGACGTCGAACCGCTCGGGGCGGAACCCGTCACAGGTGATCACGAGGTGGTACCCGGCCGGAGCCAACGTGGCGGTCAGCCGCCCGTTCGGATCGGTCCGGCCGCGCATCACCTCCTGGCCGCCGGCGTTCCGGACCGAGACCTCGGCCCCGGCCATCGGCAGCCCGACGGGATCGTGGACCGCCAGATCCAGCGCCCCGGCGCCACGGGGGAGGGGCGCCTGGGCAGTGTGCGGCGTACGGTCACGAAGGCGGTTCAGGAAGGCGAGCGCCATGGCAGGACGGGCCTCTCGGTCGATAGTGGGGGGATCCGGAGATCGGCGGGCAATCAACTCCATCCTGTCATTGGTCCAGACCGGGCTGCCGTCGGGTGGCATGTCACAAAGAAACGTGACATTCATCGCAACGAGGAGAAGGTGAAGGCGAACCGGGCCGGCGCCACCTCCAGCCGGTACCGCGGCAGTACACCCGGTCCGCACGACTGGCTGCCGATGCCGTGCTGCGCATGGTCGAGATGCAGCCACACCAGCTGACCGGGCGAGAGATCCGTGGTGTGCCGGGCCGCGTCCAGCTCCTCGACCGGCCAGCGGCGCGCGGTGAGATAGAAGTCCGGATCGCCCTCGATCCGGATGCCCGAACCGTCCGTACGGGACAGCTGCGCCCAGCGCACACCGGGCCGCGCACCGTTCTCCTGCGGCCGGACGTACGGCGTCTGCATCGCGTCCACCGGCATCGACCAGCGGCCCACCCGCGCCGCGGCCAGGGTGTCCGGATAGCCCTCACCCGGCCCGCCGCCGAACCACTCCGCGTGCCCGACGCTGCCGCACACCGCCATCCGCACCCCCAGCCGCGGCAGCGGAGCGGGCCAGTCGCCCTCCGGCTCGACGGACACCTCCAGCCGCAGCAACTCCCGCCGGGCCGTCCAGCGGTAGACCGTACGCAGCGCCGGCTCCGCCCCGGCCGCCGCGACGCGGGTCCGCACGACCAGCGCGTCCGCGAGCGTCTCGACGGCGTCGACGCGGTGCCGCATCCGGTGCAGCCCGAGCCGCCGCCACTCGGCGGCCGGCGACCGTCCCGGCTGCCGGGGCGTGGCCTCGTCGTTGTCGGTCGGCGCCCGCCAGACATCCAGCCGGGGGCCGCGCAGCAGCACGCCGTCCAGATAGCCGAGCGTTCCCGTGGTGGCGTCGAACGTCCCCGGGCCCAGCAGGATCACATTGCCCTCGCCGCGGCGCGGGGCGGCGGTGGCGGCCGGGGGAGTACGGACCGGGCGGGCGGCGGCCGGCAACTGGCCCCAGGCGACCTCGTGCCCCGCGCCCGCCCACGCGGTGTCCTCGGCCAGCACCGCCCGGACCGTCCACAGCGCCTCCGCCTCACCCGGCGGCGCGGGTGGGGCGGGCAGCCGCAGTTCGGCCGACTCACCGGGCGCCAGCGCCGGCACCGCCAGCGGACCCGTCCCGCGCACCTCGCCCGCCACCTCGTACGCCCAGCGGAACGCCAGATGGCCCAGATCCGCGAAGTCGTGGAGATTGGTGATCCGGACCGTGCCCGCCACCCCGTCCCCGTCGATCCGCACCGGTTCGACGACCTTCTTGAACTCGGCCAGCCCCGGTGACGGCGTCCGGTCGGGGAAGACCAGCCCGTCGCAGACGAAGTTGCCGTCGTGCAGCTCCTCGCCGAAGTCGCCGCCGTAGGCGTGGTACACCTCACCGTCCGGTGTCCGCTGCCGCAGCCCGTGGTCGATCCACTCCCAGACGAAACCGCCCTGGCAGCGCTCGTACGTCTCGAACAGCCGCTGGTACTCACTCAGCCCGCCGGGACCGTTGCCCATCGCATGCGCGTACTCGCACAGCAGGAACGGGAGCCGGCGGCGGCGGGCGTCCAGCTCCGGGTCGGGGAGCGGGTCCTCGGCGCGCCGCCCGATCCGCGCGACCTCGGCGTGGTCGGCGTACATCCGGGAGTAGACATCCGTATCGGCGCAGCTGCGGTCGCCCTCGTAGTGCAGCGGGCGGGACGGGTCGCGCTCGCGTATCCAGGCGGCCATCGCGGACAGCCCGCGGCCGGTGCCGCACTCGTTGCCCAGCGACCACAGCACGATGGCGGGGTGGTTCTTGTCCCGCTCGACCATCCGGCGGGCGCGGTCCAGCAGCGCGGGCTCCCAGCGCGCGTCGTCCACCGGATTGCCCCGCCAGTCCTGCTGTCCGAAACCGTGGGTCTCCAGATCGCATTCGTCGACCACCCACAGGCCCAGCTCGTCGCAGAGGTCCAGGAAGGCGGGGTGCGGCGGATAGTGGCTGGTGCGGACCGCGTTGATGTTGTGGCGCTTCATCAGCAGCAGATCGCGGCGCATCACCTCCCGGCCGACCGTGCGCCCGTCACGCGGGTGGAACTCATGGCGGTTGACACCGCGCAGCAGGATCCGCCGGCCGTTGACCTTCAGCAGGCCGTCCTCGACGCGGACGGTACGGAACCCGATCCGCAGCGGTATCCGCTCGCCGGGGGTGGCCAGTTCGGCGTCGTAGAGCCGGGGTGTCTCCGCCGTCCACGGGAGCACCGGGACACTCGCGCTCTCGCCCGTCGCCAGATCGAGGCCGAGCGCCGGGACGGTGACCCGGCCGGCCGGTGCGCAGTCCACGCGCAGGGTGCCCAGGCCCGTCGTGTGGTCGAACCCGGCGTGCACGAAGTGGTCGGTGACCGAGCCCTCGGGACGGCGGTGGACCGAGACGCTCCGGAAGATGCCGGGCAGCCACCACTGGTCCTGGTCCTCCAGATAGCTGCCCGACGACCACTGGTGCACGCGGACCGCCAGCACATTGCCGCACGGCCGCAGCAGATGCCCGACCGCGAACTCGTGGGGCAGCCGGCTGCCCTTGAAATGCCCCAGCTCCTGCCCGTTGAGCCAGACCCGGGCGCAGGACTCCACGCCGCCGAAATGCAGCACCGCGGGTCCCTCGCCCCAGCCCTCCGGCAGGTCGAAGCGGTGGCGGTGGTCGCCGGTCGGATTCTCGTCCGGCACCCGCGGCGGGTCGACCGGGAAGGGATAGGCGGTGTCGGTGTACGCGGGCGCGCCGTGACCCTTGAGCACCCAGTGGCCGGGCACCCACAGGTCCTGCCACCGGGAGTCGTCGAAATCCGGCCGGGCGAAGGAGTCGTCCTCGGCGGTGGCGGTCACCGAGAGCCGGAAGCGCCAACTGCCGTGTAACGGGAGCCGGGCGGCGTCCGATCTGGCGTACCAGGCACGCGGCGGCAGCGCCCCGCGGCCCGGGGAACGGTCCTCGTAGTACGGCGGGAGCTCCGGTCGGCGGGGTGAGCCGGCCGCGCCGGGGGCGGTCCGGGCCGGCGGCCCGTACGGCGGATGGTGCGGTGCGTGGGACGAAGTGCCGGACACTGGTCCTCCTCGCTGCGGGCGGTGGCCTGGCCGTGGGGGATCCGATCAGCGAATCATGATCGGGCGCGGGGCGCAGCAGGATGGGCAGGATTGGCCGGGGCGGGCGGGCCGGGGTGTCCGCCGCTGTACCGGACACCGGTGGCCGTCCAGCCCCCCGTACCGCTCCGGAACACGCCCCTCGTACCGGGCCCGTCGCTCCCCCGTACCGGCCCGCCTCCCCGGCCGCTCCAACGGGCACGGCACGGGGATGCCCGGAGGACATGAACTCCGCGGTACCGGCCGGTGAAGGCCCGCGATCCGCTCCGTCACCTCCGCGTGGCCTGCCCCTTGGCCGCCGCCCGCCGGAACGCTCCCGCCCGGCCCCGGCGTTCCGCGGTCCCGCCCGGTGTCAGTCCTCCGCCGACAGTCCCGCGAGGGCGCCCGCCGGATCGTCCGTCGGCGGGCCCGCGGGTGCCCACCGGCCGCGTTCCTTGCGGTAGGGCCACCAGCGCCCGTCCGGGCCGTACCGCAGCTGGACGTCGCCGCCGGCCACCGTCCAGCGGTTGCGGGTGGCACGCAGCCGCGGCCGGGGCTCGCCCTCCTCCCAGGCGGCGGCCAGCCGGCCGGTCGCGCGCGCCAGTGTGGCCGGATCCGGCGTCCACTCCTCCTCCAGGACGGCGAGCCCGGCCGAACCGCCCAGCTCCCAGGCCCGTACGGCCAGCGCCAGCCCCCGCGCATCGCGCCCCGAACCGGCCGCCAGCCGCTCCGCGACGGCCGCCCCGGGCCCGGTGCTTGCCAGCCGGACCGCGTCCTGCGCGGGCGTCAGGGCGGGTGCCGGCGGCGTGTCCGCGTGCCAGGTGGCGAGTGCGTCCGCCAGCAGCAGCCGGGCGCGTGCCGCCGTGTCCTGGATGAGGAACTCCAGGGCGGCCACCTCCACTCCGGGCGCGGGCGGGGTGCCGCCGCCGAGAGCCGGTGCGGCGCCCGGCGCCTCGACCGGCGGTGGCGGCGCGGGCAGCGGCGGCAGGATGTCGCGCGCCGCGTACGCCTCGACGGCCGGTACGCCCGCCGCCGGTGCCGCCGGCCCCGGGTCCCCGCCGGCCGGCGTCCCGGCACGGGCGGCGCTGCGCGCCTGGAGATCGTCCAGCAGCTCCTGCTCCCCGCGCCCGCGCAACAGCAGCAGCACGAACGGATCCTGGTCCAGCAGTCGCGCCAACTGGTAGCAGAGTGCGGCGGAATGCGCGCAGTGGTCCCATGCCTCGCAGCCGCATTCCGACTCCATGTCGCCGATGGACGGCAGGAGGCCGATACCGGCGGCGGCCGCGTCCTCGACCAGATGCGGCGGCATATCGCGGTCCAGCAGCGCCGCGATGTGCCCGGCCCGGTCCGCGACCAGGTCCAGCAGACGGTCCCACTCCGCCGCGCTCAACTGCTGGAGCAGCACATCGGCGCGGTGCCGGGTGTGGTCCGGATCCTGGACGATCGCGGTGATCCGGCCGGGGCGCACCGACACCGCGCCGACCGCACCGGCGCGGGCGTGCCGACGGCCCAGCCGCAGCTGCGCACCGTCCAGCGCGGTGTCCTCCAGCGCCTTGAGCCACGCCTGTCCCCACCAGCTCCGGGCGAAGGGGCCGCTCCGGGCGGCCGGCAGCGCGGCGAAGGTGCGTTCCCGCCCGTCGGGCGCGTTCCTCGTGTCCGGTATGGTCATCGCTCGCTCCCTCGCAGTGCGACCAGGTCCGCCAGCTCGGCGTCGGTGAGTTCGGCCGGCGCGGCCTCGCCGGAACCGAGCACCGCATCCGCCAACCGCTGTTTACGGGAGAGCATCTCCGCGATGCGGTCCTCGATCGTGCCCTCCGTGATCAGCCGGTGGACCTGCACCGGCCGGGTCTGTCCGATGCGGTACGCGCGGTCGGTGGCCTGCGCCTCGACGGCCGGATTCCACCAGCGGTCGAAGTGCACGACATGCGCGGCCCGGGTGAGGTTCAGACCCGTACCGGCCGCCTTCAGCGACAGCAGGAACACCGGGACCGCGCCCTCCTGGAAGCGCCGCACCAACTCCTCGCGGCGGGCCACCGGCGTACCGCCGTGCAGAAACAGGGTGGGCACCCCGCGCGCCGCCAGATGCCCCTCCAGCAGCCGCGCCATCCGCACGTACTGCGTGAACACCAGCACGCTCGCGCCCTCGGCGAGGATGGTGTCGAGCAGTTCGTCCAGCAGCTCGACCTTCCCCGAACGACCGGCGAACGCCGGCCCGTTCCCCTCCCGTCCGGCTCCGTCCGGGCCGGTCTCCCTCCCGTACTGCGCCGGGTGGTTGCAGATCTGCTTGAGCGAGGTGAGCAGCTTGACCACCAGACCGCGGCGCGCGAACCCGTCCGTCCCGGCGATCTCGTCGAGCCCCTCGCGCACCACGGCCTCGTACAGCCCGGCCTGCTCCCTGGTCAGCGCCACCGCATGGTCGGTCTCCGTCTTCGGCGGCAGCTCGGGCGCGATCCCCGGATCGGACTTACGGCGGCGCAGCAGGAACGGCCGCACCAGCCGGGCGAGCCGCTCGGCCGCCGCGGCCGCCTCGGCGGACGCCGCCGCACCGCCTTCGACGGCCTGCGCGTAGCGGGTACGGAACCGGCCGAGCGGCCCCAGCAGACCGGGTGTCGTCCAGTCCAGGATCGCCCACAGCTCCGACAGGTTGTTCTCCACCGGAGTGCCGGTCAGCGCCACCCGCGCCTTGGCGGGGAGGGTGCGCAGCGCCCTGGCGGTGGCGGAGAACGGATTCTTGATGTGCTGCGCCTCGTCGGCGACGACCAGCCCCCAGCCGGCTCCGGCCAGCTTCCCGGCGTCCAGCCGCATGGTGCCGTAGGTGGTGAGCACGAACTCGCCGTCGGCCAGCTCCGACAGGCTGCGCCGCCCGGCGTGGAAGCGGCGTACCGGCGTGCCCGGCGCGAACCTCTCGATCTCGCGCTGCCAGTTGCCCATGAGGGAAGTGGGGCAGACGACGAGCGTGGGGCCCGCCGAGTCGGGATCGCTCTGACGGTGCAGGTGCAGGGAGATGAGGGTGATGGTCTTGCCGAGACCCATATCGTCGGCGAGACAGCCGCCGAGCCCGAGCGAGGTCATCCGGTGCAGCCAGCCGAGCCCGCGCAGCTGGTAGTCGCGGAGCGTCGCGGCGAGTTGGGCGGGCTGCCGGACGGGGTCGGCACCGCTCCGCTCCGGGTCGGCGAGCCGGTCGCGCAGCCGCGCCGCCCAGCCGGCGGCCCGCACCTCGACACACCGGCCGTCGTCGGTCTCGGCCGTCCCGGTGAGCGCCGCGCCGAGCGCGTCGAGCGGCGTGATCTTACGGTCCTGGCGGTTGCGTGCGGCGCGCAGCTCCTCCGGGTCGATCAGCACCCACCGGTCGCGCAGCCGCACCAACGGGCGGCCGGCCTCGGCGAGCCGGTCCAGCTCCGCCTTGTCGAGCTCTTGGTCACCCACCGCGAACCGCCAGCTGAAGGAGAGCAGCGCGTCCGCGGAGAGCAGTGCGGGCAGTCCGGACTCCGGTCCGTCCACCGGGTCGGGCGTTCCCACCACGGCCCGGGTGGTCAGCGTGCGCGCCAGCCCCCTGGGCCAGTGGACGCGCACTCCGGCGGCGGCCAGCGCACGGGCGGCCGGCCCGAGCAGTTCGGCTATCTCCTCGTCGGCGAGATCGAGTGCGCCGGGCACCGCCGCGGACAGCAGCGGGGTGAGCGGCGCCCAGGCGTCGGCCGCGCGGCGCAGCGTGCGCAGGGTGTCCATCCGCGCCCGCGGTCCGAACGCCTGCCCCGCGGCGGACGTTCCGGCCCACACCTCGGCGGCGTCCGCGACCAGCGTCGGGTCGGTGAGGCTGTGCAGCTGGAGGACGGCGGTGAAACCGATCCGGGCGGCGTCCGCATCCGGGGGCCCGTCGTACGGCTGCCCTTCCCGCGACGGCTGTTCCTCCTGGCTCCCTCGTCCGGCCCGGGTCTCCTCTCCACCGGCCCGGCTTCCTGCTCCGGCCCGGGTCTCCGCTCCCGCCTGCGTGTGCCGCTCCCGCGTGCTGTTTCCTCCCGGCGGTACGTCCGGTTCGTCCGGCCCGACCGTGCCGTGCACCTCCACCCGCAGTGAGATCCGTACGCCCGCGTCATGCCCGGCGGCGACGTCCGCGGCCCAGGCGCGCTGCTCGGGGATGCGCTGCGGGGCGGGCGCCGCGAAGGCGGGTGCCCCGGTGGCCAGCGCCGCGGCGGGGGAGCGCGGCAGCCCGTCGGCCACCGCGTCGAGGAAGGCCCGTACGTGGCGCTCCGGCTCGGGCAGCAGCACCGGGTCGGTGTCCGGGAGCGGGGTGGCGTGCGCGTACGGCGGCATCGCGGCCGCGAGGTCACGCAGCCGCTCGACATCGGCCGGGTCCAGCGGACCCAGCCGCCAGGCGTCGTGGTCGGCGGCGCTCAGACCGGGCAGCAGCCGGCCCCGGGCGGCGAGCTGGAGCGCCAGCACGGCCGCGGCGCCCCAGAACGCGGCGGCCGGATCGGCGCCACGGGCGGCCCGCGCGCGGGTGAGGACGGGCACCGCGGCACTGACGGGCAGGATCACGGCCGGGACGGCGCATACCGAGACCCCGCCGTCCGCATCCGGCAGCACGACAGGAATCCCGTCCGTCACCGGCAGGGTGTCCACCGTCGGTCCGTCCCCGGCCGTGGTGCCTGCCAGGGGTTCGCCGTCCGGGCGCCAGAACGCGACCCGGCCGGCCCGTGGTGGGTCCGACGGAAGGAAAACCGCTGCACAGCGGGCGAGCGCGGAGAGGTGCGCGGGCGTGACTGCGGGAAGAAAAGTCACTGGGCGGAGAACTCCTCAAATTTGACTACTGGCCCTTGGAGCGCCCGAGAGTACACGACGCTCCGGCCCTCGATGGAACCTGCGGCGCGAAAACGGCGTTCAATGGGATACGGCGTTCACAGGGATGCACGGAGCGCGGCATGCGCCGCGGAAGGGGCGTGAAGGATGTCCACACAGGCGAAGGTCGCGATCGGCGGCGTTGCGGTGGGAGTGATCCTGCTGTGGCTGCTGCCGTTCTGGGCGGCCGTACTGGTCATGGTCGGAGTTCCGGCCGTCGCGTATCTGGCACTCGACCCCTCCCAGCGGCGTCGGCTGCGCCGGGCCGGCCGCAAGGAGATCGGCCGCTGAGCCGCGGGGCCCCCGCACCGCTCCGGGGGCCCGGGGGCCGGCCGAAGCCGGGCAGGGACCGCAGTTCCGTACGGCCCCGAACACCGGCTCATGAAGCCGGACGGGCCCGGCCCAGGGCCTGAGCCGACCGGCCCGAGACCTGAGCACGGGGGCGCGACGGCGCGGCCGCCGGACCTGACCGTCCCGGCCGGGAGCGCCCACCGCTCGTTCCTCCTGGCAGACGGTCAGGGCGGCACCACTCCTCCTGGCGGAGGGCCCGACCGGGGGCACACCTGCCGAAGACCGCCAGGAGCACTGCTCGCCGGGAACACTCATCGCGGGAGACGGCCAGGACCTGAATCCGGTACGGCGGCCCCCACGGAGCCGACGGCCCTGCCGCTGACGACCGGAACCGAACCAGGCGCGGCGGAACGGTGGGACGCGGCCCCGACGCGATCGATCAGCCGCCGACGCGGCAGGTGTTGACGACATCCCCGACCACCGGTCTGCGGATCGTGTGGTCCGCGGGCGGGAGGACGGCCCGCTCCACCCAGTCGGTCAGCGCGGTGAACGCCGACCGGTAGCAGGGCAGGATCGGCCGGAGCAGGCCCGGATAGCTGTCGTAGAGGCCGTCGACATGGGTACCGCCCTGCACGGTGTAGTAGCGGTGCAGCCCGGAACGCTGCTGGTCGGCGACCATCCGGGCGTAGACGTCGGAGTCCGTCGCGATCGGCAGCAGCGTGTCCAGATCGCCGTGCAACGTGATCAGCGGCCGCCCGATCCGTCCGGTCAGCGCGATCCGCTCGACCGCCTGCCGCACGGCCGCGGGTCGGGCGGCGAAATCGTACGCGGCGTCCGACGCACAGGGCGCCAGAATCTCGCCGGGCGTCGAACCCGCCGAAGTCCCCGGGCAGATGGGGTCATAGTCCGGATCCAGCGCCGCCCGGTAGGTCTTCTGCGTCACGCCCCAGTAGGCGGCCTGGTGGTACGGCCAGAGAAACCACGAACCGGCCGCGAACCCGGCCGCCACCATCTCCCGCACCCCGGCCTTCCCCTGCCCGTACGCCACGGCCGTCGGCAGTGACGTCAGCGGGTTCGGCCCGTTCGCCGTCCACAGCGTGCCCTCCCAGTCCACACCGCCGTCGTACAGCTCCGGGTGGTTCTCCAACTGCCAGCGCGTCAGATATCCGCCGTTGGAGATCCCGGTCATGTACGTACGGTGCGGGGCGCGGCCGTAGAAACCGGCCACCGTCTGCTGCGCGGCGCGGGTCAGCTCCGTCGTACGGCGGTTCCACTCGGCGATGGCATCACCGGGCCGCCGCCCGTCGCGGTAGAAGTCCGGGCCGTTGTTGCCCTTGTCGGTCGCGGCGTACGCATAGCCCGCCGCCAGCACCCGGTCGGATATCAGGACGTCGGTGGCGTACTGCTTGCGGGTGCCGGGCGCGCCCGTGACGACGAGCCCGCCGTTCCAGTGTTCCGGGAGCCGGATCACGAACTGGGCGTCGTGCCGCCAGCCGTGTGTGGTGTTGAAGGTGGAGTCGTCGGGGAAGTAGCCGTCGATCTGGACGCCGGGCACACCGCTGGGTCTGTGGGTGCCGGCCGCCGCGAGACCGGCTTGGTCGGCGGTGTCCGTGTACTCCGTACCGGCCAGCGCGGTGGTGGTCAGATCGGGCAGACAGACCGCCTGCTGCCGCTCCGACCCCGGCACGCGCAGGGCGGAGACGGCGGCGCCGGAGCTCGGCGAGGGCCCCGCGCAGGAGCGGGCGGCACCGGACGCGGCGCGCGCCGGCCCCACCGAGGTCAGGGCGAGCAGGACGGCACCGCACAGCGCGGCGGAGCGTCGCGAACGGCCGATCGGCGGGCGCATGAGGAGCCTCCAGAGGCGGGACGGCGGAGAACGGCGGCACCGGCGGGCCGAGGCGACCGCGGCGCCCCATGCTGCGCCGCCGCGCCACCACGCACCATGGCCCCGCCCCACACCTCCCGGACCGCGGCGATGTGCCCGGCCACCGATATCCGCGCCGGCCCGGGGAGTCCGTGAGCCGACCGTTCCCCGGCGGAGCCCCCGTAAGGCCCATGACGGGGCCGCCGGTGCCCGTGCCGAAGCCGTCGGCCCTCCTCGTCCCGTGCCGGTCGTCTGCATGAACGCCTCCCCGCGTGTCCTCCTCATGCGTCCGGACCAGTGCAGCACACGGGTCTGACAACGGCCGTTCCCGGCAGCCGCCGCCCGCCGCGGAGGTCAGGCGGGACGTGCCGCCAGCGCGTCCAACGACGCCAGCAGGGCCGGGAGTTCGGGCCCGCGGCCCACCGGATGCACCTCGCCGGGCTCCTCGTCCAGCAGCACGAACGCGATGTCGTCGGTGCGGGCGACCATGCTCCAGCCCGGCCCGTCGACCCGAAGTGTGCGGGCCTCACCCGCCGCGAACGACGACCGCACCCGACCGGGCGGCGGTGGCTGCGCCAGGTAGCCGCGCGCCTCGTGCAGCACCTGCCGCACCCCGTGGTGCGGGTGGGCGCCCGGAGCGACGAAGGTGACCTCGGCAGCCACCTGCTCGCGCCACACCGCCCACCGCAGCGCGATCTCGTCCGCGCCGAGCCGCCGTTGGGCCGGTCCCCACCGCCCGGCATCCGGCGGGACGAGCGGGGCCGGATCCCCCTCCCGCGGTTCTGGGTCGTGCGGCTGCGGAACCCCCGGCGCCGATACGGCGAGGGCCAGCGGCCACCCCGGCAGCGCGGCGACGATGCTGCCCGCCCCGGGCGAGAGGTCGTACGCCATCCCGCAGTCCCACGCCGCGACAGCGCAGGCTACCAGCGGCACGTCGTCGGTCGCCACCGTCCAGCGCGCGCCGCCACCGTCCTGGCCGAGGACCAGCCCGTAGCCCGCATCGCGGGGATCGAGGCCGAGACCCGCACACGCCTCGGCGTAGTCGTCGCCGAGCACGCTGGGGAACTGCGCGGGGGTCAGCAGCACCGCCGTCAGCACGAACAACTCGTCGCTGCCGGCGCTCTCGGTCCTGGACACGGGGGCCTCCCCAGCCGATCCGTCCGGAGTACGTCGGCGCACCCTAATGGGCCCGGCCGGAGCTTGTCACCGGCCCGGGCACGCCCGCCCACCGGCCGCACCTCTCACGCGGCCGGCCGAGCAACTCGCGGGCCACCTCCCGGGGCGACCGCTGATGCTCCCGCGCTGGCCGCGATCATCGCTGTCCGCGCGCCCGTCGGTCCCACCCTCGCCGCCGGCCCCCTGGCGCCGCACGGCACCCCGGCGGTATCCCGCATGAATCCGGCCACCCTGCCCCGGCCGCCGTCCGGCTTCGCCGTTCACGTGTGCCCGGAGCCCATAAAGTGGGAACTTCGGCTATCGAAGGGATGGTTTCCGGTGCGGCGTTACGACTGGTTGAGAGAGATCCGACGACTCGATCCCGAGCGTGACTTCCTGCGGATCTACCGCATCATCGCGACGCACGAGTTCCCCTGGGACTTCACCAGAGCCCTGGAACTGGCGCTCTACCGCACCTATGCCGTACCGAGCATCGGCCGGCTGCTGGCCGAGACCGCGGAGCTGACGGGCCGTACGCAGAAGCGCTACGACGACACCGCCCTCCTGCTGGACGCCGTGGTGGAGCACGGCTTCGACGGAGCCGACGGCCGTACCGCGATCCGCCGTATCAACCAGATGCACCGCGGCTATGACATCAGCAACGACGACATGCGGTACGTCCTGTGCACGTTCGTCGTGGTGCCCAAACGCTGGATCGGCGACTACGGCTGGCGGCAGCTGACCGAGCACGAACTACACGCCATCGCCGCCTACTACCGCACCCTCGGCCGCCATATGGGCATCACCGGACTCCCGCAGACTTACCAGGACTTCGAACGCCACCTGGACGACTACGAGCGCGCGCACTTCGGCCGGGACGAGGGCGCCCGGCGGGTCGCGGACGCCACCTTGGACCTGATGGCGAGCTGGTACGGCCCGCTCGCCCCCGTGGTGCGCGGTGCGAGCATGGCCCTCCTGGACGACGCACTGCTGGACGCCTTCCGATACGAACGGCCCCGACCGGCGGTCCGGGCGGCGGTACACACCGCCCTGAAATTACGCGCCAAGGCCGTGCGGCTGCTCCCGCCCCGCCGCAGTCCGCACTACGCCCGCCAGAACCCCGAGATCAAGGGCTATCCGAACGGATTCCGCGTCGCCGGTCTCGGGACCTTTCCCACCGCTCGCCGCACGGGCGGCTGCCCGGCCCCGCACCCCGAAGGCCCGGCGGCACCCTGAGGAGGGTGCAACTGCCGCGGAGTCCTCACCCCTGGCGGAGTGCCAGCGCCAGATAGCGGGCGTCCTCGTCCACGTACCGGATCAGGTCCCACCCGGTGGCAGCCAGCAGGGGCCGCAGATTCGGCTCCGCCCGGAGGTCGCCGGGGGTGAGCGGGCGGCCCTTGCGCGCGGCGAGGGCCGCCCGCCCCACGGGATGGAAGAGCGCCAGCCGGCCGCCGGGCCGTACGACCCTGGCCAGTTCGCCGAGCCCGCCCGCCGAATCCGGCAGATGGGAGAGGAGCCCGGCCGCGAAGACGGCGTCCACAACGGCGTCCCGCAGCGGCAGCCGGGTCACATCCGCGAGCAGCAGCCGCGCGTCCCGGTCGCGCTCGCCCCGTACGGCAGCCGCCAGCATCTCGGGCGTGAGATCCGCGCCCAGCACTGTCCCGTGCGGTCCCACGGCGTCCCGCAGCGCGGGCAGCGCCCGCCCGGTGCCGCAGCCGGCGTCCAGCACCCGGTCACCCGCGCGCAGCTCCAGTTCCGCGACGCCCGCGGCATAGGCGGGGCCGTCGTCGGGGAACCGGGCGTCCCAGTCGGCGGCCCGCGCGGCGAAGAACGTGCGGACGTCGTGCGGCCGGTCGGCGTGGTGGTCGGTCATCGGGTTCCTCCGGGGGCGGATCGGTCGGCCAGGTGGGCGGTGACGGCATGCGGGACCCCTGTGACGGGCGGGGCCGCCGCGAGGCCGAGATTCATGGTGCCCGCGTGCCGTGCGTGGCGTCGTCGGTGAACAGAGCCCCGTGGCCAGGGTGGGACGGGGTTGGTAGCGGTGATCAGCCGGAACCCGACGCCGGTGGCGACGGCGAGCGAGCACACCCCGGTCGGCCCACTCGGGGTGCGGCGCCGCTCCGATGCCGGTGCGGGGGGGCGACGCGGTGGCTTCCGGCGGCACCCGCCGAGGTCTGCGCAGCGGCCCGTACGCCGTGCCACCGCCGGGACTGCTGCCGCCTCATGAGCCCATGATCCCGCACGGATGCCGGGCCGATGTCGGGCGGTGAGGCGGGTACGGCGAACGGAGCGGAGCGCGCGGGTGGCGAACGCGTTCCGTCACGCGAAGCCGGTTCGCCGCCGGCGTCACCGGAACCGGCCCGGGACACCGCAACCTTCCCCAGCCCCAGCCCCAGCCACGCCCCGGACATGCCAGACGAGAACGCGGGCCGCACAGGAGGACGGCACCGGAGCGCGGACCGCAAGCCCACCGCCACACCAGCGATCGATTTCGGCCGCATCACCGACCGGCGGAGACCCTCGGGCCACCGCTCCGGCGCGCCGGGACAGGGCCGCTTCTCCTGCCGGGGACGACCTGAGGACGGCCCATCGGACGCCCCTGATCCCCACATCGGCACCTGGCGGCTTCCAGCCTGCGCGCCCGGCGCCGGACTGCCTCACGCACGCCGCGTCCGGTCCCCGCTGTCCGTCAACTGCCATGCGCAGCAACGGCCTTACGGAGCGGGCGACACGCCTGTGCCCTGGGGACGTCTCCCGGGGCACCCCGCCCCTGCCTCATGACGCCGCGGACCGTGACCCTGGCAAGTACGAGCTGGTCAGGCGGGGTGAACGCGCCGGGCGGAGGCGCCCCGCCCGGCTGCCGCACCCGGTGGAAAGACGGGACGGGCAGTCCGCCCGGCGGCCACGCTCAGCCGGATACCCGGACGGTCGGATACCCGGGCGACGTCCCGCGCATCGTGCCGGGTCCGTCAGTCCGCGAGGCGTGTGACGGCGACGGCCTTGCCGATACGGACCCGCACCAACAGCTCTCCCGGAACGCCGTTGCGCTCGCCGTACTCCTCCGCGCGGTCCTCGCCCATGTAACGGGCCGCGATCCGAGCCGCCCAGTGCCGGACATCGGCGAGTTCCTCACTGATCTCCACCGACCCCTCCACGACCACGAAGGCGAAGGGCGGCCGCTCGTCGTCGACACACAGCGCCACTCTGCCGTCACGGGCGAGGTTGCGCCCCTTGACCGTGTCCTTGCCGGTGTTGAACACCAGCTCATCGCCGTCCATGAGGAACCACACCGGTGCGATGTGCGGGCTGCCGTCGGCCCGTACGGTCGCCAGTTTCGCGGTCCGGGTGCCCTCGGAAAGGAATTTCTGCCACTCGTCCTTGGTCATTTTTCGTGCCATGGCGACATCCTCTCCATCCGGCGCGATCGAGCGGGGCGTGGCACGCCGGGGCGCGGGGCCGCTTGCCGAGACGGCGGAGGTGGGACAGGCTGGCACGGCAGTCGCGGACGGACTGCCGACGGCCGCCCGGCCAGGTGTGCGGACGGGGACACGGGGAGGAAGCGGCATGGCACTGAGCAGCGCACTCGACTGGCTGCTGAACGACCTGACCAAGCGGATGGAAAAGGTGCGGCACGCGTTGGTGCTCTCCAACGACGGGCTGGTGACCGGCGCGAGCCAGGGGCTGGAGCGGGAGGACGCCGAACATCTGGCGGCGGTCGCCTCGGGGCTGCACAGCCTCGCGAAGGGGTCCGGGCTGCACTTCAAAGCCGGGCGGGTGCGGCAGACGATGATCGAGTTCGACGACGGAGTGCTCTTCGTGACGGCGGCGGGCGACGGCAGCTGCCTGTGCGTGCTGGCCGGCGCCGACCCGGACATGGGGCAGATCGCCTACGAAATGACACTGCTGGTCAATCGTGTCGGGGAGCATCTGGGCGTCGCGACCCGGCAGTCGGAGAGTTATCCACAGGCTTGAGGTGAGGGTTGACGCACCGTCACAGCCCGCCGGTAGTGTCATCACTGTCAGTGATCGACCGAGCTGTGGGGGAAGCGACATGACAGTGATGTGCGACGGACGGCAGACGCTCACAATGGGGCAGGCCGCCCGCGAACTGGAGCTGAGGACCGGCGAGTTCGAACTCGCCACCCAACTCGGAGAAGTGCGTACGATCCCCGCCGGGCCGCCCGGCCGGCGCCGGGTCCCCGCGGAAGAGATCGACCGCCTGCGGGCCGAGCCGGGCTTCCCCGACGCGCTCCGCGAACGGGTCCGCACCGTCGGCACGACGGAGGCCGCCGAGCTGATGGGCATCGGCCCCGGCCGGTTCCTGCGGCTGACCCGGGCCGGCTGCCTCGGCCCCGTCAGGTTCTATCCGAACCGCTACGGCGCCGTGGTCTGGCTCTATCTCGCGACCGAGATCGCCGCCTTCGCCGACCGCGAACCAGGACTGATGCGGGGCAGCATCCCCGCCGCGATGCGCGTCATGCTCGCCGGGGGCCAGGACTGGCGGGGCCGGCAGTGGCGCGGCCGCCGTGTCGCCCAGCTCATGGGACAGGCCCAGGACCGCTGGGAGTCGGCGGCCGTGATCGCCGCCGTGCTGCCCCCGGAGGAACTGGCCTCGGTCGTCGACGACCCACGGGAGCGATCCCTGCTCCGCGAGCTCCGGCCGCCCTTCGCCTCTGTGATCACGGCGACGGCCGCCGCCCGGGAATCCTTCGACCGCGTGCTGACGGCCGAGGAGTTCGACGAAGTGTTGTGGTACCGGGTCAATCTCTCCCGGACACTCGCCACCGCCCGCCGAGACGCCCCGGCGCGTCCGCGGCAAGCGACCGCGGTCCGCCGCCGGCCCCCGGGCTTCGCGAACAGCCCGTCCCGGACCGGGACTTACGGCTCGGTGACCGAGCTGTCGCGCGGACGGAAAAGCCCCTCCTGGACAACGGAGACCAGCAGCTTGCCCTCCCGGTCGTAAATCCCTCCGCGGGCCAGACCCCGGCCGCCGATGGCGATCGGCGACTCCTGGTCGTAGAGGAACCACTCGTCCGCGCGGAACGGACGGTGGAACCACATCGCATGATCCAGAGAGGCCATGTCGAACCCACGCCGCCCCCAGAGCGGCTCGACCGGGATCCGGACGGCGTCCAGCAGTGTCATATCGCTGGCGTAGGTCAGCGCGCAGGTGTGCACGAGAGGATCGTCGCCCAACGGCCCGACCGCACGCATCCACACCGCACTGCGCGGCTCCGCACCCTCGATCTCGTCCGGCGTCCAGCGCAGCCGGTCGGCATAGCGGATGTCGAACGGCTGCCGGCGCGCCATCCGCTCCAGCGTCTCGGGCAGTTCGCCCAGGTGCTCACGGAGCTCCTCCGCGATCGTCGGCAGCTCCTCCGGGCCGGGCACCGCCCGGCGCATCGGCAACTGATGAGTGAAGCCGGGTTCCGGCTTGTGAAAGGAGGCGGTCAGATTGAAGATCGTGCGTCCCTGCTGGACGGCGACGACCCGGCGGGTGGTGAAGGACCGCCCGTCGCGGACCCGCTCGACCTGGTACACGATCGGCACGCCGGGCCGCCCCGGCCGCAGGAAGTACGCGTGCAGCGAGTGGACCGGGCGGTCCCGCTCCGTGGTCCGGCCGGCGGCCACCAGCGCCTGGCCCGCGACCTGTCCGCCGAAGACCCGCTGGAGGGACTCCTGCGGACTGCGACCACGGAAGATGTTCACCTCGATCTGCTCCAGATCCAGCAGATCGACCAGCCTCTCGACAGGATTGGTCATGCCCGGCGGACCTCCGTCACATCCGTCGACGGCCTCGGACGAAGCCGTTCCCTCACAGCTGACCCACATCGGTGACGCGCACCACCGCGCGCCCCTCCTCGTCGGAGGCGGCAAGATCCACCTCGGCGGAGATGCCCCAGTCGTGATCGCCATTCGGATCGGCGAACGTCTGCCGTACCTTCCACAGACCGTGCTCGGCATCCTCCTCGATCAGCAGCAGCTTCGGGCCGCGCGCGTCCGGACCGGTGCCCAGCTCGTCGTACTCGTCCCAGTAGGCGTCCATCGCGTCGCCCCAGGCATCCGCGTCCCAGCCGGACTCGGCGTCCATCTCGCCGAGCTCCTCGACCTTGTCCAGCGCCGCCAGCTCCACCCGCCGGAACATCGCATTGCGCACCAGCACACGGAACGCGCGGGCGTTGGCCGTGACCGGCCGGACCTGATCGGCGCGTTCGGCGGCCTCCTCGGCCGTCTCCTCCGCCGGGTTGGCGAGCTGCTCCCACTCGTCCAGCAGACTGGAGTCGACCTGCCGCACCATCTCGCCCAGCCAGGCGACGATGTCCTGGAAGTCCTCGGACTTCAGATCGTCCGGCACGGTGTGATCGAGCGCCTTGAACGCACTCGCCAGGTAGCGCAGCACGATGCCCTCGGTACGCGCCAGCTCGTAGAAGGACGTGAACTCCGTGAAGGTCATGGCGCGTTCGTACATGTCGCGGATGACCGACTTCGGCGACAGCGGATGGTCGCCGACCCACGGGTGATTCTTGCGGTACAGGTTGTACGCGTGGAAGAGCAGCTCCTCCAGCGGCTTGGGGTACTCGACGTCCATGAGCCGCTCCATGCGGTCCTCGTACTCGACGCCGTCGGCCTTCATCTGGGCGATCGCCTCGCCCCGGGCCTTGTTCTGCTGCGCGGCCAGGATCTGCCGCGGATCGTCCAGCGTGGATTCCACGACCGAGACCATGTCCAGGGCGTAGGACGGCGACTCGGGGTCGAGCAGGTCGAACGCGGCCAGCGCGAAGGTGGACAGCGGCTGGTTGAGCGCGAAGTCCTGCTGGAGATCGACGGTCAGCCGGACGATCCGCCCCTCCGCGTCCGGCTCCGCCAGGCGCTCCACGATCCCGCCGTCCAGCAGCGAACGGTAGATCGCGATCGCCCGCCGGATGTGCCTGAGCTGGTTCTTACGCGGCTCGTGATTGTCCTCCAGCAGACGGCGCATCGCCTCGAAGGCATTGCCCGGCCGGGCGATCACCGAGAGCAGCATCGCGTGCGTGACCCGGAAACGCGAGGTCAGCGGCTCGGGATCGGAGGCGATGAGCTTCTCGAAGGTGTTCTCACCCCAGTTGACGAAGCCCTCCGGCGCCTTCTTGCGCACGACCTTCCGGCGCTTCTTGGGATCGTCGCCCGCCTTGGCCAGCGCCTTCTCGTTCTCCACCACATGCTCGGGGGCCTGCGCGACGACGAACCCCGCGGTGTCGAAGCCGGCCCGCCCCGCGCGCCCCGCGATCTGATGGAACTCCCGCGCCCGCAGTGTCCGCACCCGGGTCCCGTCGTACTTCGTCAGCGCGGTGAACAGCACCGTACGGATCGGGACGTTGACGCCCACGCCGAGGGTGTCCGTACCGCAGATGACCTTCAGCAGGCCCGCCTGCGCCAGCTTTTCGACGAGCCGGCGGTACTTCGGCAGCATGCCTGCGTGGTGCACGCCGATGCCGTGGCGGACGTAACGCGAGAGGTTGCGGCCGAACTTGGTGGTGAACCGGAAGTTCCCGATGAGCTGCGCGATCTCGTCCTTCTCGGCACGCGTGCACATATTGATGCTCATCAGCGCCTGCGCCCGTTCCACGGCGGCGGCCTGCGTGAAGTGCACGATGTAGACCGGCGACTGGTGGGTCTCCAGCAGTTCGGTGAGCGTCTCCGTCATCGGTGTCGTGCGGTACTCGTACGACAGTGGTACGGGCCGGGTCACGGAGCGCACGACCGAGGTCGGTTTCCCGGTGCGCCGGGTCAGATCCCCCTCGAACCGCGACATGTCGCCGAGCGTCGCCGACATCAGGATGAACTGGGCCTGCGGCAGTTCCAGCAACGGAATCTGCCACGCCCAGCCGCGGTCCGGCTCGGCGTAGAAATGGAACTCGTCCATCACGACCTGGCCGATGTCGGCGTGCTTGCCGTCGCGCAGCGCTATCGAGGCGAGCACCTCGGCCGTACAGCAGATGACCGGGGCATCGGCATTGACGGACGCGTCACCGGTGAGCATCCCGACGTTCTCGGTGCCGAACAGCTTGCACAGATCGAAGAACTTCTCCGACACCAGCGCCTTGATGGGCGCGGTGTAGAAGGTGACCTGGTCATTGGCGAGGGCGGTGAAGTGGGCACCGGCCGCCACCAGGCTCTTACCGGAGCCGGTGGGCGTGGACAGGATGACGTTCGCCCCCGAGACCACCTCGATCAGCGCCTCCTCCTGGGCAGGGTAGAGCGTGATGCCCTGCTGCTCGGCCCAGCTCGAAAAGGCTTCGAAGAGGGCATCGGGGTCGGCGTCTTTCGGCAAATGATCGATGAGGGTCACACCCCCTATAGTGCCTGCCTTCGACCCGCATCAGGGAACCGGCGGCTCATATCGAGATCAGGTGACCCGGCGACCCGCCGGCCTGTGGTAATGGCTACCGCACGGCGTCTGAGCTGCCGCGATGCTGTTTCCCGCCATACGTGCTCAGGTGCCTTGAGCCACCTCAAGGCTCCACCTGACGTAAAGCCCGGGACAGGTCGCCGGAACCACCGGACGAGCGGTGCAGCCGGGGTCGCCGGGATGACGGCGCTGCACCACCTTGGGATACATGGCCTGACCTGCGAAAACGTGTCCCGTGAGCGTTGGCTGACACGTCCCTGGGACCTATGCGAGATGCGAGGGGAGAGGGGCGAACGGGGGCATTTTCACCCCGCCGGATACCAAGGACCTCCGCGCCCCGATTGCCCCGCTTCCAGCTCCTCGGGGTTGTCTGCCTTCTCCTGGGCAATCCTCGTTCTTCGGCCCTTGCGGCAGGCGGGACAGGGGACGGCACCGGGTCCGAGGAGGTTCCGCCGGCCTGGGGGAAGTGGCGGAGATCACCGCGGGTGTGGTGGCGTGCGAGCCGTGCCCACAGGAACTGGACGAGGCCAGTGCGGAGGCGCTCCTCGGGATGCGCATCCCGAGAAGCGATTACCACCCTGGCCGGTCCGCCTGCCACCGGCATCGGCACTGGCAGCGGTACCGGCACTGCCACCGGCACTGGCAGCGGCACCGGATCGAGTCGGTCGGCGTCGATGGGGACGGTTCGCCGGGCGAGGTCGATCACGGAGATCAGTGCGTCGGCACGCTGGGAAATGCCGTCCAAGCCTCGGTGCAGTCGGTCCTCTGTGAAAGGAGGCGCGATCCGCTCGGCTGGTGCCTGCTGTAGGAGAGAAGGGTGTCTCAGAGCGGCAGGAGCGGTTGGATCACGCGCAGGGGGCGCAGGGCGCACGACGCGGGAAGCCGGTGCGGGAGGGACAGGGTGCGCTCCACGGTGAGGCGTCGCTGTCTCGCACCAGGCGGCAGAGCCGTAGAGACTGCTGGCGGCGACGGGTGACGTGCGGCACGCCCTCTCGTACGGCTATCTGCGCTGTCGGCATAGATGCAGGGCGTGGGGGTGGCGTCGGCGGAGGCGGGGTTGGGGGAGGAGGGGAGGGGCAAGGGACGCAGGCGGAACTGGGGCCGAGGCGGTGCCGCACCTCAAACCGTCGATCCTGCCAACGGCCTACTCCGCTTCGGCCGCCGCAGTACGCATCAAAAATGCGCGTTGAATCGGCGTCGGCCGCATCCAGCCGGATGGTGCGGACCCGGTCCGGCGTGCACGTCACGAGAACGACGGCACTGGAGATCCGCCAGAGCGGTGTAGATCACCTGAGTATTGGAGAGCCCCGGAGCGCTGGAGAATCCCGAACGTTGGAGACCTGCCGAGCGTCGGTCCCACGGTCGCATGCGTGCGGGCCACCCAATCGCCATGTGTGACGGCCACCCGAGTGTGTTCCGCCCGAGGCTGGAACCGGTCCCGGTAATGAGCCCAGATTCGGCCCCGCCGGGCGCTCGGTCGCACCACCTGCTCATCCCGCTCCTTCTCCATGTCATCCCGCTCCTTGTCCATGCTGCGCGATCCCAGGTCTTCGATCCGGGCGGCACCGGTGTTCAGCCTGCGCGATCGGCGTTGTGCGTAGCCGACGGTTCGGGGAGACAGGGATCCGCGGGCCTTGCCAAGCGCGGCCGGGATTCTGGGTGCGGTCCGGCGCGCCCGGCTCAGGGTGACGGATCAGGTGGTTGAGATCTTGTCGGTGTACTTGGCGGTGTATTCGGCGAAGGACTCAATTCCGACCTCCGCCCGCAACTTTTCCATGTTCTCGGGCTGTTCACAGGGCCACGGAACAGGCGAACCGTCCTTGATGCCGGCGATCTGCGTGCCGTAGACCTGCTTGTGCCCGTCGTTCACCAGCGTCCGGTCACGCAGGAAAGCCAGCTCACGGGGGCTGGCTGAGCCCGTAGCCACTGCCTGTTCCATGAGCTGGAGCGCCCGCCGCTGTATGTCGAGCTGCCGGTCGGCATGCTGCGCGATCAGCCATGCGCCGCGCGCGGCATCGTCACCGACCAGTTCTGCCGTCGGCCAGCCGTACTCCTCCATGATCTCGTTGAGTCGGTCGCCGTGCCGGGCGGTGAGCCGCCGCCATGCCAGCTGCTCGGCAGGGTCTTCGCTGTTCGCGCGGTATGAGTTCTGCTGGTCTGCCGCAGCCATGCAGATCAGTTCCGCCGCCAAGGCGGTGATGCTGTCGTGAACCACTGTCAACTCCAGGGTTCAGGTGGGAACTTCGTGTCGGGTCACAACGGTAGAGGCGTATTTCGCAGTGAAGATCATTCGGCGGAATGGTGACAGAAGTACCCGTGCGGAGGGATACTGGATCTACTCCCAGACGCGGCACAGCGTTTTCCGTAAGCGGCACAGCGATTCCCGTAGGTAGGCCCGCAGCCACAGTTGGATGGCGGCGAGAAGACAGTTGTCCCGGGCCTCGCACGTTCCTTCTTTGGCGAGTGGCTATGTGTCGCATGCCGCGAAGTCCGTCGCTTGTAGCGGCCGGGGGTGTTTCGCGGCGCGCATGTCGCTCAAGCTCCAGGCGGTCGACGCTCGATCGGCGTGGCGTTCGGCGGTACGGTCTTCGTCGCCAGGGTAGAGGACGCGTACGAGTGCGGCAGCGGGGGGAAAAAGAGACCATGCCAAATCGCGTCAAACCATGCCCGTGCCGGAAGGTGCGTCGGGTCGGTCCGAAGCCGGGCGCTGCGGCTCCGCGCTTCCCCTGGGCAGCTGGTCGCACGGACCACCGGCCCCGGTCGGGCAGTACCGCTGGTCGCAGCCGCTGACGCCGGCTGCGGTGTTCACGGCGCTCCGTAGCCAGGCCGCGTCGGCGAAACCCTCGGAGTGATCGTCAAGATTCTGGATCAGGTGCGAGGCGCGCCGTTCACGCCGTCCAGCCGATCGTGATGTCGGCCGGCGGTGGTCCATTTCATTGGCCCGCGATCCGCGATCCCCGCGTCCTGCCGCGTGGAAGGATCGCCCGCCATAATCGACCTATGGGAAAGAGCTATGAGCGGATAGATGGCAGGCTGCGTGCCTTCATCGAGGCGCAGCACATCTTCTTCACCGCGACGGCGCCGTTGGATGGAGAAGGCACCGTCAACCTTTCGCCCAAGGGCCTGAACGGCTCGTTTGCCGTGCTTGACGAACTCACCGTGGCCTACCTCGATTTCGCCGGCAGCAATGCCGAGACGATCGCCCATCTACGCGAGAACGGCCGCATCACCCTGATGTGGTGTGCCTTCGACGGTCCGCCCAACATCGTGCGCGTGCATGGGCACGGAGAGCCGGTCTTCCGCGACGATGCGCGTTGGGCCGAGTTGATGGGGTACTTCCCGGACATCGACCCGACCACGCACGGCCTGCGCGCGATCATCGTCGTGACCGCCGAGAAGATCCGTGATACCTGCGGGTACGCCGTCCCGTTCATGACGTATGACGGAGACCGGCCATTGCACGCGTCGCGCTTCGCGCGCGAGACCGATGAGTCGCTCGACGGGTACTTCCAGAAGAAGGAGGACATCGCGACCAGCATCGACGGCCTTCCGGGGCTTCCCTTGCCGCTGCCGCCGCTTCCGCGCACGGCATGACCCCCCGGCGGGCGGAGCGGACGCCACGGCGGGCTCTGCCCGGGAGACGGTCATGCCGCCCGGAACTCCCCGTGTTTGGTCAGGAGGTTGTGCTCGAAGAGGTCCCCGGCGCGGGTAAGGGCGATGAGGCGGGGTGCCTTTACGGCTCTTCAGTGGCTCTGGGCGGGCTGGACCAGTCGAGCACACTGCCGTGGCGTGACGGGCCTTTGTAGCGCAGGCGGGCGGTCCTGCCCCGATCCTCGGTGAGTCCGACCTCTTTGCCGGGATGGCCGGCGGTACGGGAGCGCGCGCTGCGGCGACTGTCGCAGCAGGGAGCGGACACGGGTGTGAGTGTGGGCGTGGGCGTGGATATGGGTGTGGGGGTGGAGGCGAGCGTGGAGGTGGACGTCGAGCCGAGGTTGTTGGGATCGCTGAGGCCGTTGAGACCGTTGCCGGGGGCCGGAGGCTGGGGGCCGAGGTTCGTCGGCCGGGGCCGGCGTGGCTGGCCCGCAGTTGCTGTCACCATGGCCTCAGTCGTAGCTACCGGCCGGGAGGGCGGCAGCTGGGTCCGGTTCAGGGCCTACCTCTGACTCTTCACCGGCCCGAGCCGGTCCCCGGTCTCGGCCCGCGCAGGCCCCCGGCCCCGACACCGCGCCGGGGGACCGGTGGTATCCCGGGTCCCCGGCGTCGGACGACGTAACACAATCCGTCGGCGGCGCGGCAGGGTTACGCCAGGGTCGGCAGCAGGCCCGTCACCGGGGCCACGAGGTCCGTCAGTTGATGCAGCTCGCTCACATCGTGGAGATGCTGGAGGCCCATGAGCTGGCCGGTGACCGTCGGCAGCTGGCCCCGGTATGCCGCGGGGACGGGGGTGACGCCGAGGCTGTCGAGTTCGCCGAGCACGGACACTGAAGGGATCTGATGGGTGGATGCGGCGGCGGGGGCGGCCGAGGCGGACGGCGCCGCCAGGCCGGATGCGCCGATGGTCAGGGCGAGCGCTGCGTACATACGTCGAGTTGAGATCACGCTTTCACAACCGGTCGGGGGCGCCGACGGACACGGGATACCGGCGGCATCATCCGGCTGGCCGGTGCCCCGGAGCGAAGGCCGGGGTGCGTGCCGCTGGTGAGACCCCAGACGCTCCGGCACCCCATCGCCTCACCACGCAGATCCGCCGGAGTCGACGATGAAGCCCCAGCCAGGCGGTGGGCAGAGTCCTATCCTCGCCGGATGCCGGATGCCGGATGCCGGATGCCGGATGCCGGATGCCGGATGCCGGATGCCGGATGCCGCCTGGATGTCCTCGATCGGACGCTGTTGGGTGAGGACGCCGCTTCGGCCGCGGCGACATCCCGGTGGACGCGCTGTCCGGCGTCGCGGACGTGCTGTCTAGGGTGCAGTCATGACCATGCAGACATATCTCTCCGAATTGTTCTCGCTGGACGGCCGGGTGGCCATGGTGACCGGTGGCAGTTCCGGTATCGGCCGGGCTGTCGCCGAGGCCCTCGCACGTGCGGGGGCGAGCGTCGTGATCGTGGCACGCAAGGAGGCGGAGCTCGCCGCCGCAGTCGAAGAGCTGACGGCCCACGGCTGCCGGGCGGCCTGGGTGAGCGCCGACCTGGGCACCCGCGACGGCGTGCGCGCGGCGGCCGAGGGAGTGGCCGACGCGTTCGGCGAGCCCGACATCCTCGTCAACTGCGCCGGAATCAACCTGCGGCCGCCGATGGGCGAACTGGGCGAGGAGGTGTGGGACACCACGATGGCGGTGAACCTCAAGGCGCCCTACCTGCTGGGGCAGCGGTTCGGTCCCGGCATGGCCGAACGGGGCTTCGGGCGGATCATCCACATCACCTCCCAGCAGGCGCATCGGGCGTTCGTCCAGAGCGGTGCCTACGGCGTCTCCAAGGGAGCGCTGGAGTCGCTGGCCCGTTCACAGGCCGAGGCATGGTCGCCGCACGGCGTCACCTGCAACACCCTCGTACCGGGTTTCGTCATGACGCCGCTCAACGCGCGCCTCTCGTCCGACCCCGAGAAGGTCGCGGCGCTGGCCGAACGCACGATGGTCGGGCGCAACGGGCTGGCAGAGGACTTCGCGGGCGCGGCGGTGTTCCTGGCGAGCGGTGCCTCCGCCTACGTCACCGGTCAGGCGATTTTCGTCGACGGCGGATTCTCCGTTCACTGAACAGGCACGAGGGTCACGGGAGGGCAGCCGGGCAGGCCGATCTCCCGCCTCCTTCGGGTGGCGGTGTCCGGGTAGGACGCTGAACGGCGGTGTCCGCGTACGACCGCTGGATGGTGGTGTTGCAGCAGGGCCGCCTGGAACCTGCGGACGAGTCGGGCAAGGCCCCGAGCGCGACGAGATCGGCGGCCACTCCGTGGTGCTCCATCGCGCCGCGACGACTCCCCGTCGGAAGCGGACCGCGAGAAGCCATCCCTGACGCCCCGGGCTGGGACCGTACCGGCGACGGCGACTCCGCGTGGAGCGCAGACACCGTCTGTCGTGCCGGCCAGGAATACCTCTGTCCGCGCGGGCCGTCGTCGTGCCGCAGCCGCTCGGGATCGTCCGTCGCCGACGGTGAGCCCGTACAGCCGACGGTGCCCGCACCGCCAACGGCGAGCCCGCACAGCCGACGGTGCGCCCGCATCGCGGACGCGCCGGACGGTCCCGGGGTCGTTCGGGGTGGCGGTGAACGTATGGGTGACCGGGTGGCCGAGGGCGTGGCGCTCCGCCGGACGGATCGAGGGGGCGCGGTGGTGGCACGCCGGGGGCTCGGCGTAGGGCCACGGGATGCGCTCCGATGGGATTGCGGGACGCGCTGCGGTGAGCACCCTGATACAGGGCCGGGGGTGCCCTTGTACGTCCGTCCCCGTGTGCCCTGCTGTGCTCCGGAGCGCACAAGTGGCGGCGCGAGCGGGCCGATTGAAGCCGCGAGCGGGCCGCGTGCAGCCCGGAAAGCGCGTGAAGTCGGGAGGCCGGGCGGGGCTCTGGGACCATCCGAGGTTCGACGGCCTGCGTCGTCGCGTTGTCAGTCGTCCGCCGGCCATGCCTCCCCGCCGATGCGGAGGGCACGGGCGCGGAGGGGTTCGCCGTAGCAGTCGCAGACCGCCCGTGGCCGGAGCGCGGCGCTGCATTCGTATTCCCGCACCGTCGGGGGCTCCCCCCGGTCGCATAGTGAGCGACCGGGACGTGTCGGGTCGGTCTGCATCATCTGCTTCTGCCGTCCCGGCTTGCTTCCAGCATCCCGGCCTGTCGGGCCGCGCGTGCGGAGTTGCCGGCCGAGGTTGTGCGCAACAGGTCGGCCGGCGGCGCCGTCTCATGTGCCGGAGGCGACCGATGAGGGGGGTCTTACGACGACGTAAGCCTGTCCCTGTGCGGCGCAGAACCCCGTTGTCTGCTGGGCGAGATGTTGGGAGACAGGAGTTCTCGTGTGGTAGAGGAGCACCGAGGTGGAGACGTCGAAGATGCTCGGAGAATCCACGAAGAGCGGGGCTTCGGCCTTGAGGTAACTCAGTCCCGCGTCCACTTGTTCCGCAGTGACGTCGCTGCCACCGCCCGGCCGGTGCTGGACGATCTCATGCACCATGGCTTCGCAGATCGAGGAGAACTCCTCGTCCTCTTTGATGGCCCGATCCGTCCGCTTTTCCACGGCTCGGTAGATCGGCAACTCCATGACTTCGGAGAGGGCCCGGACGCGAAACCGTGCGGCTTCGGGGCCCAGCCTCTCCAGTGCCCGCCGGATTCTGCGCCGTACGTCTTTGAGCGTGGCTTTCACCGACCGTACGGCGCTTTCCGGGATACGGCCGTCCGCGATGAGCATCGAGTCTATATGCGTGTCGACGTATACGACATCGATTTTGGCGAAAGAATTTTCCGCCCACTCCATCAAGGCGGTAAGGCGGTCCTGGTTGAAATAGCCATTTCCTGCGCTTACGCCTATGAGGGCATGCTCGCCCCGCTGCCAGATGTGCCGGCATCTGTCGCTGAGCGGCTCGACGTACATTTTGCTGTCTGGCGTGGTTAAGAGCGGATAAGACTGCATGACGGATCTTCTTCCTTTCCGCTCAGGCGGTTTTGAGTTCCTTCAGGGCGCCGGCCAGCTGTAGGCAGAGATCGTCCAGGATTTCGGGGAGATGCAGATCGCCGCCCATCGGTGAGAACATCACTTCGTCCAGGCGGTGGCGAATCCCCACCAGCTGGGGGGTGCTCGCCCCGGCCTGCTCCAGAATTCCCAGCGTTCGGCGGGCGGCGTCTGCACAACGATAGGCGCCGTAGTCCGCCGGCTCGTCCAGGAGCCCCCGCCCGCTGCTCAGCAGATAGGCGGCAAGAAGGGCGATTTCCTCATGCAGCCGGTCCTGTGGCAGCGTCTTTTCCCCAGATTTCATAGCTGATTACCTCGTTCTTGTCGCGGCGTTCGGAGGGTGTGAGCTTCTGTGCGGGACGGCCGATGGGGACCATCAGGATCGGTTCGATCGGGGTCGGCAGATCGAGCAGGAGCCGTACCGCCTCTTCCCGGAAGCTGCTTACGGGGCAGCCTCCCAGTCCCAGCGCGTGCGCGGAGAGGAGAAGATTCTCCACCGCCATGGCCACGCAGAGCTTTGAGGTCTGGTAGATCTTCTGTGAAATGTTGCCGGAGAGGCCGTCCGTGAGACGCCTGTCGAGACATGCCACCACGACGAATGCGGGCGTTCCGATGATTCCCGGAGAGAATGCCCGCAGGAGCCGCACGCCCGCAGGTTCCCGTACCACGACGAAGGACCACGCCTGTTTGTTGGACGCGGTGGGTGCGGCCAGCATGCATTCCAGCAGCTGCTCGATGAGCGAGTCGTCGACCCGGTCGGGTGCGTAATTTCGGACCACGCTCCGTGAGCGGAGCACGTTCAGTGTTTCCGGCAGCGTTACCGGAAGTGTTTTCGTCGGTGTTTCCGCCAGTGTTTCCGGCGAAGAAGATTTCGGCATCACTTTCCTTTCTTTTGGGTAACTCCCGGTCGTCGGGGGATCTCAGCGGTATCTCGGCGGGATTCGCCAGGTTACGCAGGTGCTTTCGAGGTATGTGTGCGTGAGAATGAATGTGTTTCGCCACCTCCGCCTCCACTGTCCCGACAACCCCGTAAGACCTGTGCGCCACAGAAAGCACAGGAGGCACATGTGTACCGCGAGAGACCTGTTCGTGCAAGGGAAAAGTGGACAAAAGGACCTTTACGTGATGCGGAATTAACCATTCGGCAAGGTGGCGGATGAATGGCTCAAATCTTGCTTCCGCTTGCCGCCCGGATCTGAGGGTTGCCCGGGGGCTGCTGTTCACGACCACTGTCACGTCACGGGCGAGTGGGTCTTGGCGCCGTCGGTGTCATCACGGCCGGCATGGTCGGCGTAATCACGGCGCCGAACCGTCCTGAAAATTTTAACCCCGTCCACCGAACCGCGCCCGCGCTGCCGCAGCCGGCGGGTGAGGCCGGTGAGCGGCCTGCGCCATGACGGCACGACATACCGGCAGGCGGTGGCGGCGGGGCCGCGTATCAGCCGGAACTCCTGCGTGCGGGATGCGCGGGACCTGACAGCGGCTCGGTACGCCACACGCCGACCGGTGGGACCGGCGCGATCCCGACGGGCCGAAATTCGGCCGCGCGCCGGCCAGGCGTACGGCCACCGTTCCTGGTGCGCGAATCGGCTCGCTCGCCTGGGCGGTCGCCGCGGCGCTCGGGCTCGTGGCGGTACTCCAGCGGCGGGTTACGGCGTTCACCGTCGTACGGCTGGCCGGTGCTGCCTGTCCGGCACTGCTGGGCGCGCAGGTGCTCTGGGCCCACCGGTGATCGGGCGCGGTCGCCGAGTCCGGGGAAGCGCCCTCGGCGGCGGAGGCACCGGACCGCTCCGCCGCGCGCTTGGGGCTGGTACGCGCCTTCCAGCAGGGGCTGTTGAGCTGCTGCTCAACCACAAGGTCGGCATCTTCTTCGTGGCGCTGGTACCGCAGTTCCTGTCCGAGGGGTACTCGGTCCTGGGGGCGACGTTGTTCCTCGGGGCGGTCGATGCCGTCATCGCGGCGGGCCGGCTGCTGCTCGTCGTCTGCGCCGGCCGACTCCTGGGGCGGCTGCGGCGCCCCCGCGTACACCGCAACCTGGAGCCCGCGACGGGCGCGGTGCTAGTCACGCTCGGGGTGGGGACGGCGGCAGGGACGGTCGCGGGGTAGGCGGGGCGAGGATCCCGGCGCCCGTCGGGGGATGGGCGGAGCCGGATGCGTATGGCCCCGCACCCGCAGCGAAAAGGGCATTCGCTGGGGCGGACGCCCCCTCAACACCGCGGCCTGACCCACCGCGAACAGCAGCCCCCGAACGCCGACGGGGCAAGTTCAGGAGAAGGACAGCGACAGAAGGATGACTCAGGAGGAGAACGGCTCGATCTCCCCCGCGAAGACGATGACCTGGTCGATGAGGCTCCGTCGCAGATGGACGACATCCGTTCCCGCCAGGCGGGGGCCTCCATCAGGCGTGGTGAAGACCCACTGGTACCGGGCCCATTCGCCAGGCATGTCCACCGCTGAGCAGCGCACCATCGTGCCGGTCCCCGCCGGGTGGCGTCGGATGTCCAGCACGAACCGCTCGACCGCCCCGATTCCTTCGCTGCGACCCAACGGCCCCCAGAAAACCACGTCTGAGGTCAGGGCCTGGGAGAGCAGGGCAGTCACATAGCTGTCGTCCGAGGCGTTGAACGCGGAGATGAACGTGTCGATCGCGGAGCGTGCCGTCTCTTCCTGCATGCCCCAGTAATACCAGCCGTTGCGCGTGCGCTCGTCCTCCGAGCCGCCTTCCGATCACGGTGAACCTTCCCGGTCACAGCACTAAGGGCTGTCCCGTCATACCTGGCGGGCGCGCGACGACAGCTACGGCACCTCGCCGCGTTGTCGGAACGTCCACATACACCCAGTATGCGGACGCTCCTCCGCCTTGCGATGCACCGCATCCGACGCCGCGCGCTGATCCACCAGGTATGACGGGACAGCCCTTAGACGACGACCTCGGCCGCCTGGGCCAGCAGCGATATCTCGGCCGCGACTGCCACCGGGTCGGCCGCGACGGTGACCTGGGCGACGTCGTCCAGACCGGGGTGTGTGCCGACGCGCACCGCTCGCTCCGCGTTCCGCAGGAGATCGAAGTCGTTGATGTCGTTGCCGAACGCGACGTACTCGCGGATCCCCATCGAGGTCAGGGCTTCCCACTTCGTCGTCGAACCCGGGGCGAAGTCGATGATCGCCTCGTCGAGGTGGTGGTTGACCGTCAGCCCGAGCCTGCGGCCGGCCTCGGCGAGTTCCGCCATGTCCGACGCGCCGACGACGAGGAACTTCACCACCTCGGGGAGCGCGGCGAGGTCCACCCTGTGCGCGAGGTCGCCCTGATCGACGCGGCTCCTGACCGGGTGATCGACAGGTCCGGTGCAGGCGTAGTCCCAGGGGCCGTCGGCGAGGTAGGCCGTCTCGTACCGCCCGACCGTCTCCATCAGTGCGCGAAGTCCGGCAGGATCGAATGCGGCCCGAGCCCGCACCTGGCCGCCGACCGAGACGAGGCTCCCGTTCCCGCCGATCAGCGTGGCGGAGGCGAAGGCTCCGTTGAGTACCGGCAGGAGGTCTCGGACAGGTCGGGCGGACGCGAAAACCAGGTGATGGCCGACGCGTTCGCACTCGCCGATCGCCGCGAGAATTCCCTCGTCGATCGTCCGTCCGTCGAAACAGAGCGTGCCATCGATGTCGAAAACCACGGTGCGGGCGCGAAGGCTGAACAGCACCGGATGATGTCCGGCCGACCGGCGATGCCGAGGTGATGCCGGCAACTGCGCCCGCGCCGCTGACCGCCCGGCCGGGCAGCTCCCGGCCCCCGGCCCCCGGGCGCCACATCGTGACCGGTACGGCGCGGGCGTACGGCGCGGGCGCAGCTGTATCCGGAATGTGGGGAAGACGGCATCCTTGTCCGGACCGGGGGACGTGGTCCGTGGCACCCGCAGGACAATGGTCCACGTGGCGAGCCCGGTGCCGTACCGGCCGGGCGAGCCGCGGCAGCCGGGGCGCCGGTCCCGGGGCCGACCGTACAGCTGCCGGTGCCATGCGCCGGCCGTCCCGCCGGTGTACCAGGAGGCATCAGATGACCAGTCCCGCGATCAGCCTGACCAAGGTGCAGGAGAGGGCACCCGGCCTGGTCAGCCTCTACAAGAGTGCGGCCGTCAGCCTGCGCAAGCGCTCCCTCCAGGGCGTGCGTGCGGCCGTCTATCTGGTACTCGACCGCTCCGGCTCGATGCGCAACTACTACAAGGACGGCACCGTCCAGCACCTCGCCGAACAGGTTCTGGGCCTGTCGGCGCACCTCGACGACGACGGCACCGTCCCGGTCGTCTTCTTCTCCACCGACATAGACGGCACCGCCGAGCTCGACCTCGGCAACTATCAGGGCCGCATCGAGGAACTGCACAGCGGTCTCGGCCACATGGGCCGCACGAACTACCACTGGGCCATGGACGAGGTCATCGACCACTACCTCGCCAGCGGCTCGTCCGCCCCGGCACTGGTCATCTTCCAGACCGACGGCGGACCCACCAGCAAGTTCGCCGCGGAACGCTATCTCTGCAAGGCGGCCACGCTGCCGATCTTCTGGCAGTTCGTCGGCTTCGGCGACCCTGACGAGCGGGAGTTCGCGTTCCTCCACAAGCTCGACGAACTGCCCGTCCCGGCGAAGCGCGTCGTGGACAACGCGGGCTTCTTCCACGCCGGACGCGACCCCCGCAGAGTCAGCGACGATGTCCTGTACGACCAGCTGCTGCACGAATTCCCCGGCTGGCTGGCCGCCATCGACAGTGCGGCAAACCTGCCGTGACGAGGTATCCGGCCCGGTCCGTCGGCGGCCGTGACGGCGCGGAGGCCGGGGCCGGCCCCGCGGGGGGACTTCGGGTCTACGGGGTGTCGGCTGCCGTGGCAGGCCGGCGGACGGGCCGGAGAGACGATCCGGGCGCGGGGCACGGCGGGACGGTGACCGGACTGCCCGATGTGCGGTTGCGTGACTATGTGCACGGCTATGTCGGTCTCGGGCCCACGATGGGGCTGCCCGCCGTACAGCGCGTACTGCCGGAGGTGGCGGTCATGCTGGTGCTGGACTTCGTCGCGCGGCCGTCCCGCCTGGTCACGGTGGAGGGCGGGGCATCGCGCATGCCGTCGCTGCCCGTCATCGGCCTGCACGACCGCCCCGTTCTGGTGGAGCACGGCGGCTCTCCCAGCGGGGTGGCGATCGGCCTGACACCACCTGGTGCCCATGCCCTGTTCGGCGTCGCGATGAGCGAGCTGGCCAACACGTATACGAGCCTGGCCGATTTACTGGGCGGCCGGGCGTGGTGTCTGGTGGAGCAGCTGTGCCAGCTCTCCCACTGGCCTGCCCGCTTCGCGCTGCTGGACCGGACACTCGCTCAGTGGCTGGCGGGCACGGACGCGCCGTCGGCCACTGTCCTACGGGCCTGGCGGCGGCTCACGGAGTCCGCCGGGCGGTTGACGATCGCCGGACTGAGCGACGAACTGGGCTGTAGCCGACGCTACCTGGAGATGCGGTTCGGCGAACAGGTCGGTCTGCCGCCCAAGACCGCGGCCCGGATCCTGCGCTTCAAGCGTGCGGCGCGCATACTCACCGCGTCCGGCGGCGGATCCTTCTCGGAGGCCGCGGGGAGGTGCGGATACAGCGACCAGGCGCACCTCAACCGCGACTTCCGGGCGCTGGCCGGCTGCACACCGACGGAGTTCCTGCTCCGTCGGTCGAGTGGCTGACACGCGTGAGCACCCGACCCGCCTCGGACCCGTGCGCATTCTTCCAATAGGCCGCCGCACACCGCGGCCTAACCTCACGAGAGTGGGCCTACGGGGGTGGCCCACACCCGCTCAGGAAAGCCGCACCATGTGCGGGAACTGTCCGCTCGCCGGCTCCCACCACCGCAGCGCCGGTGACGGGAGCCGCAGCGGTGCCGGCCGTCGGCCCGCACGGCACGCCGCGGTGCACCGGGCACAGGACCCTCCGCGGCTCCTCGGTGCGGTCGGTACAGGGGAGGGCTTCCTCGCCACGCACCGCCGTCGTGCATGGGCGCGGCGGCGGCAGCGGGCCGGGCCGCGTACGGGTAACGGTGTGCTGCTCCCCGGTGCCGGGCGGGCGTACGGAGCCGGCCCGCCCGGCACCGGGGCGGCATTCGGGATACCGCGGGTCGGCGCACCGAGATCCTGCGCACCGAGACCCCGCGCACCGGTGCGCGGTGGCGCGACGGTGTGCCTAGCGGGTGACCTGCCAGCTCAGCGACGCGGAGAGCGGTTTGCGCAGCGCCGGGTCACGGATCGCATCCGTACGGTCGACGGCCTTGGCCGTGACCGTGTGGGTGCGGCCGTCGGAGGGGACGCCGAGGGAACGCGGTACGACCGTCGTCCTGCCGCGCCAGGCTGTGGCCTCGCGACCGTCGACGTACCACTTGACCTGCGCGGAGGCGGGCAGCGTGACCGGGATGCGGTCTCCGCGGGACAGCGCGCGGCCGGTGGCGACCGGGCTGCTCAGCACGCTCGCGTGGCGGTAGAAGCCCGCGATCATCGCCTCACGGCCGGGGAGGTTGAACTCGCGGCCGAGGGTCCGCATGATCGAGTTCTCGGTGGGGCGGTTGAGGCCGTACTGGTAGTAGCCGCCGCCCTCGTACGCGCCGACCGTGCCGCCGTCCGGCGACTGCTGGCCGATCCAGCGGTACCACTTCTGCTTCCGGGTGGTCATCTGGTCGGCGGAGTAGGTGGTGATGTTGGCCGAGCCGGGCTCGGGGCCGGAGTAGGTGCCGGGCTGGCCGTAGTCGTACTCGTCGGCGAGTTTGCCGAGCGAGTGACCGGTTTCGTGAATGGCGATCTGTACGGCATCGGCGTTGTGGGCGGAGGCGGTGGCGATGCCGTCGTAACCGACCTGCGAGGAGATGTCGTTGTAGCCCGCGCCGCCGTACTTGGTGGAGTTGGCGAGCACCACGACGAGGTCGGCGGCCGGGGCCTTGGCGGCGTACGACTCGACCTTGCCGGTGTCGACGCAGAGCAGGCGCTCGATGTCGTCGCAGAAGAAGGCTGAGCCGAGGGCGGTGTCGCGAACCGCGTTCCGGTCCGGGTCACCGGAGACGCCGGACTGCCGGGAGACGGCATCGACGGCCCAGACGTTGAAGAGGCCGGTGTACGAGGCGTACGGCTCGACGGCGGTCATCTTGGCCCATTTGGCGCGGACATCGGCGTGGAAGGTCGCCTGCTGGGCGGCGGTGTAGCCGTCACCGATGAAGACGACGTCGAGTTTGGTGCCGACGGGGCCGTTCTGCACGATCGGGGTGACCGTGCCGTCGGAGGCGGTCGCGGCCTTGGCGGACCGGGAGAGCGGCTTCGAGGCCGGGACGGTGGTGTGCCGGGGATGGCCGTCCGGACCGGTGAAGTACTCGACCTGCTGGGTGGGTTGACCCTGCGGGACGGGGGACGGGGTGGCGCCCTGGGCGGTGCTGGTCGCGGCGGCGGTCAGGGCGACGGCGGCCAGACCGACGGCCGCGGCGGTGCGCAGGGAAGTGCGGAGAGAGAGGCGTGGGGTGGTGCGTGCGGAAGTGCGTGTCGAGGCGCCTATGGAGGTGCGTCTGAGCATGGGTGATCCTCCTGGAGCCCACCGCAAGGCGGTGAGCGGAACGGGATGCGGGCGCGGATCAACGTAGAGGCTGTGGTGGCTCCAGGCAACGGATGGTGCCCAAGTGCTGTGAGGGATCAGAGGGGCAGGGAAGCAGGGGGCAGGGGGCAGGAAGCGCGGTCGGTGGAGCGCGCGGCGGGGTGAGCTCGGGATGGGCGCGCTCGGGTGGGCGAGGGTGGCGGGGGCAAGTTGCCGACACCGTCGGCCGGGTACCGGTGCTGGTCACCGAACGGGTCCAGGGCGGAGCGAGTTGCCGAGGTGGAGGGTGTCGCGCCACTCGGCGGGCATCGCCGGGAACTCGTCGAGCGCGCGCTGGGTACGGAGCGGGTAGCCGGCCGCGATCGGCCAACGTGGCCTCGGGCTCCTGCGTGGGCAGTTCCGCGTCGTCGAAGGAGATCAGCTTGTGTGCCGAACTCCACCAGCGTTCCCGCGCTCGGTGTCCTCCTTGACGCCCCCCGCCGCGCCCAGTCGCCGCAAGCGGTGGCTCGCGGTGCCGGAGGTGATGCCCAGGTGCGCGGCGAGCCGGGTGGCCGTCGACGGACCGTAAGTGCGCAGCGGACCCACCAGTTGAACGCGTACGGAGTGCGCGAGTGGGCGCAGGCCCCTGGCGTCCAGGTCCTGCCTCCGCTTCGAGGTCCTGGAGCGTCGGTCCGTCCCTACGATCGCTCATGTCCGGCACGGCGGAACGCGGAAGCCTGTCGGCAAAGATTTCTCCGCGGAAAGCTGATTTCGACGACTTCCCGCGCGAGCTTGTTTCGGCATCGGGTAGTTATTCGCGGGGAGATGGAATGCCGATCCCTGCACGGTTGACGTCGGATCGCTTCCCTTGCCGTTGATTTTCTTGGGGTGCCTTCGATCGTCTTCGGCCGACGTCAACCGCGATATCCCTCGCCGACAATGGCCGCTGCCTCCGCCGTAACTGGATGCCGTGACGAATCCGGCGCCTTGCGACTGATGAGGCGTCAGGCAGCTGCCCCGGAATCGGCCGACGGCCGACAGAAGGCCGACAATTGACCGACAAGGGAGCCGCGGCGGCGCAAACATGCCGGTGAACGTAGCTGCGCACGCCGAGCGCGGTCAAAGCCGTCTCGGCTGGTGGACCCCTGTCGCGGGGCGGTGGGCGGGGATTGCGGATGTTCGTCGGCGGGCCGGGCGGTGCGTGTAACTCGGCTGCGCCGTGGTCGTGTTCAAGGAAGTCCAGATAACTCGTGGATGTCGCAATCGGGGGGATCCACAAGGAACCGCGAGTAAGTCGGGGCATTGCAAGTGGAATAGCTCACACCGCATGGACCGTATGGTTTTCGGGCTCGTCGTTTTTCAAAACATGCCCATCAGAACGCGTACGCCCTGCGTCGCGCAGCCAACAGAAAGGCGGACCTGCGGTGGAGTTTCCGCGCGTCGAGTTCAAGGTACTGGGACCCCTGGAGGCCGTATCCGGCGGCCGGGTCCTTGCGCTCGGCGGACCGAAGCAGCGGACGCTGCTCGCCGCACTGCTGCTCAACGTCAACACCACGGTGTCCGGGGACCGGCTGTGCGACGCGGTCTGGGGCGCGGCCCCGCCGGCCTCGGCCCAGGCCAACGTCCGCAGCTATGCCGCCGCGCTGCGCCGGGTGCTCAACCCGGCCGCGGGAGACGACCGGTTGAGCCTGGGGCACGGCGGCTACCAACTGCGGGCACGGCCGGACGAAGTGGACCTGCACCGGTTCGAGGAGCTGGTCGAGCGCGGCCGGTCCGCCCTGAACGGGGGCGCACACCTGGCGGCGGCCGGCCATTTCCGGGCGGCGCTGGACCTGTGGCGCGGCGGCGCCTTCGAAGGGGTGGCGCACCACGACGTCCTGCACATCGAGGTCGCCCGCCTCGACGAGGCACGGCTCGCGGTGTTCGAGGACTACGCCGAGGCGCGTCTGGCACTCGGCGACAGCCGCGAGATGGTGGGCCCGCTGCGGGAGCAGGTGGCCCGGTACCCGCTGCGCGAGTCGCTCTGGGGCAAGCTGATGACCGCGCAGTACCGCTGCCACCGCCCGGGTGACGCGTTGCAGTCCTATGCCCTCGCCCGTACCGCACTCCGGGACGAGCTGGGACTCGAACCGGGCGCCGAACTCCGCCGGTTGCACCGCGCGGTCCTGGGCGGGGACCCGGCCCTGCTGGGCGCCGCCCCCGCACCTGCCACCGTCCCCGAGCCCGTCCCCCTGCCGCCCGAACGGCCCGCGGGCACCTGGCAGCCGGTCAGCCAACTCCCCTCGGATCCCGCGGACTTCGTCGGCCGGGACGAGGTGCTGACCCGGGCCGCCGCCTTACTCCGGCCGGCCGCCACCGCGCCGGGCGCCCCGCCGCCCGTGCCCGGATCGCCCTGCGCCGTACCGGTCGTGATCCTCACCGGGCTCCCGGGTGTCGGCAAGACCACCCTGGCCACCCGGCTCGCCCACCTGCTGCGCAGGTCCTTCCCCGACGGCCAGTTGTTCCTGCACCTGGGCGGCGCCCGGCGCGCGCCCGGCGCGGTCCTCGCGGACCTGCTGCTCGGGCTGGGCGTCGCGGGCGCGTCCATACCCGAGTCGACGGTGGACCGCGCCGCGCTGTTCCGTTCGCTGCTGTCCGGCCGCAAGGTGGTGGTGCTGCTCGACGACGCCCAGGACGAGGCCCAGATCCGCCCGCTGCTGCCCGGGACCCCGGGGTGCGCGGCCCTGGTCACCAGCCGGGCCCGGCTGGCCGGGCTGGCCGCCGCCCACCTGATCGACGTCGCCCCGTTCGATGCCGGTGAATCGGAGGCCCTGCTGCGGCGCATCGCCGGCGGCCGGCGGCTCGCGGCGGAACCGGAGGCGACCGAGCGGGTGCTGGCCGGCTGCGCCGGTCTGCCGTTGGCGCTGCGGGTGATCGGCGCGAGACTCGCGAGCCGTCCGCACTGGCGGGTCGGGCGGCTCGCGGACCGGCTCGCCGACGAACAGGGCCGGCTGGCGGAACTCACGGTGGGCGACCTCGCCGTCCGCACCTGTGTGGCCACCAGCTACCGCAGCCTGACCCCCGACGCCGCCCGCGCCTTCCGGGCCATCGGCACGCTCCCCGCACCGGAGTTCCCGGGCTGGGCCCTGGCCGCCCTGCTGGACTCCGGCGACACCGACGACACGATCGACGTCCTGCTCGACGCGAACCTGGTGCAGGTCGTCGGCGTCGACGACCAGGGCCAGCCGCGCTACCGGATGCACGACCTGCTGCACGTCTACGCCACGGAACGCGCACTGGCCGAGGAACCCCGGCCATGGCGGCGGGCGGCGGTCGCCCGGGTCCTGACCGGCTGGCTCTCCCGGGTGCGGACGGCGGGCGACCAGCTCGTCCGCGGCGGTACGGACGACCGCGCGGGCGATCTCGTCGGCCGGCTGGAGGGCGAACGGACGAGTCTGGTCACCGCGGTCGAGTTCGCCGCGGGGTCCGGATACGGCACGCACGCGGCCGAGCTCGCCGCCGCCCTGGAGGACATCTGCCACCTGCGCAACTGGTGGGACGAGTGGGACCGGGTGGCGCGCGCCGCACTCGACTGCGCCAGAGCCGACGGCGACCTCGTCGCCGCCGCGGTCGCCCAGGGCTCCCTGGCCAGGGCCCTGGCCGCACGCGGCCGGGTGGACGACGCGCTGACCCGCTTCACCACGGCCATCGACCAGCTGGACGAGCTGGGCGAGGCACATCACGCCGCCCGGCTGCGGATCTACCGGAGCTTCGCGATCGCCGACCGGGGCATGGCCGGACTCGCCCACGACGACGCCGACGCGGCCGCCGTCGTGATGGACCGGCTCGGTGACGTACACGGCCGGGTCCTCGCCCTGCGCAGCCTCGGCTTCGCCCTGCTGTGCCAGCGGCGCGCGGCCGAGGCCATCGCCACCCTGGAACCGGCCCTGGAGACGGCGGAGCGACTCGGCCGGCCGCTCGCGCTCGCCGACGTCCTCCAGATGCTGGCCGTGGCCGAGATCGGCCACGGCCGGCTCGGCCGGGCCGCCCGCCGCCTGCCGCGGGCCCTGAACCTGTACCGGACGGTCCGGCACCGCCCCGGCGAGGCGTATGCGCTGCTGACCCTGGGGCGGCTGTACAGCGTTCTCGGTCCCGGCCGGGCCTCGCACGCGCTCGGCCCGCTCGGCGAGGCGGCGGAGATCTTCGCCGAGCTGGGGGAGCACCGCGGTGCGGCCTTCACCTCCTACTGGCTGGGCAGGGCTCACACCGCGCTGGGCGACGCCGACCGCGGCAGGCGCCATCTCGCCGAGGCACTGGCCGGCTTCCGCAGTCTGCGGATGCCGTTCTGGGCCGACCGCGCCGAGCGGGAGACCGGCGCCGCCGCACGGGCCGGCACCCCGCCCGGTCGCCCTTCCTGACGCCCCTTCCGAGGCTCTTGCCGAGGCCCCTCCCGAGGCTCTTTCTGACGCGCCGCCGACCGCGGGGACCGGGCAGTTGTGCACTCTTTGTGCGTTTCCCATGCACCCGCGGACCACGGTGGGACCCAGTCAACGAAAGGAGACGCGGTGTCCGATCTCGCCGTACCCGATACCGAACTGGCCGCCGTCGAAGTGCTCCGGGAGGTCCTGGCCCATCAGCGCAGAATGCGCGAGGGCGGGTGCACCGGGGAAGTCTGCCCGCGATGCGTCGGGCACCACCTGGACACGGTGCGCGACGCCATGGCGAGCGGCCGGCGCATCGAGTTCGTCCTGCCGGCGTTCCCGACGAAGTCCCCGAACCCGGCCAAGGTGCTCGGCCCGCTGCCCGACCTCGCCGAGGAACTCGCGCTGCGTTTCCTCAACTCGCTGTGCGAGCGGATCGGCGAGATCTACCCGCCGGGAGCCGCCATCCTGATCTGCTCCGACGGACGGGTCTTCAACGACCTGCTCGGGGTGAGCGACGAGAACGTCACCGGCTATGTGCGGGCCCTCGACGACATGATCACCAGGATGGGCGCCACCCACCTCGAACAGTTCACCCTCGACAAGGTCTACCAGGGCGCCGGACACCCGGACATGCGCACGATGCTGTCCACCGGCCACGCCCCGGAGATCGAGGAGCTGCGCGCGGAGGTACGGGCCGGCGGCGCGCCCCTCGCCATGTACCGGGGCATCACCCGGTTCATGCTGGAGGACCTGTCCGGTCCGCACTACACCGGCACCCGGTCCGCCCTGCAACGCGAGTGCCGCCGCCTCGCCTACCGCGTCATCCAGCGGAGCCGGGCCTGGGGCGATCTGCTGGCCCAGCTCTTCCCGGCCGCCGTCCGGCTGTCGATCCACCCCCAGCCGTGCGGTACGGAGAAGATCGGCATCCTGCTCGCGGACACCCCGGACGCCTGGCTGACGCCCTGGCACAGCGTCGCGGTCGAATCCGGCGGACGTTTCACGCTGATGAAGCGCGCCGACGCCGAGCGGGCGGGAGCCGAACCGGTGCACGTGGCGGGGCGCCCCAGCCACTACGTACTGGCGCCGCCGGACGAGGCCCGGCCCGCCCCCGCGCACCGTGAGCCGGGGCACCGGCCCCGCGCAGGAACACCCTCACACGTCTCGCCGCCGAGGCCGCGCCCGACGGAGCCCGTCGCCGGCCCGGCCAGGTCCGCGTACCGGGCGAACCCACCCGCACCACCCCAGGAGAACACCATGACCGATGACCACGATCACCTCGCCGGCAGCCGGCTCGACGTCACGCGGATCGCGCCCTTCGGGGCGGCGGTACGGGCGCCGGAGCCGGGCGCGCACGTCCGGGACGTCCCCGTCGAAACCCTGCGCTCGCTCGTCCGGGAACACCGTCTCGTCCTGCTCCGCGGCTTCGAGAACTTCGCCGGTCCGCAGGAGCTGTCCGCCTACTGCGAGCGCTGGGGGGAGCTGAGCGTCTGGCCGTTCGGCACGGTGCTCGAACTGGTCGAGCAGGAACGGCCCGCGGACCATATCTTCGACCACAGCTATATGCCGATGCACTGGGACGGCATGTACCGCGAGCAGGTGCCGGAGTTCCAGGTGTTCCAGTGCGTACGGGCACCCGGCGCGGGCAACGGCGGCGAGACGACCTTCTCCCACACCACCGCCGTGCTCGAACACGCCGACCCGGCCACGGTCGCCCGGTGGTCGGCGGTCACCGGTACCTACCACCGCGCGATGGAGTTCTACGACAGCGTCACCGTCTCGCCGCTCGTGGCCACCCACCCCGGCCACGGCGCCCAGGTCATCCGCTACAACGAACCCACCGCCGCCGAGGACAGCGGCTTCGTCAACCACCCCGATCTCCGGTTCTCGGGGCTCCCGGACGACGCACTCGCCGAGGTGCACCGGAGCCTGCGCGCGGCGCTGTACGACCCCGCGCACCTGTACGCCCACAGCTGGCAGACGGGCGATCTGGTGATCGCCGACAACTACACGCTGCTGCACGGCCGGAACGCGTTCACCAGTGGCGCACCGCGGCACCTGCGCCGGGTACAGGTGCTCGGCACCCCGCCGTTGGACAACCCGGGGCTGGTGCGATGACCGCCACCGCCCCCACGACCGGCGCCACCACGCCCATGACCGGCACCACGCCCATGACCGGCAGTGCGCTCATGACGGGCGCGGACTACCTGGAGAGCCTGCGCGACGGCCGGCAGGTGTACGTGGACGGCGAACGGGTCGAGGACGTCACCCGGCACCCCGCCTTCCGCAATTCCGCCCTGTCGGTGTCCCGGCTCTACGACGCCCTGCACGACCCGGCGACCGCCGAGGTGCTCACCGGCGTCGACGACTCGGGCATCCGTACCCACAAGTTCTTCAAACCGAGCCGGACCGCGGCGGAACTGGTCGAGGCGCGGGAGGCGATCGCCACCTGGGCGCGCATGAGTTACGGCTTCCTGGGACGCACCCCCGAGTACAAGGCGTCCTTCATGTCGGGCCTGGGCGTCAACGCCGACTACTACGGACCGTACGCCGCCAACGCCACCGCCTGGTACCGCGAGTTCGCGAGCCGGGCGCTGTACCTCAACCACGTCATCATCAACCCCCCGATCGACCGAAAACGGGCGATCCACGACATGGCGGACGTGTTCGTGCACGCCGTGCGCGAGACGGACGCCGGAGTGGTGGTCAGCGGGGCGAAGATGCTCGCGACCGGCTCCGCCCTCACCAACGCCGGCTTCGTCGCCCCGGTCGGATCGGCCGCCCTCGCACCGGGCAAGGCGGAGGCGTTCGCCCTGGTCTTCTTCGTCCGGATGGACAACCCCGGGGTGAAACTGATCTGCCGCACCCCGTACGCGCAGACCGCCCGCGGCCCCTTCGACGCACCGCTGAGCAGCCGCTTCGACGAGAACGACAGCGTGCTGCTGCTCGACGAGGCACTGATCCCGTGGGAGGACGTGCTCGTCCACCGGGACATCGAACGGGCGACGGGCTTCTACGCCACGTCGGGCTTCCCGAACCTGTACAACTTCCAGTCCGGCACCCGGCTGAGCGTCAAGCTGGAACTCATGGCCGGGCTGCTCGCCCGCGGCACCCGGGCGAACGGCACCGACGGGTTCCGCGGCGTACAGGCCGCCGTCGGCGAGCTCATCACCATGCGGGACATGGTGTGGGCGCTGACCTCGGCGATGGCGTACGACCCCGAGCCGGGCAGCGGCGGGACCGTCGTGCCCCGCCTGGAGCACGCCTCGGCCATGCGGATGTACAACGCGCAGGTGTGGGACCGGGTCCATGAGCTGTTCGAGACCACGCTGGGCGGCGCACCCCTGGCGGTGCCCTCCAGCGGCCGGGATCTCCGCCACCCCGAACTGCGGCCGCTGATCGACCGTTTCTACCGCGGCGCGGACACCTCCGCCACCGACCGGATCAAGCTGCTCAAGCTGATCTGGGACGCGATCGGCACCGAATTCGGCGGCCGCCACGAACTGTACGAACGCAACTACTCGGGCAACGGCGAACAGGTCCGGCTCGACGCGCTGAGGTGGGCGACGCGACGGGGCAGCCTCGCCCGGTACGAAGCGCTGGTGCAGGAGTGCCTCGACGACTACGACGTCGAGGGCTGGCGCAGAGGCCCGTGGCACGACCCGGCGCACACCCGCTGAGACGCCCACCGACCGAGAACGGAGCACATGATGTGTGGCATCACCGGATGGGTCGACTACACCCGCGACCTCACGGACGAGTATCCGCTCGTCAACGCCATGACCGAGACCCTGACCGCCAGGGGGCCGGACGCCGGCGGCGTCTGGCTGGACGGACACGTCGGGCTGGGACACCGACGGCTGGCCGTCATCGACGTCGAGCACGGCACACAGCCGATGCGCACCCCGGAACGCGGCCCGGGGGAACTGCCGCGAGCGGTGATCTCCTACGGCGGGGAAATCTACAATTTCCGGGAACTCCGTGCCGAACTCGCCTTGCTCGGGCACCGGTTCACCACCCGCAGCGACACCGAGGTGGCCCTCCGCGCCTACCTGGAGTGGGGCGCCGGCTTCGTCCACCGCCTCAACGGCATGTACGCACTCGCCATCTGGGACACCGCCCGGGACGAACTGCTGCTGGTGCGGGACCGGCTGGGCGTCAAGCCCCTCTATTACCACCCCACGGCGGACGGCGTGCTCTTCGGCTCGGAGCCCAAGGCCATCCTCGCCCACCCCCTGGCACGGGCCGGCGCGGGAGCGGAGGAACTCTGCGACGCGCTGCTGTTCCTGCGCACCCCGGGGCGGGTGCCCTTCCGTGGTATGCGTGAGCTGAAACCCGGCCATCTGCTGCGGGTCCGCCGCGACGGGCTCCGCGAGGAGCGCTACTGGGCGCTGGAATCCCGTCCGCACACCGACGATCTGCCGACCACCGTCGCCACCGTCCGCGATCTGCTCGACGACATCGTCCCGCGGCAGATGGTCGCCGATGTGCCGCTGGTCTCGCTGCTGTCCGGCGGACTGGACTCCAGCACGGTCACCGCCCTCGCGCAGCGGGCACGCGCCGCCGACGGCGGGCGCCTCGCCACCTTCTCCGTCGACTTCACCGGCCACACCGAGAACTTCCGGGCCGATCCCATCCGCCCCACCCCGGACGGCCCGTACGCCCTGGAGGTCGCCCGGCACGTCGGCAGCGACCACCACGCGATCGTCCTCGACCGGGCCCGGCTGCTCGACCCGGCCGTCCGCCGGACCGTCCTCGGCGCCTGGGACCTGCCGTTCAACTTCGCGGACCTCGACGTCTCCCTGTACCTGCTCTTCGCCGCCGTCCGGGAGCACGCGACCGTGGCGCTCTCCGGGGAGGGCGCCGACGAGATCTTCGGCGGCTACCTGTGGTTCTCCGACCCCGGCGCGCGGCGCGCCGACACCTTCCCCTGGCTCGCACTCGGCGCCCACCGCGGCCTCGACCCCCGCTCGCTCTTCCACCCCTGGTTCGTCGACGGGATCGACCTGGGGGAGTACGAGGCCGACCTCTACCGCACCGCGCTGGCCGAGGTACCGCGCCTCGACGGGGAGAGCGCGCAGGACCGGCGGACCCGGGAGCTGGGCCATCTGACCCTGACCCGGTGGCTGCCCATCCTGCTGGACAAGAAGGACCGGATGGGCATGGCCAGCGGTCTGGAGGGCCGGGTGCCGTTCTGCGACCACCGCCTGGTCGAGTACGTCTTCAACGTCCCCTGGGAGATGAAGACCTTCAGCGGCCAGGAGAAGGGACTGCTGCGCGAGGCCGCGGCCGGTCTGCTGCCCGAGTCGGTACGGCGCCGCAAGAAGGCCGCCTACCCCTCGATCCAGGACCCCGCCTACGACCGCGCCCTCATCACCGGCCTCAGCACGGCGGCGGGCGACGCCGGCGCACCGCTGAGCCACTGCCTCGACGGCGCCGCGGTACGGCGGCTCACCGGCAAGACCGCCACCGGCAGCCTCTCCGAGTTCGAACGGATCCTCGTGGAGTCCACCGTCCGGCTGGACGAGTGGTTGCGCACCTACCAGGTCGAGCTGGACGCGGGCGCCCTCGGCGCCGCCTGGCCACGACCGGCCTGAAGTGTCCCAGCCGACGCGGAACCCAGCACCGATGAACGGAGATCACTGATGCACGCCATCGAGATCCGCCGGACCGGCGGACCCGAGGTCCAGACGTATGTGGAGAAGCCCGACCCCGAGCCCGGCGAGGGGCAGATACTCGTCGGACTCGCCGCGGCCGGGGTCAACTTCATCGACCTCTACCGCCGGGAGGGCCGCTATCCCCTGCCGCTGCCCGCCGTACCGGGCGAGGAGGGCTCGGGCGTCGTCCTGACCACCGGCCCCGGAGTCAGCCGGTTCGCGCCCGGCGACCGGGTCGCCTGGACGACCGTCCTCGGCAGCTACGCGAGCCGGGTGGTGGTGCCCGAGGACAAGGCGATCGCCGTACCGGACACGATCGACCTGCGCACGGCCGGCGGGGTCCTCGTCCAGGGCATGACGGCCCACTATCTGGTCCACGACTCCTATCCGGCGCGCGCCGGCGACACGGTACTGGTGCACGCCGCCGCCGGCGGCGTGGGGCTGCTGCTCACCCAGCTGCTCAAGCGGCGCGGCGTCCGGGTCATCGGCACGGTGTCCACCGCCGAGAAGGAGAAGCTCGCCCGGGAGCACGGCGCCGACGAGATCATCCGCGCCACCGGGAGCGGCGACCTGGCCGCCGAGGTACGCCGTCGCACCGGCGGGGAGGGCGTCCACGCGGTGTACGACGGTGTCGGCGCCGCCACCTTCGACGCCAGTCTCGACGCCCTGCGGACCCGCGGCACGCTGGTCCTCTTCGGGGGCGCCAGCGGTGCGGTGCCGCCCGTCGATGTGATGCGGCTGCTGTGGGGCGGGTCGCTGACCCTGACCCGCCCCTACCTCGAACACTTCCGGGCCACCGCGGAGGAGTTCGCGTGGCGAGCGGGCGAGGTGTTCGGCGGCATCGCCGACGGCACGCTGCGCGTCACCATCGGCGGTACGTATCCGCTCGCCGAAGCGCACCGCGCGCATGCGGACCTCGCGGCCCGGCGCACCACCGGCAAGCTCCTGCTCGTCCCGTAACCCCCGACCACGAAGGAGGTTCCCCCATGGGTGACATCGTCGGCGCGGGCCTGGTCTCGCACGCACCGGTCATCATGTTCCCCGAGCCGCGGCGGATCGAGGCGAACGGCGGCCGTGACTTCACCCTCGCGACCGGCCTGACCCGGCTCCGGCACGAGGTGACCGACCCGGCGGAGTACGACACCGTCCTGGTACTCGACAGCCACTGGGCGACGACGACCGAGGTGGTGATCACCGCGCACTCCCGGCGGACGGGCCGCTTCACCTCGGACGAGATGCCCAGCGAGATCAGCGGGCTGCCCTACGACCTGCCCGGCGACCCGGAACTGGCCCGCGCCGTCGCGGGATCGGCGGCGCGGCGGTCGCTGTGGATCACCGCGAACGACGACCCGTACCTGCCGATCCACTACGCGACGCTCAACCTCTGGACCTACCTCGGCCGGGCCGGCACCCCGTGGGTCTCCGTCTCGGTCTGCCAGACGGCGACCACCGAGGACTTCCTGGCCGTCGGCGAGGCCATCGCCGACGCGGTCACCCGGCTCGACCGCAGGGTGCTGCTGCTCGCCTCGGGCGGCCTCTCCCATGTCTTCTGGCCGCTGGCCGAACTCCGCGACCACATGGCGGGGGACCCCCGCCATATCGTCACGCCCGAGGCCCGCGCGGCGGACGAGCAGCGGATCGCCTGGCTGGAGGCGGGCCGCCACGACCGCGTGATCGAGGCCATGCCGGACTACCTCCGGTTCGCCCCCGAGGCGCGCTTCGGGCACTACCTGATGCTCGCGGGCGCGGTGGGCGGCGCACAGTGCGGTGCGCCGGGCCGTCGCTTCGGCACATACGAGAACGGGATCGGGACCGGCCAGGTCCATCTCTGGTTCCCCCGGCCCGCAACCGGCTGGCAGGACGGACCGCCCCGCTAGCACCCCGGTCGCAGGCCCCCGGGGCGGAGCGCGACAACACCAGGGAAGCAGAGGGAATCAGTGGGAACCAGGAGGACCCCCGTGGACATCGACCGACGGTCGCTGCGCACCTGCCTCGGCCACTTCGCCACCGGCGTCACGGTCGTCACCTGCGAGGTGGCCGGTGCCCCGCACGGCGCCACCGTCAACGCCTTCACCGCGGTGTCACTGGACCCGGCACTGGTGCTGGTCTCGCTCCACCGCGAGAGCACGGCCGGCCGTCACCTCGGTGGCCGGCCGTTCACCGTGAACGTACTCCGCGAGGATCAGGACGGTCTCGCCCGGCACTTCGCGGGCCACCGGACCACGGCCCCGCCGCCCCGGTGGGCACGCTCGGCAGCCGGCCTCGCGCCACGGCTCGCCGACGCGCTGGCCACCGTCGACTGCTCGCCCTGGGCCGAGTACGACGGGGGAGACCATGTGCTCTTCCTCGGCCGTGTCGAGGCGTTCGACCACCGGGGCGGCGGCCGGCCGCTGGTGTTCTACCGGGGGGAGTTCCCCCGCCTCGGACCGCTGCCCGCTCTCCCCGCCGGGGACCTCGCGCAGTGACATCCGACGGGCGGCGGGGCGGGCGACAGGAGGGACGTGCCGCCGGGCGCGGACCTCCACCGCGGGTCATACGTGGGGCGGGGGCCGGCACACTCCCCGCCCCACGCGTACGTCCGCACAGCGACCGGGCCCCACCCGGCCGCGCCGGGGAACCGGCCAGAACGCGGGCCGTCTCCGCACCGAGACCGGAGGACGCGCCGGCGACCAGCGCGCGGCGGCCGGTGAGGCCCGGCTTCACCGGCCGCCGGCCGAACCCGTCGTCCGCCTCGCGGCCGCGCTGCGGACCGCGGCCCTCGGCGCCGACACCGTCCCGCCTCCGTGACGCACGGCCGCCGGCCGGGTGGCGACGCCGTCCGCGCCGCACGCGGGAGCCGCCGGCCGCGCCGCGTGGCGAGCGCGAGGCCGGTGACCGTGGCCACGGCGGTGCCCACGAGACGCCCGCGCCGCATCGCTCGTGGAGACAGCTCGTGGACATGACGGGCGACCGCCGGCCGCTCCGCTTCAGGTGGCCGGGCACGCGCTACCGGTGACCGCCGCCCGGCTCCGGGCCGCCCGCCGCGCCCCGCGTGGTTCAGGTGGCGCGCTCCCGCAGCGCGTCGTCGACGATCGCCTGCAAACGGGCGTGGTGCGCGCCGCGCCAGTAGACCCGTCCGCACGACGCGCACTGCGCGAAGACGTCGTAGGTGCGCCGTGTGCCGTGCCGGAGGTGCTCCCGGACCGCGTCCTTGTCGGCCTCCGTCAGCTCCCCGTTGCAGGCGGTGCAGCGGGTCCACGGGGCGAGCGCGGGGGCGAAGCGGCCCAGCACATCCCGGAGTTGGTCCTCGACCCGGTCGCTGTAGACATACGCGCCGGCCCAGATCTCCCGCCGGCGCAGCAGCCCCCGGTCCCGGGAGAGCAGCACCCGCCGCTCCTTCGCCGAGAGCGTGGCCAGCGCCGGGTCACCCGGGTCCTCGTTCGTATAGGCCGCGTCGACGCCGAGCAGCCGCAGCCGCCGCGCCAGGCTGCCGAGGTGCACGTCGAGCAGGAAGCGCAGCGGAGCGCCGGGGACGCGCTGCGGGCGCGCGACGGCGGACACCTCGACGTTCTCGCCCGCGCGCGGGACGTGCGAGACGGGGACCTCCTGCCCGTCCACGAGGAGCCGTCCGACCTCGGTGAGCGGGACGCCGAGCGATTCGACGACGTGGCCGAGCGACGACGACCTGTCGGTCACCAGGGGCGTACGGCCGGCGAGGCGGTCAGCCGAGAGGAAAAGATGCAGTTCAGGGGGGAAGGTGAGGAAGATCTCGGGTCCGTTCACGCCGGACAGCATGCCATCGGGCAGGCGGGCCGGGCCAGAATGACCGCGGTGGCCTGCCGCCGGACCGGAGCGCCGCCGCCCGCCGTGAACCGGGGCCGGGAGAACGGGCGTTGACGCTTTCCCGGCCGGCCGTACCGCCCGCTCCGGGAGGCCGGCCGGACACCCCCGCGGCCCACAGTGATCATCTGAGGTTACGCTGAGTCGCCGACCACACGACAGCCGCCGGAAGCGGCGGCAGGCGGCGCGAGAACTGAGAGAACAAGGGGTGGGGAACAACCATGATGGGACCGGCGCACTCGCTGTCCGGGGCCGCGGCCTGGCTGGGGGTGGGAGCGGCGGCCTACGCCGCCGGACATCCGATGCCCTGGCCGGTGCTCGTCTGCGGAGCCCTGATCTGCGCCGGAGCGGCGCTCGCCCCCGACCTCGACCACAAGTCCGCCACCATATCGCGCGCCTTCGGACCGCTTTCGGGGATGCTGTGCGGGGTGGTCGACACCCTCTCGCACGCGGTCTACAAGGCCACCAAGACGCGCGGTGACGCGCACCGTTCGGGCGGGCACCGCACGCTCACCCACACCTGGCTGTGGGCGGTACTGGTCGGCGGCGGGATGTCGCTGCTGGCGACGGAGGGCGGCCGCTGGGCGGTCCTCGGCATCCTCTTCGTCCATATGGTGCTCGCCATCGAGGGGTTGCTGTGGCGGGCGGCGCGGGTCTCCAGCGACGTCCTGGTCTGGCTGCTGGGCGCGGCGACGGCCTGGATCCTGGCCGGCATCCTCGACCAGCCGGGCAACGGCGCGAACTGGCTCTTCGAAGCGCCGGGACAGGAGTACCTCTGGCTGGGCCTGCCGATCGTGCTCGGCGCGCTGGTCCACGACCTCGGCGACGCCCTGACGGTCTCGGGCTGCCCGGTCCTGTGGCCCATCCCGATCCGCGGCAAGCGCTGGTATCCGCTCGGTCCGCCCAAGGGGATGCGCTTCCGGGCCGGCAGCCGGGTGGAGCTGAAGGTCCTGATGCCGGCCTTCCTGCTGCTGGGCTGCCTGGGCGGACTGGGCGCCCTCGGCTACCTCTGACCGGCACGCCGCGCGCCCCGGCCACCGGAGTACCGGCGGCCGGGGCGCGCTCGTCCCGCACCGGCGTGACCGTACGGTCACGCCGGTGGCGCTGTCAGCCGTGCCAGGAGCGCCAGAGCGCCGCGTAGGCCCCGCCGGCGGTGACCAGTTCCTGATGGCTGCCCAGCTCGCTGATCCGGCCCTCCTCGACCACCGCGATCACATCGGCGTCGTGCGCGGTGTGCAGCCGGTGCGCGATCGCCACGACCGTCCGGCCGTCCAGCACCTTGGCGAGCGAACGCTCCAGGTGCCGGGCCGCCCGCGGGTCGAGCAGTGAGGTCGCCTCGTCCAGCACCAGGGTGTGCGGATCGGCGAGCACCAGCCGGGCCAGCGCGATCTGCTGGGCCTGCGCCGGCGTCAGCGCCCGTCCGCCCGAACCGACCTCGGTGTCCAGCTCCTCGTCCAGCGCCCGCGCCCAGCCGTCGGCGTCCACCGCGCCGAGCGCCGCCCACAGTTCGGCGTCGGACGCATCCGTGCGGGCCAGCAGGAGATTGTCCCGGAGCGAGCCGACGAAGACGTGGTGCTCCTGGTTGACCAGCGCCACATGCTGACGGACCCGCTCGGCGGGCATCTCGGACAGCTCGGCCCCGCCGAGGGTGACCGTGCCCGTCCGTGGCCCGTAGACACCGGCCAGCAGCCGGCCCAGCGTGGACTTGCCGGCGCCGGACGGCCCGACCAGCGCCAGCCTGCTGCCGGGGCGGACATGCAGCGAGACCTCGTGCAGCACGTCGACGTCCGCGCGGTAGCCGAAGCGCACCTCGTCGGCGCGCACCTCCCTGCCCTCGGGGGACAGCTTGTCGTCCGCGGCCTGCGGTTCGATCTCCCGGACGCCGACGAGCCGGGCGATGGACACCTGGGCCACCTGCAACTCGTCGTACCAGCGCAGGATCATGCCGATCGGCTCGGACATCATCTGCGCGAGCAGCGCCCCCGTCGTCAGCTGGCCCGGTGTGATCCAGCCGTTCAGCACGAACGCGCCGCCGAGCAGCAGCACCGACCCGAGCAGCAGCACATGCGTCACATTGATGACGGGGAAGAGCACCGAGCGCAGATAGAGGGTGTACCGCTCCCACTGCGTCCACTCGCGCACCCGGCGCTCCGACTGCGCGATCCGCCGGGCACCCAGCCGGTGGGCCTCGATGGTGTGCCCCGCGTCCACGGTCTCGGTGAGCGCGGCGGAGACCGCGGCGTACCCGGCGGCCTCCGAGCGGTACGCGCTCGGCGCCCGCTTGAAGTACCAGCGGCAGCCGACGATCAGCACCGGCAGCGCGATCAGTGCCGACAGGGCGAGCGGCGGCGCGGTGACGGTGAGCCCGCCCAGGAGCAGCACCACCCACACCACGCCGATGGCCAGCTGCGGTACGGCCTCGCGCATCGCGTTGGAGAGCCGGTCGATATCGGTGGTGATCCGGGACAGCAGATCGCCGGTACCGGCCCGCTCCAGGACGCTCGGCGGCAGCGCCACGGACCGGACGAGGAAGTCCTCGCGCAGATCCGCCAGCATCCGCTCACCGAGCATCGCCCCGCGCAGCCGTACGAGGCGGGTGAACGCCGTCTGGACGACCAGCGCGAGGGCGAACAGCCCGATGGTGATTTCCAGGTGGATGTCGCGGGCGCCGGCGGACAGGTCCTCGACCAGTCCGCCGAGGAGGTAGGGGCCGACCATCGACGCGATGACCGCGGCGGCGTTCACGCTGACCAGCACGGTGAACGCCCGGCGGTGGCGGCGGACCAGGCCCCCGACGTAGGCGCGCACGGTGGCCGGTGAGCCGACGGGCAGGGTCGTGGCGGTCTGCGGGGCGTCCGGATCGTGCTCCGGCGGCGCCAGGCCGATCATGCGGTCTCCTCGATCTTGTCGTGCCGGGCGTCGCCGGTCGGCGCGGTGGCGGTGGCGGTGGCGGTCGTGGTGGCGGTGGCCGGGGCCGGGTCCGCCGGCGCGCCGGCCTCGGTCTCGCGGGTGACGACGGCGCGGTAGGCGGGGTGGGTGCGCAGCAGTTCGCGGTGGGGTGCCTGGGCGACGACCTTGCCGTCGTGCAGGAACACCACCTGCTCGGCCCGGTCCAGGAGCAGCGGGCTGGAGGTGAGCACCACCGTCGTACGGCCCGTCCTGATCTCGCGCAGCCCGTCGGCGATGCGGGCCTCGGTGTGCGAGTCGACGGCGCTGGTCGGTTCGTCCAGCACCAGGACCTCCGGATCGGTGACCAGTGACCTGGCCAGGGCCAGCCGCTGCCGCTGCCCGCCGGACAGCGACCGGCCGCGTTCGGTGATACGGGTACGCATCGGGTCGCCGGAGTCGTCGGCGGATGCCTGCGCCAGTGCGGTCAGCACATCGCCGCACTGGGCCGCCGACAGCGCCCCGGCCGTGTCCACCCGGCCGGATGCCGGTACGTCGAGGAGTTCGCCGAGTGTGCCCGAGAGCAGTACCGGGTCCTTGTCCTGGACGAGTACGGCGGTGCGGGCCGCATCGCGCGGTACGTCGTCCAGCGGGGTGCCGCCGAGGAGGACGGACGGGGGTGCGGCAGCCGTTCCCGCTCCCTCGGTGCCGCTGCTGCCTTCGCTGCCTTCGTGGTCGTCGGACTCCGCGGGCTGTCCGCCGAGCCGTGCGGCGAGGCGGCCCGCGGCGTCGGGGTCACCGCAGACCACGGCGGTCAGCCGCCCGGCCTCCGCGGTCAGGCCGGTGACCGGGTCGTGCAGATCGCCGTCGAGCGCTCCGTGGTCGGTGAGTCGGCCGCCGGCCGGCCGGCTCAGGGCCAGCAGCCGGGCGGCACGTTTCGCCGACGGCCGGGAGAAGGAGTAGGCCATCGCGATCTCTTCGAAGTGCCGCAGCGGGTAGAGCAGGAAGGCGACCGCGCTGTAGATGGTGACGAGTTCACCGATGGCGATCCGGCCGTCCTGGGCGAGCCGGACGCCGTACCACACCACCGCGATGAGCAGCAGCCCCGGCAGCGCGACCTGTACGGCCGAGATCAGCGACCACATCCGGGCGCTGCGGACGGCGGCCTTGCGCACCTCCTGGGAGGCGCTGCGGTAGCGGCCGAGGAACAGCTCCTCGCCGCCGATACCGCGCAGCACCCGCAGTCCGGCGACGGTGTCGGAGGCCAGTTCGGTGGCCCGCCCGGCCTTCTCCCGCTGCGCGTCGGCGCGGCGGGTGGCGGGCGGCAGCAACGGCAGGACGGCCAGCGCCAGCACGGGCACGCCGACGGCCACCACGACGCCGAGGGCCGGCTGGTAGACGAGCAGGGCCACACAGACGCCGACCGAGGTCAGCGCGGCCGCCCCGAACCGGGAGATCGCCTCGACGAACCAGCCGATCTTCTCCAGGTCACCGGTGCTGACGGCGACGATCTCACCGGCCGCCACCCGCCGGGTCATGGCCGAGCCCAGTTCCGTGGTCTTGCGGGCGAGCAGTTGCTGGATGCGGGCGACGGAGGTGATCCAGTTGGTGACGGCCGAGCGGTGCAGCATGGTGTCGCCGACCGAGACCAGGACGCCCAGCAGCACCATCAGCCCGCCCGCCAGGGCCAGCCGGGAACCGGAGCGGTCCACGACGGCCTGCACGGCGATACCCACCGGAACCGGGAACGAGGCCACGGCCCCGGTGTGCACCAGCCCCCACAGCAGGGCCTTGGCCTGCCCGCCGAGCTGCTTCTTGTAGAGCCACAGGAGAAAACGGCCGCCCGTACGGACGTCGGGGACGCCGGGGTTGGGATGCGGCAGGTCGCGAATGTGCATGATGTCCAAAGGCGTTGTCGTGGCGGACGGAGAGCGAGGGCGGCCGGAGAACGGGCGCGGCGGGTGGCGGGCGGGTGGGAAGGGCAGGGCGGGACGGCGGGTGAGGAAGGGGAGCGCCGAAGGGCGTCCGGGCGTGCGGTGTCGCCCCGTCCCGGACTGACGGGCCCCGACCGGTACGGCTGCCGTCGCGGCCGCGCTGCCACACCCGACCGTTCCTGTCGGCAGCCCTGCCGTCGTCGGCGGAGCATCATGGAAGGTTGGCGCGCACGGCGGCCGATTTCAAACGGTTTTCCGCCGCAGGCACGTATCTCGGAACAATCATGTGCGACACGTACACAACGGGCAGGCGCCGGAACGGCTTCGGTCCGGCGGTGCGACCTTGGGGAGTCAGACGGATGGCGGGTACGGCGGGCGGGGCGATACGGACGGCGGTGGCCGCGGCGGGGCTGGTGCTACTGGCGGGCTGCGGGGGTGGTGCGGGTGGCGGCACGGGCGGCGCGGGCGGTAGCCGGGACGACGGTGCAGGGAAGGGGAGAAGCCCTGGCGATCCGGCCCACAGCGCGTCGGCCACCACCCATCTTAAGAACATCCCGGAGGTGGGGGCGAACCTGCGATCACGGATTCCGGCCGATTCGCGTCAGGTCGTGGCGGTCTACGGCCGGGGCGCCGAGGCGGCCGACGCCACCGTCGTCCTCTATGACAAGGGTGACAAGGGCTGGGACCGCAAGGGGAGTTGGGCCGCGCACAACGGCAAGCGGGGCTGGACGACGGATCATCGCGAGGACGACAGGCGCAGCCCCGTCGGCGTCTTCCCGCTGACCGACGCAGGCGGTGTTCTCGCGGATCCCGGGGCCAAACTGCCGTACACGCATTCGGCGGCGTTCACGCCACCCGCGTACTGGTCCACGAGCACCCGGCACGACTTCGACCATGTCGTCGCGATCAACTACAACCGGGTCAAGGGGACGTCCCCGCTGGACGGGACGCGCCCCGAGGGGCAGTCCAAAGGTGGCGGGATCTGGCTGCACCTGGACCACGGGAGCGGCACCTCCGGCTGCGTGAGCGTCTCCCGGTCCGGGATGGTGGCACTGCTGCGCGCCCTCGATCCGGCGCGGCACCCCGTGGTGGTCATGGGGGACAAGGCGCACCTTTTGCGCTGAATGTGCAATCTATGTGCCGTATGGGGCTGATGGTCCGGCTGATCCCGTTGATCTCGTTGATCTGTCCGGTCCGGCCGCCCGCCCGCCTGCCCTTCCCGTACCGGCCCGGGAGCCGCAGGGGTACGGGCCCCGGGACCCGGCCGATGCGCCGGCCGGGTCCCGGGGCGGTCCGTCCCTACTCGGCGGGCTTCTCCGAATCCACCCCCGTCCGGGCCTTCTTCCACAGCCCCCGGGTGAAGTCGGGGATCTCCTGCGGGGCGCCCTTCGCCTTGATCGACGCGTCGCTCAGCGGAACCGGCGCGGACCAGGTCGCCGCGTCGTAGATGTCGAAGTCCGGTACGAGGCCGAGCCGTATGCACTGCATCAGCCGGAACACCATCATGTAGTCCATACCGCCGTGTCCGCCCGGCGGGTTGGCGTGCTCCTTCCAGAGCCAGTGGTCCCACTCCGCGTACTTCGCGAAGTCGCCCCATTCGTCATCGTGCTGGTCGGGTTCGAGGTAGATCCGCTCGGGATAGTCCTCGAAGAGGCCCTTGGTGCCGCCGAGACTGTTGATCCGGCTGTAGGGGTGCGGGGTCGAGACATCGTGCTCCAGCCGGATCACCCGGCCCTTGGCGGTCTGGACGAGGCTGATCGTCCGGTCGCTCTCGATGTACGACTCCTTCCAGCTCGGGTCGTTCGCCGGCTTGTGTTCCTTGCGGTACGCGGCGAGACCCAGCGCGGGCGTACCCATGCTGGAGATCCGTACGACGCGGTCGCCGCGGTTGACGTCCATGTAGTTGGCGACCGGGCCGAAGCCGTGGGTGGGATACAGATCACCGCGCAGCCGGGTGTGCCACAGCCGGCGCCACGGTCCCTCGTAGTACGCCGGGTCGAACATCAGGCCCCGCAGATCGTGGATGTACGCACCGGCACCGTGCAGCAGATCGCCGAACAGGCCCGCGTGCGCCATCCGCAGCACCCGCATCTCGTTCCTGCCGTAGCAGCAGTTCTCCAGCTGCATGCAGTGTCTGCGGGTGCGTTCGGAGAGGTCGACCAGTTCCCACAGCTGGTCCAGGCGGAGCGCGAGGGGACACTCCACGCCGAAGTGCTTGCCGTTGCGCAGCGCCGTCCTGGCCATCTCGAAGTGCCGGTCCCAGGGCGTGGCCGCGTAGACGAAGTCGAGGTCGCCGCGCTTGCACAGGTTCTCGTAGTCGTGATCGCCCTTGGTATAGACGGCGGGCGCGGGCTGTCCGGCGTCGGTGACCTTCCTGGCGGCCCGCTCGGTCTTCTCCTTCACCGGGTCGCACAGCGCGACGACGCGTACGCCCGGCACCGCGAGAAAGAGGTCGATCATGCTGCCGCCGCGGTTGCCGAGCCCGATGATGCCGACCCGTACGGTGCTGCGCCGTTCGAACGGCACCCCGATCATGGTTCGGCCGCGGGCCGCCGGCGACGCGGCGGTACCGGCCGTCGCGGCGGCCGGTGTCCCGGCGACGGCCTCCCCGGGGGTGGCCGCCGCGGCGCGGCCGGCCGGGAGGGCGCCGAGCCCGAGTCCGGCGCCCGCCGCACCGGCGGTCCACAGGACCGAGCGCCGGCTGGGACTCGTCTCGTCGTGGTCGTGGTTCTGCGGATGTGCCTCGTTCATCGGTCCTCCTGGGGAACGGATGGTGCGCGGGGCATACGTGAACCTTGGAGAGGACCTTGACGGTTGGGTGGCCTGGGGCACAAGAGGGCCGATTGGACTCGTGGTGCGGACGTCCCGCCCCGGACGCGCCCGATCCCGGTCCCGGAAGAGGCGGCGGATGCGCCCGGCGCCTCGGACGCCCCTGCCGTGCGGTACGGGTGACGGGGCGACAAGGTGACGTGGCGGCGGGGTGAACGACGACGGCGCTGCTGACCGTCACAAGGTCAGCAGCGCCGTCGTCCCGCCCCCGGGCGCCAGGGGCCGGCCCCGTGTCGCCGGTCCGCCCCGGCCCGATGCGGTGCCCCCGGAGCGGGGAGCGTCAGCGTGCCGCGCGGTCCGGGGCCGGGCGCGTCGCCCGTTCCAGCTCCAGGAGGACCGAGTAGTACCCCCGCCCGCCCGTCGCATGGTCCATGCCGACCTCGCACATGCGGTTCGCCGACAGATGCGCGTCGAAGTGCCGGGAGGTGACCTCGGCCGCCTCCTTGGTGGTGGCCGATTCGGTCAGCTCCTTGTGCAGCATGCCGCGGTCGCCCGCGAAGGCGCAGCAGCCCGCGTCATCCGGCACCACGACCTCCCGCGCGCATGCCTCGGCGACCTCGATCAGCTCCGCCTCGTCCCCCAGGTGCTGCATGGAGCAGGTGGGATGGAGCACCGCGGAGCCGGTCGTCCGCAGGATCTCCAGATGCGGCAGCAGCTCCCGCGCGGCCCAGACGACGGAGTCGACGATGGTCAGCTCGGCGTGCAGGGCGCGGTTGTCGGGCGTCAGGTGCGGCACCACCTCGTGGGCGATGCCGAGGGTGCAGGAGGAGGCGTCGACGACCAGCGGCAGCCGGCCGCCCGCCGTCCAGCCCCAGGCCGCCTCGACGATGCGGTTGGCCATCACCGCGTTGCCCCGCTCGTAGCCCTTGGAGTGCCAGATGGTGGCGCAGCAGGTCCCGGTCACGTCCGACGGGATCCACACCGGCTTGCCCGCCCGCTGCGACACCGCGACCACGGCCTCGGGGAGGGAGGGGCCGTGGAAGCCGGCCGGTTCGCCGAAGATGCGGTTCACGCAGGCCGGGTAGTAGACGGCGGCCGCGTCGGTCTTCCGGGTGGCGGGCAGCCGGCGGGCCGCGGCGCCGGGGATCTGCGGCAGCCACTCGGGCACCAGATCGGGGCGGACGGCCCGGCGCGCGGCGCCGGTCACCGACGCCAGCAGCCGGTCGCCGATCCGGTCCGCGGCGGCCACCGCCAGCCGCGCGGACTTCTCGACGGCCGTGAAGTGCCGGGCGGCCTGCGCGGCGGTCCACTCCTCGCGCGGTGAGTGCCGCAGGTGGCGGAAGTCCCGCATCATGGCGCCGGTGTCGATACCCACCGGGCAGGCCAGCTTGCAGGTCGAGTCGCCGGCGCAGGTGTCCACCGCGTCGTAGCCGTAGGACGCCAGCAGCTCACCGGTCACCGGGGAGTTGGGCGACTGGCGCATCATCTCGCGGCGCAGCACGATCCGTTGGCGGGGCGTGGTGGTCAGGTCCTCGCTGGGGCAGGTCGGTTCGCAGAAGCCGCACTCGATGCACGGGTCGGCGATCGCCTCGACCCGGGGGATGGTCTTCAGCCCGCGCAGATGCGCCCGCGGATCGCGGTCGAGGAGGACGCGTGGGGCCAGGATGCCGTGCGGGTCCACGAGTTCCTTGATCCGCCACATCAACTCCGTCGCCCGCGGCCCCCATTCGAGTTCCAGGAACGGCGCGATGTTCCGGCCGGTCGCGTGCTCGGCCTTCAGGGAGCCGTCGAAGCGCTCGACGGTCAGGGTGCAGAACTCGTCCATGAAGGCGGCATAGCGGGCCACATCGTCCGGTCTGGCCGCGTCGAAGGCGAGCAGGAAGTGCAGGTTGCCGTGTGCGGCGTGCCCGGCGACCGCCGCGTCGAAGCCGTGCCGGGCCTGGAGCTCCAGCAGCGCGACGCAGGCGTCGGCCAGCCGCGACGGCGGTACCGCGAAGTCCTCGGTGATCAGGGTCGTGCCGGACGGCCGGAAGCCGCCGACCGCCGTCACGAACGCCTTGCGGGCCTTCCAGTAGCCGCCGATGGTCCTGGCGTCCCGGGTGAAGGCGTTGGTGACGGAGGCGACCGGCGCGACCAGCTCCAGGTCCGCCAGCGCCCGCGCCGCGGCCGCCTCGTACGCCTGCTGTGCGGTCTCGTCCGGCGCCCGGAACTCCACCAGCAGCGCGGTGGTCTCCTTCGGCAGCTGCGCCCAGTCGGCCGGCACCCCGGCCACGCTCACCGACGCACGCAGCGTGTTGCCGTCCATCAGCTCCACGGCCCGCGCGCCCGCCTCGGTGAAACGCGGTACGGCGGCGGCCGCGGCGCGCAGCGAGGGGAAGAAGAGCAGCGCGCTGGAGGTGTGCCGGTCCAGCGGCAGGGTGTCGAATACGGTCTCGGCGACGAAGCCGAGGGTGCCCTCGGAGCCGACCGCCAGCCCGCGCAGGATCTGGGTGGGCGTCGCACCGTCCAGGAAGGCGTCCAGCCGGTAGCCGTTGGTGTTCTTGATCTCGTACTTGGCGCGGATCCTGGCCACCAGCTCCGGGTCCGCCTCGATCTCGGCCTTCAGCGTGAGCAGCCCGGCGCACAGCGCGGGTTCGGCCTGCGCCAGCGCGGTGTCGGCGGCCGGGTCCGCGGTGTCCACGACGGTGCCCGAGGGCAGGACGAGGGTGACCGAGGCGAGCGTCCGGTAGGAGTTGCGGGTGGTGCCGGCCGTCATGCCCGAGGCGTTGTTGGCGACCACGCCGCCCAGGGTGCAGGCGATGGCGCTGGCCGGGTCGGGGCCGAGCAGCCGGCCGTACCGGGCGAGCGTGGCGTTGGCCCGCAGGACCGTCGTGCCCGGCCGGATGCGGGCGCGGGCGCCGTCGTCGAGCACCTCGATACCGGTCCAGTGCCGGCGTACGTCCACGAGGATGTCCTCGCCCTGCGCCTGGCCGTTCAGCGAGGTGCCGGCCGCCCGGAAGACGATGTTGCGGCCCTTGCCGTGGGCGTAGGAGAAGACCGCGGAGATGTCGTCGAGGTCCTCGGCCACCACCACGACCTGCGGGACGAAGCGGTACGGGCTGGCGTCCGAGGCATAGCGGACCAGATCGGAGATCGAGTGGAGCACCTTCTCCGGGCCCAGCAGCGCGATGAGGTCACCGCGCAGCGGTTCGGGGGTGCCGGACGCCTGCCCGTCGGGTACCCGGTCGGGCGAGGGGCCCGTGGGATGCGCCGTCGCGGCGGGCCGCAGGGCGTCGGGATCCGGCTCCAGCAAGGGCATGGCGGCACTCCTCCGGTCGCTCCGGCGCCGGTCGGTCCGGCGCCGTTCACCATGGGCGGTCCACGGCCGGGTCGGTACGCCACCGGCCGTGGGGGCTCAGTGATGCTTCCCCGGCCCGTCGACCAGGGTGGACAGCAGACCGCCGAGCTCCGCGCGCTGCGCGGCGGTCAATGGGGCAAGGATGTCCTCCGCGGCGGCCCTGCGCGCGCTGCGCAGCGCGCGGAGCGTCGACCGGCCGGTGTCGGTCAGCGCGATCCGCACCACCCGGCGGCTGGCCGGGTCGGGCACCCGCCGCACCGCGCCGTTCGCCTCCAGCGCGTCGACCAGTGTCGTCACCGCCCGCGGCACCACTTCGAGCCGCGCGGCGAGGTCGGTCATCCGCGGCGGGGTGTCGCCGCAGTGGTCCACGATCCGCAGCACGCGGGACTGTGCGGGGGTGACGGCGATGTCCAGATGCTTCAGATGGTGACGCTGCGCACGCTGCACCCGGCGGGTCAGCCGCACCAGCTGTTCGGCGAGGTCGGAGGTGCTGGTCGTCGGCTCGGTGGAGGACATGCGGGGAGGATAGCAGGACGAAGTTCATTGTGAGTATAGGTAACAATGAGCTAGGCTCCATGAAACCTGCCCGTCCGGCAGCACCGCTCCGTGCCCCTCCCCTCCCGCACCCCTCCGAAGGAGCCCATGCGCAGCGACGAACCCCAGTGGACCCCGCCGCCCAAGGACCCGGAACAGCCGGTCCCGTTGCGGCGCATCCTCGCCCTCTTCCGTCCCTACCGCGGCCGGCTGGCCGTCGTCGGCCTGCTGGTCGGCGCCTCCTCGCTGGTCTCGGTCGCCTCGCCGTTCCTGCTGCGCGAGATCCTCGACGTGGCGATACCCGGCCGCCGCACCGGCCTGCTCACCCTCCTCGCCCTCGGCATGATCGCCACCGCCGTCACCACCAGCGTCTTCGGCGTGCTGCAAACCCTGCTGTCCACCACCGTCGGCCAGCGCGTCATGCACGATCTGCGCACCGCCGTCTACGCCAAGCTCCAGCGGATGCCACTGGCCTTCTTCACCCGCACCCGCACCGGCGAGGTCCAGTCCCGGATCGCCAACGACATCGGCGGTATGCAGGCGACGGTCACCTCCACCGCCACCTCCCTGGTCTCCAACCTGACCTCCGTCGTGGCCACGGTCGTCGCCATGCTCGCCCTCGACTGGCGGCTGACCCTCGTCTCGATGCTGCTGCTCCCGCTCTTCGTCTGGATCAGCCGCCGGGTCGGCAACGAACGCAAGAAGATCACCACGCGGCGGCAGAAGCAGATGGCGAGCATGTCCGCGATGGTCACCGAATCCCTGTCGGTCAGCGGCATCGTGCTCGGCCGCACGATGGGCCGCGCCGACGCGCTGACGAAGGACTTCGCCACCGAGTCCGAGCGCCTGGTGGACCTGGAGGTCCGCGCCAGCATGGCCGGCCGCTGGCGGATGGCCACCATCGGCATCGTCATGGCCGCCATGCCCGCACTGATCTACTGGGCGGCCGGTCTGGTCCTCCAGCTCGGCGGCCCCACCTTCTCCCTCGGCACCCTGGTCGCCTTCGTGACCCTCCAGCAGGGCCTGCTGCGGCCCACCGTCTCGCTGCTGACCACCGGTGTGCAGATGCAGACCTCCCTGGCGCTCTTCCAGCGGATCTTCGAATACCTCGATCTGCCGGTGGCCATCACCGAACCCGCCGAGCCGGTACGCCTCGCCGCCCCGCGCGGCGAGATCCGCTTCGAGGACGTGACGTTCTCCTACGACCCGGAGGCGCCGCCCACCCTGCGCGGCATCGACCTGACCGTCCCGGCCGGCGGCAGCCTCGCCGTCGTCGGCCCGACCGGCAGCGGCAAGAGCACCCTGAGCCATCTCGTGCCCCGGCTGTACGACGTGACCGGGGGCCGGGTCACCCTGGACGGCTCGGACGTCCGCGACCTCGACTTCGACACCCTCGCGCGCTCGGTCGGCGTGGTCTCCCAGGAGACCTACCTCTTCCACGCCTCGGTCGCCGACAACCTCCGCTTCGCCAAGCCCGACGCCACCGACGACGAGATCGAACGGGCCGCCAAGGCCGCCCAGATCCACGACCACATCGCCGGTCTGCCCGACGGCTACGACACCCTCGTCGGCGAGCGCGGCCACCGCTTCTCCGGCGGCGAGAAACAGCGGCTGGCCATCGCCCGCACCATCCTGCGCGACCCGCCCGTACTGGTCCTCGACGAGGCCACCAGCGCCCTGGACACCCGCACCGAGCACGCCGTCCAGCAGGCCATTGACGCGCTGTCCGAGGGCCGGACGACCCTCACCATCGCGCACCGCCTCTCCACGATCCGCGACGCCGACCAGATCGTCGTCCTGGACGGCGGCGAGATCACCGAGCGCGGCACCCACGACGAACTCCTCGCCGCCGACGGCCGCTACGCGGCACTGCTGCGGCGCGACCGGCACGGCGCCGGGGTCGGCGGGCCCGGGTGAGGAAGCGGCACAGCCTGTGGGTGACGCGCTCGGTGGGGGCGGGCAGCGCCGACCAGGCGGGGGCCGGGGCATGGACCTGGCCTGGTCGCGAGTCCCGGCGGGCGGCGTCCGGACGGCCCTGTCCTGGACGGGCCGCGGCAGACCGGCGGTGGTCTCAGAGCCGGTGAGGTCGACGGTGTCGGCCATCGCGCGGTAGCCCGCGGCGCCGGGGTCGGCGGGCCCGGGTGAGGAAGCGGCACAGCCCGTCGGCGACGCCGTCGGTGGGCGCGGTCACCGCCGACCAGGCGGGGGCCAGGGCACGGACCTGGCCTGGCCGCGAGCCCCGGCCGACGGTGCCCGGACCGCACCGCCCCGGACGGCCCGCGGCACACCGGCGGCGGACTCAGAGCCCGGTGAGGTCGACGGCGTCGGCCATCGCGCGGTAGCCCGCGTCGCCGGGGTGCTTGCGGTCGCCGCTGTCGTAGGCGGGGGCGAGCGCGTCCGGATCGGCCGGATCGGCGAGCGCCGCGGCGAAGTCGGCGACCGCGTCGAACTCGCCCGAGGTACGTATCCAGGCGTTGATCTCCCGGCGCTTCGCCTCGGCGGCCGGTGTGTGGTACTCCGACCCCTTGAACGGCATGATCGTGCCCCCGGTGACCCGCACTCCCGCCGCATGCGCCGAACCGATCAACTCCCGGTATCCGGCGATCAGTCCGGCAACGGAGTTGTCCGGGTCCGGCTTGTACGTCGGCAGATCGATCTCGCTGAACCCGATGTCGTTGAGCCCCACCAGCACGACCACGGAGCGGATGCCGGGCCGGTCGAGGACATCCCGCCGGAAGCGGGCGCCGGCCCGGTCGCCGAACCACGCCGAGTCGTTGAGCAGCAGATTCCCGCCGATGCCCGCATTGAGCACCGGGCGCGGGGTGCCCCGGGCGGCCAGCCGCTCGGCGAGCGCGTCGGAGTAGCGGCGGTTGCCGTCGATCGTCGAGGCGAACCCGTCGGTGATCGAGTCGCCGAAGACCACCACCGTGTCCCGGCGCGCCGGGCCGCCGTCCGCCAGCTCGACCTCGGCGAGGTAGTACCAGGACACCGTCGTCTCGCCGAACACCGCCGGATCCACGGCCCCCAGCTGGTCACCCGCCGCGCGGTAGGCGGTGGCGAACGCCTGCGCGTGGAAGGTGGCCGGTCCGGTCGGCCGGGCGAAGTACAGCGACACCGTCAGCGAGGTGAACGGCGCCACCCGCACCTCCGCGGCGTCGCTGTACACCTCGCCGCCCGCCGGGATCCGCACCGACGCGGCGCCGCCGAAGGTCAGCCGGCGTTCCGTACCCGCCAGGACACCCGCCCCCCGGTCCGTCCGGGCGATGGTGGCGCCCGCCACCTCCAGCGGGGCGGTCCCGTAGCGGTGGGAGAGCCTGATCCGGGCCGAGGTGCCGCCGGTGGTGACCCGGACGACCTGGCGCACCGTTTGGTCCGCGAAGCCCTCCTCGGCCCAGTTCTTGTGGAAGCCGGTGCTGGGCCGCTGCACGGACGCGGCCCAACCCGACTGCCACTGCGGGTCGTTGTCCCGGCCGTCCGCCGCCGTGCCGTCCGCGTTCCTGTTCATGATGCCGCCTCTCCGTCGGTGCGCTGTGCTGATGACGGAGAGTCTGCTGACCGGCGCGGGGGTTACCCAGCCCCCTGGGCTGCGTACGCCTCGGGTGCCCACCCCTGCCGGGGTCACCCTCCGCGCCGGCCGCCGCGGGACGCGCCCGGCCCGCCTACACCGGCGACAGCCGGTAGGCGTACCGGTACGTCCGGTCCGCGTGCAGCAGGTACTTCTCCAGCGGCGGCGCGCCCCAGGAGTCGTTGCCGCCGACGCCCATCTGGCGGTGGTTGACGCCCAGCAGCGTCTCGTCGCGCCGGGTCAGCTCGTAGGGATGCCGCACCCCCTCCAGGTCCGTGGGCGCGTAGTGCAGCGCGCTCAGCTCCAGCAGGGGCGCGTCGGCGCCCGGTTCGGCGCGGACGCGCAGACCGGCGCCGTCCCGGCCGGTGAGCGAGGCGGTGCGCACGTCGGTGACGTTGCCGGTCTGCTGGGGGCGGACGTACGGACCGGCCTGCGCGTCCACGGTGCTGCGGTAGCGGCCGACGAACGCGCCGGTGCGCCGGTCCGGGTAGTTCTCCTGCGGTCCGCGCCCGTACCAGTCGAAGGTGTTCAGCCCGGCCGGGACGGTGAGCAGCGCGCCGACCACCGGCAGATCGGGCAGTCCGGCGCCCGGCCGGAGAGTGTGGGCGATCCGCACCTCGCCGTCGCCGCGGATGGTGAAGACGGTGTCCCAGTGGGAGATGGCGGGGGAGGTGGGCAGGGTGGCGGTCACCTCGATGACGACCTCGGAGCGGGACGGCTGGGTGGCCCGGACGGCGGTGACGGTGCGCCGGGCGCCCGCGTCCCGCCAGGTGCGCAGGGAACGCTCGGCGCCCCGGCCGATGTCGTTGTCCGTCGGGCCGCGCCAGAAGTTGGGCACCGGACCGCCGGAGAGCAGCGGCCGGCCGCGGTGGCGGTAGGCGGTCAGCGTGCCGGCGGCCTTGTCCAGGACGAGTTCCAGGCCGCGTCCGCCGACCGTCACGCTCCTGCCGGTCTCGGCGAGCTTCAGCGGCGGCAGGGTGGCCGGACCGGGGCCGGCGGGGGCGGGCGCGTGCCAGGGCAGCGCGAACTGCTCGGCGGCGACACTGTGTCCGGCGTCCGCCCACCGGGTGGCGCCGCGCAGGACGAAGGAGAGGTTGAGCCAGTACGCGGCACCGGGCGCGGGGCGCGGCACCGGCTTCACGGGCAGGCGCACCGTCCGCGCCGCGCCGGGTGCGACCTCGGGCGCGGGCAGCGTGCCGTGCTGGACGCGCTCGCCGTCGCGGGTGACCTCCCAGCGCAGCTCGTAGGCGGCCAGGTCCGAGAACAGCTGGTGGTTGGCGACCGTGACCGCGGTGCCCGAGGGGTCGTCGGCGGCGGCCGTCATCCGGATGGTCTGGTAGACCTTCTTGACCTCCTGGAGCGCGGGGTGCGGCACCCGGTCGGCGGAGACCAGCCCGTTGCAGCAGAAGTTGTCGTCGGTGGGGTAGCCGGGCTGCCAGTCGCCGCCGTAGGACAGGTAGGTCTGCCGGGGGTCGCCGGGCACCGGGCGGCGGATGGCCTGGTCGACGAAGTCCCAGATGAAGCCGCCGTGCAGCTGGGGGTAGCGCTCGAAGACGTCCCAGTACTCCTGGAAGTTCCCGGTGCTGTTGCCCATCGAGTGGGCGTACTCGCAGAGGATGAACGGCTTCGGATTGCCGGACCTGCCGTACTGCTCCACGGCGTCGGGCGTGGCGTACATCCAGCTGTGCAGGTCGGCGACCTCGTTCATGCCCTCGTAGTGCACCGGCCGGGACGGGTCACGGTGGTGCGTCCAGTCCGCCATCGCCCGGAAGGTGGCGCCCTGCCCCGCCTCGTTGCCCAGCGACCAGACCACCACACTGGGATGGTTCTTGTCCCGCTCGACCAGGGACCGCATCCGGTCCAGGCAGGCGTCGGTCCACTCCGGCAGACCGGCGGGCAGGATGTCGCGGACACCGTGCGACTCCAGGTTGGCCTCGGCGACGACGTACAGGCCGTACTCGTCGCAGAGTTCCAGCCAGCGCGGATGGTTGGGGTAGTGCGAGGTGCGGACCGCGTTGATGTTGTGCCGCTTCATGAGGCGGATGTCCTGGAGCATCCGCTCCTCGGTGACGGCCTGGCCGTGATCCGGGTCCGTCTCATGGCGGTTGACGCCGCGGAAGACGACCGGTCTGCCGTTGACCGTGAAGGAACCGGGGCGGCAGACGACGCTGCGGAAGCCGACACGGGTGCGCTGGACGTCGACGGTCCGGCCGGCCGGGTCGGTGAGGGTGACCACCAGCGTGTAGAGGTACGGGTCCTCCGCGGACCACAGGCGGGGCGCCCGCACGGTGGTCCGCGGCTCGACGGTGACGTCCTTACCGGGCTGGCCGGCCGCGCCTGCCTTGCCGGGCTTGCCGGGCTGGCCGGCCGCGCCGTCGTCGAAGCGGACGGCGGCGGTCAGCGGCTCGGGCAGCACCGGCCGGCCGTCGGCGTCGTACAGGGTGGCGGTGAGCCGGTGCTCACCGGCGCGGGCCGTACCGTCCGCGTTCCGGTCGCGCACCGTCGCGCGCACCGCCAGCCCGGCATCCCGCTGCGCACCGTCCGGCTCGGCGCGTACGTACAGGTCCTGGAGGTGTACCGGGGGCAGGGAGTAGAGATAGACATCGCGGAAGATCCCGGACAGGTCGATCATGTCCTGGTCCTCCAGCCAGCTGCCGTCGGACCAGCGGTAGACCTCGACGGCGAGGGAGTTCTCGCCCGGCCGGAGCCGGTCGGTGAGGTCGAACTCGGCCGGGGTGTAGCTGTCCTCGCTGTAGCCGGCCCGCTCGCCGTTGACCCAGACGAAGAACGCGGACTTCACACCCTGGAACGAGATCAGGGTGCGGCGGCCGTCCCAGCCCTTCGGCACGGTGAAGGTGCGGCGGTAGGAGCCGACCGGGTTGAAGCTCAGGGGGACGTGCGGTGGTGCGGGGGTCTCGTAGCCTTCCCAGGCGTATCTGACGTTGAGGTAGATCGGCTCGCGGTAGCCCTCGATCTCCCAGTTGGCGGGCACCGTGATCCGGTCCCAGCCGCTGTCGTCATAGCCGGGGGCGTGGAAGCCGACGGGCCGCTCGTCCGGGTTCCTGGACCAGTGGAAGCGCCAACTTCCGTTCAGGGAACGGTAGTACGGGGAATCGGTGAACTTTCCGGCGAGCGCGGACCGGGTGTCCCGGTACGGGACGAGGCGGGTGCGGGCCGTCTCGCGGTTCACCTGGAAGACACGGGGCCGGGCGTTCCACTCCTCGCCCCCGGCGGCACGGTGCTCCGCCGCGAAGGACTGCTTCTGTGCGCAGAAGGCCGCCCAGCCCGCGAGCGCGGTGCTGGTGGCGAGGAACGACCGGCGGCTCAGACGGCGTGCGTTCACGCGCCACCTCCGAACGTAAGGCAACAGGAAGCATCAGGGTCGAACGGCGCCCGTCCGCAGGACAAGCCCCGCGCACGCCACTTCGCGGCATGTGCATGGTGTGACGTGTCGCGCCACCGCGTCTCACCGCAGGCCACCGCACGGCGCACCGGCCGCGCCCTGCGCCGCTCACTCCGCCAGCAGGATCACCTCCAGCGTGCGCGGACCGTGCACCCCCTCGACCCGGTCGAGTTCGATATCGCTGGTGGCGGAGGGGCCGGAGATCCAGGTCAGCGGCCGGTCCGGGGCGAGGTGCGGCAGGGCCTGCGGCACCGAGCCGACGACCTGGCCGGGGACGCGGACGACGCAGAGATGATGGTCCGGCACCAGGGTGATCCGCCGTCTGCCCTGGTCGGGGCCCCCGTCCAGGACGAGGGTGCCGGTCTCGGCGATGGCCACCGCACAGCCCGTCACCACGCTGTCCACGGCGTCGAGTTCGCGTGCCGTCTGCGCCGCGCGGTCGGGCACCAGGGTCGCGTCGGCGGCGGCCAGCCACGCCGGATCGAGGCCCGGCGGCACCACCACCGTCTCCGCGCCCCGCTCGGCCAGCAGCCGGCGGATCAGCGCCGGCAGCCCGCCGGCGGCGCAGCGGTGCACGACCGCCCGGTAGTCCGCGAGATTCTCCGCGAGCAGCTCCACGGTCTGCGCGGTCGTCCGGGAGCCGTGCACCCGCCGGTAGTCCCGCACGACCGGCCAGTCCTCCGGCCCCTCGCCGCGCGGCACATCCGCCAGCGCCCGGCGCACCCGCGCCAGTACCACGTCCCGGCCGCTCATTCCGCGCTCCCTCGCTGTCCGGACGTACCGCGGGTGCGCTGCCACCAGTCGCGGAAGGACTCGGCGGGCACCGCCGGCAGCTCCCGGGTGTCGGACCAGGCCCGCCCCGGACCGGGCAGCCGCCGCGGATGCAGCCGCCGCGTACGGGCGGCCAGCCGCATCCCGCGGCGCAGCGCGTCCGGATGGTCGAAGGCCCAGCCCGCGGCGCGCATCGCGGCCCGCTCCGCGGCATGCCCCCGGGCCGGTCTCAGGACCGTCCGCACGCCGTTGCGGACGACCGGGCCGCCCTCCACCACCCGCTCCCGCAGATGCACCAGGACCTCGGGGATGTCGATGGCGACCGGACACACCTCGTAGCAGGCCCCGCAGAGCGATGAGGCGTAGGGCAGCGAAGCCTCCAACGTGCCATCCGTACCCCGCAGTTGAGGGGTGAGGATGGCGCCGATCGGACCGGGGTAGGGCGAGCCGTAGGCGTGCCCGCCGGCCCGCTCGTAGACCGGGCAGACGTTGAGACAGGCCGAGCAGCGGATACAGCGCAGCGCCTGCCGGCCGACCGTGTCGGCGAGGGTGTCGGTGCGCCCGTTGTCGAGCAGCACGAGATGGAAGGTCCGCGGCCCGTCGCCGTCCGTCGTACCCGTCCAGGTGGAGGTGTACGGGTTCATCCGCTCGGCCGTGGAGGAGCGTGGCAGGAGCTGGAGGAAGACCTCCAGGTCCTGCCAGGTCGGCACGGTCTTCTCGATGCCGACGACGGAGATCAGCGTCTCGGGCAGGGTCAGGCACATCCGGCCGTTGCCCTCGGACTCGACGACCACCAGCGTGCCGGACTCGGCGACCATGAAATTGGCGCCGGAGATCCCGACCTTGGCGGTCAGGAACTTCTCCCGCAGATGCAGCCGCGCGGCCTCGGCCAGCTCCGCGGGGGAGTCGGAGAGCCCCTCGGGCGCCGCCCGGCCCCACGAGGCCATCTCACGGCGGAAGATGTCACGGATCTCGGAGCGGTTGCGGTGGATCGCCGGGACCAGGATGTGCGACGGCAGATCATGGCCGAGCTGCACGATCAGCTCGGCCAGATCCGTCTCGTACGCGCGGATACCGGCCTCGGCCAGCGCCTCGTTCAGCCCGATCTCCTGCGTCGCCATCGACTTGACCTTGACGACCTCCGTCTCGCCGGTCTCCCGCACCAGCCGGGTGACGATCCGGTTGGCCTCGTCGGCGTCCGCCGCCCAGTGCACCTGACCGCCCGCGTCGGTGACCGCGGTCTCCAACTGCTCCAGATAGTGGTCGAGATGGCGCAGCGTGCGGTCCTTGACGGCGGCGCCCGCCGCCCGCAGCCGCGCCCAGTCGTCCAGCTCCGCGACGGCCTTGGCCCGCTTGTCGCGGATGGTGTGGGTGGCGTGCCGGAGGTTGGCGCGCAGCCGGCTGTCGCGGGTGGCGGCGGCCGCGGCCCGGGGGAACGCGGGCATGCCCAGGTAGGTGCCGCTCATCGCGGGCTCCCTTCCGTACTGGCCAGGATCTCGGCGAGGTGGACCGGGCGGACCGGCGCACCCTGCCGGGCGAGGGTGCCGCCGATGTGCAGCAGACAGGAGTTGTCGACGGTGCAGACCACCTCGGCGCCGGTCCCGATCACCTGGCGGACCTTGTCGGCGCCCATCGCGGCGGAGACCGCCGGGTTCTTCACCGCGAAGGTGCCGCCGAACCCGCAGCACTCCTCCGCGCCCGGCAGCTCGCGCAGCTCCAGGCCCCTGACCTCGGCGAGCAGACGGCGCGGCCGGTCGCCCAGGCCCAGCATCCGCAGACCGTGACAGGTGGGGTGGTAGGTGACGGTGTGCGGATAGTAGGCGCCGACATCGGTCACCTTCAGCACATCCACCAGGAACTCGGTCAGCTCGTAGGTCTTGGGCACCGCGAGCGCCGCCGCGTCCACGAGCCGCCGGCCCCGCCCCTCGGCCGCCGCCTTCGCCCCGATCCGCGGATAGTTGTCACGCACCATCGCCGCGCAGGAACCGGACGGGGTGACGACATAGTCGTAGTCCCGGAACGCGCGGTCGAAGCGGCGTACCAGCGGCTCGGTCGCGTGCCGGTAACCGGTGTTGAACTGCGGCTGACCGCAGCAGCTCTGCTCCGCGGGGAAATCGACCTCCACCCCCAGCCGCTCCAGCAGCGTCACCACGGCCTGTCCCGTCCGCGGATGGAGTGTGTCGTTGATGCAGGTGACGAACAGTGCTACCCGCACGTTTCCCTCTCCTTCCGGCCACCGACGGACCCTGGCGGCCACCCACCTCACCGGTACATGATCACCTGTCGGATCATCCTGCCCCAGCGGCAGGCCCAGGAGAAGCACCGGGAGCGGAGGACCATGTCGAGTACGCACCGCACAGCCGAGAACCGGCCGTCCGGCGGGGAACGGCCGCCCGGCGGTGACCGTCCGCCGTCACCGCTGCGCCAGCTGGCCGCCGCCTCCGTCGGGAACGCCGTCGAGTGGTACGACTGGCACGCCTACTCCTTCCTGGCGGTCTACTTCGCCGAGCAGGTCTTCCCCCCAGACACCGGCAACTCCCTGGTACCGCTGCTGTCCTCGTTCGCCGTCTTCGCCGTCGGCTTCTTCATGCGGCCGGTCGGCGGACTGCTGATGGGTGCGGTCGCCGACCGGCACGGCCGGCGGGCCGCGCTGACCGTCACGATCCTGCTGATGGGCGGTGGCAGCCTGCTCGTCGCGCTCACCCCCACCTACGCGACCGCGGGCGTGCTGGCCCCCGTCATCCTGGTCATCGCCCGCCTGGTGCAGGGGCTCTCGGTGGGCGGCGAGTTCGCGGCCTCCACGACCTTCCTCGTCGAATCGGCGGGACCCGGCAGACGCGGGCTGTTCGCCAGCTTCCAGTACGTCTCGACGACCTTCGGCCAGCTGCTCGCGTCCGGCACCGCGGCGCTGCTCGCGGCGCTGCTCAGCGAGGCGCAGATGGGGCAGTGGGGCTGGCGGGTGGCGTTCCTCGGCGGCGCGCTGCTGAGCCTGCTCGGCCTGTGGATCCGGCGGGGCGCGCGGGAGACCCTTCCCCGAACCGCCGAACAGCGGGCGGCGCGCCCCGGCCTCTTCGAGGCGCTGCGCCGCCACCCCCGGCAGTCCCTGCTGATCTGCGGTATCACGGCCGGCGGCACCCTCGCCTACTACACCTGGACCACCTACCTCCCCACCTACGCGCAGGTCAACGCGGGCTTCGACAAGGGCGATTCGCTGATCGTCGGCACCCTCTCGCTGGTCTTCTTCGCGCTGCTCCAGCCGCTGGGCGGGATGCTCTCGGACCGCATCGGCCGCAAACCGCTGCTGCTCGGCTTCTCGCTGGGCTTCGCCCTCCTGGCGGTGCCGCTGCTGCACCTGGTCACCGACGCGTTCGTCTCGCTGCTCCTGGTGCAGTGCGCGGGCCTGGTACTGCTCACCGGCTACACCTCGATCGCCGCGGCGGTGAACGCCGAACTCTTCCCCGCGCGGGTCCGGGCCGCCGGTATCGGCTTCCCCTACTCCCTGACCGTCGCCCTCTTCGGCGGCACCGCCCCGTATGTCGGCACCTGGTTCCGGCAGAGCGGGCACGCCGGACTCTTCCCCTGGTACGTGGCGGTCCTGTGCCTGGTGTCGTTCTGTGTCTATCTGACGCTGCCGGAGACCGCGCGGCAGAAGCTGGACAGGTAGTCGCCGGGGCCGGGTGCCCGTGCGCCCCGCCGCACGCACGGAGGCGCCGCCCCTCCCTGGGACGGGGAGGGACGGCGCCGGGTACCGCGGTGTCCGTCAGACGAGCCACCCCACGAAGTGGATGATGCCGGCGAGGAAGTGGGTGAGGATGTCCATCTGGAAGTTTCTCCTTGTGCCTGGTGTACCTGTGGGACCAGCTCTCCGGACCGGCAAGGGAATCGGCCGGAGGCGCCGTAACGGTGTGCACCCCGTCGCCTGCGCCCCGTAAGGATCACCCCTCCCGGTGCGCGCACGGAAGCCCTGCCGCCATCGATCACGCTTTCCGGCGAACACTCGATCCGGCGTTCGTTTGTTCGGTGACTGGGATGGCCGGGGTTGCCGGGGGCGCAGGTGCGATCGCGGTCGCGTCCTACGAGGCGAGGCTGCCGATCGGGTCGGTCGCCGGGTCCGGATCCGCTGCCACTGTCAGGCCGTTCGCATCCCCCAAGTGCCCTGCCGCGCCGCCGGGTCGGGCGTCCTGCGTGAGCAGCCGCCGGATGTCGCGGACCGCGGCGCGGCCCGCGCGGCTGGCGCCGATGGTGCTCGCGGAGGGGCCGTAGCCGACGAGATGGACCCGCGGGTCGCGCAGCGCGCGGGTACCCGCCATCCGGATGCCGCCGCCCGGCTCGCGCAGCCTGAGCGGGGCGAGATGGTCGATGGCGGCGCGGAATCCGGTCCCGTACAGGATCGTGTCCGCCTCGACGGTCCGCCCGTCCGCCCAGGCCACCCCGGTGGGCGTGATCCGGTCGAAGAGCGGCAGCCGCGCCAGTACGCCGCTCTCGCGGGCCCGCCGGACCGCCTCCGTCATCGGCAGCCCGGTCACGCTCACCACGCTGCGCGGCGGCAGCCCGGCCCGGACCCGCTCCTCCACCAGCGCGACCGCGGCCCGGCCCTGCTCCTCGTCGAACGGCCCCGCGCGGAAGACGGGCGGCCGCCTGGTCACCCAGGTCGTGGCAGCCGCGAACGGCGCGAGCTCCATGAGCTGCTGCACCGCCGACGTCCCGCCCCCGACCACCACGACCCGCGCCCCGCGGAAGCTCTCCGGTCCCGGGTACCGCGAGCTGTGCAGCTGACGCCCGGCGAAGGTCTCCTGGCCGGGGAAGCGCGGCCAGAACGGCCGGTCCCAGGTACCGGTCGCGTTGATCAGCGCCCGCGCCGCGTACCCGCCCTCCGACGTCTCCACGAGCAGCCGTCCGCCGGCGCCCTCGCGCACCGCCAGGACGCTCACCGGCCGGTGCACCCGCAGCCCGAAGGTCCGCTCGTAGGCGTCGAAGTACCCGCCGATCACCTCGGCCGACGGGCGGCCCGGATCGGCGCCGGTCAGCTCCATGCCCGGCAGGGCGTGCATCCCGTGCACCTTCCCGTACGTCAGCGTCGGCCACCGGAACTGCCAGGCGCCGCCGGGGCGCGGTGAGTGGTCGAACACGACGACATCCCGGTCCGGTACGTATCCGGCCCGCCGCAGATGGAAACCGGCGGCCAGCCCCGCCTGCCCCGCGCCGATCACCACGACCTCGACCTCACGCACCCCGCTGTAGTTCATGTTTCTACTAACTGGGGGAGGGGGGAATCTCTTCCCGGGGTGTCATTGCGGGGGCGGGGGCGGGGGCAGGTTCGTGGGTGTCCGGTGCCGACGCCCGCACCGGTACCTCGTTCCGCGCCTGCGACCGGGCGGCCCGGCCGGCCTCAGCGACCGCCCCCCAGCAGCAGTGGCGCGCCGCCGGGGGCGGAGGCCGGGCGGCCGTTGGCGGCCGGCACGCCGTCCAGGGGAGCGGGCACCGCCGCCAGCAGACCGCGGGCCGCCAGCTCCGGGCGTACGCCCTCGCCGAACCAGTACGCCTCCTCCAGATGCGGATAGCCGGAGAGCACGAAGTGCTCGACGCCCAGGGCGTGGTACTCCTCGATCCGGTCGGCCACCTCGGCGTGGCTGCCGACCAGCGCGGTCCCCGCACCGCCGCGTACCAGCCCGACGCCCGCCCACAGATTCGGCGAGATCTCCAGCTTGTCGCGGGAGCCGCCGTGCAGCGCGAGCATCCGCTGCTGGCCCACCGACTCGCTCTTCCCCAGGGCCTGCTGGGCCGCCGTGACGGTGTCCGGATCGAGGTCGTCCAGCAGCCGGCCGGCCGTCGCCCACGCCTCCCGCGAGGAGTCCCGCGAGATGGTGTGCAGCCGGATGCCGAAGCGGACCGTACGGTTTTCCCGCTCGGCCAGCCCGCTGATCCAGTCGATCTTCTGCTTGACCTGCTCGGGCGGCTCGCCCCAGGTGAGATACACATCCACGTTCCGCGCGGCGACCGGGCCCGCGGCCGCCGAGGAGCCACCGAAGAAGACCGGCGGCAGCGGGTCCGGCGGCAGCGCGGTCAGACCGCCCTCGACCTGGTAGTGCGCACCCTGGAAATCGAACGGCGCACCGCCCCAGACACCCCGTACGACCTGGAGGAACTCATCGGTGCGGGCATAGCGCTGGTCGTGGTCGAGGAAATCCCCGAACCGCTTCTGCTCGGTGGAGTCGCCACCGGTGACCACGTTCAGCAGCAGCCGCCCGCGCGAGACGCGCTGGTAGGTCGCGGCCATCTGCGCGGCCAGCACCGGCGAGATCACCCCGGGCCGGAAGGCGACCAGGAACTTCAGCCGCTCGGTGACCTGGGTGAGCGCCATCGTCGTCAGCCAGGCGTCCTCGCACCAGGTGCCGGTCGGTGTGAGCACCGCCTCGAACCCCAACTGCTCGGCGGCCTTGGCGATCTGCGCCAGATAGTCGATATCGGGCGCGCGTACACCGCTCACCGGGGTGATGCGGTCGCGCCGGATACCGCCGTCGGTATAGGCATGCCGGTCGACGAGGGTCCGCCCGTCGCCGCCCGTCGGGAGGAACCAGTGCAGGTGTACGGACATATCAGTCGGCCTTTCCGTAGGTGCGCGGCGCCGTGCCCGAGGGTGGCAGGCCGCCGTTGAAGCGGGGGTCGACGAACGACCCGAAGTCGAACGAACGGGGAATGAGCCGGAGCGCGGCGAAGGTGTCGACGATCTGCTGCTCCGAGGCGATGGCGGCCTTGTCCACGGCCACCGGAACCGCCGTGCCCCGGCTGCGCCGGACCGCGTCCAGCGCCACCTTCCGGGGCAGCCCGGTCTCCTTCGACCACACCCGCGCCCAGGCGTCCGGGTGCCGGAAGACCCAGTCCTGCGCCCGCCGCAGCCGCTCGGTGTAGTCCTTGAGCGCCCCGGACTTCTCCTTGTCCGCCAGCGCGGCGGTCGCGGCGATCTGGAAGCTCAGACCGTTGACCACCCCCTGCCCGGTGGTCAGCACCCGGGCACCGGCCTGGTCCAGGGCCTGTGACGTGTACGGGTCCCACACCGCCCAGGCGTCCACTTTGCCCCGGGTGAACGCGGCGAGCGCATCGGCCGGCTGCAAATAGTTGAGGGTGACGTCCTTCGGGGACAGTCCGGCCCGCTTCAGCGAGGCGACCAGCTGATAGTGCGCGGAGCTGCCCTGCGCCACCGCGATCGACCGGCCCTTCAGCTCGGCCGGCCGCCGGAGCGGCGAATCCTTCTTGACCAGGATCGCCTCACCGTCCGACCTGCTGTGCGTCCCCGCGATCACCTTGATCTTCGAGTCCGCGGCGGCGGCGAACACCGGCGGGGTGTTGCCGACCCCGCCGACATCGACGGCCCCGGCGTTGACCGCCTCCAGCAGCGGCGGCCCCGAGGTGAAGGTCGACCACTCGATCCGGTAGGGCAGATCGTCCAGCTCGCCCGCGGCCCGCAGCACCGCCTCCGAACCACCCTTCTGATCCCCGACGCGGAGCGTCACCGAGCCCTTCCCGTCGCTGCCACCCCCGGAGCCCTCGGCCCGCGACGCGCCACCGCAACCGGCCAGCAGCAGAGCGAGCGGGAGCAGCAGGGCCGGGGCGATGTGCCGTGGTCGTGACCTCATGGGGTGTCCGTTCCGTTCTGGTCGGTACGTGGGCGCATGGGTGCGTGCGTGTTGGCGGGTGCGGGGCACGGGGTGGGTTTCCGGCCAGAGGTCAGGGGCTGGGGCCGGTACGGGGACCGGGGCCGACCGGGCCGACCGGGCGGGGAGCCTCGCCCCGAGCGACTCCTCGTACGAAGCACCGCCAGACCTCCACGCCTCCCTCACGCCCCCGAACCCTCCGTCGTTTTCGCACCCACCGCTGTCTCCGGTCTCTCCGGTCTCTCCGCTGTCTCCGGTCCCTCCTCGCCCGCCACGCCCAGCCGGTCGAGAAGGCGGGCGCGCAGTGCCGCGAAGCGTGGATCGGAGATATCGCGCGGCCGTGGCAGAGCCACCTCGGTCTCGTACGCGATCCGGCCGCCCTCCATCACCAGCGCGCGGTCGGCGAGCAGCAGCGCCTCCTCCACATCGTGGGTGACCAGCAGCACCGCGCAGCCGCGCTGCTGCCACACCTCGGCCACCAGCCGCTGCGCCCTGATCCGGGTCAGTGCGTCGAGCGCGCCGAACGGCTCGTCCAACAGCAGCAGATCGGGCTCGCGCACCAGCGCACGGGCGAGCGAGGCACGCTGGGCCTCACCGCCGGAGAGCGTCCTGGGCCAGGCATCCGCACGGTGGCCGAGGCCGACTTCGTCCAGTGCCCGTACGGCGGTGCCCCGGTCGGGTCGGCCCGGCAGTCCCAGTACGACATTGCGCCACACCCGTTTCCAGGGCATCAGCCGCGGCGCCTGGAACGCCACCGCCTTGCGGCGCGGTACCAGCACCTCGCCCTCGATCTCCCGGTCGAGCCCGGCCAGCACCCGCAGCAGCGTCGACTTACCGCACCCGCTACGCCCCAGCAGGGCCACGAACTCGCCGGGCCGGACGGTGAGGTGCAGGTCGTCCACAACGGCCCGGCCGTCGAAGGACCGGACCAGCCCGCCGACCTGCACGGCGGCTCCGGGTGCGGCCCCGGCGGCCCGTTCGGCGGCGTCCCGAACGCCGTCGTTCACTGGCCCGTGAAGGTCGGTCGCCATTGCAGCAGCAGCCTTTCGAGGGTGCGGACGACGAGGTCGGCGATGAGCCCGAGGATCGCGTAGACGACCAGGCACACCACGATCACGTCGGTGCGGAAGAACTCGCGGGCCTGGTTCATCAGGAAACCGAGCCCGTCGTCGGCGTTGACCTGCTCACCGAAGACCAGCGCGAGCCAGGCGGTGGCCAGCGAATAGCGCAGTCCGGTCATCGCGCCCGGCAGCGCACCGGGCAGGACGACATGCCGGACCAGCCCCCAGCGGCTCAGCCCGAGCGAGGTGCCGGCCTCGACCAACTGGGCATCCACGCCCCGGATTCCGGCGTACACGTTCAGATACAGGTGAAAGGCCACGCCGAGCGCGATCAGCGCGATCTTGGGCGCCTCGCCGATGCCCAGCCAGATGATGAACAGCGGGATCACCCCCACCCAGGGGATGGACCGCAGCATCTGCACCGTCGCGTCGATCACATCCTCACCGAGCCGCGAAAGCCCCGAGGCGAGCGCCAGCGCCACCCCGGCGGCCCCGCCCAACAGCAGCCCGACGGCGACGCGTTGAAGGGAGACCAGCATCGCCGAGGGCAGCGTCCCGTCCGCGACGAGACCGCCACCGGTGGCGGCGATGGTGCCGGGCGAGGCCAGCAGGTCGGCGTGCAGCACACCGGTCGAGCTGAGCACCTGCCACAGCACCAGCAGCACGACGGGACCCACCGTGCGGCGCAGCCACCGCGGCACGGACCTACGGCGGCCGGACACCGGGATCACCCGGGAGAGCTCAGGAGAGGGCCGCGGCTCCGCGCGCGCCGCGTCCTGTCCTGGAGCGGCCTTTCCTTCCGCCGACGCGGCGCGCGTCGGTGTTCCAGCGGATACATCGGGTGGTGCCTGGCCGTGTACGGCCTGGTCGAGAGTCATGGAGGCTCCACGGGCAGGGGAAGGGACACGCCCGGACACACGGCAACAGCGCGAGGCCGCGTAGGGGAACCGGCTACCGGCCCCCGGCGAAGAGAGATGCCAGAGCACAACTGAAGAACAACAACAGGCCCTCTGGCCACCACGAGAATCGTGAGAGTCGCGGGAGTCACGAGAAGTACGAGGTCTACGGGAAGCTAGGAGACCTATGAGACCTGCGGGATCTGCGGCAGCTACGAGATCTGAGGGTGTGTCAGCAGCCGCCGCGACACGCGGCGGAGGCCACCCGCAGCAGGTCGATGTGACCGCGCGTGGTGAGCAAGGCTGACGATGTGGGCATGTCCGTGAACGTAGCGGTGCGTTCCGAGCGCGGTCAATCGTCGTCTCGGCTGGTGGACCTTTGTTGCGCGCACATGGAGCGGGCATTGCGGGCACCGGCCGCGGGGCTCCCGGCACGCGGCTGGCACCCGTACGAAAATGGGGGGATGAGCACCGCATTCACCACCCGCATCCTCGACATCACCACCGGCTCGACGGAGACCGTCGCCGACCTCACCGCCGACTGCGCCGCCTTCCTCGCGGACGCCGCGGCCGGGGGCGACGGACTCCTGAACGTCTTCGTACCGCACGCCACGGCGGGCATCGCGGTCCTGGAGACGGGCGCCGGCAGCGACGAGGACCTGCTGGCCGCACTGCGCGACCTGCTGCCGGCCGACAACCGCTGGCGGCACCGCCACGGCAGCCCGGGGCACGCCGCGACCATGTGCTCCCCGCGTTCGTGCCCCCACATGCGACCCTCCCGGTCGTCGACGGCCGGCTGGCCCTCGGCACCTGGCAGTCGGTCTGCCTCGTCGATACGAATGTCGACAATCCCGATCGCGAGGTGCGGTTGAGCTTCCTTGGCTAGGAGGTCACCTCGTGTCGGACGGTAGACGGCAAGTCCGGCCGCTCCAAATGGCCCCTTGAGCGTGGTTTCTGTCGGCTGCTGTCAGCAGGTTCTTCGTCTTGCGGGTACAGGGCCCACGCCCCTGCTGACCAGCGAAGTTGGGCCTGATGGTGCTGACGGTCGTCGAGTTGGTCCGCTACTGGCCCGGATCTTCGGGGCGGCGGAAGATGCGATGGCCGGCCATGGCTCGGCGCACGCACAGCTGTCACCGGAGGATGCGTACGCATCGGGGGGGGGGGGACAGACGCGGCGGAGTCGCCGGATGTGACGTGGACGGAGTGATGGCCGACGGTGGCGTGTCCTCCGTGGTGTCCGGAGCAGTGTGAGGAGCTGTGTCCGGTCCGGTGCTCGGTGTCGTGCGCCTGGTCGGCCGCGGCGGAGGAGGCCAGGGCCGGTTCCGCGGGGCCAAGGGGGGCGCGATGCGCGTCGACCCCTGGCTCTGGTTCCTTCCCGCCGGGCGCTTCGAGTAGCGGAAGAGGCGCCTCCGACGCTGGAGTCCTGGGACTCCAGCGACCTTCTAGGGTGGTTGCCGTCCGGTACCGGAGGATGACGCGCACGGACGGGCTCTGAGGGTACGTGCGAGTCTCTGAGCGGCACCCGGCTGGGGACGATCGCATTGATCAGCGGCTGTGTGCGATCTTTTCGCGTGGACGGCGCTCGCCGCCGTCCAGGTTCTGACCGGTACCGGAGGCCGGACGCACTGGATGGTGCTGCTGGTCGTCCCCTACGCCCTGGTGCTGATCTTCTGTGGTAGGCCCCTGCTGGCACGGGTGCTGAGCAGCCGGCGGCGCCTCGGAAGGCTGGCGTCGGCAGGCGGTCTCGCGGTCATGTTCACCGGCTTGCTGCTGCCGGCCGCCGTCACCCAGGCACTCGGGCTTCATTTCGCGTTCGGGGCATTCCCGTTCGGCCTCGTCATACCGAGGGACGCCACCAGGCTCAAGGACGACCTCCTGCCTCGTGTGCAGTTCACGACGATGCTGCTGCTGCCGGTCTACTTCATCGTCGCCGGGCTGGACGCCGAGCTCTGCCGGATCGGTCTGTCGGGTCTGGGGGATCTCGGTCTCATCCTGTTCGTCGCGGTCACCGGGAAGTTCCCTGTACCTTGCTCGGTGCCCGCTCCCAGGGGCTCGGGGCGCGTCGCGCCGCAGTGCTGGCCACACTGGTGAACGCCCGAGGGCTGACCGAACTCATTGCGCTGAGTGTGGGGTTGCAGATTGGTCTGCTGGATCGCGAGCTCTATTCGGAGATGGTCGTCATGGCTGTGGTCACCACGGTGATGACCGGGCCGCGATGGTTCGTCCGGGCGGACGACCGGATGCCGATGAGGAAGGAGCAGGAGCAGAAGCGGGCCGGGCCGGGGGCCCAGGCCCCGGTCGCGCGGACGGCGAGTGGCCCGGTGTCGCCCGGTGCCGGTGGTGACTGAGGGCTCGGCGGGGCCCGGGACCGGCCCGCGCGGTGGTCGTGGGGCCGGGTCCAGCGGTCATTCAGCTGCTGTCGAGTGCCGCGCCGTAGCGTCCTGCCGAGCACCGCACGACACTGCCGAAGGAGACTGGCGTATGACGAAGGGTGCACAGGCCGGTGTGACGGCCGAGCCGTTGCTGCAGATGGCCGCTGACTTCTACAAGTGGCGCACAGTCCTGTTCGCGGTCGAACTGGGGCTGTTCACAGCGCTGTTGGACAGGGGGATGACGTTGGGGGAGATCTGCGACCGGTTCGGGATCGACCGGCGGGGCGCGGGGGACTTCCTTGATGCACTGGTCTCCGTCGGGCTGCTGGAACGGGTGGACGGGGCCTATCACGCCGCGCCCGTGGCCGCACGGTTCCTCGATGGGGAGAAAGCTGCCTACCTGGGCCGGTTCCTCCAACAGGCCGACACCCGCTGGTCGCGTGTCGGTGAGGGACTGCTCACCGGCGAGCCGCAGAACGGTGCGCGCCCGGGAGCCGGGATGTTCGTCCGTCAGCACCGCAGCCGCCAGGAGTGGCGTGCCTACTACGGCGGCATGGATGCGCTCAACGGCCCCAGCGGTAGGGCGCTGGCGGGCGCCTTCGACTGGAAAGCGGTCAAGCGTGTCATCGACGTCGGCGGTGCGCGGGGAAATGTGCTCGCCGAACTGGTGCGGGCGCACCCGCATCTCGAGGCGACGGTCTTCGATCTGCCCGCAGTGGAGCCCGTCTTCACCGAGCACATGGCGGAGCTCGGCCTCACCGGGCGGGTGGCGTTCCGGCCAGGGGATTTCTTCCAGGACCCCCTGCCCGAGACCGAGGTCGTGGTGTTCGGGCACGTGCTGCACGATTGGGACGTCGAGCAGCGGCAGCGCCTCGCCCGGCGGGCCTTCGAAGCGGTGACGCCGGGTGGCTACGCGCTCGCCTACGACACGATGATCGACGAGGACCGCCGTGCGAAGACCAACTCCCTGCTGGTCAGTCTCAATATGATGCTCTGCACCCCGGGCGGCAGTGAGTACACGCCGTCGGAGGGCGTCCGGTGGTTCGCGGATGCCGGCTTCGCGGAAGTGACCCACCGGCCGCTCGCAGGGGACGACACCCTGCTCGTGGCGCACCGAGCCGGATGAGTCGCCCGGCCCGTCGGCACCGCAGCCCGCGGACCGATCGCGCCATGGGCCCCGACATCGGGTCTGGCCGCGCCGGTTGGTCGGCCCCGGGCGGCGCCACGACCGACCCGGTTCCTCGCACAAACGTCACTTGCTGTGAACGAAACGCACGGGAGGTGCGGTTGTGACATCCGAAGCATCCGATCCCGGGGCGTCCGTGCCCGATCCGTCCGGCCCCGGGAGCCCGGACCCGCGGACCCGCCATGCGCAGGAGGCGTACACCCGTAGGCGACTGGCGGTGTACGACGCCGTGGTGCTGGGGCTGTTCTGCTCGGTGGTGTGGCGCTGTCCGCGCGGTGACATGCTGCGGCTCTACCGGCGCGCCACCGGTGCCCGCCACCTCGACATCGGGCCGGGAACCGGATACTTCCTGGACCGCTGCGGTTTCACCGGGCCGCCGCCCGCGATCACCCTGCTCGACCTCAGTCAGGAGTGCCTGGAGATGTCGGCGCACCGGCTGGCCCGCTACCGTCCCCGGACCTGCCGGGCCAACCTGCTTGAAACCTTGCCGCTGCCGGACTGTGCATTCGACTCGGTCGCAATGAGCCTGGTCCTGCATACCGTCCCGGGCGGCTGGGAGGCCAAGGGGGCGTCCTTCGCGGAGGTGGCCAGGGTCCTGCGGCCAGGGGGCACGCTGTTCGGGTCGACGGTCCTTGCTGAGGGGGTGCGGATGAACGCGCTGACCCGGCGGCTACTCGTGGAGCAGCACCGGCGTGGCAACTTCCAGAATCAGGGGGACGGGCCGGAGGGGCTCGCCCGTGCGCTCGGTGAGTACTTCACGGCCTTCCGGGTGGTGATACGAGGGAACGTCGCCCTCTTCAGGGCCGTCGCCTGAGACCGGCGCGCCGCGGGGCCGCGAGTCGGGGGGCGCCACCGCGCCCCCGACACTTCGTGCAGGTCAGCGGCCGCCGGCGGTGTGGATGATCTCGCCGTTGATGTTGCCGTTGGCTCCCGAGCCGAGGAAGAGGATCAGCTTGGCGATATCCTCGGGCTCGCTGATGCGTCCGCTGGGGGTCCGCTCGATCTCCTTCTCCACCATCTCCCGGGTGTCCGGGTCCTCCAGCAACTGCTCCATGAACTCGGTCCTGGTCGCACCCGGAGCAACGACGTTGACCAGTACACCGTGTTGACTCCACATCAGGCCCTTGGCGAAGCCGTGCAGTGCCGCCTTGGAGCTGCTGTAGATCTCCGAGCGCCACATGCCGTACTGCGCGGTGATCGAGGAGAGCAGGACCACCCGCCCCCACCCGCTCGCTCGCATGCCCTTGACGACCCGCTGGGCCGTCAGCATGTGGCCTTCGGTATTGGCCCGGAAACGCCGTGTCCACTTTTCCGGGTCGAGGTCCTCGAAGGCGTCGTCCTCGCCCGGGTCGCCCCAGGTGAACCAGAGGGCGTTGGCCACCAGGACATCGATGCCGCCGAACGCCTCGCGCACCGTGTCGACGGCGGAGACGATCGAGGCCGGGTCGCGCAGCTCATATGGGACGGCCATCGCCCGGTCCGGGCCGCCCAGTTCCTCGACGAGTTCATGGGCGGCGTCAGCGGAGGAGTTGTAGGTGATGGCCACCCGGGCGCCCTCCTGCGCGTACAACAGCGCAGTCGCGCGGCCGATGCCCCTCGTGCCCCCCGTGATCAGCACCCGCTTGTCCGTGAGCCCCAGATCCATTCGGTATCCCCTCGACTCGTCGGCGTGCTTCCGCCGATGACGAATGCGGGCCTGGACCGGCCCGCTGGATGTGAATAGTTATAAGACTACTAGTCGACCCGGCGACTATCAAGGCTGATCCGCACGGCGGGACCACTGCAGTCACCAGGCGATTTCCGTGCCGGGCCGGTCGTAAGCAAAAAGACTCGACCAATTTGCGGTGCGCTGCTCAGTCATGCTCTAGCGGAATTCGACGTCGTGCCGTTAAACAGGTCCCTGGCTTTCTAGCGGGGTGCCACCGAGGGTCTGGTGAATAATCAACCGCGGTCGGGAAGGACCGGCCGCACTCACCCTCGACCGTGCCAGGGGCTGATCGCGACGATGCCGCGATCGGTCGTGAATCTGTTTTGTCACCGGCTGGATCCAACAAGGGGGAGCTTGATGCACGTCAAGGTGCTGGGGGAGTTCGAGGTACTGCGGTCCGGGGTGAAGGTGACCCCCGCCGCCCCCAAGCTACGTCAGGTGTTCGCGCTCCTCGCGGTGGAGGCGAACCGTGCGGTCCACACCGACCAGCTCATCGAGGAACTGTGGGACGACAGGCCTCCCCTGAGTGCCGTCACCACCCTTCAGACCTACATTTACCAGTTGCGCAAGCACCTGAATTGGTCGGAGAGGGAGAGCGGCGAGGACTGCGGGACTGACTCGAAAGTGACGCTTCGCACGACGCCCGGTGGGTACATGCTCACCCTCCTGGACGGCGCCCTGGATGCCGTGGAGTTCGAGAGGCTGGCCGTCCTGGGACGCGAACAGCTGGCGGCCGGGAATTACGAGCGGGCTTCCCTCGTCCTGCGTCAGGCGCTCGATCTGTGGACCTCGCGAGCATTCGGAGCGGTGAGCCCGGGACCCTTGTTGCACGCCCATATGGTCCGTCTTGAGGAATTGCGAAAGATTACCCTCGGTCACCGATTAGAGGCCGACTTGCAACTCGGCCGCCATATCGACCTGATAGGTGAACTCACCACCCTGGTCATGCAACAACCCACGCACGAGGGATTCCAGGCGAAACTCATGCTGGGCCTCTACCGTGCCGGGCGGCGCGCGGAGGCGCTCCAGGCATACCAGCGGGCCCGCTCGGTGCTCGCCGCCGAACTCGGGCTGGAGCCGTCCGCGGAGCTGCGCCGCCTCCACCAGGCCATGCTGACCGCGGACCCCTGCCTCGATGCGCCGGCCGAAGCCACCGGCGCGTCGATGGGCACCGCGAAGCACCAGCAGCCCAACCAACTGCCCTTGGAGACCGATCACCTGGTCGGCCGGGAGGACGCGCTGGAAGCGGTGCGGCGCATCCTGACCGACACCGGGCGCCGGCCCACCTCGGTTGTCGCCCTGGCCGTCGGCCCGCCCGGCTCCGGCAAATCGGTGTTCGCCGTACACGCCGCCCACCGGGTACGGGAGGCGTACCCCGACGGCGTGCTCTTCGCCCGGCTCCAGCGGGACGACGGTTCGCTGGTGCCCACCGACGAGGTCCTCGCCGACTTCCTGCGCGCCCTGGGCCTGAGCGGGGCCCTGCAGGGAGCGTCCCCGCAGGAGATGCAGGCCGCCTTCCGTACGTGGACGGCGCAGCGCCGGCTGCTGGTGGTCCTGGACGACGTCGTCGAAACCCACCAGCTCGACGCCCTGCTGCCAGGAACGGGATCGGCCATGATCGCCTCCAGCCGTCGTCTGCTGTCCCACCCCGCGGTGGTGATCACCACGCGTACCGCCCCGTTGGCTGACGAGATCTGCCGGTGCCTGCTGAGCGACGTACTGGGGGACGACCGCCTCCAGGCGGACCTCACGGGGCTGGGGGAGCTGGTCAATCTCTCCGGGGGGCTGCCACTGGCCCTGCGGGCGGCCGCCAGTCTCCTCCAGCGCCGCCCGCACTGGCCGATCAGCAAGCTGCTGCACCTGGCCGACGGAGATGTGCGGCGCATCACCCCCGCCGACCGCGACGCGCCGCGCATAGCGGACAGCGTGGGGCGCTCCTTCCGGCTGCTGTCGGGCGCCGAACAGGCTGCGTTCCGCCTGGTGGCCGCCAGCCCCGAGTCCTGCGTGTCGGTGGCAGGGGCGGCCGCACTGCTCGGCGTGGACGAATCGACGGCCGAACTGCTCCTGGAGGACCTGGTGGAGTTTCAGCTGGCGGAGGCCGAGGACATCGGAGGGATGTTCCTCTACTCGATCAGGGCCCCGTTCCGCACCGTGGCGTCCAGCCTGACCAACCGGGTCGAAGAGATCGCCTGTCCGGCGCCGGACGACGACGCCTGCGTCCTGCCCACGTTCGAACTCGCCCGGACCTCGGCCCATTCGGCCTGATCACGCACCGGCGGAGGGTGCCCCACCGGCCCCTCCGCCGGTGTCACGACCACCGCTCCAGCTCCCTTCGACCCGGGACTGGAACGTTCTCACCCGGACGTACACAGCCTCGGAAGGGGAGACGCACATGCGCGCTGGGACCCAGGTTCTGGTCATCGGAGGCGGACCCGCCGGATCGACGGCGGCCGGTCTGCTCGCACTTCAGGGCGTGCAGGTGACCCTGCTGGAGCGGGAAACCTTCCCGCGCTACCACATCGGTGAGTCGATCCTGCCGTCCTGCCGCCCGATCCTCGAACTGCTCGGGGCCTGGGACAAGGTCGAGGCGTTCGGGTTCCAGCCCAAGGGCGGCGCCTACTTCAGCTGGGGCCCGGACGAGTGGGAGGTCCGGTTCGCCGAGCTGGGCGCGGACGGTGCCAACGCCTGGCAGGTCACGCGGGCCGACTTCGACAAGCTGCTGCTCGACCACAGCCGTGAACTGGGCGTGGACGTGCAGGAGGGCGTCACCGTCAAGGAGATCGAGTTCGACGGCGACCGGCCGGTGGCCGCGCGGTGGGCCGGAGACGGCACGAGCGGCCGCCTCACCTTCGACTACCTGATCGACGCGTCGGGGCGGCGCGGCGTCATGGCCACCAAGTACCTAGGCTCCCGGAAGTTCCACAACGTCTTCCGCAACGTCGCCACCTGGTCGTACTGGAAGAACGCCGCATGTCAGGACCGGGGCCCGGCCGGCTCGATCACGGTGGCGTCGGTTTCCGACGGATGGTTCTGGGCGATCCCTCTGCACGACGGCACCACCAGCATCGGACTGGTCACCGGCCGCGACACCTTCAACCGCCGACGCCGCGAGCAGGGCGGCATCGAGGCCGTCTACGACGCCGCGCTGCGCCAGTGCCCCGTAGTCCAGGAACTCCTGGCGGACGCGGAGCGGGTGAGCGACTTCAGAACCGAGCAGGACTACTCCTACACCAGCGACGCCTTCCACGGCCCCGGCTACCTGCTCTGCGGGGACGCCGCATGCTTCCTCGACCCGCTGCTCTCCACCGGGGTGCACCTGGCCACCTACAGCGCCATGCTCGCCGCCGCCTCGATCGGCTCGGTGCTGCGCGGCGAGGTCGCGGAGAGCGAGGCGTGGGCCTTCTTCGACGGCGTCTACCGCTCCGCCTACGAACGGCTGCTGGTCCTGGTGTCGGTCTTCTACGAGAGCTACCGCGGCAAGGAGTTCCACTTCTACAACGCCCAGCGGCTGTCGTCCGAGGACTGCGACGCACTCGACCTCCAGGCGTCCTTCGACCACATCATCACCGGCATCGCCGACCTCAAGGACGCCGAGGACGTCTACCGCAGGGTGCGCCAGCACCTCGGCGGTGCGGACAGCGGCGACCCCAACCCGCTGGCCAACCTCAACAAGGAGCATGAACTCAAGGTCGCCCCGATCAGCCCGGACCGGGCAGTGGGTGGCCTCTACCTGTCCTACCAGCCGCAGTTGTCGCTCCGGCGCGCCTGAACAGCCCGCGGCAAGGCCCCGCCACTACCCATCCGACCGACCGGCGACCGCGGCGAGCGGTGCCCAGGAGGTACGAACGTGGATCAGAACCTGGCCGGCAAACGTGTGCTGGTCACCGGCGGAACCCGGGGCATCGGGAGATGCACGGTCCTCGCCCTCGCCCGGGCCGGCGCCCGGGTGGTCACCTGCCACCGCACGGCGGACGACGACGCGGAGAGCCTGCGCCGGGAGCTGACGGAGCTCGACACCGCCTCCCGGGTCCTGCGGTGCGACGTGACCGACGCCGCCGACGTGACGGGGCTGGTCGGTGTCTGCCGGGACGTCCTGGGCGGGCTCGACGTGCTGGTCAACAACGTCGGGGTGGACGGCCCTGTGCCCTTCGAGGACATCGAGGAGGGGGAGTGGCACCGCATGTTCGACCACAACGTGACGGCACCGTACCTGGTCACCCGGGCCGCGCTCGGGCTGCTCACCGAGGGCGCCTCGATCGTCAACGTCGGCTCCTCCGTCGCCCTGCGCGGCCGGTCCAACGGCGTCCACTACACCGCCTCGAAGGCCGCCCTGATCGGCTTCACCCGTGCCCTGTGCAAGGAGGTGGGGCCCCGCGGCATCCGCGTCAACACCGTGGCTCCGGGCCTGACCGAAACCGTGCCGGGGGCCGGGCTGCCGCCGGCCGCCGTGGAGCGCATCGTCGGCATGACGGCGCTCGGCCGGATCTGCCGCCCCCAGGACGTCGCCGGCGCGGTGCTCTTCCTGGCCGGTGACACCTCGCGCTACATCACCGGTCACACCCTCAACGTCGACGGAGGCATCTGATGCCGTACGCGGCCATCACCTACCGGGTCAAGCCCGGCCACGAGGACGAGATCGCCGAACTGTTCGCCGACTTCCGGCGGGTGGACACCCCGGACTTCCGCGACGCGCAGGGTGCTCACGCCGGACGGCTGCTGGGAACTGCCGTCTTCCTCAGCGACGACGTGCTGGTGCGGGTCATCCACTACGAGGGCGACTTCCGGGCCATCGCCCGCCACATGGCCGGCCAGCGCGGCGTCCACCTCATCGAGGAGCGGCTGGCGCCCTACCTCGCCCACCCCCGCGACACCTCCACCACCGAGGGCTTCACCGACTACTTCCGCGACGCGACCATGCGGTGCATCGCCCAGCTGTCCGTGGAGACCCACCCGAGCGGGGAGCCGGCGGCATGACCGGGCAGGTGGCCGTGATCGGACTGGGCGGCATGGGCGGTGGCATGGCCCGGGCCCTGCTCGACGCCGGACACGCGGTGACGGTGTACAACCGGACCCGGGAGAAGGCCGAACCCCTGGAACGGGCGGGCGCGATCCTCGCCTCCTCCGCCGTGGAGGCCGGCACCCACGCCGACACGGTGCTGCTCAGCCTGGCGGACGAACCGGCCGTGGAGGAGGTGCTGTTCGGCGAACTGGTCTGGCAGCTGCGCCCGCAGACCGTGCTGATCGACACGACGACGGTCTCCCCGTCCTACGCGCGCACCACCGCCACCCGGCTCGCCGCCTCCGGCGTGCGGCGGCTGGAGACGTGTGTCATGGGCAATCCCGCCATGGCGGCCGCGGGAAAGCTGCGGCTCTTCGTCTCGGGCGACCGGGCCGCCCTGGACACGGTGGACGAGGTCCTGTCCGCCCTCGCCCAGGAGGTGCGCTACCTGGGCGAGGCGGGCCGGGCCAGCGCCCTGAAGCTGGCCCTGAACCTCCTCCTCGGCATCCAGACCGCGGGGCTGGCCGAGGCCACCGCCTTCGCCGAGGCGGCCGGGCTCGACCGCGAGCTGATGCTGGACGTCCTGCTCCACAGCGGTTGGCGCTCACCCGTGCTCGGCTTCCGCGCCGAGTTCATGCAGCGCCGGGTCTACCGGCCAGCCGCCTTCCGCACCGCCCTGATGCACAAGGACCTGGGACTCGCCCTGGACCAGGCCGCCGCCTATCAGGTGGAACTGCCCCTCGGTCACGAGGCGGCCACCCGCTTCGGATCGGCCATCGCGGCCGGCCACGCCGACGACGACGCCGCTGCCGTCGTGGAGGTCGCGCCCCCGTCGAAGGAGAATCGCCGATGACGGACCGGCACCGCACCGAAGCGCCGCAGTGGGCGGAGGTCACCGCCCTGGGGATGGGGTTCGCAACGGCCAAGATCTTGCTCACGGCGCTGGAACTGGGGGTGTTCACCGCCCTCGCCGACGGCCCGCGCACCCAGGAGCAGCTGCGTGAGGAGCTGGAGCTGCATGGTCGCGGGCTCGATGACTTCCTCGCCGCCCTGGCCGCGCTCGGCCTGCTGGAGAGGGCCGGTGACGGCTACCGCAACGCCCCGGTCGCCGCGCGGCACCTGGTGGGCGGACCGCACTACGACGGCGGCTTCCTCCAGGGCGCCAACGCCGTCCTCTACCCCGCCTGGGGAGGGCTGACGTCCGCCCTGCGCACGGGGGTGCCACAGAACACCGGAGACTTCGAGGAGATGCTGGCCCGGCCCGAACGGCGCCGGATGTACCACGGCATGATGGACTGCCTGAGCGCCCCGCTGGCGCCCGCCATCGCCGAAGCGCTGGACTGGAGCCGCCATGCCTCCGTCACCGACGTCGGAGGGGCCCGCGGCAACCTCGTGTCGCTGCTGCTGCAGGCCCATCCGCACCTGAGCGGGAGGGTCTTCGACCGGCCGCAGAACGGGCCCGACGTCGCCGAGCACGCCGCCCGGCAGGGCGTCGGCGAGCGCGTCTCCTTCGTCGGCGGCGACTTCTTCACCGACGACCTGCCACCCAGCGACGTGATGGTCATCGGGCATGTGCTGGCAGATTTCTCCGTGGCACAGCGCACCGCCCTGGTCCGCTCGGCGTACCGGGCGCTGCGCCCCGGCGGCGCGCTGGTGGTCTACGACCCGATGCCCGACCCCGCACGGCCGGACCCGCTCGCCCTGATCGGCAGCCTCCACATGCTGGTGATGTCGCCGGCCGGTGCAGGCTACCCGCCGCACCGGTGTGCCGAATGGCTCACCCGGGCGGGCTTCGACGACATCTCCGTAAGGCCGACCGTCCTCGGCAATACGCTCGTGGTGGGCCACCGGGCCACCGGCACCTGAGGGGGGCACATGGACATCTCGTGGGGACTGCCGACGACCGTGCCGGGCGTCACCGGTCCGGCGCTGCTGGAATCCGCCCGCCGCGCCGACCGGGCGGGCTTCACCAGCCTCTGCGTCGTGGACCGGCTCGTCCACGACGGCTACGAACCCCTCGCGACCCTCGCCGCGGCGGCGGCCGTGACCACCCGCATCCGGCTGGCCAGCACCGTGCTGCTGGGCTCCTGCCGGGGGAGCGCGGCCCCGCTCGCCAAACAGCTCGCGACGGTGGACCGGCTCAGCGGCGGCCGCCTGGTGGTGGGCCTGGCGGTCGGCGACCGGGAGGACGACTTCACAGCCGCCGGCGTCCCGTTCCCCGAACGTGGGCGGCGCATGGACACCCTCGTGGGAGAACTGCGGGCGGTGTGGGCGGGCCAGGGGCCCGTGCCCGGTGTCGGCCCCCGGCCGGTACACCCCCAGGGGCCACCGCTGCTGTTCGGCGGGCACTCCCCGGCCGCGATGCGGCGGGCCGCCCGGTACGGATCCGGCTGGATCTCCGGGGGAAGTTCGGGCACCGCCTACCGCGAGCTGGTCGACCGGGTTCGGCAGGCGTGGGAACGGGAGGGGCGGGCGGAGCCCCCTCGGGTGGTGTCGCTCTGCTACGTCTCCCTCGGCCCGGACGGCCGACGGCACGCGGAGGAGTACCTGCACTCCTACTACGCCTACATCGGCACGAAGGCCCGGCAGGCGGCCGCACGGGCTGTCACCGACGAGCGCCAGCTGCTGGAGGTCCTGGCCGGGTACGCGGACGCCGGGTGTGACGAGGTCGTCCTGTTCCCCTGCTCGGCCGGCCCGGAGCAGGTGGACCAAGCGGCCGGGGTAGTGCGGTGAACGGGCCCGCCGTCCTCGCCACCGCGGTGTGCGTGACCAGCGGACTGGTCGCCGGGGTGCTGTTCGCCGTGGCGCTGAGTGTGCTGCCTGCACTCCGCGCCATGCCACCGGACCGGTACCTCCACGCGCACCAGCTCCTCGGCCGCAACTGGGACCCGACGATGCCGGTGATCGTTCTCGGCTCGTTCGCCGCCGACGCGGCTCTCGCAGCGTCGGCCGGCGGACGGGGGCGGCCGGAGTTCGCCGCCGCCGCAGTGCTCCTGCTGCTGGTGTCGGTGGTGTCGCACTTCGGGAACGTGCCGATCAACCGCCGGGTGAAGGAGACCGATCCCGATGCCGTTCCCGCCGACTGGCACGACCCCCGGCCGCTGTGGCGGCGCTGGCACCTGGTACGCACGGTGCTGGCCGTCGCGGCCGCCGCCCTCAACGCCGCCGGACTCGCCCTGTTCTGACGAACCGCCCGATGCCCCGCCCGCAAAGGGACGGGGCACACGTCCGTCCCCGCCACCGGAAACGGCGGCGGGGACGGACGCGCGCACCGGCCCGGTCTCACTCCGGGCGGATCGCTGTCACCAGGGTCACGTCCTGGCCAAGCGCGTCGTGCCGGACCTCGCCGAACCCCGCCTCCCGCAGCCAGCCGGTGAGGTCGTCCACCCGGTAGTTCGCTCCGTGCGGCGTCATCAGCTGCATGTTGAGGCTGCGTACCAGATTGCGCAGACAGCTCTCGTCACCGGGGACGATCATCGGATCCCAGATGAGGAAGGCACCACCGGGCCGTACTGCGGGCAGGACATTGGCGATGAGGGCCCGCCGCTGGTCATCGGTCCAGTCGACCAGGCAGTGCCCGATCATGACCACCTCGGACTCGGGCAGGTCGTCGGTGAAGAAGTCGGCTGCGTGGAACTGCACCCGGCCCGTCGTGCCCAGGGCGCGCATATGGGCGTCGAACTCCGGCCTGAGCTGGGGCAGATCGAGGACGGTCGCCTCCAGGTGCGGATGCGCCGCGACCAGGCCCGCCGCCACGTTCCCCCGGCATCCGCCCAGTTCCAGCACCGCACCGCGCGCGGGCCAGTCGAAGCCCGCGGCGAGTGCCGGGATGAGCGGGCGGCTGGCGTCCTCCGCCATGCGCACGAACGCCGACCGCTTGGCGTCGTCCTCGTACAGCTCCCCGAACATGTCGGGCCGGGAGTACGTCACGGCCTGCGGCGCACCGGTGCGCAGCGCGTCGGCCAGGCGCCCCCACGCCGGATACATCACCTCGTCGGCGACGTGCAGGAAGCCGCCCAGGAAGGCCGGTTCGCCGCGGACGAGGAACTGCGCCGCCGCCGCGCCGTTGCGGTAGCGGCTCTCCTCGCGGACCAGCACCCCCGACTCCACCAGTGCGGCCAGGAAGTCGCCCGTGCCGCGTGAATGCAGGCCGAGCCGCTCCCTGAGGGTGCCCTCCTCGGCGGGGCCGCCGGCCAGCAGGTCGAAGAGCCCCAGCTCCAGACCGGTCAGCAGGAGCTTCGCCCGCTGGAAGGACATCGCCGTCTCCAGCAGCGAACCGGCTTCGAACTCCGCGCTCATCGCGCCTCCCCGGCAGGTACGGCGAACCCGGCGGCCCGGGCCAGGGCGTCCCCCAGCGCGGTTTCGGCATCGTCCACCGGCTCCGGGGCCCGCCAGGCCACACAGGCGTCCGGCCGGACCAGCACCGCCCCGCCCTCCGTCACCCCGTACACCGGTGCCCAGGGCCGGTCGAGCGGCCGCAGATCGCCGGTCTCGGCCAGCACATGGTGGCGCAGCGGCACCCCGAGCCGTTCGGCCGCGCGGCTCGCCGCCTCGGCCCAGCGTCCGCCTTGCGCACCGGTCAGCAGCACATAGCTGTCCCAGAACAGGTCGATGGTGGAGATCCGTTCGCCGTCCCGGTCGAGCCACAGGTGCGGCGCCCGGGTGCCGGGCCGGCCGGACAGGTCGAGGCGGTGGGAGAGGGCGGGCGCGTCCGCGTCGCCGCCGGGGACCGCCGTGGAGTGGTAGCGGTAGCCGAGGGTGATGATGATGTCGTCGACCATGGCGGCCCGGGTCGCCTCGTCGGCGTACCCGTGGCGGATACGGTTACGGACCATGGCCTGTTCGGCCATTGCCTCACCGACCCGGTGCCGCTCCGCTTCGTAGGTGTCCAGCAGATCCGGACCCGCCCACCCGTGCACTGCACCGGCCAGCTTCCACGCCAGGTTGTGCGCGTCGTGGATGCCGGTGTTGGCGCCGAAACCGCCCGCCGGCGGGTGGACGTGTGCCGCGTCCCCGGCGAGGAACACCCGCTGGACGCGGAAGCGGTCGGCCACCAGCTGCGCGCCCTGCCACGGCACCTTCCACACGACCTCGACATCGAGGTCGGCGCGCCCGGCGGCCGTGCGGATGATGTCCACACAGCGTTCGTCGGTGAAGTCCTCCGGTTTCTCGCCCTTGTCGGGGAAGTACAGCGGGGTCGCCAGCCACGGGTCGCACCCGTGCAGCCTGGAGAGACTCATCAGTGAGCCGCGGGCGGCCGTTGCGTAACAGAGGATGAACTTGCGCCCCTTGAGCAGCCCCTCCAGCTCCGGCGCGCGGAAGTAGATGCTCAGCGCGTGGAAGACGGTGCCGCGCCCGGAGCGCTCCACCCCCAGTGCGCGGCGGACGAAGCTGCTCGCCCCGTCGGCCGCCACGACGTACTGCGCGCGGATTGTGTACAGCGCACCGTCCGGGCCGCTGACCACGGCCGTGACGCCGTCACCGTCCTGGGTCAGCGACGTCAACCGGGTGCCGAACCGCACATCGCAGCCGGCCTCCCCGGCCTTGGCGACGAGCACCTTCTCGTAGCGGTCCTGCCCGCAGCCCATCACCCGTTCCGGGCTGACCAGCGGGCCGTCCAGCGACGGCGCCTCCAGGGTGACCGCCTCGTCGATCCGCGCGAACGTGGAGGTCTGGATGATCCCGCCCTCGAAGTACGGGTGCGAGTCGCCCTTCTCCAGGGCACGCACCTCCTTCTCGCACCCCGCCGCGCGGAACAGCTCCATGGTCCGCGCCTGCAGACCGGGCGCCCGGGGCAGCAGCGAGGTGGCCTCGCGCTTCTCGATGAGCACGGTGGGAACGCCGTGGCGGCCCAGGAACATCGCGGTGGACAGGCCGACGGGCCCGCCGCCCACCACCAGCACCGGAATTGTCATGTCGTCCATGCCAGATCCCTCGACGAGTTCGGTGTGCCTCACCGGGCCATCGAAGACCACGCCCGTCTCCTGGCACTGGAGAAACGATGGCGCCCCGAGCAGCAGCCGGACGCCTCGGTCCCTCCAGTGGCCTTCGAGCGGAGCTCCACAGCACGCTGCCAGCGTGGATGCCTGCACCGGCGTGGCGGTCCCGCCAGGCCGCGGTGGAAGGAGTGAGGCGGATGACGGGCATCGCTGCCCACGACGGCGCGGGTACCTCCACGCCGGCTGGCATCCTGCGGTTGGCCAATGCCTTCTGCGACGCCAAGGCGCTGCTGAGCGCAGTGGAACTGGACCTCTTCGGCACCCTGCGGGACGACGCCAGAACCCCGCAGGAGATCGGCGCGGCGCTCGGCCTGCACGGCCGGGGACTGCGTGACTGGCTCCAGCTCCTGGTGGGACTCGGTCTGCTGGAGCGCGACGGCGACCGCTACCGCAACGCACCGGGCGCACGCCGCTACCTGGTGCGGGGCGAACCCTTGTACGTCGGCGGCTTCCTGGAGCGGTCCAACCGCAACCTCTATCCGGCGTGGGGCAGGCTCACCGAGGCGCTGCGCAGCGGAAAGCCGCAGGCCAGCGGCGACTTCTTCACCATGATCGAAGACCCCCGGCTGCTGGGCCAGTTCGTCAACATGATGGACGCGCTCACCCACGTCCTGGCCCCGCAGCTGCTGGCGGCCTACGATGGGTGGGACCGCCACGAAACCGTTATCGACGTCGGGGGCTGCCGCGGCAACATGGCGGCCCGGATCGTGGCCGCCCACCCGCACCTGACCGGGCAGGTCTTCGACCTTCCGCAGATGGCCCCGCTGTTCGACGAGAAGATGGCCGAGCTGGAGATGGCCGACAAGGTCACCTTCCACCCGGGGGACTTCTTCACCCAGGAGCTGCCCGAGGCCGACCTCGTGGTCATCGGCCACGCCCTGCACGACTGGAGCGCCGAGCAGCGACGGCTCCTGGTGCACAAGGCGTTCCGCAGCCTACGGCCCGGCGGCGAGCTGCTGGTGTACGACCGGATGCTCGACGAGGACCCGCGCCATGTGGAGAACCTGGTCATCAGCCTCGACATGCTGCTCGTCACCGACGGCGGCAGCGAGTACACCGTCGCCGAACTGCGGGACCACGCCACCTCGGCGGGGTTCGTCTCGGTCACCGACCGGCCGCTCGGCGACTACGACACGCTCGTCGTCTGCCGCAAGGCGGGCTGACCCCGTGGCCGCCGGCCACCGGGGGCCGGCGGCCACGGGTCGCCTCCGCCACGCCACCGCTCGCGGACCACGGCGGCAGTCCCGGCGCCGCGGAAAGTACGGAGAGACCATGCAGGAAAGGGATCTCATGGACGCCCAGGCCTTCGCCGACGGCGTTCCCCACGACTACTTCCGCCACCTGCGCGGCCGCCCCGGGCTCACCCGGGTCCACGACGCCGAGGGGTACCCGTTCTGGTACCTGGTGCGCCACGCCGACGTGGTGCGGGCCTCGCGCGATCACGGCGCCTTCCGCTCCGGCCCGAGCACCATGACCTCGGTGCGCCAGGACAGCACCGGCCTGCCCCTCATCTCGTTCCTGGACGCCCCCGAACACACCCGCCTGCGCAAGCTCGCCTTCAAGGGGTTCACCCCCGCCCGTCTGGCCGCACTGGAGAAGCCGGTGACCGCGATCGTGGACCGCATCCTCGACGACTGCGCCGCCGGCGGCCCGTTCGACCTGGCCGAGGACATCGCGATGCAGCTCCCGCTGGAGGTGCTGACCGCACTCATCGGGGTGCCGCCCGCGGAACGCGCCCAGGTCGTCGCATGGACCCGGCACACCGTCAACCTCGGCGACCCGGGCTACCACCACAGCACGCCCGAGAAGGCGGTGGCCGCGTTCGGGAACCTCATGGCGTACTTCGAGGAGCTGGTCGGACGGCGTCGCGCCGCACCCGCCGACGACCTGTTCTCGGTGTTGCTCGCGGCCGGCAACGACACCACGGGGCGGCTGGAGACGCAGGAGATCGCCCTGTTCGCCACCACCCTCATGGGCGCGGGCAGCGAGACGACGTACTGCTCGGTCACCGGCGGCGTGCTCGCACTGCTGGACCACCCCGGGCAACTGGCGGTCCTGCGCGCCGACCGTTCCCTGATCCCGCTCGCCGTCGAGGAGATCATCCGCTGGGTCACCCCGGCGACCCACTTCGCCCGCCAGGTGGCCCGGGACACCGAGATCGCCGGCACACCCGTCCGCGCCGGGGAGCGGGTGGTGCTCTGGTACACCTCCGCCAACCGCGACGAGTCCGCCTTCGACCGTCCCGAACGCTTCGACGTCGGCCGGCAGCCCAACCCGCACGTGTCCTTCGGCGGCGGCGGACCGCACGTCTGCATCGGGCGCGGCCTGGCCACGCTCGAACTGCGGCTGCTGCTCGCGGCCCTCCTCGACCGGCTGCCCCGCCTCGAACTCACCGGCCCTCCGGTGCGCAGCACCACGAACTTCATGAACAGCTTCCGAGAGATGCCCGCCCGGTTCGCCTGAACCGCGGCCGCGGCCGGAGAGGAGTAGCCATGAACAGTGCGGAGGACGGCTCCGAGGTGACCGGAGCCCTGACATGGTTCCCGGTCGAACTCCCCCCTGCCCAGCGGGTGATCGGGCTGTTCGTGGGGAAATGGACGATCGGTGCCCTGCGGCCGGTGGTGCAGCTGGGCATCCCGGACCTGCTGGCCGAAAGGCCCCGCACCGCGGCCGACCTGGCCCGGGAGACCGACGCGGACGCCGACGCCCTTTACCGGGTCCTGCGCTGCGCGGCGGCCACCGGCGTCCTGTCGGAGACGCCGGAGCGCGCCTTCGCGCTCACTGCCGCCGGACAGGGGCTGCGCACCGGCGTCGAGGGGAGCGTACGCGACATGTTCCTGTTCGCCAGCGACCCCATGATGTGGCGGCCGTACGAGAACCTGCTGCACACCGTGCGGACCGGTGTGCCGGCCTTCGACCACACCTTCGGCCGGTCGTTCTTCGACCACCTGCGGGCCCACCCGGGCAGCGCCGCGCTCTTCGACCGGGCCATGATGCAGAACCACTACCCGGGCACCGACCGGATCTTCGAGCGGTTCGACTTCTCCCGCTTCCGCCGGATCGCCGACATCGGCGGCGGCCGCGGGCAGTTCCTCGCCGAGGTCCTCGTCCGTCACCCCGGCTGCACCGGAGCCGTCTGCGATCAACCGCGGGTCGTCGCCGAGGCGAAGGAGGAGTTCGAACGCCGCGGGGTGGCCGACCGGGCCTCGGCGGTGGCGACCGACTTCTTCACCTCCGTCCCTGCCGGGTTCGACGCCTACTTCATCAAACACACCCTGCACAACTGGAGCGACCGCGACGCCGGACGGATCCTCACCCGCGTACGGGAGGCCGTCGGCCCCCGCGAGGACGCCCGGTTGCTCATCGTCGACATGCTGCTGACCGGCCCCGGGGCGTGGGACCTCGGCAAGCTCACCGACATCGAGATGATGGCGGCCCTCGGCGGCCGGGAGCGCGACCGCGAGGAGTGGCACCGGCTGGCCGCGGCCGCCGGCTTCGCCCCGGCCAACGACCCCGCCCCCGGTGACCTGGTCCTGCTGGAGTACCGGCCGGTCTGAACCCGCGCCGCGGCCGAAGCGACCCCGAAAGAGAGCCCGATGCCCACCGACGACACCTTCCCGTTCCCCGCGGCCGACCCGCTCGATCCGCCCGCCCGCCATGCCGCCCTGCTGCGCGACGAACCGGTCGCCCGCGTCACCATCCCCACCGGCGACCTGGTGTGGCTGGTCTCCCGGCACGAGGACGTCCGCCGTGTGCTGGCCGACAAGCGCTTCAGCCGTCAGGCCATCACCGCCCCGGGCGCACCACGGCTGCTTCCTCTCGCGGAGGGGTCGAAATCGATCTTCGTCATGGACCCGCCGGAGCACACCAGGCTGCGCCGACTCGTCTCGCGCGCCTTCTCTCCCGCCCGGATGAAGGCGCTCGGCACCGAGATACGCACCCTCGCGGACGACCTCGTCACGGCCATGCGCGACTCCGGGCCCCCGGCCGACCTCGTCGCCGGCCTCGCCCAACCACTGCCGATCACCGTCATCTGCCGGCTGCTCGGGGTGCCGTACGAGGACGTCGACCGGTTCCGCGCCTGGACCGACGTGATGCTCAGCTACGACCGGGAGCGGCGGGAGGAGGTGGTGGCGGCCCGCGGCGAGCTGAGCGGCTACCTCACCCGCCTGATCGAGGCCAAGCGGGCCGCTCCCACCGACGACGTGCTGATGGCCCTGATCCACGCGGCCGACGACGGCGACCGGCTCGACGACGACGAACTCCTCGCCTTCGGCTACACGCTGCTCGGCGCGGGCTACCACGCCACGACGTCCGGCCTGGTACACGCGGTGCTCACCCTGCTGCGTCGACCCGCCGACCTCGAACGGCTCCGGGCGCACCCCGAGCTGCTGCCCCCCGCCGTCGAGGAACTGCTGCGCCGCTCCCAGGCGGGCGGGGGACTGGGGGCGCTGCGCATCGCCCTGGAGGACGTCGAGATCCAGGGGGTGCGCATCGCCGCCGGCGACGCCGTCCTCCCGCTGATCAACGCCGCCAACCAGGATCCCGAGGTCTTCGCCGACCCCGGCGAACTGCTCCTGGACCGGTCACCCAACCCGCATCTCTCCTTCGGCCACGGCATCCACCACTGCCTGGGAGCCCAACTCGGCCGTATGGAACTGGCGGCGGGGATCGGCGCGCTGCTGCGCGAACTGCCCGGCCTGCGGCTGGCGGTGGCGGAACGGGACCTGGAGTGGAGCCGCGGGCTGGCCTTCTCCCGCCCGCACACCGTCCCCCTCGCCTGGTAGCCGGCCATGCTCTCCGACGACCTCGCCGAGCTGGCCGCACCGGTTCTCCGCGAGGTGCTCGACCACCCCTTCTGGGCCGGCCTGCGCCGGGGCACGCTGCCCGGCGAGGCCCTCGTGCGCTTCGTGGAACAGGACACCGGCCACCTCCTGCCCTGCTACGGGCGGGCCTTCGCCCGATGCGCGGCGGGCACTGCGGATGACACCGACTTCGTCCTGCTCTCCCGCTGCGCCGTCGAGACCCTCGCCTCGGGCCCGCGGCTGTGGACGGCGCTGGCCGGTCTGGCGCCCGCACTCGGGGTGCGCCGGCCCGATCCGGGGGCCGGCCCCCACCACGCCGCCCGTGCCCAGTGCGCCACGGTGACCGCGGCCGCCGCCACATCGTGGGCGGCCGGCATCGGCGCGCTGCTGCCCTTCATGCTCTTCCACCTGGAGGTCTGCCGGGACCTGCGGGCACGGCACCTCCCGGACTCCCGCTATCTGCCGTGGCTGGCGGCCTATCTGCCCGGTGACGGCGCGGTGCACGCGGTGCACGCGGTGCGGGAGCTGACGGACAGGTTCGGTGCGACGGCTTCACCCGTCGAGACCGCGGAGACGGCCGACTGGTTCCTGCGCGGCGCCCGGTGCGAACTCGCCCTCGCGGACGCCGCCCTCGACGGCCCGGCCCCCGGCTCCGCCGCCCCTGCTCAGCCTCCCTGCTGAGCCCGCCCTCCACCACGAGGTCCGCCATGAGACAACCGTCCCCACCAGGGCTGCCGCCCGACGAGGCCGTCCCGCCCTCCCGTAGCACGGCCTCTCTGGTCGCCGCGCTGGTGCTCGCGGCGGTCGCCTGCCAGCTGTGCATCTCCATGCCCACCCCGGCGCTCCCGGACATCGCCCGGCGGCTGCACGCCGACACCGCCGCCGTGGGCCTCGCCCAGGCCCTGTTCTTCCTCCTGGGCGGGCTGCTCTCGGTGATCCTGGCGGCCTGCAGCGACTACGGACGCACCCGCACCCTGATGATCGGCGCGCTGGCGCTGGCCGTCGTCGGGGCGCTTGTCGCGGCGGCCGCTCCGACGATGGCCGTGTTCGTCCTCGGCCGTACCGTGCAGTCCACGGCGACCGCGGTGTTCCCCCTGGCGCTGCGCGTGATGCGGCAGACCCTGGAGCCCGGGCAGTTCGGCCGGGCCATGGGCCTGATCACCGCCGCAAACGGCGGCATCGTCGGGCTGGACGGCCTGCTCTCCGGTTGGCTCACCGACCGGTACGGCTACCGGTCGGTCTTCCTCGTCATGGCCGCTTTCGGGGTGCTCACCGCGATCGTCCTGGGCCGGACCGTGCCGGAGCCGGAACGGGTCGCGACGGGCCGCCTGGACTGGCTGGGGCTCATGGTGCTCTCGCTCGCCCTGGCCTGTGTGGAGCTGGGCATCGGCATGGCTGCCAACGCCCCGGCGGGTGGTGTGGCGGGGTTGCTGGTGCTCGGCGCTCTGCTCCTGGTCGCGTTCTGGAGCATCGAGCGCCGCCGGCCGAACGCGCTGCTGCCGCCTCGATATCTGAGATCCCGCCAGGCATGGCCCGTCCTGCTCACCTCGATCCTCGTCACCATGGGCATGCTCAGCACCATCAACTTCGTCATACCGGTGTTCAGCCAGAACCACGACGCCGGCTACGGCCTCTCCGCCACTGAGGCCGCGCTGCTCTTCATCGTGCCGGTGTGCCTGGTCAACGTTCTTCTGGCGCCCGCCGTCGGCGCGCTCGCCTTCCGGGTGGGCTGGCGCCGTGTGCTGCGCGTCGCCACCGCACTCACGGTACCGGTACTGGCCGCGCTCGCCCTGGGCCTGTCCTCACGATGGCTGGTGCTGGCCCTGGTGGTCCTCGTCGGCTTCGGTCTCGCGGGGGCCATGACACCGCTGAACGGTCTGAGCGCCCTTCTCGCCGCACCCCAGAGCCCCAGCCTGCTGCCCGGCATCAACTCCGCCGCCTACGGCGTGGGTTCGTCCCTCGGTTTCGTCCTGGCCGCCCAGCTCGCCGGACCGGCCGGGGTGCACTCCGCCGACGGCTACCGGGCGGCGGTGTGGACGGCCGCGCTCGTCATCGCGCTCGCGTTCGTGGCGTCGCTGCTGATCACCGGACGGCCCGACGCACCCGGGGAGCGGATCTGATGGCCGCCGACACGTCCGGCCACCCCTATGCGGTGGTGGTCGGGGCCGGTATCGGCGGACTGGCCGCAGCGGCCGGGCTGACCCGGATGGGACGGTCCGTGCTGGTGCTGGAACGCGCCGAGGCCCTGCGGGCCGACGGCGCCGGAATCTCCCTGCTGGCCAACGCCCAGCGCGCACTCGACCAGCTCGGAGTGGGCGACCAGGTCAGGGAGTTGGCGGCCACCATGCTGCCGGGTGGCGAGGGGGTGCGTACAGCCGGGGGGCGGCGGCTGATGAAGCCCACCGACCCCGCGTTCGTGCGACGCCACGGGCTCTCCACCGCCGTGCTGCCCCGGCCGTCCCTCCACCGCACCCTGCGGGATGCCGTACCCGCCGCCCACGTTCTGACCGGTGCCGAGGTCACCGGCGTGGAGCAGCGGGCCGACGGCACCGCACTGGTGCACTACCGGCGCGGCGCGGCCAGGATGAGCGTTCCGGCCCGGGTGGTGATCGCCGCCGACGGCCTCAACAGCCGCCTGCGCGCGCAGCTGTGGCCCGCCGCGGTGCCCCCGGTCTACAGCGGGCACAGCGTCTGGCGGGGGATCGCGGAGGTCGACCGTGAGGAGCCCGGCGGGACGACCTGGGGGCGCGGCCGGGAATTCGGCAGGATGCCACTCGCCGACGGCCGGGTCTACTGGTACGCCGTCGCCAACACCCCCCGGGGCGAGCACCACCTGGACGAACACGCCGAGGTGGTGCGCCGGTTCGGCACCTGGCACCGGCCCATCCCCGACCTGCTGGGCTGCACCCCGCCCGGCGTGGTCCGCCACGACGACGTCTTCGAACTCCCTCTCCCGCTCCCGTCGTTCGCCGCAGGAAACGCCGCGCTGCTCGGTGACGCCGCCCACGCGATGACCTCCGACCTCGGGCAAGGCGCCTGCCAGGCCCTGGAGGACGCCGTCGTGCTGTGCGCCGCACTGGCCGCCCACGCGGACCCCGGGGAGGCGCTCGCCGACTACGATGCGCGCCGGCGCCCCCGCGCCCAGGTGATCGTGGCGGCATCGCGCCGGGTTGGCCGCATGAAGTTGCGTGAGCGGTGGTGGCAGGTGCTGGCGCGGGACGGCCTGACGGCCCTGGCGCCGCCGCGGACCGGGGAGGCGGCGCTCGCCCGGATCGGCGACTGGCACCCGCCGCAGCTCCCCGCGGGAGCCGCCTCGTGATCACCGTGATCGGAGCCACCGGGAACGTCGGCCGCCCGCTCGTGGCAGGCCTCGTGGCGCGCGGGGCGCGCCCGCGGATCCTGACCCGTGACCCCGGCCGCGCCCGGCTCGTCCCGGGAGCCGAGACCGTCATCGGCGACCTCGACGCCCCCAGGTGCGCCGACGCCCTGCTGGCCGGTGCCGACGCCGCCTTCGTGGTGACGGCCGGCCCGGATGCGGCGGCCCACGACCGGAAGATCGCCGCTGCCGTCGCACGCCACGGGGTGCGCCGGGTGGTCAAAGTGACGTCGGTGGCGGCGCTGCCCCCGGTCCACGATTCCTACGGAGCGGCCCACGCCGCCGCCGAGGACGCCTACCTCGCCACCGGCGCCCACTGCACCTTCCTGCGGCCGGCCGCCTTCATGTCCAACACCCTGCAGTGGAGCTGGTCGGTCACCGGCAGCTCCACCGTCTTCCAGCCCTTCGGAGACCTCCCGCAGGCAGTGGTGGACCCCGCCGACGTCGCCGAGGTGGCGCTGCGGGTGCTCGACGCCCCCGGGGCGGGCGGCTGTGCCTACACGGTCACCGGCCCCGAGTCGCTGACCCCCCGTCAACGTGCGCAGCGCCTCGCCGCAGCCCTGGGCCGCTCCCTCACTTTCGTCGATGCACCCCCCGAACAGGCCCGTCGTGCGATGACCGACGTCGGGCTGCCCCCCGCCTACGTCGATGGCCTCCTCGCCTCCCAGTCCGACCCCGACCCCGCCCGCGGCGCCTTGCCCCTGCCCACCGTCCGGGACCTCACCGGCCACCCCCCGCGCACCTTCACCGCCTGGCTGGCCGCGCACGTGGACCTGTTCCGCTGACCCGGGGCGGGGGAGCTGCAGGCCCCCTGCTCCAAGTGGTTCGGTGGCCCTCTCCCCGTACGGGGAGAGGGCCACCGGCGGTCCGGGTGCCGGCGCTTCGGCCCGGGTGTACTGCGAAGTCCGCCCCGGCAGTCGTGAGACGGCCGGGGCGGTGGCGGGGCGCTCAGTCGCGGGGGGCGCCGAGGTGGGTGATGCAGCGCAGCAGACTTTGGTGGAAGGTCCGGACGAAGCCTTCGGGGGTGTCGGTGTCGCGCGGGGAGTTCAGGTAGGGCTTCAGCCGCCGTTCGACCTCCTGCACACTGGGCTGGCAGGCCATGTGGCGGGCGACGGCGTCGAGGTCGCCCTCGTACTCGATGACCCGCACCAGTGTCGCGTCGCGGAGGAACACCGCGGTGGCCAGGAGCCGGGCGGCCGGCGAGGCTCCGGTGCCGGGTACCGACGGGGAACCGACCCGGCGGAAACCGGCGAAGACCTCAGCCACCTCGTCCTCGCAACCCGGCCGGATGTCGTAGGTGAGCGCTGCGAACGGCACTACTGGCCCTCCTCGTCGATGTGGATCGAGCGGGTGGGGCAGCTGCGGGCGGCGTCGCGCACCGCCGCCCGGGCGGCGTCGTCCTGCGGTTCCGGGACCAGGACGACGACATGGCCCTCCTCGTTCTGGTCGAAAACGCCCGGAGCCCGGTAGACACACAGACTGCTGACGGTGCAGGTGGCGCGGTTGGCGGTAACGCGCATGGTTCCTCCTACCAGGTGACGGGGATCTCGGTGAAGCCCTCGGTGAACCCGCCCAGACCGCGCGGGAGTTGGTCGCCGGTGACCGCGAGTCGCAGATCCGGCAGTCGTTCGAGCAGCGACCGGGTGGCGACCTGGAGTTCCATACGGGCCAGTGCCGCCCCCGCGCAGTAGTGGAGACCGGCGCCGAACGTCATGTGGTGGTTGTCCGTACGGCGGATGTCGATCGTGAACGGTTCGGGGAACACCTCCTCGTCCATGTTCGCCGACTCCTCGGACAGCAGGACGCTGGTGCCTTCGGCGATCACGGAGCCGTCCGACAACGGGATGTCCGCCACTGCGTACCGCATCGTGCCGATCGAGGAACCCATGATCTGGGTCCGCAGCAGCTCCTCGACCGCGCCCGGAACCAGCGACCAGTCCGCCTGGATTTCCTCGACCAGGTCACGGTGGTACAACAGCACCGCCGTGCTCGCACCGATCTGACTGGCGGTGGTGACGTACCCGGCGATCAGCAGACCCTGGGTCCAGAACTGCAACTCGTGCTCGGAGAGGCGGTTGTTGTCCTCGTCCTGGGCTTTGATCAGCCCGCTGACCAGATCCTCGCCGGGATGCGCGCGCTTGCTGTCGATCAGCTCGCCCAGGTAGTGCCACAGCCCCTCACGGCACCGCTGCATCTCCTCGACCGGCAGTTTGCTCACGGACAGGAATCCGTCGACGAGGTAACGGAAGCGGTCCATGTCCTCCAGTGGCACTCCGAGCAGCCGGCAGATGACGCGGATCGGCAGGGGAAAGGCGAACGCCTCGTTGAGGTCGAGCGGGCGGGGACCGGCGACCATCGCGTCGATGAGCTCGTCACACACGGACTGCGCCACCGGACGCAGCGCCTCGACCCGGCGCGCGGTGAAGGCCCGGGTCACCAGGCCGCGTACCCGGATGTGGTCCGGCGGGTCCGGGTTGATCTCCGGGTCGGCGAACAGCTCGTTGTCGGCCGATATCCGTGCGACGTCGGGGCGTTGCCGGCGGGAGATGTTGCGGCTCAGCCGGTGGTCGGCGAAGAGGGAGCGCACGTCGGCGTACCGGGTGACCATCAGCGCGCGGTCACCGCTGGGCAGCGTCACCTCGACCGCCGACCTGCTGCGCAGCCCGCGCAGCGCCTCGGGTATCTCCATCGGCGGGGACCAGGGGAACGGGTAGCGGACGGGGGTTGGGGAAGTCATCGACGTCCTTGCCTCTCGTGGTGGGAGCAGGGTCAGGGTTTGACGGGCCAGTCGGGACGCGCCCAGGCGCTCTCGGCGAACGTCCACTCGTAGCGGACGCCCAGCGAGAAGAAGTCGGCGAGCTGTGCGCGGTCGTGGTCCGACCCCCGCTGCGCCGTTTCCTCGGCGACGCCCAGAAAGCGCTCGACGACGCGCGCATAGCCCTCCGTGGGCTGGTACAGCGCGGCCCAGGGCGCGTAGCGCGAACCGGGCGCGCAGCGCCGCGCCAGATCGGTGGAGACCTGGTGGTTGAACCAGGCCATGGGCAGCAGCGCGCCGAGGGCGGCCGCCGGTGACGTGGCCGCCGCGGCCTGGAAGAAGGAGCAGTGGGCCCGGGTGAGGGGGTCCGCCGGTGCGTCGATGGCCGGCGAGCGCAGGCCGAGGTCGGGGGCGGTCCCGGTGAAGGCGTCCCGCAGCCGGTCCCGGGCCTGGAGCGTGCCGACCGCGGATCGGGCGAAGAATGCTGCGTGCGCATCGTCCGCGGCGCCCGCGGCGCACCGGGCCAGCGCCCGTCCGTACGCGGGCAGCAGATGCCCGGTGTCCTGCTCGACGAAGTGGGTCAGCGCCTCACCCGGGAGCGAGCCCGAGCGCAGCCCCGCCCAGAACGGATGGTCGAGCACCTCGTGCAGCACCCCATCGGCGCTCGTGATCAGCTGGTCCCGCAGCATGGGAGCATCCTCTCTGGTAGGTGTCACAGCGCCAGCCGGACGTGATAGTGCCGCAGCCAGGCGTCGAGTTGGAGCACCATCTCCACGTCGCGGCGCTCCCCCCAGCCGGTGGTCCGCACCGGCCGGCCCTCCGCCAGCAGCTGCTTGGCGGCCGGCACGTTGAGCAGGGGCCGCACCGGGGAGTGCGGATCGGCGACCAGCTCCGCGAGCCGGTCGCGCAGCACCTGCCCGTAGCCCGGGTCCTGGGTGATCGGGAACGGGCTCTTGGGACGGTGCAGCACCCGCTTCGGCAGCAGCCCGGCCAGCGCCGCACGCAGCGGGCTCTTCTCCTCGCCGCCGTACCGCTTCAGCCGCCAGGGGATGTTGAAGGCGTACTCGACCAGCCGGTGGTCGCAGTAGGGCACCCGCACCTCCAGCCCGACCGACATGCTCAAGTGATCACTGCGGGTCAGCAGCAACGGCAGCCACCGCGTCATGTGGAGGTAGCCGACACGGCGCAGCAGGGCCTCCCGGGCATCCTCGCCCGGCACCGTGGGCACCTCGCGCACCGCCTGGACGTAGCGGTCCGCCGAGTAGCCGGGCACATCCACCTTCTCCAGCAGCGAGCGGTCCAGCAGTCCGGTGCTCATGCCGTGCGGGGCGACCCCGAACCCCATCGTGACCCAGGGGAAGTTGCCGCTGTCCACGAGGTTCTCGTCGCTGAACGACCGGTATCCGCCGAAGAGTTCGTCGGCTGCCTCGCCCATCAGTGCCACCGTCGAGTGCTGCCGCACGGCGCGCAGCAGCAGGTACAGCGAACGGTCCATGTCCGGGGTGGGCCTGGGCAGGTCCTGCGCCGTCATCGCGGCGTGCCCGACCACAGGGTCGGCCAGGTCCTCGGTGCGCAGCACGACCGGCTCGTGGTCGGTCCCCACGAAGGCGGCGACCTCCGCCGCGTGCGGGGCGTCCGGGCTCTGGTGCCAGAAGTCCTTGCGGAAGCGCTCCGCGTGCCCCTCGAAGTCCACCGCGAAGGTCGGCGGCCGCCGACCGTGCCGCGCCGCCAGTGCGACGAGGGCGCTGGAGTCCAGCCCACCGGAGAGAAGGGTGCACAGCGGGACGTCGGCCACCAGGTGGGAGGCCACCGCCTCGGACAGCAGCCCCCGCACGGTGTCCACCGTGGTGGGCCGGTCGTCGGTGTGCTCGCGCCCCGGCAGCGACCAGTAGGCGCGCTCACGGATCCCGCCGTCCCGGACGGTCAGGATGTGTCCGGCCCGCACCTGCCGGACACCGGAGTAGACGGCGTGCCCCGGCGTGGCGATGTACGACAGCAACTCCGCCAGCCCCTCGCCGTCCACCGCCGAGTCGACCAGTGGGTGGGCGAGGAGCGCCTTGACCTCCGAGCCGAACAGCAGGCCGCGGCGGGTCGGCGCGTAGTACAGCGGCTTGACCCCGAGCCGGTCGCGGGCCAGCAGCAGTTCCTGACGCCGGATGTCCCACACCGCGAAGGCGAACATCCCGTCGAGCCAGTCGACGCACCGCTCACCCCACTCCAGGTAGGAGGCCAGTACCACCTCGGTGTCGCCCGACGTGCGGAAGGTGTGGCCGCAGGCCGCCAACCGGGTCCTGAGCTCCCGGTAGTTGTAGATCTCACCGTTGTACACGAGGACCGCCCGCACCTCCCCGTCCCGCTCCGCAGTCATCGGCTGCCGGCTCCCCGACGGGTCGATGACGGCCAGCCGCCGGAAGCCGAGCGCGACCCGCCGGCCTGCCCACACCGCCTCGGCGTCCGGCCCGCGGTTGGACATCGCGGCCACCATCGTGCGGACCGTGCTGCCGTGCTCGGTCAGATCCCGCTCGAAGTCGATCCACCCGGCCACTCCGCACATGTCGTCCCCTCGTCAGTTGTCTAAGACCGGACGCGCCGGCCGGCGGCGGACACCAGGGCGCCGACACGTGCGGACGGCGGAGGCTGCCGTCGCATCTCCTCCCGCAGACGCCGGGCGGCCGTCCGCGCGGCGCCGTCCTCCAGCAGCCGCCGGCACTCCTCCCGCAGCCGCTCCGGCGTCGCGTCCGCAGCCGGCAGAAGCCTCCCGGCACCCACGCCCGCGACCACCCCCGCATGCCCCGCATGGTCCGGCAACTGCGGTATCAGCAGCAGCGGGAGACCGCGGCGGAGCGTGGTGAGGACGGTGCCGGCGCCGCCGTGCGCGACCACTCCGTCGCAGGTTTCCAGCAGACTGTGCAGCGGCGCGTCCACCACCACCCGCACGCCCTCCGGCAGCCGGCCGAGCAGCGGCACCTGCGCCGCGGAGACGGCCGCCACCAGCTCCACGCCGAGCGGATGCAGGGCGCGCAGCACCTCGGGGAGGAGGAACCGCCGGTCCGACAGCTTCGCCATGGTGTGTCCCCAGGTCACACAGACCCGAGGCGCGGCCGGTTTCGGCAGCGTGACCGGTCGGCCGCCGCCGTTGAACGGCACGTACCGCACCGGGACGGCCGGCGGCGCGGCGGACGGCCGCAGCGACGGGGGAGTGGGGTCCAGGGTCAGGGCGGAGAACGGGTCGACGGCTTCCAGCCCGTACCGCGCGGCCAGCGGCGCCAGCAGCCCCGGCAGCACCTGCCCCGCCCGGGCCATCAGATCCGTTCCGTACAGATGACGCACGGCCGGTACCCCTTCTGCCGCAGCGGCCAACGGGCCCGCCAGCGCGGTGGGTTCGTACACCACGACGTCCGGGCGGAACTCCGAGATCAGCTCGACCAGCCCGTCGGTCATGGACTCGGCGTGGGCGAGGAGCATCTCCGCGGCCCGCGGACCGCCGCCGCGCCCACCGGCACCGGAGCGCGGCGCGCCGATCACGTAACGCCGCACCATGGCCACCGCATCCACGTCATGGCCGGTGACGGCCGCCGGCAGCCCGCACCGGCCGATTTCCTCGGCCAGCGCCGGCTGACTGGCCACGAGCACCTCGTGTCCGGCGGCGCGGCACGCCCAGGCCTGTGGCACGAGCGCGTACAGGTGCGACGGCCAGGCCCAGGTGGTGAACAGCAAGCGCATCTCGGTGCGTCCTTCCGCCGCGGTTGCCGGTCATCGTGTGCGGCGCCGCTCGTGCCCGGCTCGAAGACCGCTGGGCACCCGGGCGGGCGCCGCCTCAGTGGGCGTCGAGCCCGCACGGCGAGGGTGGGTCCCGTCCGCACACCGAACCCGTCCGCACGGAGAGGAGAGCGATGGCGACCCCCCGCACCGCCCTGGTCACCGGGGCCAACCGCGGTATCGGCCTGGCCACCGCCCAGGCCCTGCACGGCGCCGGATGGCGTGTGGTGCTCGCCGCCCGGGACCCGGACGCGGCCCGGACCGCCGCCGCCGAGACCGGTTCCCGCGCGGTGGGCGTACCCCTGGACGTGACCCTGCCCGAGAGCGTGGCGGCTGCCCGGGCCGCGGCCGGTCCGGTGGACGCGCTGGTGAGCAACGCCGGCGTGCTGCTGGATGCGGGGTACGACCCGCTGACAGTCCCCGTCGATCTGGTCCGCGCCACCCTCGACGTCAACGTCCTGGGCGCCTGGCGGGTCTGCCAGACCTTCGTACCCGACATGGTCCGCGGGGGCTGGGGACGGGTGGTCCTCCTCTCCAGCGGCGCGGGCACGTTCAGCAACGGACTGTTCCCCGGTGCCCCCGGCTACGCGATGTCGAAGACCGCCGTCAACGGGCTCACCACGCTGCTGGCCACCGCGACGCGGGGCACCGGTGTGCTCGTCAACGCGGTCAACCCCGGGCCCACCCGGACCCGGATGCTGCCGGACGGCCGAGGCACCGCGCGGCAGGCCGCCACCGACGTCGTGCAGGCCCTCGGGCTGCCTGACGACGGCCCCACCGGGGCGCTGTTCCGCAGCGGGCGGATTGCCGGGTGGTAGCCCACCGGCGCGGCCCCGGCCCCGCTCCACACCCGATTGACGGCACCTCCAGCCGACTTCCAGAACGCTCTGCGACGGTCGGCCGAACAGCTCACGCACCCACGAGGAGGGCGATATGCACCGCACGTTGATCGTCGCCAGGCTGAAGACCGACGATCCCGCGCGCATCGCGGACGTCTTCGGCGCGTCCGACGCGACCGAGCTGCCGCACATGGTGGGCGTGTCCCGCAGGACGCTGTTCACCTTTCACGACCTGTACTTCCACCTGGTCGAGGCGGACGAGGACATCGGCCCGAACCTCCACCGTGCGCGCAGCCACCCGCTCTACTCCGACATCAACACCCGGCTCAGCGCGTTCGTGTCGCCGTACGACCCCGGCTGGAAGGAGCCCAAGGACGCCATGGCGTCACCGTTCTACATCTGGACGGCGGGGCAGGGGAGGCTCCGGTGACCACGGAAGGGCTCCGCAAGCTGAACGTCGTCGATGTCCCTGCCAACCGCCGCAGGGGCGGTGAGCTGAGGGTGACGCTCAGCCCCCGGACCGTCGGCTGCACCTCCGGCTTCGGGGGCGTACTGCACCTCGCCCCGGGCGAGGCCATCACCGAGCACTACCACCCGTACTCCGAGGAGTTCCTCCACGTGGTGGGCGGAGTGGTGGAGATGACGATGGACGGGGAGCCGGTCGTGCTCGCCGCCGGGGACTCGCTGTTCGTACCGATCGGGGTGCGTCACCGGCTGGTGAACGTCGGGACGGAGACCGCCACCGGCGTCTTCCACCTCTCACCGCTGGCCCCGCGCCCCGAGCTCGGCCACGTCGACACCGAGCCGGTCGCCGCCGCCGGTGAGCCGCACCCCGACGTCCGGGCGGACCGGTGAGCGCTGAGAAGGCGGTCATCACCGGGATCGGCGTGGTGGCACCGGGCGCGGTCGGGCGGGAGGCGTTCTGGGAGCTGCTGGCCGCCGGCCGCACCGCCACCCGGCGCATCACCTGCTTCGACCCGGCCGCCTTCCGCTCCCAGGTCGCGGCCGAGGTCGACTTCGACCCGGGGGCGTGCGGCCTGACGCACCAGGAGGTCCGGCGGATGGACCGGGCGGCGCAGTTCGCCGTGGTCAGCACGCGGGAGGCGCTGGCGGACAGCGGGCTGCACATGCCGACGGACGACCCCGGACGAGTGGCGGTCTCCCTGGGCAGCGCCGTGGGATGCACCACCAGCCTGGAGCGCGAGTACCAGGTTCTGTCCGATGACGGACGGAACTGGCTGGTGGACCACACCTACGGAGTGCCGCACCTCTACGGCTACATGGTGCCCAGCTCGCTGGCGGTGGAAGTGGCCCGGGAGGTGGCTGCGGAGGGGCCGGTGGCGCTGGTCTCCACCGGCTGCACCTCGGGCCTGGACGCGATCGGGCACGGTGCCCAGCTCATCGAGGAGGGCTCCGCCGACATCGTCCTCGCCGGGGCGACCGACGCGCCGCTCTCGCCCATCACCTCGGCCTGCTTCGATGCCATCCGGGCCACCTCGCCCAACAACGACGACCCCGCGCACGCCTCCCGCCCCTTCGACGCCGATCGCGACGGCTTCGTCCTCGGCGAGGGCGCCGCGGTCCTGGTCCTGGAGCGTGCCGGCGCGGCGCAGGCACGCGGTGCACGGATCTACGCGGAGATCGCCGGCTTCGCCAGCCGCAGCAACGCCCACCACATGACCGGACTCCGGCCTGACGGCCGCGAAATGGCCGAGGCGATCACGACCGCACTGCGGCGGGCCCGCCTCGCGCCGACTGCGGTCGGCTACGTCAATGCCCACGGCTCCGGCACCCGGCAGAACGACCGGCACGAGACGGCCGCCTTCAAACGCAGCCTGGGTGCCCACGCCTACGAGGTACCGGTCAGCTCCATCAAGTCCATGATCGGGCACTCGCTCGGCGCCATCGGGTCGCTCGAGGTCGCCGCGTGCGCCCTCGCCCTGCGCGAGCAGGTGGTTCCGCCCACCGCCAACCTGCGGACCCGCGACGCCGAATGCGATCTCGACTATGTGCCCCTGATCGCCCGGGAACACCGTATGCACACCGTCCTGAGCGTCGGCAGCGGATTCGGCGGGTTTCAGAGCGCAGCCCTGCTGTCCCACCCCCGCACCGGGCGGGTGCCCGCCGGAAGGGGGCGGCCGTGACCACGCCCCGCGGAGCCGTCGTCACCGGCCTCGGCGTGATCGCGCCCACCGGCCTCGGCGCGGACACGCACTGGCAGGCCGTGCTGGCGGGGAAGTCGGGCATCGGCGCCATCAGCCGCTTCGACCCCTCGCCCTACCCGGTCCGGCTGGCCGGTGAGGTACCGGGCTTCGATGCCCTGGAGTCGCTGCCCCGTCGGCTCGTCCCGCAGACCGACCGCTGGACGCACCTGGCCCTGTGGGCCGCACAGGCCGCGCTGGCGGATGCCGGTGTCGACCCGGCCGCCCTCCCCGAATACGGCATGGCGGTGGTGACGGCGAGTTCCTCGGGCGGGACCGAGTTCGGGCAGCACGAGATGGAACGCCTCTACCGCAACGGCCCGTCGTGGGTCGGTGCGTACCAGTCGATCGCCTGGTTCTACGCTGCCACCACGGGACAGATCTCTATCCGGCACGGAATGCGCGGACCGTGCGGCGTCCTTGCCTGTGAACAGGCGGGCGGGCTCGATGCGATCGGCCAGGCCCGGCGCCTGCTGCGGGACGACGTGCAACTGGTCGTCACCGGTGGCACGGACGCCTCCCTGTGCCCCTACGGTCTCACCGCCCAGCTGGTCGGCGGCCACCTGTCCACCGTGGAGGACCCGGCCCGCGCCTACCTCCCCTTCGACCGGGACGCGCGCGGCGCCGTACCGGGCGAAGGCGGGGCGATCCTTGTGGCCCAGGATGCCTCGACCGTCCCGGCCGGTGCCGGGTACGGCGCCATCGCCGGCTACGCCGCCGGGTTCGACCCGCCCCCGGGCTCGACCCGCCCGCCGGTCCTGCGCCGCACCCTGGAGCGCGCCCTGGAGGACGCCGGGACCACTCCGGGCGAGGTGGACGTCGTCTTCGCGGACGGCAGCGGGGTGCCGGAGAGCGACCTCACCGAAGCCCGGGCGATCAGCGCTGTCTTCGGGCCGTACGGGGTGCCGGTGACCGTGCCCAAGGCCCTCACCGGACGGCTCTACGGCGGCGGCGCGGCTCTCGACGTGGCCACCGCGCTGCTCGCCCTGCGCGACGGCGTCATCCCGCACACGGCGGGAACCACCCGCCCGGCGCCCGGCTGCGACATCGACCTGGTCACCGCGGCCCCGCGCCGCCGCCGACTGCGGGTGGCCGTCGTCCTCGCCCGCGGGCACGGCGGCTTCACCTCGGCCATGGTCCTGCGCCGGTCCGGGGCCGGTGCGAACGACGAAGGAGAGGAGACGGAATGAGCGACTACACGCTGGATGACCTCCGTGTGGTGATGCAGGACAGCGTGGGGGTGGACGAGTCGGTCGACCTGTCGGGGGACATCGCCGATGTCGCCTTTGCCGACCTGGGATACGACTCGCTCGCCGTACTGGAACTGGCGAACCAGGTACAGCGTGCGGTGGGGGTCCCCATCGCCGACGAACCGGCCCTGGAGGCAACGAGCCCGGGCGCCTTCGTGGCCTGCGTCAACCAGGCACTGACCGAAGCAGGGAGCTGAGCATGTCAGGACACGTCGACAACACCATCGTGATCGACGCACCGCTGTCCCTGGTGTGGGCGATGACCAACGACGTCCCCTCGTGGACGACGCTGTACAGCGAGTACGCGGAGGCCACCGTCCTGGAGCGGGAGGGCAACCGTGTCCGGTTCCGGCTGTCGTTGCACCCCGACGCCAACGGCACGACGTGGAGCTGGGCCTCGGAGCGGGTCAGCGACCCGGACGCCCACGTGGTCCACTCCCGCCGCGTGGAGACGGGGAACTTCAAATACATGTGGATCTACTGGGAGTTCACCCAGGAAGCTGACGGCGTGCACATGCGCTGGGTCCAGGACTTCGAGCTCAAGCCCGGTCTGCCGCTGGACGACGCCGCCATGACCGCCCGACTGCACACCAACACGGGCACCCAGATGCGGCGCATCAAGGAACAGATCGAGACGGCCGCCCGGCGCACCGACGCTCCCCGCTGAACAGGTACGGACGTGACGGCCCTCGTCGTGCCCCTCGTCCTGCTCGCCAACGGCCTGGCGGCGGGCGTCCTGATGGGCACCCAGCTCGGCGGCTGGCCCCTGCTGGCCTCCCTGCCGCCGCGGCACTACGTCCACGCCCATGCCTTCTTCGCCACCCGCTACGACCCGTTCATGCCCGTGTGCTTCCTCGGCACGGCCCTCGGCGACATCCTCCTCGCCGCCGGGGAGTCTCAGGCCGCGGCCCGCTGGGCCTTCGGCACGAGCGCACTTCTGGTGCTGGCCGCGGTCATCATCTCGGTCACCCGCAATGTGCCTATCAACCGGTGGATCCGCTCGCTCGACCCGCAGGACCTCCCGCCGGACTTCGCCGACCGCGACCCTCGCCCGGGCTGGGGGGCGTGGAACCGCGGTCGCTGCGTCCTCGCCGTCACCGCGTTGCTCACCAACTGCCTGGGATGCGGCCTGCTGCTCTGAACGGGCACGCCGCCCCCACCACCACTCATGAAGGGAAGGCTGCTGTGCAACTCAACCTGGAGGGCAAGAAGGCCCTGGTAACCGGCGGAACTCGCGGCATCGGACGCGCCGTGGTGCTGGCACTCGCCCGGGCAGGCGCCGACGTCGTCACCTGCCACCGCCAGGAGGGCGACGCCGTCGCCTCCCTGGAGAGCGCGCTGAAGGAGACCGGCGGTAACCACCATGTCCTCCGCGCCGACCTCGCCGATCCCGAACAGGTCGCCGGCCTGCTCCGGGAGTGCGCCGACCGGCTGGGCACCCTCGATGTCGTCGTCAACAACGCCGGGGCCATCAGCCATGTGCCCTACGGCGATCTGCCGCTCGCCGAATGGCAGCGGATCATGGACACCAACCTCACCGCCGCCCATCTGGTCATCCAGCACGCCCTGCCGATACTTGCCGCACGTGCCTCCGTCATCAGCCTCGGCTCCAAGTCCTCCGAGGTCGGCATCCCGCTGCGCGCGCACTACACCGCCACCAAGGCGGCGCTGCGCGGTCTGACCCGCTCGTTGGCCAAGGAGTTCGGCTCCCGCGGTCTGCGCTTCAACGTGCTCGCCGCCGGTGTCATCGCGACCGAGGCCCTGGACGCCATGAGCCCGGAACAGGCCGAGGCGATGCGCACCCGCTACAGCGCCAAGACGGCCCTCGGCCGGCTCGGCACCCCCGACGAGATCGCGGCGGCAGTGCTCTGGCTGGCCAGCGACCTCTCCAGCTACGTCACCGGGGCCACCCTCGCCGTCGACGGGGGGATCTCCTGATGGGCGGCGCGGCGCAGCCGTTCCGGGTGATGCTGCGGATGCAGATCAAGCCGGGCATGGAGCAGGACTTCGAGAAGGTCTGGCGGGAGGTCGGCACGTCGGTCACCTCCCACCCCGCCAACCGGGGGCAGTGGCTCTCCCGCAGCCTCGACGAGGACGGCGTCTACTACATCGTCAGTGACTGGGTGGACGAGCCCCGCTTCCGGGAGTTCGAGACGAGCCGCCGCCACCTCGACCACCGCCGCCATCTCCACCCCTACCGCAGCGGCGGTTCGATGACCACGATGACGGTCGTCGCCCACCTCACGGCGGACCCGGACGCGGCGACCGGCCACCAGGACTGGGAGGCCGAGGGATGAGCGAGGAGGTCCGGGTCCTCGTCCGGCACGTCGCCGAGGACGCCGCGGCGATCGAGAGCGCCTACCACCGGGTCAGCAAGGAACTGGCCGGAGTGGCGGGCATGCTCGGCAACGAGCTGTGGCGGGGCATGGGCGATGATGGCGTCTTCGTGGTGGTCAGCCGGTGGCGGGACGCGGCCGCGTTCCGCACCTGGGAGGCTGGAGCCGCGCACCGGGACAGGACCTCACCGCTGCGCCCGTTCCGAGACCACGACGGCGGCCGCCCATTCGAGATCTTCCATGTCTCCGCGGCCTACTGACCGCCGTGGACGGACGAAGGCGGCCGCGGGAACATGGCACGCCGTGGGGCGCGCCCTGCTGAACATGCTGGCCCACCTGGGGTATTCCGCCGGATGGCTGGTCGGTGTCCCGTTGCTCCCGTGGCCGGAGGAGGAGCCGGAACCCGGCGGCCCGCGGGTCCCGTGACCTGTCCGGAACACGCGGGGCACCCGCGTGTTCCGGACGGCGCGCGAGGCATCCGGCCCGCCCGTCAGGTCAGTCCTCGTCCTCGCGACCTGCTCCGCGGAACGAGCTTTCGGCGAGTACGATCTTGCGCTTGACCGGCGGCAGATGATTCATCGTGCGCATCGCGGTGCGCATACCCGTCCGAGCCAGAGTGCCGAGCAGGTCGCCCTTGTGCATGACGGAGTGACCGTCCATCTGGGCACGGGACTTGATGACGGCGTCCCAGGCGTAAGACGTCATGGTGGACTCGTACCCGCCCACCGCGTCGAGGAGGGACAGCTCCCCGCGGTGCGCGGCGGCCAGCTTGCGGGTGAGCAGCTGGGCATCGCGCAGCGCGGTGTTGGCGCCCACGCCGCGGCCCGGCGTCATGGTGTGGATAGCATCACCGATGAGCGTGACGCTGCTCGGCTTCCACGGGTCGATCGGCTCGGACGTCCGGATCACCAGGGGGAAGCTGCTGTCCGGGTCCCCGAGCGAGAAGATCCGTCGGTAGTCGGGGTGCCACGAGGCGGTCTTCTCCATCACGAGCTGCTGGATCCCGGCGCCGCGCAGCTGTGTGACGTCCTTCGGCAGCCACCGGTCCGACGCGGCGAAGCCCCACATGATGTAGTCGCGGCTGTTGTCGTAGAGCATCCCGGGCCAGGCGCGCAGCGCCTCCGTGTCAGTGCTGCCGATGCCGGCCTTCGGCCTTCCGTCCTCGTCCCACTTGAAGCGCATCACATGCAGGATGCACATGAACCCCTTCGGTCCGTGCACCATAGTGACGCCCTCCAGGACCTCCTTGGGCAGCAGCGCCCGGGTCTCGTCGGTGAGCGGCGTCTTGCCGGTGATCCCGATCAGCCCGGTGTCGACCAGCTTCGCGTGCGGCAGATACTGCTGGCGGACGAGGGAGTTGGCCCCTTCGGCGCCCACCAGGACATCCCCGGTCGCGGACTCGCCGTCCGCGAAGAAGGCAGTGACCCGCCCGTCGGCGTGCTGCTCGTAGTGGGTGAAGCGCTTGTCGAAGTGGACGATGTCCTCGACACCCGTCAGCAGGACCTGACGCAGCGTCATGCGGCTCACTGACTCGTCGGCGTCATCCTCCGAGGGTTGGTCCTCCGCCTTCAGTACCTCGGGACCGGCCGAGAAGAGGAACTTCTTCTCGTGCGTCATCTGGTTGCCGTACAAGGGGCGTTGAGCGCAGGTGGCGAGGAAGGTGCTGTACAGCTCGGGCGACAGGTTGGCCCGAAGGGCCCGCTTGCCGTCGGCGTCGATGCCGACCCGGTAGCCCTGCAGGCCGTCGCGACGGGTGCGGTCACGCTCGTAGACCGCGACGCTGACGCCCGCCCGCTTGAGGCCCTGCGCGAGGCAGAGTCCGCCCGTTCCGGCGCCGATGATGATGACATGTAAAGGTGAACCGGGCATTGGGGTCTCCCATTTCGTCATGAGGGTGGCGCGTCGGCGCCGTGGTCCGGGGCGCGGTGGCACGCCGCCGGCAGGTCCTAGCGGGCGTGGGCGGCCGCCATCGCGGCCAGCCACTCCTTGGTCCAGGTGATGCGCCCGGAGTGCAGATCTGCGATCACCGATTCCACCCAGTCCAGCTCCGCGGCGGTCGTGGCCCGCATGCACTCCATCTCCAGGGTGAACAGCCGGCCCCATTCGCCCGACGCCGTGATCTGCGCGTCGAGCCGGGCCAGTTCGGTGGCGAGGTTGGTGTGGCGCTTCTCCAGCTGTTCGGCCACCTCGTGCGGTTCGAGAAGAGGGACGAACGCCATGGCGGCCAGGAACTCCGGGTACTCACGGGTCGGAGCCGCCAGCGCATCGAGCATCCACTCGCGCCACACGGCGCGGCCCTCGTCCGTGAGGGCGTAGAGCGTCCGCTCGGGGCGGTTGTGCTCGCGACTGCTCTCCCGTACCTCGATCAACCCCTTGCGGTGCAGACGGTCGATGGTGCGGTAGAGGCTGGCCCGCTGGCCCACGTTGACCACTTCGCCCTTGCCGCGGTCCTTCATCAACCGCTGCATCTTGTAGGGGTGCATGCCGGGCTGCTGTTGGTGATCCACCTCGGCCAGCAGGGACAGTACGGCCAGAGCCAACGTTGAGCGCCTGTACGTCATAGTGTCCAGGTTACTAGTAAGGGTGCAACTAACTCAAGCGCCTGCGGTCGGGCCGACGCGCACACGTATGTGGCCGGTGGGCAAGCCCACCGGCCACATACGCAGAACTCCGGGCCCCGTCGCATACGTGGGGACGGCGCCCGGAGTTGTGGTGCGCCTTGCTGCGCCGTTCCGTCAGCCGTTCCGTCCGGTCACAGACCGGCTCCTTGGTCCGCCCCCATGTTCGGGTGCGCGGCGGGGACGGGGTTGCCGAAGAAGTCGCGTGGCGCGTCCTGGGGCAGGCGGACTCCGCTGCCCAGCGCCGGGGAGGACTTCTTCAGCTTGTACCCGGCGGCGTCGTCGACGGAGGTCGCGGTGCCGGGGCTGACGAACCGCGGGTCCCCCACCACCCGATGCGCGTCCCCGGGGGCCGTCGAGACGTTCCGGTAGAGGTTCCCGCTGAAGGTGCTGGTGGTGTCCTTGAAGGCCGAGCCCCCGGGCTTGCCGACGAAGATGTTGTTCGCGACCAGCGGGGTGTCAGGACTGGTGTTCCACCACAGTGTGTCGGCCGTGGGGGCGTAGACGGTGTTGCCGTAGATCGAGATGTTCGTCTGCTCGGTGCAGCCCAGGATGATCACGCCACCGGAGGCGTCGCGGTCGTTCTGGCTGATGTTGTAGCGGATCGTCGGCCGGTCCGACGGCAGCCCCTCGACCGAGCAGATCAACATCATTCCGCTGTTGTCGTGGCTGACGTTGTACTGGTAGAGATCGTCGACGTCCGCGCCGTCGACGTCGAAGGCGAACGCCCCGAACTTGCCGGCGTCGCCACCGCCGATGGTGTTGTACTGCATCGTGGTGTAGTCGGAGTTCCACGCCCAGATGCCTGCGTGATCGGTGGTCGCCTTGAGGCCGAACCCCTCGACGGTGTTGTGTTGGATCATCGCGTGCTGGCCGTTGGTGATGTTGATCCCGTCACCGCCGAGCCGGCTTAGGTGGTTGCGCTCCACCACGACGTCCGTGTCGGGTCCGTAGGCGCTGCCCGGTCCGCCCGGGTAGAGCGCCCGGCGGGCCCAGAGTGACGAAGTGCCGATCCCGATGCCGCTGACGTCGCGGAGGGTGTTGTCGGTGACGGTGATCCCGGAGAAGGCGGTGACCTTCCGGGAGCCAGTCGCGTTGAAGACGATCCCGCCGCCTGGCTGGCCCGGGTTGGTGCAGTCGCAACCGGCGACGTCGTGCACGTAGTTGTCGGCGAAGACGTAGTGCGAGCCGGTGCCGTAGTCCGTCAGCTCGACGTAGATGCCGGTGCGGGGATCGGTGACGTTGTCGCCCGGGGCGGAGATGTCCAGGCCGCGGATCTCCCAGCCCTCGGCGTTGTGCAGATAGACGGTGGCGCGTGCGTCGGAGGCCACCAGCTTCGGCCGGGCGCCCGATCCGTAGGACATGACCTTGATCGGCGACTTCGCCGAGCCCGAGCCCTGGGGTGTCAGCTGGCCCCGGCAGGTGGAGCCCTTGTGGAAGAGGATGTTGTCCCCGGGGTGGAAGGCGACGCTGTTCACCTTCTGCAGCGTGCGCCAGGCTGTACCGGCAGAGGTGCCGGCCCCGGTGTCGTTCCCTGAGGAACAGTCGACGTAATAGGTGGCCCCACTCAGCCGGTGCTTGTCGGCCGCGGTGGAGGTGGCCATGGCGGCGGTCGAGCAGGCGAGAATGAGGGTTGAGATCAAAGCTGTCGCGGACTTTCGCGCATGTAACACGGAACTCTTCGCTCCCCCGTTGTTGTGTTTCCGAAGTTCCGGGTGCGTCTTCCTTCGCTGTCGTGTTCCGGTGCGGACCGTCCCGCCGTGGCGGGGGTATCGACGTAGGGCGTCGTATCCCGCGCCAGGGAAGAGGCTGCCCGAAAGCCGCCGGAAGAACGGCTGATTACCGTATTTCTGGATGGCGAACGCAGGATACATGATGGTCGGTCTTTTGTGTCGTGAAAAATAGAATTGCTTCAGCGCCGCTGACGTGTGAATTGTCCGGAGAGGTTTCGGAGGATTGCTTTCCGATTTGTCTCGCCGGAAACTTTCATCTCAGATGCCTATCTGGAGGGCCGCTCGGGTTCCGCTCAAGCTGCGGACTCGCCGCCTCGGTCGGGCGCCGCACCGGGGCCCGCGGCCAATCTTGTTCGTGACAAGCAGAGGTCGACGCGCGAACAAGATCGGCGCGAGCACTTCACGACCACCCGCCCGAGCCCGATCCCCGCCCTGCGGGGGCCTCGCCACCGTCGGCGGAAGTGGTCGCTGAGCCGACCCGGGGTGAAGGTGATGGGCTGGCCGGCGCCGAGATCGGTGCCGATGATGAACTCGGGATACGACCGGCGGTTGTGTATGGGGAGGCGAGGCTGGCCGGTGTGGAGTCGATGGACCGGATCAGGTGCTTGCCGCACAGGCGCACGAAGGTTGGTGGTCCCTCGTGGCCGCTATTGACGTCGAAGACGCTCACCTTCGTGCGGGCGGTTGCCATGAACCATGGGTCGGTCGTGGTGTCGAGATCCAGTCGTACTGGACGACGAGGAAGCGCTCGCGGACGGCCAGGTAGCGGCGCAGCGGCAGTGCTGCTACCTCGAGGCGAAGGTAGATGTCGTCGCGGTAACGCGGACACGCTTTTGGTCGCGGCCAGCGCCGTCGGGTATATGGCAGCTGCCGTCGGGGCGGTCGACTTCGCCTGCCGACGACACCTGTGAGCCACCCGGGTGTCTGAACTGCCCATCCGAACGCCCAGCTCGTAGCGTGTTTCTGTGACCTTGTCATCGGTCGACGCCGTGACCACGGTCTCGATGTGCTTCCTGCAGGCGGCACAGCAGTACGCCGGAGTGCTCTCGCCGGTGACCAAGTGATTTGTCCCCAGTCTGCTGGAGAGCATGGCGACCTGGCTCGCCGATGTGTTCTGCGCCCGTCATTACCTCCGTTCTCAAAACCGGTACAGGATCCTCCAGAAGATGACGCGCGACCGCATCGCCGTCTTCGTGGAGGGCAACTGTGGACGGTGTTGGGCCGCGACTTCGGCAAATCTGCGGAACTGTTCGAACTGGCCGAGTGCTGCACGGTCCACGCCGCAGGCTGTCTGGCTCAGCTGACAGATCGTTCCTGGGCCTGATTGACAGAGCCCTTTCCCAGTGGGCTGTGCCGCCGACCTGCCTTGACCAGGTCAGGCGGCAGCTCCATCCGACACAGCACGTCACCGACCGCAGCGTCATCGACGCCGCGGCGGCTGTCCTGTACCGACTGCGCGACGACGACCGGTTGTCCCCCTGAGACGTCGTCCTGGCTCGTGTCTCCACCTGATCCAGAGCCCGTGCGGGGCGAGTGGGAACTTACAGACCGCCGGGATGCCGTCGGCGGCCAGACAGCGTTGAGCTGGCGCCGATCCACTGCCGACCATTGGGCGCCGGAATCGATTACCCTGACGGTCGTCTTAGCGGAGTTTGGCGGACACGAATCGCGATAATCCGCGCCGTCAGGTGAGGCTGACCTTTCTCGGGTGACGCATCGACGCGACGAGCCGGTTGAGGCCCGAGCACGAGTCCGGGCCCGGTCACGCTGCCGCGTCTGTGCGTCTGCGCGTCCGCCTCGGCGGGCCCGGTCAGGCCGGGGGCGACCAGGTGCTTGCGGAAGTCGCCGGCTACGCCGTACGGACAGTCGCACTCACCTCCCAGGCTGTCGGGTCCGCCCGGGGAAAGCTCCCCCCGTATGCGTTGGTCCCATGGACCGTGGCCGTGAGGCAGCTGTCGCCCACTTTCCTGACGGTCACGGCGTCCAGGTGTCCCCGCCCCGGCCTCGTTCGAAGGAGCGGGGACCGGCCGACGCGCGCAGCCCGGCCTCGTCGGATCCGGTGTTCCGCGTCACCCGGTCATTCCACCGGAGGAGGGGCGCGCCGCGCTGCGGCACCGGGCGGGGGTCGGCGCATATCGCCTCCGGCGGCCGCCCGACCCGGATTCCGGGCCCCGCCGGGCGCTCCCTCACCCCGTCGCCAACGCCTCGGTGGGCGCCAGTCGCGCAGCCCGCATCGACGGGTACACGCCCGCGACCACCCCGATCGCGATCGCTCCGGCGGTGCCGGCGCCCACTGCTGACAGGGGGATGACCGGGGGCCAGCCCTGATAGATGGCGTAGGCGAGGGAGGTCAGGACGCCTACGGCGGTGCCCAGGATGCCGCCCAGGAGGGACAGGGCCACCGACTCGGTGAGGAACTGGCCGCGGATCTGGCCGCGGTGGGCGCCCAGAGCGCGGCGGAGGCCGATTTCGCGGCGGCGTTCCAGTACGGAGATGTACATCGTGTTGGCGACGCCGACGCCGCCGACCAGCAGGGCGACGCCCGCGAGGCCGAGGAAGAGGGCCGAGAACGTCGATGCGGTGGCGCGTTTCGCGGCCAGGGCGTCGGAGGGGCGGCTGACCTGGATCAGGCCGGGGGTCTGCGGGTAGACGGTGGCCGCGAGTACCGAGGCGACGTCTTCGATGGAGTCCTCGCGTGCCGTCGTGTAGACGACCGTCGGATGCCCGTCGAAATGCAGGGTCTTTTTGGCGGCGCCCCAGCCCACCAGGACGGAGCGTTCCAGGTCGGGGGCGAGACGCATCGGGCCGAGGATGCCGACGACGGTGAAGTAGGTGTCGTCGATGATGACCTGGGGTGGTTCCTGGCCGGGGGCCAGGCGGGGGATGCCGAGCCGGGCCGCCGCCTCGTAGCCGAGGACGACCGTCGGGAAGTTCTCGGTCGCGGCCTTCAGGAACGTACCGGACTGGACGGTGCCGTTCACCGCGGGCAGCAGGTCGGTCCGGGCCGCGAGCACCGTCAGGCCCAGTCCGTCGTTGGGATCCGTGCGGTCCGAACGGCGCACCAGGGCATGGGTGTTGGCGACGGCGCTCGCATGGGTGACCGGGCCGATCCGCCGGACCATGTCCGGTGCCTCCTCGGGCAGCAGGACGGGCGTTTTCTGGTTGGTCATGGGCTCGGCGCGCAGCGTGTTCGTGCCCAGCGCGGACAACTGCTGGTCGAGGTGGCGCTGGCTGGAGGCCGGGATGCTGGTCACCAGGATCAGGGTGGCGATGCCGATGGAGATGCCGAGCGCGGAGAGCGCGGCGCGCATCCGGCGGGTGCGGATCCCGAGCAGGCCCAGACGCAGCACGTCGGAGGGGGCGAGCCGGACCGGGCGGCTGGGGTCGGCGTCCAGGGCGGTCGGGGCGGGGACGGTGTCGGTGCGTTTCACTGGGGGCCCTCGGTGTGCGCTGCGGTGTCGGCGACGATGCGGCCGTCGCGGATCTCGATCCGGCGCGGGAGCCGGGCCGCGAGGTCCCGTTCGTGGGTGATGACCGCGATGGTGGTGCCCTCGGTGTTCAGCCGGATGAGCAGGTCGAGCACGGCCTGGCTGTTGGCCGTGTCGAGGGCGCCGGTCGGCTCGTCGGCGAGGACCAGCGCGGGCCGGTTGACGAGTGCGCGGGCGATGGCCACGCGCTGGCGTTCACCGCCCGAGAGCTGGTGCGGCAGGTGCCCGACACGGTGGCCGAGCCCGACCCGTTCCAGCGCGGCGACCGCCAGCGGTCTGCGCTGCCGCCGGGGCACGCCCGCGTACAGCAGTCCGGTGGCGACGTTCTCCGCCGCGCTCAGGCCCTCGGTGAGGTGGAACTGCTGGAAGACGAAGCCGAGCCAGCGTCCGCGCAGCGCCGACAGGCGGCGGTCGGACAGCTGGGCCGGGTCCTTGCCGCCGATCTCGACCGAGCCGCTGGTCGGCAGGTCGAGGGTGCCCATGATGTTCAGCAGCGTCGATTTGCCGGATCCGGACGGGCCGACGATGGCCAGCAGATCGCCTTCGGCGATGGTGAGCGAGACGTCGTCGAGCGCCTTGACGCCGCCGTGGTACGCCTTCGTCGCGTTCCGGACGGTGAGGACGGGTGAGGCGGGATCGCGGGGGAGGACGGCGGCCGGCGACGCGTCGCCGGCCGCCGGTGGGGTGTACGGCAGGCTCACGACGTGGTCACCACCCGGTCGCCTTCCTTGATGCCCGCGCCCGAGACCTCGACCATGCCCTTCGCGAACAACCCGGTCTTGACGGCGACGAGTTGCCCGCCGGGCCGCTGGAGCGCGTAGCCGCCCTCGCGCAGCGCCAGCAGCGCGCCGACCGGGACGGTGAGCACCTGCTTCCGCGTCTCGGCGGTGAAGGTGACCTGCACGGATGCCGATTTGAGGTCCTTCACCGCGGCGCTGTCGACCGGCTCGACGGTGACCTGGAGCGTCGCTTCGGAGGCCGATGCCGAACCCGGGGCGTCCGCCTCGGGCCCGCCCTGCACGGTCTGCCCGATCGACGTGACCTTGCCCGGCACGGTCTTGGTGCTGGGCAAGGCGAGGGTGACGGGGTCGCCCTTGTGGATCGGACCGGCGTCCCGCGCGTCCATCTTCACCTGGACCGACTTGCGGACGGACGTGAGGGTCAGCACCTCTTCCGCCACCGGGTCGCCGAGCTGCGCCTTGAGCCCGCTGACCCGGTACGGTCCGGGCACCACGACGACCTCCCCGGGGACGAGCTTCCCGGTCTCCTGCTGTCCGGTGTCGTGCTGCCAGCGCTTCAGGGCGGCGAGCAGCGTGGCGGTCAGTTCGGTGCCGGGCTCCGCGCCCTGGCCGGAGCCGCCCGCCCGCGGGGGCGGGGCGCTCGCCACCGGGCCGGTGTCGTAGCCGAGCGCCCGGAGGTTCTCGGCGAGCAGGGTCACGTCCCGCCCGTGCACCCCCGCGGTGCCGAGGGCGCGGAAGACGGGGGTGTCGCCGAAGAACACCATCACGGGCCGGTCGTCGACCCAGTACAGCGGCTTGCCGCGGGCCACCGCCGTATCCGCCTTCGGCAGCCGGGTCAGGAGCCCCTTGCCCACGCCCTTGACCGTGGTCTGCCCGCCGAAGCCGAGGGTGCCGGTCAGCGTCCGGCTGTCGGCGAGGTCCTGCCGCGCGACGGCGGTCGTCTGCGCCGAGGGGACGCCCGCTTCCTTGGGCTCCTGGTCCCGGCCGTGCGCGGAGAGCGCCACCGCGCCGACGGCGCCTCCGGAGAGCACGGTCAGGGCCGCCGCCACGGCCGCGATCCGCCTGCCCCGGCCGGACGCCGGGGCGTCGTCACTTCTTGCCACCGAACGCCTCCAGCTGGCACTTCTTGTCGATCTTGGTCTGCTCGGCGTCGGAGAGCCCGCCGTTGCCGTTGTCGTCGTAATTCCAGCCGTTCGCGATGCCGTGCTCGTCCTGGAGCATGTGGACCCGCATACCCGAGCTGTTGATGCACTTCACGTAGCTGCGGTAGTCGTCCGTGTAGTGCGGGTTGATCTCCGGGTCCTGCTCCGGTGGCTGCCGGGGCTTCTTCACCAGACACGCGTCGAAGGCCGGCTTGTACTTCGTGGTGATGTCCTTGCCCTGCATCGGCGCCGCCTGCTTGGCGCCCGCCAATTCGGCCCGCTTGGTGTTCATGGGGACGCCGTGGGACTGGAGGCAGGCGTTGTAGGCGTTGTCGAGCTTGTCGATCTCCTCCTCCGTGCTGTCCATGCGCAGTTGCGGCCGCCGGGAGTCGGTCTTCGCGGACGCGGACGTATCGGACTTGCCGCTCGGTGCCGGGCTGCCGGATTCCAGGGTCGAGACGCCGTCCTTGGCGCCCTTGACACCGGTGTCGCCGCCCGCACCACAGGCGGTCAGCACGGTTGCTGCGAGCAGCGCGCAGACGGAGAACGCGGCGGTACGGACCGCGGGGGAGGGATGTTTCGTGTTCCGCATGATGGCAAGCATCGCGATGACTTGTCAGAAAGCTGTCAGGAACTCATGGTGTGCTCATAGGGGTCGCGCACGGCCGCCCCGGGCGGCGCACGGTATTCCTAGACTCACCGCATGTGTGCACGTGTGGTCGTCGCCGAGGACGACGGGAAACAGGCGGATCTGGTCCGCCGCTATCTGGAACACGAGGGCCACGACGTGGTCGTGGTGTACGACGGTGCGACGGCGCTCGCGGAACTCCGGCGCCGGCTGCCCGACCTGCTGATCCTCGACGTGATGATGCCGTTCGTCGACGGTCTCGACGTGTGCCGGACCGTGCGCGCCGAGGCGGGCCTCGCCGCCCTGCCGGTGCTGATGCTGACCGCCCGTTCCGCCGAGGACGACCTGCTGCTCGGCCTGGACCTGGGCGCGGACGACTACCTGCGCAAACCGTCCAGCCCGCGCGAACTGGTGGCCCGCGCCCGGTCCCTGCTGCGGCGCGGCGGCCGCGCGGGCACGGGCGGGGGCGTGGTCGTGCCGGACCCCGTACTGCGGGTCGGGCCGCTGACCGTGGACCCCGGGCGCCACGAGGTGTGGGCCCACGACCGCCGTATCCACTGCACACCGGGCGAGTTCCGGCTCCTGGAGGTGCTGGCATCGCGGCCGGGACAGGTTTTCAGCCGGGCGCAGATCCTGGAGCAGCTGCACGGCTTCGACCGCTACCTCAACGTCCGGACCGTGGACATGCACGTCATGAACCTTCGCAAGAAGATCGAACAGGACCCGCGCAGAGCTCGCCGGCTGGTGACGGTATACGGCTTCGGCTACAAACTCGTCGGCAAGGAGCCGCCCGCCGACCGGGCGGACCCCGGCCCCGCCACCGGCCGGAGGAACCCGGACCATGGGCTCTGACCCGAACCGGACCGGCGGCGATCCGGCAGCCAAGTCCCGCCGCCGCACGGCCCGTTGGCGCATCATGCCGAAACCGCCGCGCCGTGAGGTACCGCTGCGCCACAGTCTGCTGCTGCGGCTGCTGGCGGTGTCCGTGGTCGTGTCCGTCTGCTCGGTCGCCGCCACCGCGTATGTCGTCGTCCAGATGACGGCCGTCGCGATCCGCGAGGAACAGGGCCAGGCGCTGGCCGACGACGCCAAGGCGTACGACGCGCTGCTCGGCTACGCGGCCCGGCATCCGGACTGGTCGGACGTGAGCGGCACGGTGGCCGCGCTCGCCCGCAGGACGGGCCACCGCATGGTGCTGACCGTCCGGGGCCACCCGCGGCCGGTCGCCGACTCCGACCCGGAACCCGGTGTACCGTTCCGGCCGCCCGCCAAGCCCACTGCCGTCATCGACCCGCTCTCCGTCGACCCCGACCTGCTGCCCCGCTCGGCGAGCGACCGGATCGACCCGCGTGCGGCGGGACCGTTCCTGCTGCCCAGGGACGAACGCGACATGCTCGACGTCCTCGCCTCGCGCCTCCAGGCATGCCTACAGAGGACGGCCGGTGCCGACACCCGTATCGAGCGGGGGCCGAGCGGGCGGCCCCGGCTGCTGCCGGCCGGTGTGAGCGCCACCTCCGGGTGCCCGACCACGGCGCTCGCCGAGCCGACCCCCACCGAGACGAAGGCGCTGTCCGCGCTGAGTACCCTCGTCAACACCTGCCTCGCCCACCGCGGCGTGCCCGCCGTGACCCTGTCGCTCGACGCCGGCGGCAGGCCGGTGGCCGCGGGGCGCTGGTCCGGCGGGACCCAGGTCCCCTCGTGCGTCGCCGCCGGCCGCGCGGAACAACTCGCCCCGTACGTCGCGCCCGCCGCGCAGCTGTACGTCGCCAGTCCGGGCCGCGCCGCGACCACCTTCTTCGCCCTGTCCCCGGCCAACAAGGCGCGGATCGCCGGGAGCGCGGCGCTGGTGCTGCTGGTGACCGTCGCCGTCACCGTCCTGGCCGGCATCCGGCTGGTGCGTCCGCTGCGCGCGCTGACCGCCGCGGTGCAGCGGCTGGCGGAGGGTGACGCGTCCGCCCAGGTGCGGGTGACCGGCGGTGACGAGATCGGCCGGCTGTCGGTCGCCTTCAACTCGATGGCCGGGCGGCGCGCGGAGCTCGAACGGCTGCGCAAGGCGATGGTCAGCGATGTGGCGCACGAGCTGCGCACGCCGCTGAGCAACATCCGGGGCTGGCTGGAGGCGGCGGAGGACGGCGTCGTCGACAATGACGGGGACCTGCTGGCCTCCGTACTCGAAGAGGCGCTGCTGCTTCAGCACATCATCGACGACCTGCGCGATCTGGCGGCGGCCGACGCGGGCGAGCTGCGGCTGTGGAAGGTGCCGGTGCAGGTCGCGGACGTGCTGGCGCAGACCGCGAACGCCCACCGCGCCGACGCGGACGCCGGTGGCGTGACGCTCACCGTCACCGCCGCCGACGAAACGCTCATCGACGCGGACCCGGTCCGGCTGCGGCAGATGACCGGCAACCTGGTCTCCAACGCGATCCGGCACACACCCCGCGGCGGCACGGTGACCCTGCACTCCCGGGCGGCGGACGGGACCGTACGGATCGACGTGGCCGACACGGGTGCGGGCATCGCGCCGGACGAACTCCCGCACGTCTTCGACCGTTTCTGGCGCGCCGAGAAGTCCCGCAGCAGGCAGACCGGCGGCAGCGGCCTCGGCCTGTCGATCGTGCGCAAACTCGCGGAGACGCACGGTGGCACCGTCACGGCGCGCAGCACCCCGGGCGTGGGCTCCGTCTTCCGGCTCACCCTTCCGCTGCTCCCGCGGACGGTCGACGACGGCTGACGGCGACGGGCCCGGCGGCGGCCCGGACGGACCACGGTGCCGTCCGGGCCGCCGCCGCAGCGGTGTGCCGGGCGCCGATCAGGCAGCCACGGCGGCCGGTTCACGGCCTGGAGAGTGCGCCGCCGCACAGCGGTGGCCGACGCGCGGTACGTCGGCACGGAGGCCGTCTCGGAGCCGGGCCGTACGGTGGACCAATGCTTGATCCGAAACCCGCCACCACTCCCACGGCCCTTGCCGCTTCCGCCGAGTCCGTGGCCCGGCCCGGCCTCCCCGAAGATCCGGCCGCCCGCACACCCTCCTCAGGAGGCCGCCGCCCTGTCGCGGCGGCCTTCCGGGCGCTCGCGGCCCTGACCGGGGTCACCGGCATCGTCCTGGACACGATCGCCTCCCATGATCTGGGCCGTCTCTTCAGCTACTTCACGATCCAGTCCAACATCCTGCTGGCCGTCGTCTTCGCCTGGTCCGCCCACCGGGCCTGGACCGGGCGTCCCGCCCTCTCGCCGCGGATCACCGGCGCAGCGCTGCTCTACATCTGCATCACCGGGCTCGTCTTCCACTTCGTCCTGTCGAACGACTCCAGTGGCTTCTCCATGACCAGCCACCGAACGCCCCTCGAAACGGCCGCCAGCCAACTCCTCCACACCGCGACCCCCCTTGCCGCCGTTCTCGACTGGCTCGTCCTCACCGCCCCCGGCGCCTTCCTGCTCCGCCACGCCGGGCAGTGGCTCGCCTATCCCTTCTTGTACCTTCCCTTCGCCCTCATCCGCGGCGCCCTCCTCGCCCCCGGCACCGATGGCCGTTACCCCTATCCCTTCCTCGATGTCGACCTCCAGGGCTATGCCGGTATCGCCACCAACACCGTCGTCTTCGGCCTGGCCTTCTACGTCCTGGCCCTCGCCCTCGTCCTCCTCGACCGCATACGCCCCCACCTTCGCCGCCCCCGGAGCCGGATGTCGTCCATGGGCCCCGGCCCGCTGGACGGCTGACGCCAAGGGGTGCGCAGCACGCACGTCAGGGGCGAGGAAGCCCGAGGAGTGGGACGTCAGCGTTCCCTTCTTCCGGCCGGGGCGCCGGGGCGCCGGCCGCGACGGTCCGGCAGAACCGGCAGCGCACAGGGCAAGGCCGAGGCCGTGCAGGCCCTCGCGATCGCATCGAGCGCCATCGGGCCGGCCGGGAGGACGGGATCCCGCGCAAGGTGATCGGCCGGATCCTGTGCGTGCTGCCGGTTCTCCGCTAGATGCTGCCGGTTCTCCGCCTGCCGGCCTGGTGGGAAGCGGCGCCGGTACCGGACCGGATGGTGACGGACCGGTGACGGAGGGAACGCGGTAAGTACCCGGGACGGGCGTCTTCCCGCGCGCGACGAAGCGCTCCCCGAGCGGGACGGGGCTGACGGGGTGACGATGGAAGCGTCCGTATCGACCGTGCTGATCCATGAGAGAGGTGGGAGGTATGACAGACCCCTCCACAGCCTCGGGCGACAGCCCGCCGCAACCCCGAGCCACCTCGGCGGAGGGCGAAGCCCTGGGCATCCTGGCCAACCTCGGCTGGCAGACCCTGTTCACCATCGGCCTGGCGTCGATCGCCCTGGGTGTGGTCGTCCTGGTGTGGCCGGGCAAGACCCTGCTCGTCGTCGGCATCGCCTTCGGCGCCTACCTGTTGGTCAGCGGTGTCTTCCAACTGGCCAGCGCCTTCGGCTCACACGTTCCCGGGCATCTGCGGGCACTGCACTTCATCACAGGCGCGATCAGCGTGCTCCTCGGACTCATCTGCTTCCGGGGCACCATGCAGTCGATCCTGTTGCTCGCCCTCTGGATCGGCTTCGGCTGGCTGCTGCGCGGCATCCTGATGACCGCGGCCGCCGGTTCGGCACCCGGAGCGCCCGCACGTGGCTGGCAGCTCTTCGTGGGCATCATCACCCTGCTCGCAGGCATCGTGCTGATCATTTCGCCGTTCGGCTCGATCGCCGCGCTCACGTTGGTGACGGGCATCATGGCCATCGTCCTGGGCATCGCGGAGGTGGCCAACGCCATCCGTCTGCGTATGGCCATCGGACGCGGCACCAAGGGCACCACCACCAAGCACCGGCGGTCCATGTTCCAGCCACGCCCGCACCCGCAGCACTGACACCCCGACGCCCGCCGCAGGCCGATGGCCCGATACCCCATCGGTCTGCGGCAGCGTGCCGGTCCGGGCTGTCCGGCCGGCGGGTGCGGAGCGTCCTTGAGGGGCCGTTCCGCCCGGCCGCGCCGATGGCCCGGCGTCGGGAAGTGCCCGGCGTCCGGGTGCGGTTGCGCCGGGAATTGCTGCGATCAGGGACTCATGTGTGGTGGCGTCGAGCGTCACCGCGGTGTCCTTGGGGCGGGCGGGGCCGGGTGAGATCTCCGGCTCCGCCCGCCCTGACCTCGTCCGCCGAGGGTGCGGACGAGGTCAGGGCGAGGTCGTGGGCGTGCAGGGCGTGCCGGGGCATGGAGTCCGTCCCACGTGACCGGTGCTCGGCCCGTGGGGCGGAACGCCTCGGGCGCGGACCGGGCCTGACGCGCCGGCGGCTCACACCTCAGGGGCTCCCGTCTCCGTCAGCTCGCCGGCGGTCAGCCGCAGCCACCGGTTCACGCGGATCTCGCGGAGGAACCGCTCATCGTGGCTGACCACCACGAAGGCACCCTGATAGGAGTTCAGCGCGCTCTCCAGCTGGCCCGCGCTGATCAGGTCCAGGTTGTTCGTCGGCTCGTCCAGGAGCAGCAGGTGCGGGGCGGGTTCCGCGCACAGTACGCAGGCCAGGGTGGCGCGCAGCCGCTCGCCGCCGGAGAGCACCCCGACGGGCAGATGGGCGCGGGCACCACGGAAGAGGAAACGGGCGAGCAGGTTCATCCGCTCGGCCTCCGGCCGCTCCGGGGCGAAGGCGGCGAAGTTCTCGGCGACCGTACGGTCCAGGTCCAGCAGGTCGAGGCGCTGCGAGAGGTGGGCGACGCGTCCGTCGGCCCGCTTGAGCTCGCCGCTGTGTGGTGTCAGATCGCCGTTGAGCAGACGCAGCAGCGTGCTCTTGCCGGCACCGTTGGGGCCGGCCAGGGCGATACGCTCCGGGCCCCGTACGGTCAGGTCGACGCCCTGGCCGGCGAACACCTCCTTGTCGCCGAGCCGGACGCCGAGCTGTTCACCGAGGAACAGGTTGCGTCCGGCGGGCACGTGGGTGTCCGGCAGGTCCAGCGTGATGCGCTGCTCCTCGCGCAGCGCGCGCCCGGCCTCGTCCAGCCGGGCCTTCGCGTCGCCGACCCGGCCGGCGTGCAGCTGGCCTGCCCGGCCCGCGGACTCCTGCGCGCCCCGCTTCATGTTGCCGGCGAAGATACGGGGCAGACCGGCGCTCTTCAGGTTGCGCGCGGCGTTGCTCTGCCGACGCTCGGCGCGCTCACGGGCCTGCTGCATCTCCCGCTTCTCCCGCTTCAGTTCCTGTTCGGCGTTGCGGACGTTCTTCTCGGCGACGTCCTGCTCGGCCCGCACGGCCTGCTCGTACTCGGTGAAGTTGCCGCCGTGGAAGGACAGTTCGCCGCGGTGGAGTTCGGCGATGCGGGCCATGCGGTCGAGCAGGGCGCAGTCATGGCTGACCAGGAGCAGGCAGCCGTTGAAGTCCTCCAGCACGTCGTAGAGCTTGTGCCGGGCGTCGAGGTCGAGGTTGTTGGTGGGCTCGTCGAGCAGCAGCACGTCGGGCCGCTTCAGCAATTGGGCGGCGAGCCCGAGGGAGACGATCTGGCCGCCGCTGAGGGTGCCCAGGCTGCGGTCCAGGGCGAGGCCGGCGAGGCCGAGGCGGTCCAGCTGGGCGCGGGTGCGTTCCTCGATGTCCCAGTCGTCGCCGATGGCGGTGAAGTGCTTCTCGTCGACGTCCCCGGACTCCACCGCGTCGATGGCCCGGACGACCGCGGCGACGCCCAGCACCTCGGCGACCGTGAGATCGCTGGTCAGGGGGAGGCTCTGCGGGAGGTAGCCGAGGGTGCCGGTCACGGAGACCGACCCGCTGACGGGCCGCAGCTCACCGGCGATGAGCCTGAGGAGCGTGCTCTTGCCGGTGCCGTTGGGCGCGACGAGACCGGTGCGGCCGGAGCCGATGGTGAAGGAGAGATCCCGGAAGACGGGAGTGTCGTCGGGCCAGCTGAAGGACAGGTTCGAGCAGACGACGGAAACGCCGGACATGGAGATGACCTCGTGAGGACGGAGGCAGAAATGACACTTCTGCCTCGGCGGGCAGCAGACAAGAAGAAGGGGGAACGACAACGAGGCCACGACAGCGGTGCTTCCGCGCACCGGCCGGTGGCCAGTCGAGTCCGGGTATCACCCGGAGATGTCGTCGTCCACCACCATGTCCGGTCTCCTCCATACACGATCAACGTCTTCGCCACTGTAACAGCGGGTGTTGGACCGGAGGCGCGACGGGTCACCCGGCCTCTCCCGGACCACGGGCCGCGCCATGCTCCGCCGCCCGCACTGTTCCGCGGCAGCGGAGACGGCCCGCCGCGCGTCCGGTCGCAGCCGCGCCCGGGAGGCCCTTGGCGCCAGTACGAGAGAGGCCCCACGTACGACCCGGTGCGCGCCCGGCGGGCGGCGGCCGAGGAACTGACGTACTGACTGTTCGGCACCGTCCGGTCTCTGATAGTTGTTTCAGCGGGGTACGGGCACAGGTCCGTGGCGGTGTCCCTTCGGCACCGCAGGGAGGACATACATGAGCACCACCACTCGGGACGATGTCCTTGCCGTCGAGCAGGAGGCGGTGGACCACGCCTACGACTGCTATGCCGTGCGGCTGGCCGAGATGAGCGGAACGTCGGCCGCCATGGCGTCGGCGAGCGGCAAGGACGGCATCGCCAACCGGCTCGAAGTGGAGGCGCGGGCCGCCGCATATGACGGGCTCGGCGACGAGGCCCTCGTCTTCACCCGCGTCGACGTGCCGGAGGAACCCGGCGCGGCACCCCGCCCCTGGTACATCGGACGCCGAGGTGTGCAGGACGCCTCGAACGAGCCGGTGGTCCTGCTGTGGACCAGCCCGCTGGCGAAGAAGTGGCGGGAAGCCCGCCCCGAGAACCCGGGCGAGGTCGTCCTACGACGCCAACTGCGCTGTGTGCAGCGGGTGGTTGAAGGCTATTTCGACGAGATCGCTCCGCCGGTTTCCGAACCCGCCCCCACGTCCGTCCCGAAGCCCCGGCAGACCACCGACGGCGCCGGGACGGAGACTCCGCGCGAAGTCCCCACCCCGGTACGGAAGGAGCACCGCGAGCCGGCCCCCGCCCCTGGCGACACCGTCCGGCGCCGGCGCCCCAAACCGCTCCAGCCGGACGACTTCCTGCTGCGGGAACTCCAGCGCTCGCGCAGCGGCCGCATGCGGGACATCGTCGAAACCATCCGCCGTGATCAGATGGACCTGGTCACCGGCTCCCCCTCGGACGTCCTCGTCGTGCAGGGCGGCCCCGGCACCGGCAAATCCGCGGTCGGCCTCCATCGCGTCACCTGGCTGGTCAACAACGACCACTTCAAAGCCCAGGACATCCTCGTCATCGGCCCCCACCAGCGGTTCCTCGACTACGTCGGCCAGGTCCTCCCGACCCTCGGCACCCGTGACGTCAACGCCGTCCAGCTCAGCCGCCTGTGGGAGGGCGAGGTCCTCGGGACCGACTCCCCGCGGGCCCGGCTCGTGAAGCTGGACGAACGCATGGCGGCCGTTCTGCGGCGCCGGGTGGAGAACGACTACCGCCCCGAAGCCCTCGACGGCCTCACCGTCGCCCCCGCCTTCGAAGGCGACGAGCCGGCGGTCGTCGTCACCGCGGGGAGCACGACCCTGCGCGTACCACGGTCCGAGGTCCTCGCCCTCCTCGGCCAGGCCCATGACAGCGACGGACCCTACCGGGAACGCCGGGACCGCTTCCGGGGCCTGCTCGTCGACCGCCTCCTCCAGGAACTCGCCGTCATGGCGCCCCGGCGCGGGCAGGCCGGCACGATCCGCCGTGACCTGGAACGCAACCGCCGGGTCGAGCGCCTCATCGAACGCGTCTGGCCGTCACCGGGCCCCCGTGAGGCCCTGCGCAGCCTCTATGACTCGCCCGACCTCCTGCGCGGCTGCGCCGACGGCATCCTCGACGCGGACGAGCAGGCGGCTCTGCTGCGTGCCCGCGCCGCCAGCGCCGACGCCGACCCGTGGACTCTCGACGACCATGTCTGTCTCGAAGAGCTCCGGGTACTCATCAGCGGGGACACTCCGCGGCGCTACGGGCACATCGTCGTCGACGAGGCACAGGACCTCACCCCCATGCAGGCCCGCGCCTTACGGCGGCGCTGCGCCGCGGGCGGCTCCATGACCGTCCTGGGTGACCTGGCGCAGGCGACCGGCCCCCACATCCCGACGAGCTGGGACCGTATCGGCGCGCTGCTGTCCGACCACGGCGACTGGCGCGTGGCCGAACTGAACACGAGTTATCGCGTCCCCGCCGAGATCATGGAGTTCGTCGCCCCGCTCGCGCGGGCGGTCGCCCCGAATCTGCCCTACCCACAGGCCGTGCGGGAGGCGGGCGAGGACGCCGTACGGACGGTGGCGACCGAGCCGTGGAAGCTCCTCGACGACACGGTCACCCAGGTGTCCCGTCTGGTGGGTACCAGTGACGGAAGCACTCTCCGCTCCGTCGCCGTCATCGTCCCCGACGACTCGGACTGGCTGGACGCGATCAGCCGCAGAATCGACGAAGGCGGTGACATCGGTGAGCAGAACCGCGAGGCGGTGTCCGTTCTGGCCGCCACCCAGGCCAAGGGCATGGAATACGACCATGTCCTGGTCATCGAGCCCGCCACCATCGCCGACCGCGGTCCCGCCGGTCTGCGGCAGCTGTACGTGGCCCTGACCCGCAGCACCCAGAGCCTGACCGTCCTGCACACCGCCCCGCTCCCGGACGCACTCATCGGCTCCGGGGACAACGGGGAAGCGGCGGCAGCCGGTGCCCGGCCGGCAGATGCGCCGGCACGGCTGCCCCGGATCGGCACGGATGTCAGGGTCGAGGTCGTGGGCCGGGCCCCTGGCGGTCGCTACCGGGTCAAGCCCCTCTCCCCGGTGATCGACCGACCGCTGGTGCTCACCGTCCGCCACGGATCGGTTCTCCCGCAACAGGGCGAGAAGCTGGACTGCTGGGTGTTCGCGAACGAGACGAACCAGACCGTGCTCGCCGCCGACCAGCGCGGCAGGTCGCCCGTCTCGGAGCGGATGGCGGGGCGCTACAGCGCGGCACTGGACGTGCTCGGTGAGCTGATCGAGAACAACGGCGACGTGCCGGACGCCCGCAGCCGCCTCGCCGAGCTCCAGGGCATGGCCCACCGCATCCTCCGGCGGGACCAGGCCGACTGGGTCGACGTACTGCACCTGTTCGGCGAGCCGGGCAGGGACGAACTGGGCGTGCTGCGGGACCTCACCGCGACAACCCATCGCGCGCTCAAGGACGGCACCTTGGACGCGGGCCGTCTCAAGGACGATCTGGCTGCCTCCGGTTGGGCAGTGCCGCTCGCCGAAGCGCAACGGGTACTTCAGGCCCGCTTCGCCACCGAGGCGGGGGAGCACCCCGAGGACACGGCCCCCGTCGCCCCGCGGCACCCCGAACAGAAGGAAGAAGTACAGATGACCACCGCGGACACCACCTCCGCCGCACCGGCCCCGACCGCGAACGAAGGCTTCCTCCGCGCACTGGAGGCGGCCGCCGACGCCGACCGCACCTGCAAGAAGCACGAGGCGATCCGCCATGCGCTGAAATCGTCACTCCTCTGGGCGGATCTCCAGCCGACCGACTCACCGGTCGTCGACGTCAGCTGTGTCACCGAGCGCGGTCTCTTCCTCTACGAGGCCCTGGGAGCAGGCTGCTCCACCTATGCGGACCTCCGCTCAGGCGCGACCCGTCTGCTGGAGATCAACCACACGCTGCCCACACCGGCCGACGGCCTCTATCTGGTCCTCCCCGAACCCCCCGCCGACGAGTGGTCCGCGGATACCGTCCGTGACATCTTCCATGTTCACCTCATCTGGCGAAGCCCGGAAGGATGGGGCGGGAGGAACACGGACATCGCGCTGGGCTCCTCCGGGGCATGACCTCGACGAGATCGCCGGCAGAGTCCCGGTAGCGCGTCCAGGGGCGTGGCGACCGGACCGGGGGGCGGCCCCGGAGCTGGGCCGTCTGTCGATGCGGCCGGTCACAGCCCGTGGATCCGGCCAGGGCGGAGCGGCTGTCCCGGAGGGCTGTTCCCCCGGGACAGCCCGCGCTCCCGCCGGTCGTGCCGGGCTCGGCGGGAGCCACGGTGACGCGGTCGGCGGGTGGCACTCCTCAGGCGTGGTGACGGCCCTGGCAGCCGCAGCCCTGGGCGCCGGCACGTGGCAGGTCTTCGGTGAACTCGCTCTGGGAGAAGACGGCGAGGAGCGTGGCGTCCTCGCGGCCGGCGTTGGTGAGGGTGAGTTCCTTCCCCGCCAGCAGCATGGCGATGGTTCCTGGTGCCACCGTCCTGGAGCCGCAGCCGCAGGATGCTTCCACGACGCCTGCCAGGCCGGTGAGCAGCAGCTCGGACGCGCCGTGTCCGTGTGCCGGGATCGTGCCGCCCGCCGGGACCTGTATGCGCACCGCGGCGAGCGTCCGGAAGGGGCTGCCCTCGGGGTCGAGGCGCAGGGCGTGGCCCTGGGCGCCGGGGGTGTGGGTGGTGTCGATGCTGATGCCGAACACGAGAGTGTTCCTCTTCTCGTTTGGTGGAGTGTCTGACGGGGCGTGCCGGGGCTGTGGTGTGGCGGACCGCCCGGCCCGACCGGGGTGGGCGGGTCAGGCCGCGGAGGAGTTGAACTTCTCGCTCAGGATCCGGTCCGGGGCGAGGCGGTGGTCGGCGGCGGCCCGTTCGACGGCGTCGATGAGTCCGGGGGAGCCGCAGATGTACAGGTCCGGGTCGGTTCCGCCGCTCGTGCGGAGCTGCGCGAGGTCGGCGACGAGCGCGTCGATCATGCGGCCGTGCCGGTAGCCCACCCGGTCGACCGGTTCTTTGACCGAGAACACGGTTTCCAGTTGGGGCAGCTCGTCGCGCAGGGCCGATATCGCATCCGCCCCGCACAGCTGTGCCACGGTGTCCGCGCCGCTGTAGAAGCGCAGCGGGTGGCTCTCGCCGAACTCCGCCATGCGGCGGGCCATCGACAGCAACGGTGCCGTGCCGGTGCCGCCGGCCACGAACCAGCGCGGTCTCAGCCCGGTCTCGACGAGCCCGAACGCACCCTGCGGCCCGAGCACGGTGACGCTGTCGCCGGGCGTCGCACGGGTGTCGAGCCAGGTGGAGAAATGCCCGCCGGGGCGGAGCCGCACATAGAACTCCAGCTCGCCGTCCCAGTTGGGGGCGTTGGCGTACGAGTAGGCGCGGGACTCCTCGGTCTCGCCGGGGATGCGCAGCTGGGCGAACTGACCGGGCTCGAACTCGGCCCCGCTGCCGAGCTGCTCGTCCTCGTCGAGTTGCAGTACCAGGCGTACCAGATCACCGGTGAGGCGCTCCAGGGCGGAGACGGTGGCGGTGCGTTCGGTGAGCCGTCCGCCGAGGATCCGGGACCGTTCGTAGGGCAGGCTGACGGCCAGTGGTCCCTCGGCACAGGTGCGGCACAGCAGCGCGCCGCCGGCCTGTGCGCGCTCGGGGCTGAGCGCTTCTGGGCTGTGCGGCCCGAGGGTGTACGGACCGTCGGTGACGGTGACTGCGCAGGCGCCGCAGGTGCCCTTTCTGCACAGCGACGGCAGCAGGTACCCGGCGTCGGCGGCCGCGTCCAGGACGGACCGGCCCGGCAGGCACTCCGCCTCAAGGATCTCGCCGTCCAGCGTGGTCATGCGCAGGGGGACCGGCCCGCCCTCGGTGGGGGTGCGCGCCGTGCCGGGTGCCGGTGCGGCGGTCATCGGGTGGCCCCGAGGGCGTCGGCGAGATCCTTCTCCGCGCTTTCGCTGGTACGCAGCCCGAACCGCTCGCTGAGGAGGCGCCAGACGGGCTCGGTGACGAACGCCGGGACGGTGGGGCCGGTGCGGACGTTGCGCAGGCCCAGGTGGATGAGGGTGGCGAGGACCGCCAGGGCCTTCTGTTCGAACCAGGCCAGCACGATGGTGAGCGGCAGGTCGTTGATGTCCGTGTCGAGCGCGGCGGAGAGGGTCTCGGCGACCCGGAGCGCGGCGTAGGTGTCGTTGCACTGGCCGACGTCGAGCAGGCGCGGGAGGCCGCCCGGAGCGGTGCCGTGACTGAGCTTGTTGAAGCGGTATTTGTTGCAGCCGAGGGTGAGGATCACCGACTCCGCCGGGGTGGCGCGGGCGAGCTCCGTGTAGTAGTCGCGGCCGGGCGCGGCGCCGTCGCAGCCGCCGATCAGGAACATGTGGCGGATGTCGCCGGAGTGCACGGCGTGGACGATGTCCTCGGAGATCGACAGCAGTGCTTTCCGCCCGAACCCGATGGTGATCAGCTGTTCCGGTGCGGTCTCGGCGAAGCCGGGGGTGGCCTTGGCCGCGCGGACGACGGCCGTGAAGTCGTGGTCGGCGATGTGCCGCACGCCGGGCCAGCCGACCGGACCGGTGGTGAAGGTGCGGGTCCTGTACGCGGGCAGCGGCTCGACGAGGCAGTTGGAGGTCATCACGATCGGGCCGGGGAAGGCCGCGAAGTCCTGCTGCTGGTCCTGCCAGGCTCCGCCGTGGTTACCGGCAAGGTGCGGATACCTGCCGAGTTCGGGGTAGGCGTGCGCGGGCAGCATCTCGCCGTGCGTGTAGATCCGGATGCCGGTTCCCTCGGTCTGCTTGAGCAGCTCCAGCAGCTCGTCGAAACCGTGCCCGCTGGCCAGGATCGCCTTCCCGGCGACAGGCGACGTACGGACCTTGGTGGGGGAGGGCGTACCGAAGGTGCCCGTGTTGGCACTGTCGAGCAGCGCCATGACCTGAAGGTTCACCCGCCCCACTGCCCCCACGTGCGCGAGCAGATCCTCGATGTCGGTGGGCTCACCGGCCAGGTAGTCCAGTGCCGCCTCCATACCGGCGTCCACCTCGTCACTCTGGTACCCGATCACCCTGGCGTGGTGCAGGTATGCGGCGACCCCCTTGAGGGCGTACAGAACGAAGGCACGCAGGCCCACGACGTCCTCTCCGGCCAGCTCCACCCCGACCCTGATACCGGCCTGCCCGGCCTGCGCGAGCAGCCCGTCCACCTCGCCGGCGGGCTCGAACACGGCCGGGCCGCGCGGCCGCTCGGGGCGCCGGCCGGCCGCGAGGGCCGCTTCCTCATAACCGGCCCGCACCCGGTCACGCACCGCGGCCGCCTCGTGGATCAGCTTCACCAACCGGGCGGCGTTGAAGTTGACGTTGGTGAGGGTGGAGAACAGGCCGTACGCGACGACGGCGGAAGCCTCCCGGTCGACCGCGCCCAACGCCCGGCCGCGCACCGCGTACTGGGCGACCCCCTTGCACAGGTGCACGAGCAGGTCCTGGAGCGCCGCGGTGGTCTCGTCCTTGCCGCAGGTGCCCTTGGCGCGGCACCCGGGGGTCTCGCCGGTCCGGTCCGTCTGCTCGCACTGGTAACAGAACACGCTATTCCTCTGATCCTCGCTGGTCAGCACCGGATGTCCGGCCTGTCTGGCGGGCGCGGCTGTCGCGCCGACTTCCATGACGCTAAGGAAAAGCGGCTCATAGCGCCTTGACCTGGATCAAAAACCGCAAAATCTATACTTGACGGCATGCGCCAGCCCTTCCCCGTATCCGAGCTCGCCCGGATCCCACAGTTCAGCGAGATCGACACGGCCGACCTACGGCTCATCGCGGAGAGGGTTCGCACGGTCACCGCACGCAAGGGAGAGGTCCTCGTCGAGGCCGGGGACCTGCACCGCTGGTTCTACTTCGTGCGCCAGGGCCAGGTACAGCTGGTGGTGTCGGCAGCCACCGCGGAACAGAAGGTGATCTCACTGGTGTCGGCAGGACAGACCTTTGGGGACGCGCTGCTGTTCACCGGCCGCCCCTACCCGGTATCGGCGATCGCCCTCTCGCCCGCGACCCTTGTGGCCATCCCGCACGAACCGGTGCTCCGCCTCGCCCACCACAGCCCCGGCTTCGCGCTGCGGATGGCCGGCGGGCTGGCGCAACGGCTGCACCAACTGGTCTCCGACGTGGAGTCCTACGCACTCCACAACGGCACCCAACGAGTCCTGGCCTATCTGGAACGGCTGGCGGGCAGCGGCGACGACGGTCCGCCACGCGGATACCCGGTCCGGGTCGAACTGCCCACCGACAAGGGGATCATCGCGTCCCGGCTCAGCCTCAAGCCGGAGACCTTCTCCCGCATCCTGAGGGGGCTCTCCGACACCGGGACCCTCACGGTGGACGGCCGCCGCATCACCCTGATGAGGCCGCCGACCGCTGGTCCTGGACTGCTCTGAGCTGCCCACGTCAGCAGGGCCGGGGCCGGCACGGTGGCTGATGCTCCGTTTCCGCGCCGTAGGCGAAGGCCCTGCCCGGCCGCCGCCGGGCCGCCCGGTGACCACCGACGCGTCACGTGCCGGTGGCGGCGCTCCGTCGCCGGGCGCCGCCACCTGGCCGGGGCTGCGGTGTCAGACCGCCAGCTGCTGCGAGATCTTCCGCAGGATCGCCGGCTGGTGCCCGGTGAGGAAGAAGTGCCCGCCGGGGAAGACGTCCAGGTCGAACGCGCCGGTGGTGTGGGTCGCCCAGGCCCGCGCCTCGTCGAGTGTCGTCTTCGGGTCGTCGTCCCCGGTGAACACCGTCACCGGGCAGGTCAGTTCGGGGCCGGGACGGTAGACGTAGGTCTCGACGGCGCGGTAGTCCGCGCGGATGGCGGGCAGTGCCATCCGCAGGAGTTCCTCATCGTCCAGGATCCGGGAATCGGTGCCGCTCAGCTTGCGCACATCGGCCAGCAGCCCCTGGTCGTCGAGCAGATGCACGCTCTCGTGCCGGGGCCGGGACGGGGCCCGCCGCCCCGACGCGAACAGCCGCGACACCGGCTGCCCGGCCTGCTCCATCAGCCTGGCCAGTTCGAACCCGAGCGTCGCCCCCATGCTGTGCCCGAACAGCGCCATCGGGCGCCCCATCAGGGGCCGCAGAACGGTGAACAGCCGCCCGGCGAGTTCGTGGATGTCGTCGACGCAGCTCTCCTGTCTGCGGTCCTGCCGCCCCGGGTACTGGATGGCCAGCACCTCGACGGCGGGTGCGAGTGCGGTGGCGACGGGAAAGTAGAAACTGGCCGAGCCGCCCGCATGGGGCAGACACACGAGCTGCGGGGCGTTCTCGGCCGAAGCGGCGAAGCGCCGGATCCACAGACCGTTGTCGGTGTCGGTAACGCTCATAGCGGCAGCGATCCTCCGAAGAAGTAATGATCACCAGACGCTAAGCCCGCCGCGCCCGAACGGCCAACCCCTACCTCCCGGTTCGATTCCCCGACGGACCGGACCGGACAGGGCAGGGGGCTTCGCCTGCGGCGGCGGATACGGCAAGCTGCGGTGCAGGGCCGGGACGGGGGCGGGCAGGGGTGGGACAGGACCTGCGCGGCAGCCCGGAAGGCCGAAACCCGCGAACCGGGACGAAGTCGAGACATGAGACATGGAGAGCACCAAGTGAGCTGTTCCCCGGCCGCCGCCGAGGCGTTCCCGTACTTCCTCGCCCAGCTCGAAGCCGGTATGGCCGGCCGGGACGAGGACGATCCGGGGTCCCGCCCCCGTCCCGATCTGCCGGCCTGGGCAGCGCAGCTGGTCAGTGTGCTGTTCGACGGTCAGGATGCCGCCGCGGCGAGGGACTGGGCGCGGCGCGTGCACGGCGAACTCGGGCGTCTGGGCGGCCAGGTGCCCCTCGGCGTCGTGCACGACTGGCACGCCCGGGTCGTCGCGCCGATGCTCGCGGAGGCGAGCGCGCGGCACGGCGGGGCCACCGGGCCGCACCGGGCGGTGGGGCTGCTGCACACCCGGGCGCTGGCCGGCGAGCGGGTCGCCGAAGCGGACTGGACCGCGGCGCTGGAGCCGGCGCTGCGGGAGGTCTACCGCCACGCCTACGGCTACGCCGACGCCTGTGCCACGGCCCGCGCCCAGGCCCATGCCTACGCCATCGCCAACGGGTTCGGCGAGGAACGGGCCGTCGAGTTCGCCGAGACCTACGCCCAGCTCAACACCGGCGCCAACGCCCGGTCCTACGCCGACGCCAACGCCCTCGCGAACGCGCGGGCGCTGGCGGCCGCCTACGCGGCGGGGGATGCGCGCGCATACGCCCGGACCTATCCGTTCGCCCGCGTGCAGGCGTACGCCCACGCCCATGCCGGCCGGGACGGAGCGGCCGGCCAGGACGGGCGGCGCCGGGCGGCTTACGGGCGGCTCGCCGACGGGCTGGCCGACAGCCTGGCCCGGACCGCCGCCTGAGCCGGGCCGGGCCCGCCCTCCGTGCCGCCGGTGCCCGGTCCAGGGCACCGGCGGCAGGCGCCGTATCCACGGTCCGCCGGTGCGCCGGATGTTCCGGGCGTGTCGACGGCATGGTGCCTGCCGCGCGGTGCCGGGCCGACGGCGCCCCTGGCGCGCACCGCTCAGGCTTGCGGCCGGCCGCCGTTGATGGAGATCCGCCGGGCATGGCGGGAGTGCGGGTAGTAGTCCCATATCGCGTGGTGCTGTGTGCAGCGGTTGTCCCAGAAGACCAGGGTGTTGGGCGCCCAGCGGACGCGGCAGCTCAGCAGGGGCTCGCTGGCGACCAGGCCGAACAGCAGGTCGAGGAGTGCCCGGCTCTCGCCGCGCGACAGCTGCACGATGTGCGAGGTGAAACCCACGTTGACGTAGAGCAGTTTGCGGCCGGTCTCGGGATGGCGGACCACCACCGGGTGCTCGCTCTTCGGGACGACGTACTCGGGCGGCGGGGTGTAGCCCTGCCACGGGATCAGGCCGTCGTGCACGGCGGTCAGACCGTCGAGGAAGGACTTCATGGGCGGCGACAGCAGATCGTAGGCCAGGTGCATGTTGGCGAACAGGGTGTCGCCGCCGCTGCCGATCTCCGGTGTATGGGTGACGTAGAGCATCGAGCCGAGCGCGGGTTCGGCGTCGGCGGTGCCGTCGGAGTGCCAGTCCTCACCGGCCACGAAACGCGAATCCTTGGTGGCGGTGAGGTCGAGAACGGCCGGGTCGCCGTCGTCGGTACCGGTCAGCGGCATCTGGCGCAGCTCGCCGAAGTACCCGGCGAAACGCTTGTGGTCCGCGGGCGACAGCTCCTGGTCGCGGAAGACCAGCACATGGTGCTCCAGGAAGGCGCGCCGCACCTCGTCCCGCTGCTCGTCCGAGAGCTCCTTCGACAGGTCGAGGCCGGACACCTCGGCGCCGATCACCGGGGTCAGCGGATCGACCCCGATCGTGTCGTGGACCGCCCGCGGCCGCGTGGTGAGGCGCTCGACCGCATCCAGTGCGAACTGCTCCATTCCGTCCTCCTGAAGTGGGGTGGTGGTGCTGAGTGGGGTGAAGTGAGGGGAGTGGGCCGGGTACCGGCCGGTGGTGCTACGCGGGGGCGGGGGTCACAGTCCGCGCTCCAGGAGGTCGGCCAGGATCAGCCGGCCGAAGGCGAGGTTGCCGTGGATCGGGTCGTCGGCCTCGCACAGTTCGGGACGCTGGAAGCCCGTCCCGTCGGTGACGCGGGCGCGCAGATCGACGATCTCGACGCCCAGGGCGTCCAGCGCGCGGCGGACGGTCTCCTGCGCCGCGCGGAAGACCAGCGGGTCGGACTGGCCCGGCACCCGCTGCGGCGGCATCGCCGCCAGCACCCGCAGGCCCAGGCCGCGCGCATGGCGGTAGAAGGCCAGCGCGTCGCGGACCATGGCGTGGACGATGCCGTCGAACAGCCCGCTCGACAGGAAGTCCGGCGCGAGGCCACCGCCGCGGACACGGTAGACCTCCCAGTTCTCGGTGGTCGCGACGAAGTGGACGCTGAAGCCGAAGGTCGACACCAGCGGCACGGTGAGCCGGTCGAGGCCGGTCACGCCCAGCTCGGCCAGGAAACCGCGGTAGAGCGTCTCCGCCGCCGGCTTGCGGAAGACGACATCGTCCTCGCGCAGGTCGAAGAAGCCGGCGGTGAACTCGCGCCCGGCGCCGATCGGGCCGCCGCGGAACGGGATACCGGCCGCCTTCGCCGCCCGGCCGATCGGACCGGCGTGCGAGTCGCCCAGCAGCAGGAACCTAGCGGGGGTTGTAGTAGTCGAGTACGGCGTCGTCACACCAGAAGTCCTCTCCGCCGGCGGGTGTGGTGCGGTGGGCGGGCCGTGGCTCGGCCGGGCGCCGGTCGAGCGCGTCGAAGAACTGGCGCATGACGAAGGCGACACCCGCCGGCGAGACCGTGCGCAGATTCGGTTCGAAGAACACCGCCTTGAAGGGGAAGCCGGTGATCATCTCGTAGGCGGGGAAGTAGTCGATGTGGTCGTGCTCCTGGGCCAACTGCCCGGCCACGGCCCGCAGTACGGACTTGGAGTACGTGGTGGCGGTGAGCGCGTGGCCGCCGGTGGCGGTCGCGGTGAGCGGCACCGGCGACACGGTGAGCAGGACGCGCAGCCGTGGATTGGCGGCGCGGGCCAGCGCGAGCGCGGCGGACAGGTCGCGGTGCACCTCGTCGAAGGTGAAATTGTGGAAGACGTGCCGCTCGGCGTCGAAGGTGCCGAGTACGGTGCCGGGGCAGACCGGGTGGACGGTGCCGTCGCCGCGGTCCAGCCAGGCTTCGGTCAGGCCCAGGGTGAAGACGAGGCAGCTCGCCTCGGCGACGGCCGCGCGGATCGCCGCCAGCGTCGCCCGGCGCGCGGCCGCCACCTCCTCGGCCGTGGCATGGCCCGCGGGCTCGACGGCCGGGCGGAACGGGTCGAAATGGCGGCCGTCCTCGCACCAGACCTCGTCGGGCGGTGTGGCGTGGCCGTAGGCCCAGGCCAGCCACTGCCGCAGCATGGCGGCGGTGTAGATGTTGCCGGTGCGGAACGAGAACACGCCGTAGTGGCGGTCCCGGCGCTCGGCCGCGGTCAGCCCCGGTGGGGCCGGCTCGGCGTCGCGCCAGTTCATGCCCCGGTCGCGCAGGGCGCGGCCGATGTGGCGGGCGAAGCAGGAGCCGGCGGTGAGGACCGGGTCGTCCTGTCCGATGGCGAACTTCGGTGTCCACAGCTCACCGATGTCCGGTAGCTCCGGCTCGGCCACGGCGGAGCGCCAGAACGAGCGCGGCGGCAGCGACTGATAGGGGTTCATGGCGGGACCTCGGCGCGTCAGGCGAGCGGCCGCGGGCCGACGGGGCCGGCGGCCGGTGCCGCCGCCAGCAGCGTGGTGATGGCGGCCTGGTGGGAGTGGATGAAGAAGTGGTCGCCGGGGTACTCGTGCCGGTGCAGCGGCTGAGTGCTCTCGCGCGCCCAGCCGGCGGCGCGGATGGCGTCCACATGGGGATCCCGGTCGCCGAGCAGCAGGTGGAAGGGGATGTCCAGCGGCGCTTCGGCGCGGTAGACGTACCGCTCGTCCAGGGCGAAGTCGGCGCGCAGGCCGGGCAGCAGCAGCCGCATCATCTCCTGGTCGTCCAGGATTTCGGCGGGCGTGCCGTTGTAGTCGCGCAGGGCGTCGATCAGCTCGGCCTCCGGCAGATCGTGCAGGTGGCGCTCGACCGCGCGGGTCTGCGGCCCCTCGGCGCCGGACACATACAGGACGTCCGGACCCGGCAGGCCCTGGCGGCGCAGGGCGCGGGCGACCTCGAAGCCGACCAGGGCACCCAGACTGTGGCCGAAGAAGGCGAAGGGCCGGTCGGCGAGGTCCGCCACCGCCCGCGTCAGCCGGTCGACCAGTTCGTCCATATCGTCCAGCGGCGCCTCGAACAGCCGCAGGCCGCGGCCGGGCAGCAGGGCGACCCGCAGTTCCAGCCGCGTACCCAGCAGCGCCTGCCAGGGCAGGAAGGAGGCGGCGCTGCTGCCCGCGAACGGGAAGCAGAACAGGCGCCTGGCGCCCGCGGCACCGGGGGCCGGGCTGAACCAGGGGGTGGGCGTGTTCAAGTCGACCTCTTTCGTGCGTGGACGGCGTCAGCGGTTCTCGGGAACCGGCAGCAACGCCGCGTTGATGGCCTCGGCCACCGCCTGTACGTGCGGCGGCCGGACGATGTCGTAGTGCGTGGTGTCGAGGCAGTACCGGCCCGCCGGCTGCGGCAGCCGTGTCCGCCACAGCAGTTGCTGCTCCGCCGGCGAACCGAGCGTCGGCAGGCCCGCCACCGGCCGGCTCGCCAGCCACAGGTGACCGGGGGTGCCGGCCAGCCGCGGCGGTTCGTACTGCGCCATGCTCGCCAGGTTGGCCCGGCAGCAGCGCGCCAGCCGCTCGGCGTAGGCCCTCGCCTCCCGGCCCACCGGGGCCCCCGTGCCGCCCTGGCCCAGCTCGTGTGCGAAGACCGCTTCGAGCTGCGCCTCGTCGTAGTCCCGGAAGTGCCGCCCGGCGCCGGGCGGCGGCGGGTCCAGCAGATACAGCCCCTCCGCCGGCCGGCCGGCCGTCTCGGCCTCGGCCGCCATCGCCAGCGCCACCCAGGCGCCGAAGGACCAGCCGGCCAGCCGCCAGCGCCAGGTGTCGCGCGGGAAGCGTGCCTGGAGCGCGGCGTGGTAGCGCCGGGCCCGGTCCGCCAACGGCCAGGCCGGCAGGTCCGGTTGCCGGAGCGCGGGGTCGGCGATCAGGCAGACGGTGAGCCGCGGATCGAGTGCCGACACCAGCGACCGGTACGCCTGGATGTCGCCGCCGACCGGATGGACCAGGCACAGCAGGTCGTCCCCGTGGCCCTCCTGCCAGACCTCCGGCGCCACCGGGTCCGCGCCGGGCGGGCCGGCGGGCAGCGCCTCGGCCAGCCGCGCCAGTATTTCGGTGAGGCTGACCCGGTGGCTCAGCCGGGACAGTTCGAGATCGACGCCGAAGTGGCGCTTCACCTCGTCGATGAGGTCCAGCAAGGTCAGCGAATCGGCGCCCAGGTCGTAGAGCGAGGCGGCGGGGTCGAGATGGTCCAGGCCCAGCCAGTGACACAGCCGGTCGGCAAGCCGTGCGGCTGTCGGGGCCGTGGCCGTGGCTGCGTCGACGGTGGTGGCGGCCGTGGTGGCGGCCGTGGCGGCAGCCGTGGGCGCCGCGCTCGTCGCCGGTGGCGGGGGCGGCGCCGCGTAGAAACCGCGGGCCCGCTCCAGGGCGGTCGTGGAGACCAGCAGCTGCGGCAGCTGGAGGTGCAGGGCCCGCGCGAAGAGCCGCTGGCCTTCCGCCACGTCGAGGCCGACCGCCAGATGGGCCCGGTGGCGGGCGTCCGTCGGCAGGGCGTGCCGCGCCATCCCGGCCTCGCGCCAGATGTCCCAGTCGATACCGAGCCGCACCGTGGTCTCCGCCGCGTCGGCCCGGTGGCGGGCGAAGCCGTCCAACAGGCCGTTGGCGGCGGCGTAGTCGAGCTGGCCGACGCCGCCGAACAGCGCCGACATCGACGAGCAGTAGACCGCGAAGTCCGGCCGGTGGCGCGCCACCACCTGCTCGACCAGCAGGGCGCCGTGCAGCTTGGCCGCCGTTGCCTGCCGCAGCGCCGCGGCGTCGCGGCGGGCTATCAGGCCGCCGGCCGCCACGCCCGCGGCATGGACCACCCCGTCGATCCGGTGGGTGTGCCGGTCGAGCCGGGCCAGGACCGCCGCCGGTGCCTCCTCGGCCAGATCGGCCGCGCACAGCGTGACGCGGTCGGCCCACGGCGCCAGGCCGGCGGGCAGCTCCGGCCGCCGCGCCAGCAGGATCACCCGGCAGTCGGTCCGGGCCAGCAGCCAGGCCGCGATACCGCTGCCGATACCGCCGGTGCCGCCCAGGATCAGGTGGACGCCCTGCGTGGCGGGCAGCACCGAGGGGGCCGCCACGGCCGGGCTGCCGGTGGCGGCCACCGGCAGCAGCGTCGGCTGCCACCAGTAGCCCTGACGCAGCGCCAGCCGCCGGGGCAGCGCCGCGGCGTCCTCGGCCAGCACCGCCGACAGCTCCGGCGCCCAGCCGGCCGGGTCGTCGCCGGGCAGGTCCAGCCAGTGGCCCTCGACGGCGCATTCCTGCGGTGCGACCTCGCAGACGCCGGCCAGCAGGCCCAGTTCGGGCCGCTGGACGGCGCCCTCGACGGGCTGCGCCCGGTGCGACAGCCACCAGGTCCGCAGCCGCGGCGCGCCGGGCATCGCCGCCACCGCCTGGAGCAGCGCGGCGGGTGTGTCGAGGCAGGCCCAGCGGGCGCGGGCCAGCGTGTCCTCGTCCACCGCCCCGGCGACCGCCAGCGGCAGCGCGTGCAGCCAGTCGATACCGGCCCGGCCCGCGTCGGGCAGCGCGTCGAGGAGCTGCCGCAGCGAGGCGGGGTCGGCCGGGTCGACCTGGTAACCACCGTCCGCCAGCCGGGCGAAGGAGCCGGCCGCGCAGACCCGGACCACCTGGCGACCGGCGGCCTCGAAGGGGCGCCAGGCCGCCGGTGCCGACGGTGTGGCGCTCATCAGCACCACCAGGCCGGGCGCGCGGGAGGTGGTCCCGGCGGCGGCGCGGCGCAGCCGCACCCAGTGCGGCTGGTGCAGCCAGTCGGCCTCGGGCAGCCGCGCCTCGGTGCCGGGCGCGGCCGGGCCGGCCGCCGGTGCGGCCCGCGCGAAGTCGTAGTCGGCCAGTTCGAAGGCGGGCGGCGGGAAGTCCCAGGGCGCCTGCGCCGGACCGGACGGCCAGCGGATCGCCCGCCCGGCCAGCCAGGCGTCGGCCAGTTCCCGGGCCGGATGGTCCGCGGCGCGGCAGCTCGCCCCGCTCGGCGCCACCTCGACACCGGCCGCCGTACGCAGCCAGGCCACCGCCTCGGCCGCGTCCGCGCAGACCGCCGCCAGCCGCCAGCGGCGTGGCGGGCGGCCCGCCTGGAGGTGGCGCAGCACATGGCCGTACGCCTCGGGCCGGGCCGCCAGATAGTCGGCGACGCGCGCGGCATCGGCGCGCAGTCCCGCCGCGCTGCTGCTGGAGAGCACCAGGCAGGGCACGGCGCCGGGCGGCGCCGCCGGTTCGCCCGCCTCCAGCACCAGGTGGGCGTTGGTACCGCCGATGCCGAAGCTGCTCACCGCCGCCACCCGCGGCCGGCCGGGCGGCCAGGGCCGGGCCTCCGTGGGGATGTAGAACGGCGCCGGGTCGGGGCCGAGCCGCGGGTTGAGGCGGTGGAAGTCGACATTGGGCGGGATCAGGCCGTGGTGGACCGCCAGGGTGGCCCGCACCAGACCGATCACGCCGGCGGCGGCGCCCAGGTGGCCGAGCTGGCTCTTCGCCGAGGCCAGTGCGCAACGGCCGGACCCGGTCAGGCCGTACGCCTGGCGCAGCGCGCCGACCTCGACCGGATCGCCGAGCTGGGTGCCGGTGCCGTGCGCCTCGACATAGCCGAGGTCGGCGGCGTCCCGGCCGCTGCGGCGCAGTGCGGTGCGGATCACCTCGCGCTGGCCGGCCAGTGCGGGCGCGCTGTAACTGAGCTTGTCCGCCCCGTCGTTGTTGAGGGCCGAGCCGGTGATCACCGCGTACACGGTGTCGCCGTCGCGCTGCGCCAGCCGCAACGGCTTCAGCACCACCACGCCGACCCCGCTGGCCCCGATGGTGCCGCTGGCGTCGTCGCTGAACGGCCGGCAGTGCCCGTCCCTGGAGAAGATGTGCTGCGGCCGGTAGCGGTAGCCGTCCGTCAGCAGGGTGTCGACCAGCACGCCGCCGGCCAGCATCACCTCGGCGTCGCCCTGGCGCAGCAGACCGGCCGCGACATGGACCGCCGCCAGCGAGCTGGCGCAGGCCGCCTGCACGGTGAATGCCGGGCCCGTAAGGCCCAGGTGGTAGGCGGGTTTGGTGGCGAGGAAGTCCTTGTCGTGGTGGAGGGCCAGCTGGAAGCCGTCGGGCAGCTGCGCCGGGTCGGCCTCCCGCAGCATGGCCTGGAAGTAGGTGTTCTCGCCGCAGCCGGCGACGAGACCGACGCGCCGCCCGGCCGGGTCGGCGATACCGGCATGGGCCAGCGCCTCGACACAGCTCATCAGCAGATGGCGCTGCTGCGGGTCCATCAGCCGCGCCTCCTGGCGGCTGATGCCGAAATGCTCCGGGTCGAAGGCCAGCAGGCCCGCCATCTGGCTGCGGGCGCCGACCAGCCCGGCGGCGGCGTCGAAGTGCTCGATACCGAGGCCGCCCGCCCGCACCATGTCCCAGAAGGCGGCCAGGTCCGGGGCGCCGGGCAGCCGCACCGCCATACCGATGACGGCCACCGGTTCGTCGGCGGCGGCCACCGGGGCCGCGTCCCGCCGCGCGGCCGGCCGGCCCGCCAGAAAACGGGCCAGGCGGCGGACGGTGACATGCTCGAACAGGTCGGGGATGGTCAACGGCAGGCCCAGCTCGGCGGTGCAGCGCAGATGGAAGCGCATCAGGCCGAGGCTGGAGGCACCCGCGTCGAAGAAACGCTGCTCCGGTCCGATGGGCTTGCCGATCACCGCTTCGAACAGTTCGGTCAGCTGCGCCTCGCGGTCCGACAGGACGGGCGCGGCGGCGGCACGCGGGCGCAGCTCCTCGCCCGGTGCGCCCAGCGCCCGGCGGCGGTCCAGCTTGCCGCTGGGGGTACGCGGCAGCGCCGTCAGCCGGCGGAAGCGGGCGATCCGCACATGCGGCGGCAGCAGCGGCGCCAGATGGCCCGCCAGGTCCTCCGGCGTCGGCGTCGCACCCCGGCATTGCAGGCACCCCACCAGGTGCTCGCCGTCCAGCACCACCACCGCGTTGACGATCTCGGGGTGCCGCAGCAGCGCCGCCTCGACCTGTCCCAGCTCCAGCCGGTGGCCGCTCAGCTTGATCTGCTGGTCGTCGCGGCCCAGGTAGTGCAGCAGTCCCCGCCGGTCGAAACGGGCCCGGTCGCCGCTGCGGTAGAAGCGTCCGAGGCCGGGCAGTTCGACGAAGCGGGCCTCGTCGAGCGCCGCGTCGCCCAGGTAGCAGGGCGCGGCCATCGGCCCGCCGATCAGCAGCTCACCGGGGCAGTCCGGCGGTACGGCCTGGCCGGCCTCGTCGACCACCCGCAGCCAGGCGTTGGCGACGGGGCGGCCGATGGCCGGACGGTCCGGCCAGTGCGCCGGGTCGCCGTCGAGACAGAGACCGCTGACGACATGGGTCTCGGTCGGCCCGTAGTGGTTGAACAGCCGCGCGCCGGGCAGCCTGCCGAACCAGCGGCGGATGGCGTCGGTGCACAGCAGCTGCTCGCCGGCGGTGACCACCTCCCGCAGCCGCGACGGGTGGCGGCCCAGATGGACACCGTGCTCGGCCAGCAGTTGCAGCGCCACGTACGGCATGAAGACGCGCTCGATGCCGGCCGTTTCGAGGTGCTCCAGCAGCGCCGGGGCGTCCTGTCGCCAGCCGGGCCGCACCAGGTGCAGGCGGCCGCCGCCGCAGAGCGTGCCGAAGATCTCCTGGAAGGACACGTCGAAGGAGAGCGGGGCGAACTGGAGGGTGACGGCGTCCGCCGCCAGACCGCCGCTCTCGCGCTGCCAGTGCAGCAGGTTGCACAGGGTGCGGTCGGGTACCTGCACGCCCTTGGGCGTGCCGGTGGAGCCGGAGGTGAACAGGGTGTACAGCGGCCGTCGGCCGGTGTGCGGCGGCGGGGCGGGCGCGGGCGCGGTCGACAGCGTGACCGCATGGCGCGGCAGGCCGTCCGCGGCGATCGCGTCGAGCGCGGCCGGATCGCCCGGCGGCAGCAGGACGCAGAGCGGCGCCACCTGGTCCAGGATCTGCCGCAGCAGCGCCGGGGGGTAGGCCGGGTCGAGCGGCACGATGGTGAGGTTGAGCCGGGCCAGCGCCAGGAGCGCCACCACGTGCTCGACCGAGGGCGGGAAGTGCAGCGCGACGCAGCGCGGCCGGTCGTCCGCCGGCGGCAGCGGGTAGCGGTCCTGCAACTCGGCGGCCAGCGCCGCGGCGTGCGCGTCGAGTTCGGCGTAGCTCAGGCTGCGGCCGTCGGCGGTCACCAGCGCCGGCGCGGCGGGCGCCCGGCGGACCTGACGGGCGAAGCCCTCGGCGACGGTGGCGAAGGCCGGTTCGGACGCGGGGCCGCGGCCGGGCTCGGGCAGCGTGCGCCGGTAGGGGGCCACCAGCTCGGCCAGGGTGGTCTCCGTACCGTCGGCCAGCTTGTCCAGTCCCTGCCGGAACAGGTCGGCCAGCGCCGCCACCTCGGCGGGGTCGAAGTGATCGGCGGCGTACTCCCACAGGCAGTCGAAACCGGCCGCCTGCTCGACCACCGACAGTGTCAGCGGGCACTTCGCCTCGGCCGGCGCCAGCCACTCGGGGCGGGAGTCGCAGCCCGGCAGCGCCAGCGCGGTGAAATCGGTGTTCTCCAGCACGAAGAGAAAGTCGAACGGCGGGCCGTCGGCGGGGAATTCCCGGTCGGCCAGGACATCGGCGAGCGCCACGTCCTGCCGGTCCAGCACCGCCCGCAGACCGGCGCCCTGCCGCGTCAGCTGGGTACGCAGCTCCTCGTGCGGCGCCGCCGTCAGCGGCAGCAGCACCGTGTTGGTGAACATGCCGACGCTGGCCTCGAACTCCTGCACCGGCCGGTTGGCCACCGGGCCGGCGATCCGCGGCTCGGTGCGGCCGGTCACGCCGTACAGGCTCCAGGCGAACACGCTCAGCAGCAGCTGGAAGCGGGTGAGCCCCAGCTCGGCGCCCAGCCGGTCGAGGGCGGTGCGGCGGTCCGCGTCGACGGACGTGCGCAGCAGCCGGGCCTCGGCACGGGCCCCGGAACGGATCGGCCGGAGCGGTTCCGCCGCCTCGTCCAGCCCGTCGTAGTGGGCCTGGAGCGCGGCGCGCTGGGACAGATAGGCGGGGTGGCGGAACCAGTCGGCCTGCCAGACGGCGAAGTCGAGCGGGGTCGGTACGGGGGCGCCCGCGTCCGCGGCGGTCGTGACCGCGCCCGCTTCCGCGCGCTCCTTCGCTTCCTGCTCTCCCTGTTCTCTGTCGCCGTCCGCGCGTGACGCGGCCGCGTAGTCGGCCGAGAGCTCGTGGAACAGGACGTTGAGCGACCAGCCGTCCACCGCGATGTGATGCAGATGCAGCAGCAGTACACCGCCGTCGTCCTGCGCCAGCCAGCACGCGTCCAGCAGCCGGGGCCGCGCCAGGTCGAAGGGGGTGGCGAAGAGCCGGTGGGCGACGGCGCGCCAGCCGGCCCCGGCCCCGGCGCCGTCCGGGGCCGGGCCGGGCTCCGTCCACGGGTCGTAGGGCTCGGCCACTGTCTGGCGCAGCCCCTCGGGCGTGGCCGCGAAGGCGGTCCGCAGCGCCGGATGGCGTGCCACCAGCCGCCGCAACGACCCCCGCAGCGCGGCGGTGTCGACCGCGCCGCGCAGCCGGAAGGCCAGCCCGACGTTGTACGCGCACGACCGCGGCGTCCGCTGTTGCAGCAGCCACAGCCGCTGCTGCTCGGCGGTGGCCGGCGCCGAGCGGGCCCCCGCCGGGGCGGGCGGGGCCGGGTAGGGCGCACCGTCCGCGGTCCGGCCCGCCGCGACCGCGGCGGCCAGCTGCGCGAAGTCCCCCTCCAGGACCAGCGCTTGCGGCAGTTCGCAGCCCCAGCGCCGCCGGACCTCGAAGCGCAGCCGCAGCGCCTTGAGTGAATCGCCGCCGTGGGCGAGCCAGCGGTCGCCCGGCCGCAGCCCCGGTACGCCCAGCACCTCGCCCGCCAGCTCCAGCACCTCGCGCTGTTCGGCGGTGGCGGCCGGGCCGGCCACCTCGGCGCCCCGCCAGGGCGGGTCGGCGCGCCGCAGCAGCGCCGCCCGGTCGACCTTGCCGTTGGCGTTGAGCGGCAGCGCCTCGACCAGGTGGACCCGGTGGGGCCGCATGTACGGCGGCAGCCCGGCCGCCACATGACGCCCGAAGTCCTCGAAGGACAGGTCGGCCCGGAGCACCAGGTAGGCCACCAGCTCGTTCACCCCGGTCGCCGCGTCGCGCCGGGTGCAGACATAAGCCTGCTGCACCGCCGGGTGGGCCACGATCTGCCGTTCCAGCTCGCCCGGTTCGATGCGGAAGCCGCGGACCTTGACCTGGCGGTCGGCGCGGCCGACGTACTCGATGTGGCCGGCGGCGTCGCGGCGCACCAGGTCGCCGCTGCGGTAGTAGCGGCCGTGGCCGCCGTCGTACCAGGGCAGCCGCACGAAGCGGCGCGCGGTCTCGTCGGGCAGGTTGCGGTAACCGGCCGCCAGCGCCTCGCCGGCCAGATGGAGCTCGGCCACCTCACCGGGCTCGGCGAGCCGGGTCCCGTCGGCCACCAGCAGCGCCTCGGTGCCCGGCAGCGCCCGGCCGATCGGCACCACCGCCGCGTCGAAGTCGCGCGGGACGGGATGGCACAGCGCGAAGGTGGTGGCCTCGGTGGGCCCGTACACGTTGTGCAGCCGGGTGGCGCTCGCGGCGTTGTCGCGGTACCAGCGGTGGATCAGCCGGGCGTTGAGCTGCTCGCCGCCGACCAGTACCTGGCCGGCGTCGGCGAAGCAGTCCGGCACCTTGTCGACCACCGCGTTGAACAGCGCCACGGTGATGAACAGGGTGTCGATGCGCTCGCGCCGGAGCACGGCCGCCAGCAGGTGGGGCGTCTGCACCGTCTCGTCGTCGAGGACCACGCAGCAACCGCCGGTCAGCAGCGGTACCCAGACCTCGAAGCTCAGCGCGTCGAACGCCGGGTTGGACAGCCAGGCGTAGCGCGCCGCCGCGCTCAGCCGGATGTAGCCGGGCCGCGCCAGCCGCAGGATGCCGGCGTCCCGCACCTCGACGCCCTTGGGCCGGCCGGTGGTGCCCGAGGTGTAGAAGAGGAAGGAGACGGGTGCGGCGGCGAACGGCGGCGGGGGAGTGGTGCCGGTGGCCGGGCCGGTGCCGAGCAGCGCGGACACCGCCAGCGGTGCCACTTCGTCGGGCAGCCCGTCGGGCGCCGCCTCGCCGTGGATCAGCGCCATACTCGCCGAATCGGCCAGGATGTGGCGGCGGCGCTCGGGCGGGCTCAGCGCGTCGAGCGGCACCACCACCGCGCCCAGCCGCAGAATGCCGAGCATGGCGCAGACCAGTTGCCACGAACGGGGCAGGCAGACCGCCACCGCCTGGCCCGGCCGCACACCGTGGCGGTGCAGGGACCGGGCGACGGCGGCGCCCGCGGCGTCGAGGGCGGCGTAGTCGAGGCACCGGTCGCCGTCGACGAGCGCGACGGCGGCGGGGGTGCGACGGGCCTGGGCGTGCAGGCTGTGGGCCAGGCCGGGGGCGGCGGAGCCGGCCGGTGCGGGCGATCCGGTTTCCATCATGACTCCTGCGCCAGGGCCGCCGCGGTCCGCCGGGCGGCGGACGGCAGCGGACGGGATACCGGGAAGCGGGCGAGTTCGGAACTGATCAGCGCGGCCACCCGGCGCACCTCGGCGGTCTCCAGCATTTCCCAGTGGTCGCAGGGCACCTGTTCCACCAGGAGTTCCGCGTCCGCGCGGCGGCGCCAGAAGGCGCGCACCGCCCGCAGGTGGTCGGTGTCCTGCCCGTCCGCGACGGCCTGGAGCAGTACCAGCCGGGCCGACGACGACGGCGCCGGATAGTCGCGCATGGTCAGCCGGTTGTGGTTGTAGATGTGGAAGTACTGGTCGATCTGCTGGTCGTCGATGCCGGGATACATGCCGTTGAACTTGACGAGCTTCTCGCGGAACTCGGCCATCTCCACCGGTTCGATCAGGGCCCGCCGGGCCGGGTCGTCGGTGCCCTGGGTGTCGAGCAGCACCACGCTCAGCTCGGTGTGGCCGGCCGACGCCAGCCGGCGGCCCATCTCGTGGGCGATCAGGCCGCCGTAGGAGAGCCCGGTGAGGACCAGCGGCCCGTCGAGCAGCGGTTCGATGAGCTTCAGATAAGCCTCGGCCATGGCCTCGACCGTGGGCAGGGGCGTCTCGCCGGGGTTCACCCCGGGCGACTGGATGCCGTGGACGCCGTAGTCGTCCGGCAGCGCCTTGGCCAGTGACAGATAGCAGAAGGCGGTGCCACCGGCCGGGTGGACGCACACCACCCGCCGCCGGCCCTCGCCCGCGCGGAACTCGATCAGATTGCCGGGGGGCCGGCCCGAGGCGCCCTGCCGCAGCCGCCCGCCCAGCTCCTCGATGGTCGGGTGCAGCAGGATGTCGCGGATCGGCAGGGTCTCGCCGAACGCCTCGCGGATGGCGTGGGACATCTTGATGGCCGAGATGGAGCTGCCGCCGATGTCGAAGAAGCTGTCGCGGATGCCGATGTCGGGTTGCAGCAACAGCTGCTGCCATATCTGATAGAGCGTCAACTCGATATGGTCGCGCGGGCTGGCCAGGTTGACCTGGACGGACCCGCCCTCCCGCGCCCGCAGCAGCAGCGCCGCCCGGTCGAGTTTGCCGTTGGCGGTCCGCGGCAGCCGCGGCAACTCCACGAAGAGCGCCGGGATCATGTAGCCCGGCAGCCGCTGCGACAGCGCGGTGCGCCAGGCGCCCGGCGCCAGCGGTGGCGCCGTGCCCCGGCCGACGCCGGCCACCAGCCGCGGTTCACCGGCCGCGTCGCGGTCGGCCAGCACCGCCGCTTCGCGCACCCCGGGCTCGTCGAGCAGCGCCGCCTCGATCTCGCCCAGCTCGATGCGGAAGCCGCGCAGCTTGACCTGGTGATCTCGGCGGCCGAGGTACTCGGCATCGCCGTCGGGCAGCCAGCGGGCCAGATCGCCGGTGCGGTACATCCGCGCACCGCGGACGAAGGGGTCGGGCAGGAAGCGCTCGGCGGTCGGGCCGGGACGTCCCAGATAGCCGCGGGCGAGTCCGGCGCCGCCCAGGTAGATCTCGCCGGCCACCCCGACCGGTACCGGTTCGAGCCGCTCGTCGAGCAGGTAGAGACGGGTGTTGGCCAGTGGCCGGCCGATCGGGCACTGCCGCGCCAGCGGCCGCGGGTCGGCATAGGCGGTGCTGTAGACCGTGGTCTCGGTCGGCCCGTAGCCGTTGAGGACGCGCAGGCCCGGCAGCAGCTGCCGGATGCGGTGCAGGCCCTCCTCGGGCAGCGGCTCCACCCCCACCAGCAGCTGGCGCAGCGCCAGCCCGGCCAGCCGCGCCGCGGGCGCTTCGTCGATCCACTTGACGAAGGCCGGCGGCAGATACGCCTGCACGATGCGGTGGGTGCGCAGCCAGTCCATCAACGCCTCGGGATCGGCGCGGAGTTCCTCCGGCACCAGGTGCAGTACGCCGCCGCTGGTGAGCGGCAGCAGGATCTCCTGCACCGACACGTCGAAGCCGATGCTCGACCACAGCGCCGCCGCCTCACCGGGCAGGGCGCCGAGCCGCGTCAGCCAGTGGTCGAACAGGTTGGCCACGCTGCCGTGCGTCACCGCCACGCCCTTGGGTCGACCGGTCGAGCCCGAGGTGTAGATCACGTAGGCCAGACCGGCGGGGTGGCACACGACGGCGGGCGCGTCGTCGCACCGTCCCTCGGCCTCGACCGCGGCCAGCGACCGCCAGCCGGGCGGCGGCGCGGCGGCCTCGCTCAGCACCAGGGCCGGCCCGGCGTCCGCCACCATGCCCGCCAGCCGTTCCGCGGGCAGGGCGGGGTCGAGCGGCAGATAGGCGGCGCCGGCCTTGAGGATGCCCAGGATGCCCACCACCAGCTCCGCCGAGCGCCGCGCGTGCAGGCCCACCACCTGGTCGGGACGGACCCCGCGGGCGACCAGGGCCTGCGCCAGCCGGTTGGCGCGACCGTCCAGCGTGGCGTAGTCCAGCCGGTCGTCGCCGCAGACCAGCGCCAACTGGCCGGGGCGCGCCCGCACTTGGGCCGCGAAGCGCTCCGCCAGGCCGGCCGGCGCGGTGCCGTCCTGTCCGGTGGCGTTCCAGTCGTGGAGCTGGCGCCGCCGTTCGGCCGTGCCGAGCAGCCGCAGGGCGCCGACCGGCCGCGCCGGTCCGGCCGCCACCTGCTCCAGGAGCCGTACGTAGTGGCCGGCCATCCGGGCGACGGTCGCGGCGTCGAACAGGTCGGTGTTGTACTCGAAGGAGAGCTCCAGCCCGTCCGCGTCCTCGGACACCTCGACCGCGAGGTCGAACTTGGCGGCCCCGGCGTGGGTCGGCAGCGGCTGCATGGTCAGGCCCGGCAGTTCCAGCCGGCCACGCGGCATGTTCTGCAACACCAGCATCACCTGGAACAGCGGTGAATGGCTGGTGTGCCGCTCCGGCCGGAGCGCCTCGACCAGCTGGTCGAAGGGCAGGTCCGGGTGGGCGTAGGCGTCCAGGACCTGGTCGCGCACCTGCGCCAGCAGCGCCTCGAAGGACTCCTCCGGGTCGAGGTGCTGACGGATGACCAGGGTGTTGACGAAATGCCCGATCAGGTCCTCGGCCTCGCGGTGGCCGCGGTTGGCGAAGGGCGTGCCGACACAGATGTCGTCCTGGCCGCTGTAGCGCCACAGCAGCACCGACAGCGTCGCCATCAGCGTCATGAACAGCGTCGCCTGGCCGGCCTGGCCCGCCGTGTGCAGCCCGCGGGTGACCTCGGCGCCGACCGTCACCGCATGGCGCTGTCCCCGGTAGCGCTGCACCGCGGGGCGCGGCCGGTCGGTGGGCAGGGCCAGCAGGGTGGGCGCACCGGCGAGCCGGCCGGTCCAGTGGTCCAGCTGGCGCGCCAGTGCCCCGTCGTCCAGCTGACGCCGCTGCCAGAGCGCGTAGTCGGGGTACTGGACGGGCGGCTCGGCCAGCGGTGAGGGCCGGTCCTGCGCGTAGGCGCCGTAGAGCGCGCCGATCTCCCGCACCAGGATGCCGATCGACCAGCCGTCGGCGACGATGTGGTGGACATTGAGCAGCAGGCGGTGCTCGTCGGCGGCCAGCCTGATGAGGCGGCCGCGGAAGAGCGGCCCGGCGCTCAGATCGAACGGCACCCGGGCGTCGGCCTCGGTCTCCCGCCGGGCCCGCACCGGCCGCTCGGCCGCCGGCAGCGCGCTGAGGTCGGTGACCGGCAACGCGACCGGTCCGGCGGGCCGTACGCGCTGCCACGGCTCGCCGTCGACGCTGCCGAACACGGTACGCAGCGCCTCATGACGGCGCGTCAGCTCGGTGAGGCTGCGCGTCAGCGCCGCCACATCGAGGGCGCCCTTGATGTCGATGGCGGCCGGATTGTTGTAGAAGGGATTGCCCGGCGCCAACTGGTCCAGGACCCACAGCTGACGCTGGGCGAAGGACAGTGGCAGCGGAGCCGCCGGGTCCGGCCGGCGGACCAGGGTCCCGTCCGCGTCGCCGTCGCCGTCCTGGCCGGTCAGGATGGCGATCAGCTGGCGCTTGTGGCGCTTGAGCGCCGCCAGCAGCTCGGGGGTCAGGAAGCCGCGCGGCGCCTTGCAGCGCAGCCTGTCGCCGTCGACGACCAGGGTGATGGCGTGCCGGTTGAAGAGATCCAGCAGTGCGTAGGCGTTCAAATCTCGATGTCTTCCATCTCGTCCCGGCCGGAGGTGTGTACCGCGTGCCCGGCCGGTGCGGCCGCGAGCGCGTCCGGTCCGCCCGGCGGGCGGCGGCCGCCGACCATCGAATGGACCAGCCGGTGCGTGGGCCCCAGCTCCAGCAGCGGATCGAGCTGGGCGGTGTCGAGGGAGCCGATACCGCACAGGCCCAGCCCCTGTTCCGGCGCCGTCATGGTCAGCAGCTGCCCCATGGCACCGGCCTCGATCTGGCAGAAGCCGAGGCTCCGGTCGCCGTAGAGCGGCTGGATCGCCGCCAGTTCGGCCACCAGGAACAGCGCGAACGCCGCCGCCTCGAACAACGGCCGGTTGACGAAGTAGTCATAGGCGTCGGGGCTCAGCGTGCGGCCCCGGCCCAGCGCCACCAGCCGGTGCCGGCCCGGGTCGTAGTAGTACGCGCCGCCCGCCACCCCGGCCACCCGCCCCGGCTTGACGTAGAGATACGCCTGCACCGGATAGCTGCCGCCGGCGGAGCCGTAGAGATACTTGCGCCCGCCGTGCAGCTCGTACTGCGACAGACAGGCGAGCAGCCCGGCCAGCGCCGCGGCGTCGACGGGCTCGCCGCCGAACTGCCGCACCGAGCGGTAGTCGGCACAGCGGCGGGCGAGGGCCGGACCGTCCGGCGCCGGCAGGGCGAGGTCCGGTACGTCGTCGCCGAAGCTGCGGCCGCCCCGTCCGCGCGCCGTGAACTCCTTGCGGGCCGCCGGATCGTCGAGCACCGCACCGCCGTCGCCCGCGCCGGCCGCGCCCGCCGCGGCGCGCTGCGCCTGCGCGGCGATGGCCTGCTGCCGGACGTGCTCGCGGTACATGCCGAGCAGGTCGGCCAGGGTCGGCTGCCGCATCAGCTGCGCCAGCCGCGGCCGGAAACCCAGCTCACCGGCGAGCGCGTTGCCGATGCGCACGATGTCGATCGAGGTGGCACCGAGGTGCAGCAGGTTCGCGTGCGGCGCGATCTCCGCCCGGTCGAGAACCTTCTGGACGGTCGCGACCAGGCGGCGCTCGGCCGGATCGTCGAGCTCCGGCGCAGCGGCCTCCGGCCCGGCCGCCGGTACGGCCTCCGGCGCCGGCTCGGGCAGCCGGCCCCGGTCGACCTTGCCGTTGGCCGACAGCGGCAGCACGTCGAGGAAGGTGAACGACGCCGGCACCATGTACGCCGGCAGCTTCCGCGACAGGTACCGGGCCAGCGCGGCGCCGTCGGCTCCCGCCCCGCCCGCCACGACGTAGGCGGCCAGCCGCTTGTCGCCCTGGGCCGCACCCAGAAGGCGCAGTACGGCGCTCTCCACCGCCGGGTGGGTTTCGAGCGTCGCCTCGATCTCGCCCAGCTCGACGCGGTAGCCGTGCACCTTGACCTGGCTGTCCTCGCGGCCGAGGAACTCGATGGTGCCGTCGGGCAGCAGACGGCCCAGATCGCCCGTGCGGTAGAGCCGCTCGCCGGTGGCCGGATGGCTGACGAAACCGGCCGCGGTGGCCGTCTCGTCGCGCCAGTAGCCCCGGGCGAGGCCGGCCCCGCCGATGTAGAGCTGGCCCGGCACCCAGGTCGGCCGGGGCCGTAGCGCGTCGTCGAGGACATGGCACCGCTGGTGCTTGAGGGGTTTGCCGTAGGGGATGCTGCGCCAGGCCGGGTCCACCTCGCCGATCGGGTGGTGGACCGACCAGATCGATGCCTCGGTGGCGCCGCCCAGGCTGTCGATCCGCACCGCGGGCAGCAGTCCGCGCAGCCGCCCCGGCAGCGTCAGGGGGATCCAGTCGCCCGACAGCATGGCCAGCCGCAGTGACGACGGCAGCGGATGGCCGCCCTCGGCGTACTCGACCAGCATGCCCAGCAGCGCCGGCACCGAGTTCCAGACGCTGACCTCGTGGGCCCGCAGCAGTTCGAGCCAGTGGGCCGGGTCGCGCGCCGGCTCGGGCGCCAGCGTCACCACCGCCGCACCGGCCGCGAGCGTGCCGAAGATGTCGTACACCGACAGGTCGAAGTGGAGCGCGGAGAGCGCCAGCACCCGGTCGGCCGGTCCGACGGCGAAGCGCTCGTTGATGTCGAGCAGGGTGTTCACCGCACCGCGGTGGTCGATCATCACGCCCTTGGGTGTGCCGGTGGAGCCCGAGGTGTAGACCACGTAGGCGAGGTCGGTGCCGGACCGCGCGACCGGCTGCCAGTCCGGCCCGCCCTCCCCGCAGGCGGCCCGGTCGACCACCAGGCACTCGACGTCCCCGGGCAGTTCCGGCGCCGCCGGCCGGTCCGGGCCCACCAGGGCCAGCCGGGCCTCGGCCCGCTCCAGCAGGTGCGCCACCCGCTCGGCCGGCAGCTCCGGATCGACCGGCAGATAGGCGCCGCCGGCGTAGAGGACGGCCAGGGTGCCGGCCACCTGCTCCCAGCCGCGCTCCAGCAGCACCGCCACCAGCCCGCCGGGCCGCAGACCACGGGCCTGGAGACGGCCGGCCAGCCGCTGTGCCTCGCGGCGCAGCGTGCCGTAGCTCAGCTGCCGGCCGGGCGCGAGCACCGCGGGCGCCTCCGGCGTCTCCCGCGCCCGCCGGTCGAACAGCTCGTGCATCAGGGGCTGCGCCGGCGGCTCCGGCAGGGCCGGTGCGAAGCGGGCGACGGGCAGCAGCGCGTCCGGTGCGGCGTCCCAGGCTTCGGGCTCCGCGAGCCGGGTCAGCAGCGCGCAGTACGCGGCGAACATCTCGGCCACCATGCCCGCCGGGAACAGTTCGTCGATGCAGTCCCAGTTGAAGTGGAGCCGGCCCTCGGACTCCATGAGGGTGTGGTCGATCCACACCTGCGGGGTCTGGGTGATGCCGTGGACGGTGGTGCCGCCCAGCCCGGCCTCCAGCCCGCGGCCGTCCGCCTCGGGCGCCAGCTCGCTCAGCGTGCTGTTGAACACCACCGGCATGGCGGTCTGGCGGGTGCCCCGGGCCTGCGACAGCTCACGGGCGACCTGTACTCCGCTCACCGCGGCGTGGTCGATGTCCTGCCACAGCCGCTCCTGCACCGCGCGGGCCTGCGCGGCGAAGCCCTCCTCGGCCGTCACCTCGACCTCCAGCAGGACCAGCGAGGTGAAGTCGCCGATCACCGCGTTGATGCCGGGGTGCAGCGGCAGCCGGTTGAACAGCGGCAGGCTCAGGGTGAAGCGCGGCCGGCGGCTCCACCGCGCGAGCACCTGGGCGAAGGCGGTCAGCAGCAGCACCGAGGGGGACAGCCCGTGCTGGGTGGCGAGGTCCTTCAGCCCGCTCCAGCGCGCGGCCGGCAGGACCTGCTCGTAGCGGGTGAAACGGGGCCGTTCGACGGTCTCGGGCCGGCGTACCAGCGGCAGGTCCGGCGCCGGAGCCAGTTCGGGCGCCCGCTGCCGCCAGTAGCGCAGCGCGCGGGCGTACCGCGGCGTCTCGCGCAGCGCCCGCTCGGCCAGCACATAGTCGCGGAAGTCCACGGTCAGGGGCGGCAGTTCGGCGTCCGGGTCGGCGTAGCGGTGCATCAGCTCGCGTTCCAGGAGCCGGCTGCTGGCGGCGTCGACGATCAGCGCGTCGAGGCTGATGTGCAGGCGCACCTCGTCGTCGAGCAGCGTCAGCGCGAACTCGAACAGCGGCCAGCGGCCGGCGTCCAGCAGCTGGTGCGACATCCGCTCGCGGGTCTCCGCCAGCCGCGCCTCGACGGTGGCCGGGTCGAGACCGCGCAGGTCCACGCGCGGCATCCGGTAGGGCGGCACCGTCTCCAGCACCTGCTGGGTGCCGTCGCCGTGGAACACCGCGCGCAGCATGTCGTGACGGCCGATCAGCCCGTTGAGCGCCGAGGTGAAGCGCTCCTCGTCGAACTCGCGCACGGCGATCTCGCGGTAGCCGTGCGCGCCGACGCCGCCCAGCTCGATGGCGGACTCGCGGCCGACCCAGTACGCCTGCTGGATGTCGGTCAGCGGGAAGGGCCTACAGCGATCCGCCGGGGCGGGGGTGAGCTGCGGGAACACGAAGGCCGCCGCGGCGTCGCCCGCACCGCGCGCCAGCTCGGCCGTGAGGTCGGCCAGCACCGGATTCCGGAACAGGCTGCGCAACGACAGCTGTGCCGACATGCGCTGGTTGACGAGGTGGATCAGCCGGGTCGCCAGCAGCGAATGGCCGCCCAGGGCGAAGAAGTCGTCGTGCACACCGACCCGCTCACGGCGCAGCACCTCGGCCCAGATGGCGGCCATCCGCGCCTCACGTCCGTTGCGCGGCGCCTGGTAGGCGGCGTCGCCCGCCTGCTGGCCGGGCGCCGGCAGCGCGCGCCGGTCGAGTTTGCCGTTCACCGTCAGCGGCAGCCGCTCCAGCGCCACCCAGCGGGTCGGCACCAGGTGCTCCGGCAGCCGCAGCCGCAGTTGGTCACGGACGGCCCGCACGGTGACCTCGCCCACGACGTAGGCGACCAGGTGCCGGTCGCCGGGCGCGTCCTCGCGCAGCAGCACGGCCGCCTCGCGCACCCCGGCCACTTCCTGGAGCACGCTCTCGACCTCGCCCGGCTCGACCCGGAAGCCACGCAGTTTGACCTGGTCGTCGGCGCGGCCGGCGAAGTCGACGGTGCCGTCGGCCAGCCGGCGCGCCAGGTCGCCGCTGCGGTACATGCGGGCGCCGGGCCCCGCGAAGGGATCGGGCAGGAACTTCTCGGCGGTGAGCGCGGGCCGGCCGAGGTAGCCCCGGGCCAGGCTCACCCCGCCGATGTAGAGCTCGCCGACCGTACCGGCCGGCACCGGCTCCAGCCGCGCGTCGAGGACGTAGAGCCGGGCCTCGGCGATGGGCCGGCCGATCGGCGGCAGAGTCGGCCAGTCGGCGGCGTCGGCGCAGGTCAGGACGTGCTGGCTGACCACATGGGTCTCGGTCGGGCCGTACTGGTTGTAGAGCCGGGCGCCGCCCAGCCCCGTCAGGCAGGCGCGCAGTTCGTCGCTGACGCGCAGCGCCTCGCCGGCGGTGATGATCTCGCAGCCGAGCGGTGGCCCTGGGATGGCATCGTTGTCGAGGACGGCGATCTGCTGGAGCACCGCCGCGGGCAGGAAGGCGCGCTGCACCGCCTGGCCGGCGAGGAAGTGCCGCAGCCGGCCCAGTTCCCGGTGGCGCTCCGCACCCATCAGCACCAGGGTGGCGCCCTGGCAGAGGGTGCTCCAGATCTCCTGGAACGAGACGTCGAAGCTGACCGAGGCGAACTGGAGCACCCGGGCCGGTGCCGGGCTGTCCGGCGCGGCGTGGTGCAGCTGCCAGTGGATCAGGTTGTCCAGGCTCCGCCAGGTCTGCGCCACGCCCTTGGGCCGGCCGGTCGAGCCGGATGTGTAGATCACATAGGCGAGGTGATCGGGCAGGCGTGGTACCACCGGGTCGGACGCGGGCGCCGCCGCCCAGGCCGCCTGATCGGTGTCGAGGCAGAGCACGGGCGGTGCGTCGGCCGGCAGGGCCGGGCGCAGACTCGCCTGGGTCAGCAGCAGTGCCGGCGCGCTGTCCCGCAGCATGTAGGCCAGCCGCTCGGCCGGATAGGCCGGATCGAGGGGCACATAGGCACCACCGGCCTTCAGGATCGCCAGCAGCCCCACCACCATCTCCAGCGAGCGCTCGGCGCAGATCGCCACCAGGGTGTCGGGACCCACACCGTGCTCCGCGAGGTGATGGGCCAGCCGGTTGGCCCGCGCGTTCAGCTCTCCGTAGCTCAGCGACCGCCCCTCGCAGACCGCCGCCACCGCCGTCGGCGCATCCGCCGCCCGCGCCTCGAACAACGCCTGCACGGTCCGGCCGGCCGGGAGCGGCGCGGTGTCGTCCGCCCACCCCACCAGTTCGCCGCGTTCCCGCTCGTCGAGGAGGGGGAGGTCCGCCGCCACCGCGCCGGGCCGCTCCGCCATCCGTTCCAGCACCCGCCGCAGATAGTGGGCGTGGCGCTCCACCGTCGCCGCGTCGAACAGCGCACTGGCGTAGTCCAGGGTGCCGACGATGCGGCCGTCCTCCTCCGCCAGCGACAACGTCAGATCGAACTTGGCCACGGTGTAAGGGGATTCCAGCGGCGTCACCTCGACCTCCGGCAGCGCCAGCTCGCCGACCTCGTTGTTCTGCCAGGCGAACATCACCTGGAACAACGGCGTGTGCGCCAGATCGCGGACCGGGTTGACCAGCTCCACCACCTGCTCGAACGGCAGGTCCTGGTGTTCCATGGCCGCCAGGGACACCCCGCGTACCCGCTTGAGCAGCTCGGCCACCGTCGGTGTACCGGAGAGGTCGATGCGCAGCGCCAGGGTGTTGACGAAGAAGCCGATGAGGTTTTCGAGTTCGGCGCGGCGGCGATTGGCGGTGGGCGTGCCGATCACCACGTCGCTCTGCCCCGAGAGCCGCGACAGCACCAGCGCCCAGCCGGTCAGCAGCGTCATGAACAGGGTGCTGCCGTGGCGCCGGCTGAAATCCTTGAGCGCCGCGGTCAGTTCCGCGTCGAAGGCGAGCCGCAGCTGTCCGCCGCGGTAGTCCTGCTCGGCCGGGCGCGGCCGGTCGGCCGGCAGGGCGAGCAGCGCCGGGGCGTCCGCGAGGGCCTTGCGCCAATAGGCGCCCTGGCGGGCCGGCCCGCCGTCGGACAGCCACTGCCGCTGCCAGGCGGCATAGTCGGCGTACTGCACCGGCAGCGGCGGCAGCGGGTCGGGTCCGCCCCGCCGGAACGCCGTGTAGAGCACGCCGATCTCCCGGGCCAGCACGCCCATCGACCAGCCGTCCGACACGATGTGATGCAGCGTCAGCAGCAGTACCTGGTGGTCCTCGGTCAGCGCCACCAGACGGCCGCGGGCCAACGGCCCCCGGGCCAGGTCGAACGGCGCGGTGGCCTCCTCCCGCTGAAGGGCGGCGAGTCGCGCTTCGGCATCCGCCTCGCCGGTCAGGTCGTGGACCTGCAAGGGGAAGCCCGCGCCGGGCGGGTCGATCCGCTGGCAGGCCGCACCCGCCGCGGGGACCAGCCGGGTACGCAGGACCTCGTGACGGGCGACCAGGGTGTCCAGCGCCCGCGCGAGCGCCGCGCGGTCCAGCGGTCCGTGGAGGCGGACCGCCTGCGGCATGTGGTACGCCGCGCTCGCGCCCTGCATCTGCGCCAGGAACCACAGCCGCTGCTGCGCGAAGGAGAGCGCCAACGGCGCGGCGCGGTCCGCCAGCGGCTCGATCGCGGTCTGCTTCGGCGTCGCCCGGGACTGCCGGGGGGTCACATCGCGGAACGTCTGATTCGTCGGCAAAGCGGGCCCTTTTCCTCTGCGGGAGGGTTGTTCATAGGGGTGACTGACGGCGTGTGAGCGTGCGCCGCCGACCCCGGAGTGCTGTCCCGTACGGGGGAACGGCAGGGGTCAGGAGCGGTACGGGTCAGCCGGTACGGGGCAACGGGTGTGGGGCGTGCGGTATCGGCTCAGGCGTTGCGGGGAGGATGCGCCGGGAAGGCGCGGGGGCCGGGGCGTGCCCGGCGCGGGCACGGACTCGCCTGCCTGCGGCCGGTGTCGAAGTCCTGCTCACGCTGAGGCGTGACGCCGAGGCTCTTGCGGGACGGGGCGGTGGTCAGGCCGTGCGGGGGCGCCGCATCCCGTCCGTGATCGGCAGGGCGCGCCCGGTCCGTGGGTGACCGGTGGAGCGGTCGGCCACGGAGTGGGTTAATCGGCCCCGCGGCTGACAACGGACACGGTGGTTCCGGACGGTCGGGAAGCGGGACCCGTACCGCTGGCCGGTACCGGTTCGCCCACCACTGCGAGTAACCATGGTGCGCACCCACTTCCTTGACTGCCGGACCGACAGACCCCTTGAGACGGCACCCGATATCCCGGGCGTCCTGCTGGTCACTTGGTCAACGCCCTGATGATCGAACAAGCCCTCAGAGTGTGTCAATGGTCAGGCGGGCAGACTCCCGGCGTCGCTCCGTGGTGCCGCCGGTCCTCGCCCACCTGCACGTTCGTCGCGCAGGAGGGCGGCTGCACCTGATCCGGACAGGTCGGTTCCGGTGTGCTGCGGGGGCCTGCGCTCCGGCCGATCGGCCCCGGGTGCCGCGGAGTTCGGACGGCTTTCCCGATCGGTGACGGGCAAGGAAGAGCAAGAAAGAGCAAGGGGAAAGCCGGGGGATCGAGGGACGGCAGGAGAAGCCCACCTGAGTTGGCAAAGGGCGAGAAAGTGCGTCAAGAAGCAGAGAAGAGCGATCAAGTTATTGCAAATGTCGGTCATGATCGGGCAGATTGAGGGCGCCCGATCGGCTTGGAGTCACTCCTCAGCCGCCGCACCCGGGATAGCGCCCCCAACGGGCCTCCCCACAACGGTGACAGGACGTGTTCGATGTCCGATGCCCCGGCGAATCCGCATGCCTCGGTCGAGGGGCGGCCACAGGCGCGTCCCGCCTCCGCCGCGCAGAGCGGAATCTGGTTCAACGAACTGCTCGACGACTGCGGGGCCGTGCACCACGTCTCGTTCACCGTGCACTTCGACGGCGACCTCGACACCGACGCGCTGCGCCACGCCTGTGCCGCCGTACTGAGCAGGCACCCCGAGCTCACCAGCGCGGTCGAGGACCGGGACGGTGTGCCCTACCTGCGCCCGGCCCCGGTCCGGCCCACGCTGGTGGTCGAGCCGGCGGGCGAGGACGCCACGGCGCAGCACATCCGGACGCCGTTCGACCTCGCCCGTGGACCGCTGTGCCGCCTGGTGCTCCAGCTCGCCGGCCCGCGCACACACCGGCTGCTCGTCGTCGTCCACCACCTGGTCTTCGACGGACACTCGTTGGAGCTTTTCGTGGCCGACCTCGCGGCGTGCTACGCGGCGGCGGCCACGGGCGGCGATCCCGCACCGCCGGCACTCCCGCCGGCCGGCGCGGCCGCCGACGAGGAGCGGCGCATCACCGCCAAACTGCCCGCCGCCCGCCGCTACTGGGCGGCGCACCCGCTCGGCGACGACGACGTGGTGCTCCCCGGCCTGGACCGGCCCGCCCGCGGGGTGCAGGACGGCGCGTCGGTGGAGCTCCGGCTGCCCGGGAAGCTGCGGGAGCACCTCGGACCGGCGGCGGCCCGGATCGGCGTGACCCGCTTCGAACTGCTCGTCGCGTCCCTGCACGCCCTCCTGTTCCGGTACGGCAACAGCGTGCCGGTCACGGCCCTCGACCTCGGCACCCGGACGCCGGATCAGCAGGAACACATCGGCGTCCACGTCAACGAACTGCCCTTCTCCTCCCCGCCGGAGGGCGGGATGCCCTTCGAGGACTTCGCCCGCGCCGTCCGGACCGGGCTGCGGGAGCTGTACCGGGTGCGTGAGGTGCCGCTCGGACGCGCCGGCGCGGGGGTACGGCCGGGCGTCGCCCTCGCACCGGTCTCGCTGTCGTACCACCGCCCGCCCGCCGCCCCGGAGTTCCCCGGGGTCGCCGCCTCGGTGGAACGGGGACTCTCCCACGACACCGCCCGCAACGCGCTGCGCGTCGAACTGATCGACGGCTCCGACGAGTTCCGCGTGCTGATGCAGTACCCGCCGCGGTCGATCGCGCGCCCGGCCGCCGAGAGCATCGCCCGGCACTGGCTGACCCTGCTCGGCCACGTCGTGGACGACCCGACGGCCGAACTGGCCGCGCTGCCGCTGCTCGCCCCGGACGAGCGCGACCGGCTGCTCACCGGCTGGAACGACACGGCCGTGGCGCACCCGGTACGGACCGTCCCCGCACTGATCGCGGAACAGGCGGCCCGCAGGCCCGACGCCATCGCCGTCAGCCATGCGGACCGCCACCTCACCTACGCCGAACTGGACGCCGCCGCGACCCGGCTCGCGGCCCGGCTGCGCGGCGACGGCATCGGGCCGGGCTCCCTCGTCGCGGTGCGGGCGAACCGGTCGGAGCGGCTCGTGGTGGGCCTGCTCGGCGTCCTCAAGGCCGGGGCGGCCTACATTCCGCTCGACACGGACTACCCGGCCGAACGGCTCGACTTCATCACCGCCGACGCCCGGGTCGCCCGCGAACTGGGCGACGCCGACCTCGCGGCCGACGCCGACCGCCCCGTCGGAGCCGCCGCGCCGGCCGCCGCACCGGCACCCGACGACCTGGCCTATGTCATCTACACCTCCGGCTCGACCGGCCGCCCCAAGGGCGTGCAGATCGCGCACCGCTCGCTGACCAACCTGCTGCTGGCCATCCGGGACCTGCTCGACGCCGGCCCCCAGCACCGCTGGCTGGCACTGACCTCCGTCTCGTTCGACATCTCCGGCCTGGAACTCCTCCTCCCGCTGATCACCGGCGCCACCGTGGTCGTGGCGAGCGAGCAGCAGACCCGGGACGGCGCGGCGCTCACCGAACTGGCCGCCCGGCACGGGGTCACCCATGTCCAGGCGACCCCCACCGGCTGGGCGATGCTCCTGGACGCCGGTTTCGACGACCCGGCGGTCACGGCCCTCACCGGCGGCGAGGCGCTCCCGCTGACGCTCGCCCGGCGGCTGCGCCCGAAGGTCGGCAGGCTCGTCAACGTCTACGGGCCGACGGAGGCGACGATCTGGGCGACCTCGGACGAGATCGGCCCCGACCCGGACCGGGTGACGATCGGCCGGCCGCTCGCCAACACCCGGGCCTTCGTGCTCGACGCCCGCCTGACGCCGGTCCCGGTCGGTGTCCCCGGCGATCTCCACCTCGCCGGGACCGGCCTCGCCCGCGGCTACCTCGGCAGACCGGAGCTGGACAGCGAGTGCTTCCTGCCCGATCCGTTCGGCCCGCCGGGCAGCCGGCTGTACCGGACCGGCGACCGGGTGCGCCGGCTCGACGACGGACGGCTGGAGTTCCTCGGCAGGGCCGACGACCAGATCAAACTCCGGGGCCACCGGATCGAGTTCGGCGAGATCGAGTCGCGGCTGCTCGCGGTGGACGGTGTGGACCGGGCCGCCGCCGCGGTGCGGGACGGCCGGCTGATCGGCTATCACACCGGAGTCGCGGGCGCGGACGAGCTCCGGCGCGCCCTGGCGGCGTCGCTGCCCGCGTACATGGTGCCCGAGGTCTTCGTCGGCCTCGACGCCCTGCCGGTCACCCCGAACGGCAAGCTCGACAGGTCCGCGCTGCCGTCCCCGCCCGAGCTGGTCGCCGTACCGTCGGCGGACTCCGGCAGCACCCTCGACACGGTGCGGGAGATCTGGCGCGAGGTGCTCCGGCTCCCCGGGCTGGGCGACACCGAGAACCTCTTCGACCTCGGTGGCCACTCCATCACGATGACCCAGATATCGGCCCGGATACTCGACCGGCTCGGCGTCGACGTCCCGCTCTACGCGTACTTCGACGAACCGACGGTCCGCGGTATCGCCGCAGTGGTCGCCGACCTCGGGCCGGCGGACTGACGGCGGTACCGCGTCACCCGCGCGGCGCGTCCGTCAGCGCGCGTCCATGGCCGCGGCCAGGCTCTTGGGACGCATATCCGTCCAGTGCTCCTCGACGTAGTCGAGGCACGCCTGCCGGTCCGCGGCGGCGAGGGCGACCGTCCAGCCGGCGGGCACCTCGGCGAAGTCCGGCCACAGCGAATGCTGCCCCTCGTCGTTGACGACGACGAGGTACTGCGCGTCGGGGTTCTCGAAAGGATTGCTCATCGCTCTGCTCCGTGGTGAGGGGGAGTTATCGGGTGCGGTGATGATCAATTGGCGTTCGCCGCCCGGTCATGATACGGGCGGCCCCGCCGAAGTGACAGGGCGAAAGCTCAGCGGCCGAGGCGGCCGCGGACCATCGCGACCATGGCGTTCAGCTCCGCCACCCGCAGCAGCCGCGCGAGAACCAGGAAGATGCCCAGCAGCACGCAGCCGCCGCCGAGCAGCGCCGCGAGCGAGCCGAGGACGCCGCTGCCGAGGGCCTGGGTGAGCGCATTGGCCACACCTCCGCCGGCGAGTGTCGCGGGGGCCGCGGCGGCGATCAGGCGGAGGTAGGTACGCAGGACCCGCGAGCCGTCCAGATCACCGCCCAGCCGCTTGCGCAGCCGGCGCCAGGCGATACCGAGACCGACCGCGAAGGACAGCCCGTAGGAGGCGGCCATCCCGGCGACGGCCCAGCGCGCGGGGAGGACGAAGAAGCTCAGCGCGGAGGCGGCGGCGTTCACCACGGCGACGATGACGGTGTTGTAGAAGGGCGTGCGGGTGTCCTCGTACGCGTAGAAGCCGCGCAGCACGACGTACTGCACCGAGTAGGGAATGAGGCCCAGGCCGAAGGCCATGAGGACATGGCCGATGCCCCGGGCGCCCTCGGCACCGGAGCCCGCGTAGAGCAGGGTGGCGATCGGCACGCCCAGCGCCAGGAAGGCGAAGGCGCAGGGCACGATGGCGACGGCCGAGGTCCGCAGGCCGTAGGAGATGTCGGCGCGGACCGCCGCCGGGTCGTCGTCCTGGGCGGCGCGGGAGATCCGGGGCAGTACGGCGGTCATCACCGACACGGTGATGATGGCCTGCGGCATCTGCCACAGCAGCAGGGCGAAGTTGTACGCGGTGATGCCCGAGCCCGGGTGCCCGGACCGTTCGGCGGCGGAGCCCGCCGTGGTGGCGAGCCGGGTGACGACCGTCAGCCCGATCTGGTTGGCGAGCACATAGAGAATCGTCCACTTGGCCAGGCCCATGGCCCTGCCGAGGCCATGGCCCCTGAAGTCACCGCGCGGGCGGATCCGGAAGCCGGCGTTGCGCAGGTACGGCAGCATGGCCAGCGCCTGCACCGCGAGGCCGAGCAGGGTGCCCAGGCCGAGGAGCCGGACCCCTTCCGGGGTGACGGTCGCCGGGCCGACACCGGAATCGGTGAAGCCGCCGAAGGCCCAGATGAACCCGGAGAACGTCGCGATGGTCACGACGTTGTTGAGCACCGGGGTCCACATCATCGCGCCGAAGCGGCCACGGGCGTTGAGGATCTGACCGAGCACCACATGTACGCCCATGAAGAACATGGTGGGCAGGCAGTACTGCGCGAAGGTCACGGTGACGGCCATGCGCTGCGGATCGTCGGCGACGTCCGGCGACATGAGCCGGATCAGCAGCGGAGCCCCCAGCACACAGATCACCGTGACGCCCGCGAGCACCGCCACGACCAGGGTGAGCAGCCGGTTGGCGTACGCCTCGCCGCCGTCGTCGTCCTTCTTCATGGCCCGTACGAGCTGCGGGACGAACACCGCGTTCAGCGCGCCGCCGCCGACCAGGGTGTAGATCATCGTGGGCAGGACATTGGCGACCTGGTAGGAGTCGTTGAGCGTGCCGACCCCGATCGCCGTGGCCATCACGAGGGTGCGCAGAAAGCCGGTGATACGGGACACCATCGTGCCCGCCGCCATCAGGGCGCTGGACTTCATCAGGCTGGTGCCGCCGCCCGTCGGCTTCGGTTCGGGAGCAGGTTCGGCGGGCGGCGCCGGAGCCGGTTCGGGCGACTCGGACGGGAACGGATCGCCGGGCCCGGCGACCTGGGTCCCGACGGCCGCGGCGGCGGACTGCGGCGGCGCGGCCATCCCGTGGTGGAGGGGCTCGCCCTGCGCGGCGGGGTCCGGACCCTGCGCGTGCGGTACCGCGCCGTCGTAGCCATGGGCCTGCGCAGGGACATGGCCGTACCCGTACCCGTACGCGTGGCCGTAGTTGTAGCCGTGGCCATAGCCGTAGCCGTAGTGCGGGGTGGCCCCGTCGTCCTGGATGACGAGCTCCGGTGCGGGGTACTGCGGCGCGGCGTACTCCGGTGCGGGCAGCGGCGCCTGGCCGTGGTGGCCGGTGTAGTCGTGGTAGCCGTAGTACGAGCCGTCGTGACCGGTGTAGTCGTCGTGACCGAGGTAGCCGTGGTGACCGGTGTAGCCGTCGTGACCGGGGTGGCCGGTGTAGCCGTCGTGACCGAGGCGGGTGCCGTCACCCTGGTGGGCGTCGGCGCCGTGCCGGCCGGCGCTCCCGGTCGGTGGCTGCGGTGGGACGTGCCACCCGGCAGCGAAGTCGCCCTCCGGGCCCCGGCCCTCGTTCTCGCCGTACGGCGCGTGCATGCTTGCCCCACTTTGTCGGTATCCGGACCGTCGATGGCCGGCCGTCACTCGACGGACACTCTCTCACCCGCCGTCCGGCGACCTGACATGGTGAGGTGGTGGACGCCGTCATGGGGAGCGCACAACGGACCGCGGGCGGGGGCGGGGGAGGCGTCGGAGGAGCCGGGCCGGATCTCCTTGCACCCCCTCGCCCTGACCGCACTCGACGTCAGCGACCCTGAAGCGCCTTGACGTTGTCCCCGAAGGTCCAGCCCTTCGACCCGTCCCAGTTGAGGGACCAGGTCATCAGCCCTTTCAGCTGGCCGCTGTAGGTGTTCCAGGCTTGCGACACCTGATTCGGCGCCAGGTAGCCGCCGCCGGCCCCCGGTTGCGCCGGCAGTCCCGGCACCTGCTTGTCGTAGGGCACCTTGATCGTGGTGCCCTGGACGACCAGCCCCTTGTTCAGGCAGTCCGTCTGCGCGGTGAACCCCTCGACCGTACCGGCCGAGTACGAGTCGCCGGAGCAGCCGTACATGCTGCCGTTGTAGTACTGCATGTTCAGCCACCAGAGCCGGCCGTTGTCCGCGTACTTCTTCACGATGGGCAGGTACGCGCCCCAGATCGAGCCGTAGGTCACGCTGCCGCCGGTGACATACGCCGTCTCGGGTGCCATCGTCAGGCCGAAGTTCGGGGGCATCTGGGCGAGTACGCCGTCGATGATGCGGATGAGGTTGGCCTGCGAGGCCGACAGCGTGTTGATGTCGCCGCTGCCGGTGAGGCCGGTCTCGATGTCGATGTCGATGCCGTCGAAGTTGTACGCCTTGAGAATCGGCACCACCGTCGCGACGAACCGGTCGGCGACGGTGCTGGAGCTGAGATCGATACCGGCCGTGGCGCCGCCGATGGACATCAGGGTGGTGAGCCCGGCCGCCTTGGCCTGGCACATCTCGGCCGGGGTCGCGACCTTCACCGTCGAGTCCATCCCGTCCTCCCACAGGGCGGTGCCGTCCGAGAGGATGACCGGGAACGCCGCATTGATCACGTTGTAGCCGTGATCGCCGATCCGGGTGTCGGTGACCGGGATCCAGCCGAGCGGCGGATGAACTCCGTTCGACGCGCCGTCCCAGTTCTCCCAGTACCCCTGGAGCACCTTGCCCGAGGGCTTCGACTTGACCGCGCAGGTGTCGCTCCGCGGTGCGCTCGTCGTCGGCGGCGCCGCCGCGACCAGCAACTGCGTGATGAAAGCCGTCGCCAGGCCGATTCCCAGCAGACGTGACATCCGACCGATCACGTGGTGCTCCCTTCCGGCCATGACGGATCATCACCACATCGGTGCGGGTGTCCTGTCCATGGCGGTCCGACTCCGGGTGAGTGGGCAGCAGCCACCGTCTCGTCGTGCGGCCGTCCGGGGTTCAGGGCCGGTCCTGGGGTTCGGGACCGCAGGCGCCGCCGGTCACCGCCCGGCCGCCGACGGCGACTGGCGTGCTGACTTGGCGGGCGTGAGCGTGACCGGTGGGGGAGGGGGCGTGGGGGTGGGGGTGTGGGGGTGGGGCACGCTTGCCGACTGGACTGAGGGGGGCCTGGAGACGTACGTGGCGTGACGCGCCACACGGTAGATTGGTCCAGACCTTCCGTCAATGGGGTGGGAACGACCCGGGTGCCGGTGCAGGTCGGCACCCGCCGAGGCGCCGGGTTGCGGGGTGGTGCCGGTGCGCTGCTCCGTGCGGTGCGCCGGCCGGACCCACGGCCGACGGGCCCGCGCCAAGAGGCGCGGGCCCGTGACGAGTTGCTCGTACGGCGTCCAGGACGGTGGTGACGCGGCACGGCCGCCGGTCTCCCCGCCGGCCGGACCGGCCGGACGTGCTGCGCGGGGCGGTGCGATCAGGCCCAGTCGACCCGAGCGGTCGCCGGAGCGGAGCGCGTACCGTCCGGGGCCACCGCCACCAACGACAGCGTGCTGGTGGCCTCACTGCCCTGCCGGGTCAGGGACTTGACGTAGTACACCCCGTCATGGACCCGGCCCAACGGCTCCGGGGTGCCGTCCGCCCGCTGCCGCCAGATGTCGTAGTACCAGACGCCCTGCGCGGCGAAGTCCCAGGACAGGAAGACCTCGGCGCCGGTGCCCGCGGCGTTCGGGTGGACCTGGTCGACCGTGAAGCCGGCCGGTTTGGCGGGGGCGGCGGGGGTGCCGGCCGGAAGGAGGGCCAGTTCGCCGAGGTTGAGCCGGTAGGAGGCGGCGGCGTCGGCCGAGACGCGGACCGCGATCGCGGCGACGGTGCGCCCCGCGTAGGCGGCCAGCGGGAGCCCGGCGGTGGTCCAGCCGGACGCCGCGGTCTTTCCCGCCGGCAGCCAGACGAAGTCGGCCGGTGCGTCCTGGAAGGCCAGCCCCAGTTCCAGACCGCTCTGCTGTCCGGGCCGGTCGGTACGGAAGACCAGCCGGGCGCTCTCGCCGCCGCCGACGCGCAGCTGGGTCTTGAAGAGCCGGACCGTGGTGGGGTTGGCCGGGCCGAGCGTGCCGGAGATCAGCAGGGAACAGCCGCCGTCGTACGCGGTGGTGTGGTCGTAGTCGACGCTCAGCGGCGCTCCGCTGCCGCCGCTGGCCGTCCACCACTGCCAGGTGGGCAGCAGGTCCTGGCTGCCGGCGTTGTTCCACTCCCGGTCCGAGCGCTGCACACCGTCCAGGAAGAAGGCGCGGCCATGGCCGGTGTTGAAGCGGGTGACGAAGGGGAACGCGCCGATCACCGAACGCTCGGCGATGTAGTGTGCGACGCCGTCCCACTTCCGGTGGTTGTCCGCGTCGTTGGGCCTCCCGTTGTCCGGCCACGGCACGTACTCGGTGCGTCCGGTGCGGGTGGGGTCCTCGTTCGGCCCGGACCAGTAGCGCCGTTCCCGTACGAAGGTGTTCTGCTGCTTGTCCGGGTCGTCGCGGTCGGGGTTGTTGGCCCACGCCATATGCGTACCGAACAGGGCCCAACTGGTCTGCGCCTCACCGCCTTCGGGGAAGACGAGCCGGGGGTCGTAGGGCGGGTTGAAGCCGTACTTCTCGTTCTCGGTGCCGAGGTACACGACCTCATGGGCTGCCATGCCCAGCCGCTTGGCGGTGGCCACCGAGGCGGCCGCCCGGCTCGCGTTCCAGGCGTAGTTGACGAAGACGCTGTGGTTGACCGGCCGGCCGTCGTGCTGCACCCAGGCGGCGTTCACGTCGTTGAACTGGTTCTGGTACTGAAGCTGCCCGCCGGTGGTGATGGTGTCGTACCACTGGAGGTGGAAGCGGGCGGGCGCCTTGGCCCGCAGATACTTCAGGAACGCCATCAGCTGCGTGGCGTCCGCCTGCGAGACGGACGCTTCCTGGTTGATGAAGTAGCCGTCGAAACCGAAGTAGTCGGCCATCTCGATGAGCTTGTCGGCGACGACGAAGGAGCCGTCCGGACGCTGTTCCAGATACGCCGAGAAGGCGCCGTTCCGCGGCCAGAACCACCCGGCCAGCGACTTCACGCCGTTGCGGTGCGCGGCGTCGGTGTACGCGGGGTTGGGCAGGTTGATCAGCCCGTGCTCCGGGTCGCTGGTCGACGAGCCCCATACCGGCATTCCGTGCCAGGAGCTGTACAGATCGCTGTACTGCCAGAAGCGCAGCAGCCGGCGGGCGAACTGGTCGTTGTAGCGGTAGGCGGTGAAGAACGCGTTGTCGTAGTCGTACGACATGTTCATCACCTGCGCCTTCGAAGCCAGGGCGGGCTTCGCCTGGGTGGCGGTGAACGGCGCGATGCGGGTGGCCAGCGGCACCCGGGAGCGGAAGTACTTGGCGTACGCATCGCCGTCCGGGGTCCACGCCTTGAGGCCGGCGGCGTTGTATCCGTGGAGGTACGGCTGGTGCGGTGCGCGGGTACGCCCTTCCTCCGCGGCGAACGCGACCCCGGCCATCGGTCCCGCCAGCGTGGCCGTGCCGGCCAGCCCGACGGCCACCCCCGCCGCGCCGAGCATCCTGATGAACGCACGTCTGTCCACTCGGGCCGCTGCCGGTCGTTCTGCCATCACGTGTCTCCTCCACCAAACAGTGCATGACAACACTGTCATGCCGGGCGAGATGTTCTTATCCGAGGGCTTGATGGCCCGTCAATGTATCTGCCGAGAATGCCGGAAGCGACACATGCGGCCACGCTATGGGTCGTTCCCCCGGCGGAGAATTCCTTTTATGGCGCTCGTGGCCCGATAGCAGCTAAACCACTTTAGTGCAACAAGATCACGGGGGTGTGATGCTCCCTCGGCTTCCCCGGTGATCACCTCTTGACAGTGAAACCGACGGGGTGGAACAGTTACGGAAGGGCGTCAATTCGGACATGTGCCACGCGTAACCCGGGTACCCCGCGCTCGCGTCCGCCGGAGACTACTCGCGTCCGCGGGAGACGAAGAGGCGAATCCAATCCTTCCGTCTGCCGCCGGCTGTCACTTGGGAGTTCCTTCGTGCTGCGAATGACGAGATCACCCGGAAGCTCGGCATTCACGTCATTGTCGAGGAACTTACTCCGGCGACTCTCCCGCAAATAATCTCCGACTCGCCATTCCGGCGGCACTCAAAGAGTTCGGCGTGGCCCGCTGACCGGACGCCCGCCGACTCGGTAATCAGGGGGAGCCCGCCGGTCGCTGCGCGCGACGGACCCGCGCGGTGTATCCCGGCCCCCGTATGCGATCCGGTGAATTCCCTTTGTCCCGGGGTCCGTTGCCGGGTGGCGAGAAGAACTCCCTCCCGATGGGACATGACGACCTTCCGGCTCTTGAACTCGCCTTTCCCGGTCCGGAACGTGACCGTGGTGTGGCGGCGATCCTGAGCGGTCGGAAGACCGCGCTCACGGGCCTCCTGGAGATCTTCGAGCATGCCGGAGAGGCGGTGCCGACGGTCGGCCGGCGACTCGCAGTGCTCGATTCCGGAGGCCGTCCAGCCGTCACGATCGAACTCGTCGACGTGCGCGTCGTTCCCATGAAGGAGATCGACGACGGCTTCTGAAGGAGATCGACGACGACTTCGCATGAGACGAGGGGCGCGGCTACTCCGAAGTGGCGCAGTGGCGGGCTGCCCACGAAGAGTTCTTCCGGAGCGACGGCGTGAGCGAGTTCCTGGGGCACACCCCGGTCATCGATGACGACACTCTCGTCGTCGCCGAACGCTTCCGAGTGGTTGAGCCCGGCGGCCCGGGTAATCCGTGACCCGCATCCGAGCTCGAAAAAAGTCGGGAGTCCGGGAGGATCAGCCGGGGCGCGATCCCGGCGAGTCCAGGCTCACCCCCCGAGCCAGTCGTACGCGGCCCGCGCCGTGAATTCCGCCTGGCCGCCCCGGAAGAGCAGTCCGGCGCTCGCGAACGCCGGATCGTCGGCCGTCCGCGCCACATACGGGATCGCGATGCACCGCATCCCCGCCCGGTACGCCGCCTGCGCGCCGGGCGGCGCGTCCTCCAGCACCACGCAGTCGCCCGGCCCGACGCCCAGCCGCCGCGCGGCCTCCAGGAACACATCCGGCTCGGGCTTTCCGCGCGCCACCTCCTCAGCGGAGACCACCGTGGTCAGCAGCGCGTCCAGACCCGTACCGGCGAGCACCGCCTCGATCGCGGCCCGCGACGAACCGGACGCCACCGCCATCGGATGCCCGGCCGTGTGCAGCCGCTCCACGAACCCGCGCATTTCGGGGAAGACCTCGGTATGGGCCCGTGCCAGCTCCAGGTAGTGCCGGTTCTTCCCGGCCAGCATCTCTTCGAGCGGCGCGTCGATCCCGAACTCGCGGCTGAGGATCTCCAGGGTCTCGCGCGTCCCGATGCCGATGAAGCGGGTGTGATGCTCCCAGCTGAAGTCCGCGATGCCGTAGCCGGCCAGCAGCCGGCGACCCGCCTCGTAGTAGTTCGGCTCGCTGTCCACCAGCGTCCCGTCGAGATCGAAGATCACCGGGGTGGGCGATGCGGACGGTGCGGAAGAAGCGGGCGGTGCGGTGGAGCCGTGGGCGGCGGGGGAGGTGCTCATGCCCTCCAGCATGCCAAGAAGTCCCTCAGCGCGGCTTCGCGGTGCCGCCCACGGCTTCGACCAGCGGCAGCATCCGGTGGGGCACCCGCTCGCGCAGCGCCACCTCCGTACGGGTACGGACCACACCCGGCAGACTGATCAGCCGCTGGATCACGTCCTCCAGATGCGCCGCGTCCCGCGCTGCCACCCGCGTCAGCAGATCCCCGCCACCGGTCGTGGAGAACGCCTCGATGATCTGCGGTACCTCCGCCAGCGCGTCGGCGACCTCCTCCAGATGCCCCTGCGTGACCTCGATGTGCACGAACGCCAGCACCGGATGGCCGAGGGCCGCGGGGGACAGCCGCGGTCCGTACGCCGTGATCACCTCGTCCCGCTCCAGCCGGTCCAGCCGTGCCTGCACCGTGCCGCGGGCGACGCCGAGGAGGCGTGCGTACTCCCGCACGCTGGTGCGCGGCTGTTCCAGCAGCAGCCGGAGGATCTTCGCGTCGAGGGCGTCCACGGCCATGGTCCGGTGGCCTCCTCACGGTCGGCGGGCAGTTCACCGAATGTACCAATGGCTCAATTCACGCAGAGGCCGTCGGGCTGCCGGTCCGACCCGCCGGGACCGCGCCGCGCGTATCCGCTGAGCCGGCGGGCGTGCGGCGGCCTCGTGCAGAGGCCGGTACCGCCGGAACCCTGGCTGGCGCCACCGCCGGCGGCACCTCTCCGGCCGCCCGCACCACACCTGCACCGCCCTCCCCGCGGCGGCCTTCACCGGCGAGTGCGCGACCTACCGCTCGGTGGGATGACGGGCACCAGGCCGCCCCCTGACACGGCCCGGGAGGGGAAAATCGCGCCGCACACCGTACGAGGCCGCGGCACCCGCGATATCGCCACCGCGCGCCACCTGACCCCGGCCACCGTCCAGGACCACCTCAGGTCCGTCTTCGGCCAGACCGGAGTCCGCAGCCGCCGGGATCTCGTCGCCGTTCTCCTGACGCCCCGTCCGGCCACCGCCGCCCGGCCGCCGCGCTGACCTCCGCGCGGACCGGGCCGGGGCGGACACCCGTTGCGGCCGCGCGGTGTGCGCGGCGCCGGGTGCCCGCCGCAGTGCGTTCTGCGCGCCGTCCGGCGCGGCGGCGTGCGGTCAGCGCGCGGCACAGATGGCTTCGACGAAGTGCCCCAACTGCTCCTCCGACAGATGCCGGGAGAGGTCGGCTTCACTGATCATGCCGACCAGCCGGTGTTCGTCGATGACCGGCACCCGCCGGATCCGGTGCTGCTCCATGGTGTGCAGGACCTGCTCCGTGCCGGCATCGGCGGTGACGGTGACGGGCTTGCCCTGCGCCAGCTCGCCGGCGGTCATGACCTTGGGGTCCTCGCCCTTGGCGAGGCACTTCAGGACGATGTCGCGGTCGGTGATGATCCCATGGAGCCGGTTGTCCGCACCGCAGATGGGGAGGGCGCCGACATCGAGATCCTGCATTCGGCGTGCCGCGGCTTCGAGGGTTTCGTTCTCCTGCACGCAGGTGGCGCTGTCGTGCATGATGTCGCGTGCGGTGGTCATCGCGGTCTCCTTACGTGTGGGGACTGGGTGCGCAGCAGGCGCACACGCGCACACCCCCGCTGCGCCCGCTACAGGAAAAGTCTCCGGCTCGCGGACTTCGGGCGGGAAGGGGCCGAATGGTCCCGACCTCCGCGGCGGCCGGCCACCGGCTCGTGGGCGGGCGGGCCAGTGCGCACGTCCCGACCGCGTCACCCGGCCGGTGGCGCGGCGAAGTGAAGGGGGCGCGCCGCGGCCCCCACGGGTCCACCGGCGGCGGTGTACGCCCGACGGGACGTGGGCGAGTTGCCGCGCTCCGCGTGTCGGCTCACGATAGGCGGACACGCGGGACATCGGGGACCTCGCCCGCCGGGCACTCCGGAGAGGTCAGTGAGCGGTCATGGCCTTGTATTTCGCGAATTCCTCCGAGGGCATGGTGCCCGACGCGCTGGCCGGTTTTGCGCGGGCCCATGCCGATCTGGTGGTGTGGGAGCGGGAGCACGGTTTCGTGCGGGCCCGGCACAGTTCCCCGGCCCGGCGGGTCGGCCTGGTGTCCGGGGGCGGCTCGGGGCACGAACCGCTGCACATCGGCTACGTCGGCGGCGGCATGCTGGACGCGGCCTGCCCGGGACGGATCTTTGCCTCGCCGCACAACCGGCAGATCTTCGAGGCATCGCGCGCGGTCGGGCGGGAGGACGGCGTACTCCACCTGGTGAAGAACTACACCGGGGACCGCATCAACTTCGGTATCGCGGCGGAACGGCTGGGGCGGCAGGGGATCCCCTGCGCACGGGTGCTGATCGACGACGATGTGGCGTCGGAGTCCGACGGCGTCGCGGCCGGGCGCCGCGGTACGGGGGCGACCGTCCTGGTGGAGAAGCTGCTCGGCGCCGCGGCGGACACCGGCATGGGACTGCGGGACCTGGTCGCGCTGGGCGAGGGCCTGGTGGAGCGCTGCCGCAGCCTCGCCGTGGCGTCGGCCCCGCACACCGCCCCCACGACCGGTCGGCCCGCCTTCGCGCTGTCGAACGGTGCCCTGGAGTACGGCGTGGGCATCCACGGGGAGCGCGCGGAACACACGGCGGCCCACCGGCCGCTGTGTGACCTGGTGGGAGAGATGACCGGCACGCTCGCCGACGCGCTGCGGCTCGGCCGGGGAGCATCGGTGATCGCCCTGGTCAACGGCCTCGGCGGGGTCACCCAATTGGAGCTGTACGCGGTGCTGGGCGAGGCGGCACGCCTGCTCGACGACCGCGGCGTGGCGCTGGAGAGGGTTCTCGTCGGCGACTTCGTCACGGCGTTGGACATGCACGGCTTCTCGCTCTCCCTCCTGGAGGCGGACGGCGAGACGCTCAAGTGGTACGACGCGCCGGCCCAGGCCCCGGCCTGGCGCCGATAGGAGACACCGGACGACGGGAGGCGGCCGCATGCGGTTCGACGGGACCTTCACGGACGGCTGGATGCGACGGTTCGCGGCATCCGCGTCGGCTACGGAGGCCGAGCTGACGGCACTCGATCAGCAGGCCGGCGACGGCGACTTCGGCGTCAACCTCACCACCGGACTGGACGCCACGGTCCGAGCCCTGAACGGTGCCCCCACCGGGAGCCTGGCCGCGGCCCAGCAGCCTTTGCAGGCGGCGGCCACGACCTTCCTCGACGAGGTCGGCGGCACGAGCGGCCCCCTGTTCGGGCTGCTGCTGGAAGAGCTGGCCCTCGCCGCCGCCGACGCGGGCACCGCGCTCACCGTGCCCGCACTGGCAGCGGGCGCGGGCGGCGGCCTGTCCGTCATTCAGCGCATCGGGGAAGCGGCGCCGGGCGACAAGACACTCATCGACGCACTCGCCCCCGCCTGCGACGCGCTGAACTCGCGCGGCACGGACGCCGATGTGCGCACGGCGCTCGCCGCCGCGGCCGGCGCCGCCTGGGACGGGGTGCGGAACACCGCGCAGCTGCGGGCGCGCCGTGGCCGGGCCAGCTACCTCGGCGAACGTGCCACCGGCGTTGCCGACCCGGGTGCGGTCGGCATCGGGCTGCTCTTCGCCTCGGCGGGGGAGACCGTCACCGCGCTCGCGCCCTTCCTGACCTGCCTGCCGGTCTCCCTGCCGGGTACGGAGACCCGGCCGCCGCCGTGACGCCCCGGTGCGGTGGGCCGGCGGGACACCCGGCGGGGGCGGGGCCACCGTCGATGACGCGCCGGCCGGCTCGGGTGGCGGCCCGGATGCCGCGGGGAAGGCTTCGGCGGCGAGGGCGGCGGCGGGCGCCGGGCCGCGGTGCGCCGAACAGCCGCGTCGTACCGTAGGAAATGTGGTGATCCCTCCCGGAGGGCAAACCGGCGGACAGAAGGGCTCGGGACAGGTCTCTGCCGGGGCGGTACGCCCGGTGTGGTGGGTGGTGTCGGCCGTCCTCGTGGCAGCCGCCGCGGCCGTCGCCGTGACCCGGCGTGCCGAGGTCGGCGCGGCCGTCCGGCTGATCTCCGAGGTACACCCGGTCCGGCTCGTCGCGGCCGGTGCGTTCGAGGCGGCGTCCCTGGGCTGTCTGGCGGCCGTGCAGCAGTGGCTGCTGCGCGCGGGCGGTGTACGGGTACGGTTCGGGGTCGTCGCCGCCATCGTTCTCGCCGCCAACGCCATCGCGGGGGCGCTGCCCGGCGGGGCCGCGTTCGCGGTCGCCTGGATCTTTCGGCAGCTGCGCCGCCGGGGCGTCGAGCAGGCTCTCGCGGGGGCCGTGCTGCTGGTCGCCGGAGTGCTGTCCGGGCTGAGTCTCTTCGTACTGCTGGCGGCCGGTGTGCTGCTGGGCGGCTCCTCCGGGCCGGTGGCCGGACTGCGGCCCGCGGTACTGGGACTGGTGCTCTGCGCAGCAGTGGTGACGGGCGCGGCGGTCGGTCTGTCCAGGCTGCGCTGGGTACGGCGCCGGGCCTGGCGTGCCTGGCGGCGGCTCGGGGTGCGGTCCCGGCGGCTCTGGGATGCCGAGCAGGCGTTGAGCAGGCTGGGGCGGCAGGTGCGGACCGTGCGGCCCGGAGTGCGCCCGTGGCTGTGGCCGGCCACTCTGGCGCTGCTCAACTGGGCCCTGGACCTGGCGTGTCTCGTCGCCTGCATGTGGAGTCTGGGCGTCGGCGTGCCCTGGCACGGACTCCTCGCGGCGTACGCGCTGACACAGTTCGCGGGAAGCCTGCGGCTGACACCCGGGGGCCTCGGCGTGGTCGAGACGAGTCTCGCGGCGCTGCTGGTGCTGTACGGCCTCGGCGCCGAGCAGGCCATCGCGGTGACGCTGCTGTACCGAGCGGTGAGCTACTGGGCCCTGCAACCCGTCGGCTGGGCAAGCGGACTCGGGCTGACCCTGACCCGCGGCGACACGCCATCACGGGATGGCACCGGCCACTGATCCGTACCTGCGGAACATGCGGCCTCGGCGCGGGTCCGAGGGGTTCGGACAGCGGCGGGGCCGGCGCATGGGCACGTGGAGGCCGGCGCAGCGGGCCGGTGGAACGGTGACCGGGCGGCGATCGGGTGGACCGCCACACCGTCATGTTTTACGTGAAACATTCGGGCCGGCGGCGCCTCATGCATACCGGCGAGCGTTTGCCGGCCCCACCGGTCGGCCGCAAGCTGGAGACATGGCGCAGGTGCCGGGTCCGCACGAGCTGACCGGATGGGCTGTGCACCACCCCGGGCCGATCGCGGCCGGCCCGCTGGTGTCCGTACGCCGTCCCGTCCCCGTGCCGGGCCCTGATGAGCTGTTGCTGCGGGTGGAGGCGTGCGGCGTCTGCCGAACCGACTTGCACCTGGCCGAAGGCGATCTGCCCCCGCACCGGCCGGATACCGTCCCCGGTCATGAGATCGTCGGCCGGGTGGCCGCCGCCGGCGAGTCCGTCACACGATTCCGGGTCGGCGACCGGGCCGGCGGGGCGTGGCTGCGCGGTACGTGCGGCAACTGCCGTTACTGCCGGGCCGGTCGCGAGAATCTCTGTCCGGCCTCCCGCTACACCGGCTGGGACGCGGACGGCGGTTTCGCCGACACCACCCTCGTCCCGGCGGATTACGCCTACGCGCTCCCGGACGAACAGGACGCCACGTTGCTGGCCCCACTGCTGTGCGCCGGGATCATCGGCTACCGGGCGCTGCGCCGCAGCGCACTGCCCGTCAACGGCCGGCTCGGGATCTACGGGTTCGGCGCCTCGGCCCATCTGGCGGCGCAGGTCGCCCTGGCCGAAGGCGCCACCGTGCACGTGCTGACCCGGTCGGCGGCGGCCCGTGAACTCGCCCTCGGTCTGGGTGCCTCCTCCGCGGGCGACGCCTACGCCCGGCCGCCCGAACCGCTGGATTCCGCGATCCTGTTCGCCCCGGTGGGCGACCTGGTGCCCGTGGCCCTGGAGGCACTGGACCGCTCGGGAACCCTCGCCATCGCGGGCATCCACCTCACCGACATCCCCGTACTCCACTACCAGCGCCACCTCTTCGAGGAGCGGAACCTGCGCAGCGTCACCTCCAACACACGGCAGGACGGCCGCGACTTCCTGGACATCGCCGCCCGGATCGGCATCCGGGTCACCGCCAGCCCGTACCCGCTGAGCCGCGCGCCCCAAGCGCTGAGCGACCTGGCCGCCGACCGGATCAACGGCGCCGCGGTGCTCGTGCCCGAATGACCCGCACGCCGCACGCCGCACGCCGCACGGCAACGCGCATGATGGCGCGTTGCCGTGCGCAGGGCCTGTTCGCGTGGTGCCGGTCGCACGGATCGCACCGGTGGTCCGTCGGCCGGGAACGGGAACCGGCGTCAACGGATCCGGCGCCGTAACGACCGCGCACATCCCACCGTCGGGTCCCCGCCGCAAGCCGGTCGGCCGGGCCCGCGCCGCGGGCGGTTCGGCGCCCTGGGTCAGCTCGCCAGCACCGCAGCCGCGAGATCGAGTCCCAGGTCGTGGGCGCGATGGACCGGCAGACCGGCATCGGTGAACCAGTCGTCGGTGGCCTCCGGATGCGGTCCGACAACGCCGACGCGGCCCGCGCCGAACGGTGTGACGAGAGCGGCGACCGAGCCGTTCGGGTAGGTGGCCAGGACCGTCGCGTCCGCGCCTTCGTCGAGTACGAAGTGCGGCCCGTCCTGGAAGAAGAGGGTGCGCGGCTCGCCGCGCCACGCCACATCGACCAGGGTGTCGCTCTCATCGCCGACGGTGGCGCCCGGCGTGGCGATGTACTGGTCGGTGTCGCCGGGCAGCAGGCCGAACCCCGGGGTCGCCCCGGCCAGGTATCCGCCGAGGCAGAAGCCGAGATAGCGGCCACCGCCGCGGACGTAGTCGCGGATCGCGTGGCGCCGCCGCCGTAGCCGCCAGTAGGCCGGGGCCAGCGAACCCCCACCGGGCTGGGCGTACACCGCGGCCCGGGCCAGCGACTCGGCCGTCAGCGACAGCGCCTCGCGCGGACCGGTGTAGCGGATGTCCAGGCCCCAGCCGCCACCGGCGAGCAGCTCGGCGACCGCCTCCGGACAGCCGGGCAGCGCGGCCGGTCCCCGGTAGACGAGTGCGAGCGGGCGCTCCTCGGCAGCCAGAAGGGGAGCGCTTCGGGGCCCGGAAGACCGGCCGAGCGGGTCGGGTGCGGCGCTGGAGGTCATGCTGTCCTCATCGCGTTGTCGACAGTGGGAGTGCGGAGGTACGGCGGGCCCCGCCGCCGTGATGGAGTCCGGGCCGCAGCCGGTGGCGGTACCGCTTCACCGGCCCGAGTCGAGCCGACCCGAGCCGGGGTTACGGGCGACGGGACGGTGGCGGCCGCCGGCCGTCGGCGGACCGGTGGGTCACGCCCTGGGCGGGGATACCGCGCCAGCTCGTGCCCGGCATGAGGCGCTCGCCCTTCATGAGCAGCGACAGCGCGCCGAGCCGGACACCCGCGCCGACCACGGCGTCGTAGAGCACGATCGCGCGGGTGCCGACGCTCGCCCCGCTGTGGACGCTGACCTGCGACATTTTCATGACACGGTCTTCGAACAGGTGCGTCTGCAACGATACGCCCATGCCGATCGCGGCGTCGTCGCCGATTTCCACCAGGTCGAACTCGGTGAGATAGGTGGTGCCGATCCAGGTGCGCCGGCCGATGCGGGCGCCGAACCAGCGCAGCACCGCCGGCAGGAACGGGGTCCCCACCAGGGTGCCCGCCCCGGCCGGGACCGCGGCCGCCTCGTAGAGGCCGGTGACGAACTCGGTACGGCGCACGAACCAGCTCCACAGCGGTTCGACCCGCGGCCGGTAGGTCCCGACGACCGCGCGCTTGACCGCCGCGCAGTACGCGATCACCGCGAGTCCCGCGCCCATCGCGAGCACCGGCGACACGAGCACCGGCACCAGCGGGCCCCGGGAGCGCGCCACACCGGCCAGCGCCAGCAGATAGAGGTAGACGCCCATGCCCAGCACCGTCGCGGGCAGGGTGGCGCGGAAGAACTCGATGCCGAGACGGTGCCGCACCGCCTTGCGGGTCGGGCGGAACGTCAGCTCCTCGGGGAACGTACCGCTGCTCTGGCGTACCGGCAGATGCATCGCGGGCGACCCCAGCCACGAGGTGCCGTCCGGCGCACCGTCCTGCGGCGGTACCGTGCCCACCCCGACCAGGGACCCCGGTCCCATCCGGGTGCCGGCCGGTACGAACGCGGCGTTGCCGACGAATGCGCGCCGGCCCACCTCGGTGGGCCCGAACGCGACCCGGCCGGCCGCGAAGGTGGCGGCACCGACGCTGGCCATGTCCGCGACGAAGCTGCCGTCGTCGAGGGTGAGCAGGTCCGGGTCGAGGTGCGCGGCGGTGGCGACTTCGGTGCCCCGGCCGACCCGCGCGCCGAGCAGCCGCAGCCACGGCACCGTATAGAGGGTGGCGTAGAGCGAGTTGGTGAAGGCCAGGCTGAACTCCAGCAGCTTGTCCGCCACCCACTTGCGCACGCCGAGCGACGAACGCACCGGGTGCACACCGATCGGTACCTCGGACAGGACGAGGCGCTTGCCGACGGCGACCACACAGCAGACGGTGAGCACGTACACCGGACCGGACACCACGATGGCGGCGGCGCCCGCGAGCGCGCCCCAGCCCCAGAAGCCCCACCACACCAGTGCGAGGCCCGGCAGGACCATCGCGACCACGGCGACCTCCAGGAGCACCAAGCCGGACAGCGCGGCGGCGAGATGACGTGGCCGCCATCCGTCCAGGTGGCCGCGAGCACGCAGCATGGTCTCCATGGCGGGGGCGAGCGCATCGACCGGATACGGCGGCGAGCCGGCCCAGCGCGCTCCGGCGGTGACCACCTCGTCCTGCTCGACCACCGACTGCTCGCCGAGCCCGGCCCCGGCCCCCAGCCGCGCGCCGGGTTCGAGGACCGCGTTGGCCCCGACGCAGGCGCGCGGCCCGATCTCGATCGGCGCGACCGTCACCCAGCCGTCCGCCACCCGCCACGGGCGCAGCGAAACGCCGTAGCCCACCGAGGCGTCGCCGCCGATGCGCAGCAGGGTCGGCAGGCTGACCATGCTCGTCGCGATCGTGGTACGCGGCCCGATGCGCGCGCCGAGCAGCCGCAGGTACGGGGCCATCATGGGGGAACCGGACAGCACCTGGAGCGGGCTGAGGGTCATCAGCAGGTTCAGCAACCACAGCCGCAGGTACGTCCCGCCCCACAGCCGGTAACGGCCCGGCCGGATCCCTGCCGCCAGCGGACGTGCCAACACCACCGGCACGATCCAGCGCACGCCGAAATAGCCGGCCAGCGCCGCGAACACCGCCTGCACCGCGGCCGGCTCCGAGAACTGACCGCCGTGCCGGCTGTACACGAAGGCCAGCGGCAACGTGGTCAGGAGCAGCCACAGATAGATCGCCCCGGCCTGCGCCGTCCCGGCGGCCGCGATCCGGCCGCCCCGGTGGCGGATCGGTTCCGGGCGGGGCGGCGCGGTCAGCCGCGGGGTACCCGCCGACGCGCCCAACCGCGCTGCCAGGCCGCGTACGGTCGGGGCCGCGTAGAGATCACGCATGGTCGGGCTCGTGCCGATGTCCCGGCCGCGCAGCAGCGATACCACCCGGGCCGCGAGCAGGGAGTGGCCGCCGAGCTCGGTGAAGAAGTCCGCCTCGGCCGACAGCGACCCGGGTTCGGTGCCGAGCACCTCCGCCCAGACGTCCCGCAGCCGCGTCTCCAGCTCACCGCGGGCGGCCACCACCCGGCCGCCGCCCACCAGACGGCGGCCGGTCGGGGCGGGCAGCCGGGTGCGGTCCGCCTTGCCGCTGGGCATGGCCGGGAGCTCGGTGAGGATGTCCACGAAGGACGGCACCATATAGGCGGGCAGCCTGCGCCGCAGACGCGTGTGCAGCCGGGTGACGAGAGCCTCGTCGTCGTCCTCGTCCGTACTTCCGGGTGTCCGCATCACGTAGGCGGCCAGCTCGCTGCTGTCGCCGCCGCCGTCCGGCGCGGGCACCAGCGCGGTGACCGCCTCGGCCACGCCGGGATCCTCCAGCAGCACGCTGTCGATCTCACCGAGATCGACCCGGTAGCCCCGGATCTTCACCTGGGCGTCGGTGCGGCCCAGGTACTCGATCTCCCCGTCCGTGGTCATCCGGCCGAGGTCTCCGGTGCGGTAGAGCCGGCCGCCCCCGGGCGCGAGCGGATGCTCGATGAACCGGTCTGCGGTCAGCTCCGGCCTGCCGATGTAGCCACGGGCGACGCCAGGGCCGCCCACACAGATTTCACCGACCGCGCTGTCGGGTACCCGCTGCCGCCGCTCGTCGAGCAGCACCACCGAGTAGGTCGGCAGCGGCCTGCCGATGGTCACGGGCCGCTCCGGCAGCAGCTCCGCCCAGGTCGCGGTGACGGTGGTCTCGGTCGGTCCGTAGGTGTTGAGCATCCGGCGTCCCGGTCTGCTCCACCTCTCGACGAGCTGACCGGGGCAGACTTCACCGCCGACCACGATGCTCCGGATACGCGGCAGGTCCCGCGGAATCGTCTCCAGCAGCGTCGGTACGCAGTACAGCAGCGTGATCTCGCGGTCTTCCAGGAAATCGGCGAGCTCCGGGCCGAGCCGCCCGGAATCGGCGGTGCCCGCGACAACCGTGGCGCCGACCGACCACGTCGGCCAGATCTCCTCGATGGAGAAGTCGAAGGAGATCGTCATGCCCTGGTACACCCGATCGTACGGCTGCACGTCGTACACGCCGGGCACGACGTCGAGGAAGTTGCAGATGCTCGACTGGGCGATCTCCACGCCCTTGGGCCGGCCGCTGGAACCCGAGGTGTACATGATGTACGCGACGGGGTCGTCGTCTCCCGAACCGTGCGCCACCGTCTCGGGACGCGGGCGCGCGGTGGGCACGGAGGCGAGCTCGGGCGCGCACGAGTCGAGCTCGATCACCCGGCAGGGGAGCTCCGCCAGGGCCGGCGCGAGAGCGGAGGTGGTCAGCACCAGGTCGACGCCGGCGTCCCCCGCGATGTAGGCGATACGGTCCGGAGGCAGCGCCGGGTCGATGGGCACGAACGCCGCACCGGCCTTGCCCACCCCGAGCAACGACACATAGGTGTCCACCGAGCGCGGTAACAGGATCGCGACCCGTGCCCCGTGGCCGATGCCGAGACCACGGAGGTGGTGGGCGAGCTGATTCGCGTGCGCGTCGAGTTCGGCGTACGTCAGCCGGTGGTGCCGGTATTCGAGTGCCGTCGCCGACGGATTGCGGTCACAGGCGGATTCGAAGACGAAATGCAGTCGCCTGCCCGCTCCTCCCGGAGGCAGTTCGCTCAGGTGCTGTGCCACCACCACACGTTAAGTCCCCGGTCTTGGACGGAACGGGATAGACACCGCCCACGTTCCCCGGCGGGCGGAGCGGCGGAGCGGTCCCGGTGGGCGGGAATCTCTCGCGAAGCTGCGGGCCGTGACCCATTGACATCGAGCCGAGCGACTTGATCTGCTGGCCGCTGCAAGCAGCTGATGGTGGTCGGCGAGGGCGGACCTGCCGAGAAGTTGGCGCAGTCGCCCGGCCGTCGTATCGTGCGTCTTCACGGTGTGGCAGCAGGTGATCCGGCCCCACACCAGATGTGTTGTGTGCAGGCGCCAAAGGGGCGTCAGTATTTTGTGGTAGCAGTATTGCGAGAAGGTGTGGTTGTTGTGTTGATGACGGGGAAGGTCCTGCGGTTCGACGAGGTGCGTGGTTATGGCTTCATCGCCCCCGATACGGGAGATGAAGACGTTTTCATGCATGCGAACGACTTGATTGACGAGAAGGGTTTCTACCAAGCGGGCAGCGAGGTGGAATTCTTCATGGAGTCGGGGGAAAAAGGCCCCAAGGCATCACAGATCCGCCTCGTTCACAAGCCGGTCGGGCAGCAGCTCACGCGCAATTCGCTGGCATCCGGGTCGCTGCGCACGCCTCCGCAGGGAAACCGGGCGGACGACGAGATGTGCGACGTGCTGAGCGCCGCTGATCTGCGGAGTGAGCTGATCGAGGTTCTCGTCGCGGCCGACGAGACCCTGACGGCCGCGCAGATTCAGCGGATCCGTGCGAGCGTCGTCGACATGGCGCGCGGATACGGATGGGTCGAAGGCTGACCCACGGCACCACTGCTGGACCAGGCGTCGGCGAGGAGCGTCCAGCCGGGCAGGCGGCAGGGCCCGTGGCCCACGCCGCCGCCCGGCCCGCCGAGGTCCACCGGATGCGGGCCGGGCCTCGGTTGTCCGCCCGCATCCCCAGGGTTCCGCACCCCGGCTCCCGGCCTTCGGTACCGACGAGGCCGCCGGGGGCGGAACGTGGGAGGGCGGGTGTCTTCCCACAGCACCCTGACCGCCGCGGCCATCGGCCGCCGGCTCCGCGCAGGACCCGCCTGATGGAACCTGGCGGGGCCTGAGGGCTGTCCCGTCATACCTGGTGGGTCAGCGCGCGGCGTCAGATGCGGTGCATCGCAAGGCGGAGGAGCGTCCGCGTACTGGGTGTATGTGGACGTTCCGACAACGCGGCGAGGTGCCGTAGCTGTCGTCGCGCGCCCGCCAGGCATGACGGGACAGCCCTTAGCGGAGCCCGCCGGCCGCAGCGTGCAGTGCGCGGATCAGACGGTCGTTCTCCGGGGCCGGGCCGCCGGGGAAGGGGAACCGCCGACGGCTGTAGCCGTAGGCCAGGCCATTGCGCGGATCGGCGAACGCCTGCTGGCCGCCCGCACCGCTGTGCCCGAACGTGCCCTGCCCCAGCACGGGATACACCTCGGACGTGGCGTGGAAGCCGACCCCGAAGGTCTTGTGCTCGCGGGTGACCAGGTCGTAGCCGATGGAGTGGATCTGCGCGAACGCGGCGGCGGTGTCCGGCTTCAGCAGCGGCGCCGCGCCGTCCAGCGGACCGATCGCGGCCGCGTACATCCGGGCCAGGCCGCGCGCCGAGGCGACGCCGCCCAGCGAGGCGGGCCCGAGGGAACGGACCGCCCGGAAGTTCGGCAGCTCCCACAGTTCCGGGTTCCGCGGATGATTCCGGTTGAACGCGATGCCGGACAGGCTGTGCGCACCGGTGGCGCGCGCCGCCAACGCGGCCAGCCGCTCAGGGGTCGCCAGCATCGGCTGGGTGCTCAGGAAACGGGATTCCTGGTCCTCCGGCAGTCCGAGGTGGACGTCCACCGCGTACGGCACGCGTACGCGTTCGGCGAAGTGCTCCTGGATGGTCCGCCCGGTGGCGCGGCGTACCACCTCGCCGCTCAGCGCCCCGATGACCAAGGCGTGGTAGCCGAACGTGCTGCCCGGCCGCCAGTACGGGCGCTGCCCGCCGAGGCGTTCGGCGACGATCCGGTCATCGGCGAGTTCCTCAAGCGTGAACCCCGTGTCCGAGCCGACCAGACCGGCCCGGTGCGACAGCAACTCGCGCAGGGTGATGTCCCGCTTGCCCGCCACGGCGAATTCCGGCCAGTAGTGGCTGACCCGCTGATCCAGGTCCAGGGTGCCGTCCTGCACGAGCAAGGCGACGATCAGGTGCGCGGCACCCTTGGTCGCGGAGAACACACCGAGCAGCGAATCGCCGGTGATCTCCGGGCCGGTCCACAGGTCCACGACCCGCTCGCCGTGCCGATATGCCACCAACTGCGCGGCGAAGTCGCCGCCTTCCTCGGCCGCGACCGCCGCGAACTCGTCCCGTACCGAAGCGAACCCGTCGGCCACGATGCCCTGTAACGCGCTGTCTTCCACCATCGTTTCCTCCCACGCCGTCGTGGTGTCCGATCGCCCGGACACGTCGCGAGCCTAATGCGATGAATGACCGCTGTTCATGAATAGGTGGGGCAGTCCCCGTCCCGTCTGTGGCAGTCCACGCCGCCGGCAGGGGTTTCGTTATACGTGGCCAAGGCTGATCCCGTGAGACCCCGACAGCGCCCGGGGCGCCCCGCCCCGTCGTCAGCCGGCCCGCCGTCCAGGAGAACCCCCTCGGCCCCGGCCACGGCGCCCCTCGCTGCGCGCTGTTCCCCGACGCCCTTCTCCGGGGCCTGCCGGCGCGGGAACCGGGCACCGGACGACGACAGGCGCCCAGGCCCGCGATCATTCGGAAGCCGTGCGGTATGCGCCGTGCGACCGCCTCCCTTGCCGGACGCGTCCTCATTCCTGGTGGCAGGAGGTCGCGAGCGGGCCCTCGATGAGGTCGCGCAGCTGGGAGCGGGCGGTGATGCCCAGCTTGGGGAAGCTGCGGTAGAGGTGCGAGCCGACCGTGCGCGGGGAGAGGAAGAGCTGCTCGCCGATCTCGCGGTTGGTCAGCCCGCGGGCGGCGAGCCGGATGATCTGCCGTTGTTGCGGGGAGAGCGCGGTGAGCGCGTCGGGGGGCGAGTCCGCGACGTCGAGACCGGCGGCGCGCGCTTCGGCGCGGGCGCGCTCGATCCACGGGCGCGCGCCCAGGCGCCGGAAGATCTCCAGGGCGTGGGTGAGCGGCGGTCGTGCCTCCGCGATGCGCCGGCGGCGCCGCAGCCACTCGGCGAAATCCAGCAGGGTCTGGGCGTGTTCGAACGGCCAGTGCGCCAGCGCCGGGTCCGCCAGCGCCGCCCGGAAGTGCGGTTCGGCCTCCTCGGGGTCCGCCAGCAGGCCACGGGCCCGGCTGAGCAGCGCGCACAGGCGGGGCGAGGCGTTCTCCGCCAGGGCGCGTGCGGAGCGCTCGACGAGCGCGGCGGCCTCCGCGCGCCGGCCGCCGCGCACCGCCGCGGCGGCCAGCTCCGCGAGCGCCGGATAGGAGGCGTGATAGTGCACGGGCGCACCATCTGCCGTGAAAACCATGCGGAGTTGGTCGTAGGCCCTCTCGTACGCGCCTTCCACGGCTGCCGCGGCACCGAGCGCACGACGGGCGTAGACGGATACGGAGCGGCTCTCCAGGGGGTCGATCAGGGCGAGCGCGTCCTCGGCTCGGACACGGGCTGCCGCCGCGTCACCCTGGAAGGCCAGTACGGTGGCATCCACCGCGGCGGCACACGCCACGGCATGGTCGAGGCCGGCCGCCGAGCCGACCGCGGTGGTGCGGGCGCACGCCGTACGGGCCTGTTCCCATCGTCCGTGTTCCACATACGCCCAGGCGGCCGCGCCGGCCAGGCCCTCCGGTAGCGGTCCCGGCAGCTCGCGGTCGAAGGCCGCGTCGTAGGCGCGGACGGCCTGCGGGGTCTCGTCCAGGAGCCACGCCATGACTCCGAGAGCGGTGAGCCGGTCGGGCCGGCGTTCCGCCTCGGCGGCGAACCGCGGGAGCAGCGAGACGAGTTCGGCCCGGTCGGTGAGGGGATCCGACACGGCCCGCACCCAGGTGCGCAGCCAGGTGTGGGACGCGTGCCGGGGCAGGCGTCGCAGGACGTCCTGGACGCGGTGGCGCTGGGCGTCCTCGCCGGAGTAGAAGCGGACCACGGCGGCGCCGGCCAGGAGATCCAGCGCGGTGCCGGGCCGGGAGACCGCCGACTGCTCGGCGGCGTGGATCAGCCGGGAGAAGACCACGGTGTGGCGCACGGTCAGCGCCGCCAGCCGTCCGACCTGCACGGTGACGGAGGCCAGCAGCGACGCGTCGTCGGTCCGCGCGCGTGCCGCGGCGGCCAGTTCCTCGACCCAGGCGAGGTCACCGGTGAACACGGCCGCTCCGGCGGCTTCGACCAGCAGCCGGGCGCTGTCCGCGCGCCGCGGTGCGAGTTCCGCGGCGCGTTGCAGGGCCTTGGCGGCTGCCGCGTGGCCGCCGCGCCGACGGGCCCGGTCGGCGGTCCGCGCCAGCTCCGCCGATACGGCCGCGTCCGGGCGCGGGGTGGCGGCGGCGAGGTGCCAGGCACGCCGGTCCGGTGCGTCCCGCAGCGTCTCGGCGAGCGCGAGATGGGCCTCGCGCCGCGCCTCGAAGGGCGCGGCGTGATACAGGGCGGACCGGACCAGCGGATGGCGGAACCGGACGTCCCGACCGGTCCGCCGGACCAGACCGGCCCGCTCGGCGGGCAGCCATGCGCCGTCCTCGGCGTGCGGCAGCCCGGCCGGGACGGCGATCGCGGAGTCGACGGTGTCCATGGCGGCCAGGAGCAGCAGGGCCCGCCGGGTGGCGGTGGGGAGGGTGTCCAGACGGGCGGCGAAGATCCGCTCCAAGTGCTCGGTGAGCGGGAGCGGCCCCGCGGACAGCACCTCCGCGGCCGCGCCGGGTGCGGCGGCCGCCCTCGCCAGTTCGGTCAGCGCCAGCGGGTTGCCGCCGGCCTGGTCGAGGATCCGGGCCCTGGTCCGGCCGGTGGGGCCGGCCGGTAGGCGGTCCAGCAGGCCGCGGGACGCCGCGTCGTCGAGCGGTCCGAGGGTGAGCGTCGGCAGGTGCCGGCCGAACCCCGGGAGGTGCTCGCCGGCGCGGGCCCCGATCAGCATCGTGACGGGTTCACCCCCCAGCCGCCGGGCCACGAAGGACAGCGCGTCCAGCGAGGCCCGGTCGAACCACTGCGCGTCGTCCAGCACCACGAGCACGGGGCCCGCATCGCCCAAGGCTGACAGCAGGCTCAGGACGGCGACCCCGATGACCATGAGGTCGGGTGCCACCACGGCCGGCCCCGTGCCGAAGGCGTCGTGCAGCGCCGCGCGCTGCCTCCCCGGCAGAGCGTCCACCTCGGTCCGCACCGGCCGCAGCAACTGATGCAGCGCGGAGAACGCGAGGTTCGACTCCGACTCGCTCCCGTCGGCGCGCAGGACGCGAGTGCCTCGCGCGCCGGCCCGGCGCACCGCGGAGTCCAGCAGCGCGCTCTTCCCCGTGCCCACGTCACCGACGAGCACCACGACCGGGTCGTCCGATGCCGTGTCCACCGCACGAAAGAGGCGTGCCAGCTCCGCGTCCCGGCCGACGATCAGCTCCGGGGTGTCCGGATCCGGTCGCGTGATCGCACCGGGGTCCGCTGCGTGCTCGTCCACGGAGTCTCCAGAAATCGTGGCTCTCCGAGCGGAGCCGCCGTGCCATGTCCCACCCCGACTGTAGGCGGCGGGGCGGATGACCGGGGTGCCCGCGCGCAGGTGCGGTCATCTGACGGATACCGCGCGGATCCGGGCCGCCCGTACGGTTCCAGGAGATTTCCCGAACGCCCCTGAATTCCCCGAATTCCCCGAATTCCCCAGGACAGGCTATGGACACGATTGTGCTCGGCGATATCACCATCACCCGTATCCGGGAGTACTTCGGACCCGTGGAGATGACGCCCGATACGTTCTTCCCCGGCAGCCCGAAGGAGGTGTGGGACGACAACGAACCCTGGCTGGCCCCGCACTTCCTGGATGCCGGAACCCATATCGTGAATTCCGCGATCCAGACCTGGCTGCTGCGCAGCGAGGGCAAGACGATCCTCGTCGACACCGGCGTCGGCAATCACAAGGAGCGCCCGTACTCACCGGTCTGGAGCCATCTCGACACCGATTTCCTGGCCGGTCTCGCGCGGGCGGGTGTCGCACCGGAGGACGTGGACATTGTCATCAACACGCATCTGCACGTCGATCACGTGGGCTGGAACACGTATCTGGACGGGCGGAGCTGGGTTCCCACCTTTCCCCGTGCCACCTATCTCCTGCCGAGGGACGACTTCGATTTCTGGAATCCCGCGAACGGCCACACGCCGCTGCTCGGCCGCGGCAACCAGAACGTCTTCGAGGACAGCGTGGCCCCGGTGCACGAGGCCGGTCAGACGCTGCTGTGGGAGCACAGCCACCGGATCGACGCCGGCCTGCGCCTGGACGCGGCTCCCGGGCACACCCCCGGCTCCTGCGTGCTGACCCTCGAATCCGGGCCGGATCGCGCGGTGTTCGTCGGCGACCTGCTGCACAGCCCGGTGCAGATCCTCGAACCGGACACCAACAGCTGCTTCTGCGAGGACCCGGCGGGCGCTCGCGCCACCCGCCGCAAGGTACTGGGCTGGGCTGCCGACAACAACGCCCTCCTGATCCCCGCGCACCTGGGCGGCCACGGCGCCGCGGAAGTGGCACGCGACGGAAGCAGGTTCGCAGTCAAGGGCTGGGCACCCTTCGCCCCGTACACCGAACAGGGCTGAGGCCCGCGGAAAGGTACCACTGTGAACCACCACCCCGACCCCATCGTGACCACGGCGCAGGGGGCGGTCCGCGGCCTGCGTCAGGGCGGCACCGCCGCCTTCCTCAACATCCCCTACGCCGCCCCGCCCCTCGGCGCCGGCCGGTTCGCGCCACCGCGGCCGCCCGAACCCTGGGACGGCGTACGGGACGCCACCGTGCCGGGGCCCACCGCACCGCAGTCCGCGCGCACGCTCGGCAGCGTGGACCTGTCCCCCTACTTCGGCACCGGCTGGAGCCGCGGGGCGGACTACCTCACCGTCAGCATCCGGACGCCCGAAGCCATGGGCCGCGGCCTGCCCGTCATGGTCTTCGTCCACGGCGGCGGATTCGTCGCCGGATCGACGCGGTCCGCGCTGTACGACGGCTCCGGCTTCGCCCGCGACGGCGTCGTCCTCGTCACCCTGAACTACCGGCTGGGCATCGCGGGGTTCCTCGACCTCCCCGGCGCGCCCGCCAACCGCGGCCTGCTCGATGTCGTCGCCGCGCTGCGCTGGGTGCGGGAGAACATCGCCGCCTTCGGCGGTGATCCGCACCAGGTCACCCTCTTCGGCCAGTCGGCCGGGGCGACCCTCGTCGGCGCAGTCCTCGCCACCCCCGAGGCAGCGGGTCTCGTCCGCCGGGCGATCGTCCAGAGCGGCAGCGGCCTGGGGGCGTTCACGGCCGAGCAGGCCGCCCGCGTCACCAGGGCAGCGGCCCGGTCCCTCGGCATCGCGCCGCAGGCCGGCGCCTTCGCGGAAATCTCCGACGAGCGCCTGGTCGAGGCCGCCTCCGGGCTCGCGGGCATCGACCTGAGGACCGCGACGCACCGCGACCCGCTGGCCGGGCTCAGCCCCTTCGGCCCGGTCCTCGACACCCAGCCCGCCGCCTCCGTCGCCGCCGGCCTCGGCGCCGGCGTCGACCTGCTCATCGGGACCAACACCGAGGAGGGAAACCTCTACCTGGTCCCCGTGGGCCGGTACGCCACCTCGACCGCCGGGGACGTCGACGCGGTGGCGGCGCGCTCGCATCCGGACCCGGCGCGGCTCGTCGCGGCGTACCGGACGGCACGCCCCGGGGCGTCCGCCGGCGCACTGCGGTCCGCCGTCCTGGGCGACGCGCTGTTCGGTGCGGGCAGCTGGGCCCTGGCGGGCGCCCATGCCGCCCACCCCGGGTCCGCCACTTTCGGCTACGAGTTCGCCTGGCGCTCCCGCGCCCTGGACGGGGCGCTCGGCGCCACCCACACGATGGAGCTCCCCTTCGTCTTCGACCTCGCGCACCTTCCCCGGTTGCGCGGGCCCCACGGCCTGCTCGGCCCCGACGAGCCCCCCGCGGATCTCGCCGCCCGGATGCACGCGGCCTGGGTCCGGTTCGCCAGGACCGGCGACCCCGGCTGGGACCCGTACGACACCGAGCGCCGGGCCACGATGCGTATCGACACCGAGTGGACCCAGGTCGACGACCCTCGCGGCCGGGAACGACGGGCCTGGAGCTGACCCGTCGCCCCCGTCCCGCCGCGCGCGCGGCACCACGGCCGGCCGGCTGACGCCGCGCCGGATTACGGGCAGATCCGCAGCAGATAGGTGTCCATGATCCAGCCGTGCCGGGCCCGAGCCTCGGCGCGCAGGGCCACGATGCGGTCGGCGACCTCGGACAGGCGGCCGGACACCAGGATCTCGTCGGGGGTGCCGAGGTAGGCGCCCCAGTAGATCCACAGCTCTTCACCGGCGAGTCGGGTGAAGCTCTGGTGGGCGTCGAGCATGACGATGACATCGCCGTCGTCGTGGGGCAGGCCCTCGGCCAGCCGCCTGCCGGGGGTGAGGTGTACGGGGCGGCCGACCTGGTTGAGGGTGATGCGGTGGCGCGCGGCGAGGGTGGAGACGCTGCTGATGCCGGGGATCACCTCGTAGTCGATGAGCACGGCGCCGCGCGCGCCGATGTCGTCGAGGATGCCGAGCGTGCTGTCGTAGAGGGCGGGGTCGCCCCACACCAGGAAGGCTCCGCACTCGCCGGGCGCCAGTTCGTCGCGGATGAGGCGCTCGCAGATGTCGGCGCGCCGGCGCCGCCAGTCGTGCACCGCCGAGGTGTAGCCCGGGTCGTCGTCCCGGGTACGGTCGCGCCACGGATCCTCGGCGCTCACGAGCCGGTAGGACCCCGGGACGTGCGTATCGAGGATGTCCCGGCGCAGGTCGGTCAGGGCGGATTTCTCCGGTCCTTTGCCCAGGACGAAGAAGACATCGGCGCGGCGCATCGCTTTCACCGCTGCGAGGGTCAGATGGTCCGGATCGCCGGCGCCCATGCCGATGACGAGGATGCGCCGTGGTGCGGAGCTCATGAGGTGACGGCCGTTCTCGGTGGTGGTCCGGGGTGTGCGGGAGTGGCGTACCACTCGGGGGGTGTGGCGTACCGCTCAGGAGAGTGGGTGCGCCGACCGTTCGGGGATGGCCGGATGCCGGCCCGTTGCCCGTGACGCCGACGTCATGGGCAACGGGCCGGCCGCGCACGCCGGTTGTCGTCGTCAGCGGTGGACGAAGCCGGGCGGGCGCTTGTCGACGAAGGCGTTCATCCCCTCCTTCTGGTCGGCGGTCGCGAACACCGCGTGGAAGAGCCGGCGTTCGAAGCGCACGCCCTCCGCCAGGGTGGTCTCGAAGGCGCGGGCCACCGCTTCCTTCGCCATCATCGCCACCGGCAGGGACATGCCCGCGACGGTCTCGGCGACCGCGAGTGCCTCGCCGAGCAGTTCCTCCGCGGGAACGACACGCGAGACCAGCCCGGCCCGCTCCGCCTCGGTGGCGTCCATGGTGCGGCCGGTCAGGCACAGCTCCATGGCCTTGGCCTTGCCGACGGCCCTGGTCAGTCGCTGGGAACCGCCGATGCCGGGGATCACCCCGAGTCTGATCTCCGGCTGGCCGAAGACCGCGGTGTCGGCGGCGAGCAGGATGTCGCAGAGCATCGCGAGTTCGCAGCCGCCGCCGAGCGCGTATCCGGAGACGGCGGCGAGGGTGGGCGTCCGCAGCGAGCCGAGCCGGTCCCAGGCGGCGAACCAGTCGCTGAGGTACATGTCCATGTACTCCTGCGGCCGCATCTCCTTGATGTCGGCCCCGGCGGCGAACGCCTTCGGCGAGCCGGTCAGCACGATGCAGCCGACGTCCGGATCGCGGTCGAGCGCCTCGGTGGCCGCCACGACCTCGTTCATGACCTGGAGGTTGAGCGCGTTGAGGGCTTCGGGACGGTTGAGGGTGAGCAGGGCGGTGCGGCCCTTGCGTTCGACGAGGATGGTCTCGTACCCGGGTTGCGTGGTCATGCCTGGTCCCCGCCCCTTTCCGAGGCGTCCCTGATCGCGCGGACGATTCCGGAGAAGTCCTCGGTGGCGCCGGAGTTCGCGGCGAAGTCGGCGTACAACTCGGCGGCCCGCAGCCCCAGTTCGGTGTGCACACCCCCGGCGCGGGCGGCGCGGGTGGCGAGACCGAGATCCTTGGCCATCAGGGGCGCCGCGAACCCGGGCCGGTAGTCGCGGTTGGCGGGACTGCCCGGGACCGGTCCGGGCACCGGGCAGTTGGACGTCAGGGCCCAGCACTGACCCGACGCGGTGGAGGCCACGTCGAAGAGGGCCTGGTGGGACAGGCCCAGGCTCTCGCCGAGCACGAACGCCTCGCTGACCGCGATCATCGAGATCCCCAGGATCATGTTGTTGCAGATCTTGGCGGCCTGCCCGGCGCCCTCGCCGCCGCAGTGCACGGCCTTCTTGCCCATCGCGGCCAGCAGCGGTTCGGCCTCGGCGAACTCGGCCGCACCGCCACCGGTCATGAAGGTGAGCGTGGCCGCCTCGGCCCCGACGACCCCGCCGGAGACGGGTGCGTCCAGTGCCCGCATCCCGGCGGCGACGGCGGAGGCGTGGGCGGCGCGTGCGTCGGCGACGTCGATGGTCGAGCAGTCGATGAACAGGGTGCCCGGCCGGGCCGCGGCGAGCAGTCCCTCGTCGGCGTACAGGCCGAGCACCTGGCGCCCCGCGGGCAGCATGGTGATCACCACATCGGCGGCCGCGGCCGTGGCGGTGGCCGATCCGGGCGCCTCCACCCCGGTGCCGACGGCGGTGGCGAGCAGTTCGGGCACGATGTCGTGGCCCAGGACGCGGTGGCCGGCCTTGACGAGGTTCGCGGCCATCGGGCCGCCCATATGACCCAGACCGATGAAACCGATGGTGCGGATGTCGCCGCTCACCAGGGCATCTCCTCTGCGGAGTCGGAGACGGCGAGCCGGAGTTCGCCGTGGATGGATGGCGCGAAGTAGCGTTCGACGTCTGCCCCGCTCACCTCGGCGAGAGTCCGCGGGGACCACCGCGGGGCGCGATCCTTGTCGATCACCTGGGCGCGGATGCCCTCGACGAGGTCCGGGGCGGACAGGGCGGCGCAGGAGATACGGAACTCCTGCGCCAGGACCCGCTCCAGCGGTCCGAGCCCGCGGGCCCGGCGGATCGCGGTGAGCGCGACCTTGACGGCGGTGGGGGATTTGGCCAGCAGGGATTCGGCCGCTTCCTTGGCCGCCGGGTCGCCGTGCGCCAGCAGACGCTCGACGATGTCCTCGACGTCGCCGGCGCCGTAGCAGGCGTCGATCCAGGGCCGCCGGCCCGCCAGTTCGCCCGCGGGTGCCTCCTCGGCGTACCGGCCGAGCACCTCCCGTACCGGTGCGTCCGCGAGGTCGTCGAGGAAGCGGGGGAGGGCCTGGGACGGGACGAAGTGGTCCGCGAGTCCGCACAGCAGGGCGTCACCGGCGCCGATCTGTGCGCCGGTCAGCGCCAGGTGCGTACCGAGTTCGCCGGGGGAGAGGCCCAGGAGATAGGTGCCGCCGACATCGGGGACGAAGCCGATGCCCGTCTCGGGCATGGCCAGGCGGGAGCGTTCGGTGACGATCCGTACGTCGCCGTGCGCCGAGACGCCGACGCCGCCGCCCATGACGATGCCGTCCAGCACGGCGACATACGGCTTCGGGTAACGGGCGATGCGCGCGTTGAGCCGGTACTCGTCCGCCCAGAACGCGGCGGAGGCGGCACCGCCCCCGCTGGTGACGTCCTCGTGGATCGAGCGGATGTCGCCGCCCGCGCAGAGTCCGCGTTCCCCGGCCCCCGTCAGCACCACGGTCTCGACGGCGGGGTCGTGCTCCCAGGCCGTGAGCGCCGCGTCGATGCGCCGCACCATGTCATGGGTGAGCGCGTTGAGTGCCCTGGGGCGATTGAGGACGAGGTGGGCGGCGCGGCCTTCGGTGCGGAGAAGGACGGAACCGTCGGTGGCACCGGTGGCGCTCACCGGAGTCCCTCCGTGAGGCCGCGGGCCACGATGAGGCGCATGATCTCGTTGGTCCCTTCCAGGATCTGGTGGACCCGCAGGTCCCGGACGATCTTCTCGATGCCGTACTCGCTCAGGTAGCCGTATCCGCCGTGCAGTTGCAGGGCGCGGTCGGCGACCGTGTAGCCGGTGTCGGTCGCGAACTGTTTGGCCATGGCGCACAGCTGCGGCGCCTGCGGATCGCCGCGGTCCAGGGCCTGGGCCGCCTGCTGCACCAGGGCGCGGGCGGCGGCCAGCTCGGTGGCCATATCGGCCAGCCGGAACTGGAGGGCCTGCGCGTCGAGGAGCGGTTTGCCGAACGCCTCGCGGTCGGCGAGGTACGCCAGGCTCTGGTTGAGGGCGGTGCGGGCGCCGCCGAGTGAGCAGGCCGCGATACCGAGGCGGCCGCCGTTCAGCCCGCTCATGGCGATGCGGAATCCGTCGCCCTCGTGGCCGAGCAGCCGATCGGCCGGTACGCGGACCGCATCGAGGACGACCTGGCGCGTGGGCTGCGCGTTCCAGCCCATCTTCTTCTCGTTCGGGCCGAAGGAGAGGCCCGGATCGTCGCGGTCGACGAGGAACGCCGAGACGCCGCGGGGGCCGTCCTCGCCGGTGCGGGCCATGACGATGTAGACCTGGGAGGCGCCCGCGCCGGAGATGAACTGTTTCACGCCGGTGAGGACGTAGTGATCGTCCTCCCGGACCGCGCGGGTGCGCAGCGCGGCGGCGTCGGAGCCGGTGCCGGGCTCGGTGAGGCAGTAGCTGCCGAGGTCCTCCATGGCACACAGCCGGGGCAGCCACCGCTCGCGCTGGGCGTCGTCGCCGTAGTGGTCGATCATCCAGGCGACCATGTTGTGGATGGACAGATAGCCGGCGATCGACGGACAGCCGGAGGCCAGGGTCTCGAAGACGAGGACGCCGTCGGCGCGGGTCAGCCCGCTGCCGCCGGATTCCTCGCGCACGTACACGCCGCCGAGCCCGAGCCCCGCGGCCTTGCGCAGCACGTCGAGGGGGAAGTGCTTGTCCTGGTCCCAGGTCACGGCGTGCGGCGCCAGGTGGTCCTGCGCGAAGTCCAGGGTGGTCTCGACGAGGGCGAGCTGGTCCTCGGTGAGCATCGTGGTGGTCATCGCGCTCACCCCATGGTGGGGAGGGTGAAGCTCGCGCCTTCCTTGGTGCCCGAGGGCCAGCGCGAGGTGACGGTCTTGGTACGGGTGTAGAAGCGGATGGCGTCGGGGCCGTGCTGGTTGAGGTCACCGAAGCCGGACCGCTTCCAGCCGCCGAAGGTGTGGTACGCGACGGGCACCGGGATCGGCACGTTCACACCGACCATGCCCGTGTTCACCCGGCGGGTGAAGTCGCGCGCGGTGTCGCCGTCCCGGGTGAAGATGGCCACGCCGTTGCCGTACGGATGCTCGCTGGGCAGCCGCAGCGCCTCCTCGTAATCCGCCGCGCGTACGACCGACACGACAGGGCCGAAGATCTCCTCCTGGTAGATCCGCATGGCCGGGGTGACCCGGTCGAAGAGGGACGCGCCGGCGAAGAATCCGCTCTCGTGCCCGGCGAGGCGGAAGTCCCGCCCGTCGACGACGAGTTCGGCACCCTCCTCGACCCCGAGATCCACATACGAACGGACCCGCTCCAGGGCGTCGCGGCTCACCAGGGGCCCGAAGTCCGCCTCGGGGTCGTCACTGCGGCCGATGCGCAGCGCGCCGATCCTCTCCTTGAGGCGCGCCACCAGGGCGTCGGCGGTGCGCTCGCCGACCGGCACGGCGACGGAGATGGCCATGCACCGCTCGCCGGCCGAGCCGTAGCCCGCGCCGATCAGCGCGTCCACCGCCTGGTCGAGGTCGGCGTCCGGCATCACGATCATGTGGTTCTTGGCGCCGCCGAAACACTGGGCGCGCTTGCCGTGCGCGGCGGCGGTGGCGTAGATGTGCGCGGCGATCGGCGTGGAGCCCACGAAGCCGAGCGCGCCGACCCGCGGGTCTTCGAGGAGGGTGTCGACCGCCTCCTTGCCACCGTTCACGACGTTCAGGACGCCCGGTGGCAGCCCCGCCTCCAGGAACAGCTCGGCGAGGCGGAGCGGCACGGACGGGTCGCGCTCGGACGGCTTGAGGAGGAAGGAGTTGCCGCAGGCGATCGCCGGTGCGGCCTTCCACAGCGGGATCATGGCCGGGAAGTTGAACGGGGTGATGCCGGCGACGACACCGATCGGGCTGCGCAGGGAGTGCACGTCGATGCCGGTCCCCGCGTTGTCGGTGAAATCTCCCTTCAGCAGGTGCGGAATGCCCGCGGCGAACTCGACGACCTCCAGGCCGCGTTGCAGGTCACCGTGGGCGTCCGCCACCGTCTTGCCGTGCTCGGCGGAGAGCAGTCGCGCCAGGGAGTCCCGCTCGGCCTCGACGAGCTGGAGGAAACGGAGCAGCACACGCGCGCGGCGCTGGGGATTCCACTCGCCCCACCCGCGCTGTGCCTCGGCGGCGTCGGCGATCGCCGCCTCGGTCTCCGCCCGGTCGGCGAGCGGGACACGGGCCTGCACTTCGCCGGTATTGGGGTCGTACACATCGCCGAACGCCCCCGACGTCCCCGGGGTGTGCTTTCCGCCGATGAAATGGGTCAACTCACGTGCGACTGCGCGGACATGTTCACGGGCCATGGGTACCTGCTCTCGTCAGGTGAGGTCCGAGGACGGCCACACGGCACGGAACGCGCGCGGCTGAGCGCGCGGACCTGCGGTGCGGGAGAACGGCATGGAGGGCGGCGAGCCGACCGGGTCAGGTGCGTACGGCAGGGTGGCCGCTCAGCAGGGGAGTCCCGGGGCTCGGCGGCCCTCAGGCGGGAGCTGTCGGTGCTCGCCGGGCCGGATCACCAGAATCGTGGATACACACCGGTGCCATGCGTGTCTGCTCCATCCTCGTGGACAACACGGAACATCCCGCGGCAGGTATCCTGACTCCCGGATCAGCACACGCTCCCCGGCCTTCCCGACGGACTTCTCCGTCAGTGGCCTGTCCAGCTCGAAGAGCGTATTCCCCGGTCACAGTGGCGGGACCGCGCCGGAATCACACCGGCTTCCCTGCACCGCGGGCCTTCGCCCCGACCATATAGTTGGACGTCCTAGTAAGTCCACCCCCGGCCTGCCGCCCCTGATGGTGCACCGCCAACTGACCTCGCGGTATGGGGTTCGGGGGCGGAGACCTGACCGAGCCGGCGGCCCGCGTCCGGCGCACGCACCCCGTTCCCCGCCAGGCCCGGTCGCCGCCCGAGCGGCTCAGCTGTCCGCGATCACCGGATAGGGCACATGCGTACGCCGGTCCGGGTCGACGGCCAGCCGTCCGCCGGCCGGGGGCCGGGCCCGCTGGGCGCAGTCCCGGCGTTCACAGATGCGGCAGCCCAGCCCGATCGGCGTCGCGGAGCCCGGATCGTCCAGGGCGATGCCCGCCGCGTACACCAGGCGCTGGGCGTGCCGGAGTTCGCAGCCCAGCGCGACGGCGAACTCGGCGCGCGGCGCCCGGTGTCCGAAGCCGCCCCGGGTGACGGTGCGGGCCACCCAGAAGTACCGCTTGCCGTCGGGCATTTCGGCGACCTGCGTGAGGATGCGGCCGGGGGCCGAGAACGCCTCGTACACCGTCCAGAGCGGACAGGTGCCGCCGAGCCGGGAGAAGTGGAAGTCGGTGGCGGACTGCCGCTTGGAGATGTTGCCGGCCCGGTCGGCGCGCAGGAAGGAGAAGGGCACGCCGCGGTGGCCGGTGCGCTGGAGGGTGGAGAGCCGGTGGCACACGGTCTCGAAGCCGACACCGAAACGGGCCTGGAGCAGTTCGATGTCGTAACGCAGTTCCTCGGCGGCCCGGTGGAAGGCGGTGTACGGCATGAGCAGGGCGCCGGCGAAGTAGTTGGCCAGCCCGATCCGGGCCAGCCCCGCCGACCGGGACGAGCCGAGTGCGCTGCCCGCCACCAGGGCGTCCAGCAGCGCGGCATGTTCCAGGAGGGCGAGCTGGGTGGCGAGCTGGAAGGCGCGCTGCCCCTCGCTGAGCCACGGTGACAGCAGGAGCAGCCCGCTGCCGGCGTCGAAGTGCCGGGCGTCGGCCGACCGTTCGGGATCGGCCTGGACCACCTTGACGCGATACCGGACGGCGAGCAGGTCCACGAGCGCGTCGGCCGCCCGCCCCGCCGGACCGAGACCCAGGCTCGCGGCGGTCCGCTCGGCCGCGGCGTCCAGATCACCGAAGTGGTTGTGGTGGGCGTAGAAGAAATCCCGTACCTCGTCGTGGGGCTCGATGGGCAGCAGGGCCGCGGTGTCCTCCGGAGCGGCGAGCGCGACGACCCGTTCGGCGGCGTCCCGGTAGCGCTGATGCAGCGCGACGAGTGCGCGGGCGACCTCGGGATGGTCGCGCGCGACATCGGCGGCCTCCTCCTGCGGCACCGGGGCGCCGCACGCCTCGTCCCCCAGGGCCGCCCGCAGCGCGGTGGCGAGCCGCTCCTCGTCGGCCTCGGAGAAGAACTCCGGATCGACGCCGAACACCTCGGCGATCCGCAGCAGCACCGGAGCGGTGAGGGGGCGCTGACTGTGCTCCATCTGGTTCAGATAGCTGGTGGACAGCCCCAGGGCGCGGGCCAGCTCCACCTGGTTCATGCCCCGCTCACGGCGCAGTCTGCGCAGTTTGGCGTGGGCGTAGATCTTCCGTCCTGCGGGCCGTCCCATCGCGGTGACCAGGTCCTCTCCTGCGCTCCGTGCTGCGAAGGCAGCATCCGCACCTTTTGCAGGATTCGCAGATTCGCAGCTCATGGACGGCAGGATTCCGCACTGTGGAGCTGTCGCGCCGCGGTGGCGCGAGGGGAAGACTGAATCCGGTACACCGAACCACCGCACGCCGCGAGGAGCCCCGTGATCGATCACCAGGTACGCGTCCACCCCAGTGCCGACCGGCTGCCCCGCGAGGAGCAGCTCGCCTGGAAACTGGCGGCCGTGGCCACCGGCACCCAGGACGCCCCCGACCTCGACCCCGAAGCCGCGGCGATGGCGGTCAACCGGGTCATCGACAACGCCTCGGTCGCCCTCGCCTCCCTGCGCCGCCGCCCCGTCGCGGTCGCCCGCGCCCAGGCGCTCACCCACCGGGCCGCCCCCGGTGCCTCGCTCTTCGGCACCGCCGCGGATACCCGGGTGTCACCGGAGTGGGCGGCCTGGGCCAACGGCACGGCCGTGCGCGAGCTGGACTTCCACGACACGTTCCTGGCCGCCGACTACTCCCATCCCGGCGACAACATCCCGCCGCTGCTCGCCGTCGCCCAGCACACCGGACGCGGCGGCGCGGATCTGCTGCGGGCCGTCGTCGCCGCGTACGAGATCCACGTCGCGCTGGTCAAGGGCATCTGCCTGCACCGGCACCGCATCGACCACGTCGCCCACCTCAGCGCGGCGACCGCCTGCGGCATCGGCGCCCTGTTGCGGCTGGACACCGCGACCACCTGTCAGGCCGTCCAGCAGGCGGTGCACACCACCACCGCGACCCGGCAGTCCCGCAAGGGCGAGATCTCCAGCTGGAAGGCGTACGCCCCAGCCTTCGCCGGCAAGGCCGCCATCGAGGCGGTCGACCGGGCCATGCGCGGCGAAGGCTCCCCCTCACCGATCTACGAGGGCGAGGACGGATTCCTCGCCTGGATGCTGGACGGCCCCGACAGCGCGTACACGGTCTCCCTGCCGGAGCCCGGCGAAGCGCGCCGGGGCATCCTCGACACCTACACCAAGGAACACTCCGCCGAGTACCAGGCGCAGGCCGTCATCGACCTCGCCCGGCGGCTCCGGGAGCGGACCGGACCCCTGGAGAACGTCCGCGAGATCGTCCTGCACACCAGCCACCACACCCACCACGTCATCGGTTCCGGCTCCGGCGACCCGCAGAAATACGACCCCACGGCCAGTCGCGAGACCCTCGACCACTCGGTGCCGTACATCTTCGCCGTCGCCCTGGAGGACGGCGGCTGGCACCACGAGCGTTCCTACGCCCCCGAACGGGCGCAGCGGCCCTCGACCGTCGCCCTGTGGCAGAAGATCTCCACCGTCGAGGACCCCGAGTGGACCCGCCGCTACCACGACCCCGACCCGGCACACCGGGCGTTCGGCGGACGCGCGGTGGTCACGCTCGCGGACGGCACCGTCATCGAGGACGAACTCGCGGTCGCCGACGCACACCCCGCCGGGGCCCGCCCCTTCGACCGGACCGGATACACGGCCAAGTTCCGCGCGCTGACGGAGGGGATCGTGGCCGCCGCCGGCCAGGAGAGGTTCCTGGCCGCCGCCGGGCACCTCGCCGAACTGGACAGCGACGGCCTCGACGCGCTGTTCCCCGCCGTCGACACGGACGCGGTCGCCGCATACGACGCACAGCTCCCGAAGGGCCTGTTCTGATGCTGCACACCCGCACCACCCCCGCGTCCCGCCGCCGCGCCCTCCGCGAACACCTCGCCTCCGGCCGTCTGCTGAGGATGCCGGGCGCCATCAACCCGTACTCGGCGCGGCTCGTCCAGGAGGCCGGATTCGACGCCGTCTATCTCTCCGGAGCCGTGCTCGCCGCCGACCTCGCACTGCCCGACATCGGCCTGACCACCTCCACCGAGACCGCCGCCCGCGCACAGCAGATCACCCGGGTCACCGACCTGCCCGCGCTCATCGACGCCGACACCGGCTTCGGCGAACCCATGAACGCCGCCCGCACCGTGCAGCTCATGGAGGACGCCGGACTCGCCGGCCTGCATCTGGAGGACCAGGTCAACCCCAAGCGCTGCGGTCACCTCGACGGCAAGGGCGTCGTGCCCCGCGAGGAGATGGCCCGCCGCGTGCGGGCCGCCGCCGACGCCCGCCGCGACCCCGACTTCCTCCTCATGGCCCGCACCGATGCCCGCACCGTGGAAGGACTCGCCGCCGCGATCGACCGGGCCAAGGCGTACGTGGACGCGGGTGCCGAGGCGATCTTCCCCGAAGCGCTCGCGGACGAGGCCGAGTTCGAGGCGTTCCGCGCGGCCGTCGACGTCCCGCTGCTGGCCAATATGACCGAGTTCGGCAAGAGCAGGCTCCTCGACGCGCGCACCCTGGAGAACCTCGGCTACAACATCGCGCTCTACCCCGTCACCCTCTTCCGCCTCGCGATGGGCGCGATCGAGGACGGACTGCGCACCCTCGCCGCCGAGGGCACCCAGGAATCCCTCCTGCCCCGGATACAGACCCGGTCCCGGCTCTACGAGGTGCTCGGCTACGAGGAGTACGCCACCTTCGACTCCGCCGTCTTCGACTTCACACTCCCGCCCGGCACCTGACCCGCACCGGAGGCCACGCCATGACCACCACCACACCCGAGATCCACCGCGGCCTCGCCGGCGTCGTCGTCGACACCACCGCGATCTCCACCGTGATCCCGGAGACCAACTCCCTCACCTACCGCGGCTACCCCGTCCAGGACCTGGCCGCCCACCGCTCCTTTGAGGAAGTCGCCCACCTGCTGTGGTACGGCGAACTCCCCGACGCTGCCCAGCTACGCGATTTCCGGGCCCGGGAAAGCGCCCTCCGCCCCCTGGACCGCACCACCTCCGAACTGCTCGCCAGACTGCCCGAGACGTGCCATCCGATGGACGTGCTGCGCACCGCGGTCAGCTTCTTCGGCGCCGAGGACCCCACCGAGGACGACGGCAGCCTCGCCGCCCACCACGCCAAGTCCCTGACCCTGCTGGCGAAACTGCCCACCGTGGTCGCCGCCGACCAGCGCCGCCGCCGGGGCCTGGACCCGATCCCGCCGCACCCCGAACTCGGCTACGCCCAGAACTTCTTCCAGATGTGCTTCGGCAGCGTGCCCGCTCCCGAGGTGGTCCGCTGCTTCGAGATCTCGCTCATCCTGTACGCCGAACACAGCTTCAACGCCTCGACGTTCACGGCCAGGGTCGTCACCTCCACCCTCTCCGACCTCTACAGCGCGGTCACCGCCGCCATCGGGGCCCTCAAGGGCCCGCTGCACGGCGGGGCCAACGAGGCCGTGATGCACATGCTGGAGGAGATCGACGACCCGCAACGCGCCGCGGAATGGCTCGACGAGGCCCTGGCCGCCAAGCGCAAGATCATGGGCTTCGGCCACCGCGTCTACCAGCACGGCGACTCCCGCGTCCCCATCATGCAGGCCGCCCTGGACCGCCTGGTGACCCGCGCCGCCGACCCCGGGACGACCCGCCTGGCCGCGCTCCACGCGGCCCTGCGCGACGCCGTGCTCACCCGCAAGGACATCCACCCCAACCTCGACTACCCCGCCGGCCTCGCCTACCACCTGATGGGCTTCGACACCCCCACCTTCACCCCGATCTTCGTGATGAGCCGCATCACCGGCTGGACCGCCCACATCACCGAACAGCTCGCCCACAACGCCCTGATCCGCCCCCTGGCCTCGTACGCGGGACCGGGACAGCGGGCGGTGCCGGCGACGGGCGGGTAGTGCGCCGGGGCGGGAGATGAGGTGCAGACAGCTGTCAGGCGGGCGGCCTCCACCCCTACTTGCCGCACACGCCTTCTCCGAACTGGGTAGATTGAATCGTTCCTGGGTTCGACCGGGGCATCACGAGAGGAGAGGCGATCATGGGGGAACTGGACGGCAGGACCGCACTGGTGACGGGCGGCTCGCGCGGGATCGGGCGCGCGGTCGCCCTGCGGCTCGCCGCCGACGGTGCGCTGGTCGCGGTCCACTACGGCGGCGACGACGCGGCCGCCGCGGAGACCGTGGGGCGGATCACTGAGGCCGGCGGCCGGGCGTTCGCGGTGCAGTCCCGGTTCGGCGAGAGCGGTGCGGTGGACCGGTTGTTCGAGGGGCTCACCGCCGGGCTGGCGGACCACGGCGCGGACGGCCTGGACATCCTGGTGAACAACGCGGGCATCCACTCGGTCAGTTCGATCGGGCAGCTCACCGAGGAGGAGTTCGAGCGGCTGGTGGCGGTCAACGTGAGCACGCCGATCTTCGTGGTCCAGCGGGCGCTGCCGCTGCTGCGGGACGGCGGACGGATCGTCAACATGGGCTCGGCGGCCATCCGGATCGCGGCCCCCGGCCAGATCGGCTACACCGTCACCAAGGCGGCGCTGGCGGCCCTCGGCCCCTCGCTCGCCAACGAGCTGGGCCGGCGTGGCATCACCGTGAACACGGTCACCCCCGGGGTGGTGCGGACCGACATGACCGCCGGCTTCACCACGGTTCCCGAGGCGTCGGCCGAACTTGAGTCGATCACCGCGCTCGGGCGGATCGGTGAACCGGAGGACGTCGCGGACGTGGTGGGCTTCCTGGCGGGTCCGCAGGGGCGCTGGGTGACCGGCCAGACCATCGACGTCTCCGGCGGTACCTACCTCGGACCGATCGCGGCCGAGTGATCCACCCGGGGTGCGTACCGGGGGCGTTGACGTCGGCCTGTCGTGGCGCGGAGGTGGACTACGGCGAGGTGGCTCCCGGGGTTCTGCCGTAGCGGGTGGCGATGTCTCGTCGGCCACCCCGACTGCCCTTGCTTCCCGTGGTTGGCGGCCTGGTCCTTCCTCCTGGTCCTTCCTCTCCGGGATGACCGCTTGCTTCGATACGGCGTTCGCACAGGTGGGCGCCGTGAGCGCGGGAGGCGTGGCGGGCGCGGGAGGGGTGTGCCTGTCGTCGGCGACTGCGTCGGGCCGGGTACGGGTACGGCCGACCGGGGGCCGGACCCGTACCTTCCCGACGGGGGTGAACCGGGGGGTGCCGGCGGCCTGTCCGGCAGTCAGGGCAAGCTGCGCCGGGCGGCAGCGCTTCCTCCGGAGCGGCCATGACTCCCTCGTCGGACGGACCGCCAGGCACCGAACCGCTCGGGCATCTCCCGCCCCCGACGGCCCTGCCCGGAACCGCCGGACCACCCCCTGGAACTGCACAAGCAGCCGCCCAGGGTACGGGCCGAGCCCGCCGACCGGCAGGGAGGACCGGACCGAACTCCAGCCGCTGATCGGTCAGTTGCGCATGCGTGACGCGAACGTCTCTGCCGGACCGCCAGCCCCACGGAACCGCATCCCGACTCCGGCCAAAGCCAAGAGCGCGCCCCGTACGGCCGGCCCGGCGAACCGCCCGAGTGGGGCCCGGGCATGCGCGTGCGCCGGCAGTCAGACGTCGAATTGGCGGCGGGCGGTCTCGATGTGGCCGAGGTACCGGTGGGTCCAGTCGCACATTCCGTCAACTGTCGCGCGCAGGGCTCGACCCGGCTCCGTGAGGGTGTACTCGACCCGCGGCGGCACGGTGGGGTGCACGCATCGCTCGACCAGGCCGTTGCGCTCCAGCATGCGCAGGTTCTGGGTGAGCATCTTGTGGCTGATGCCCTCGATCTCGTTGCGCAGCTCGGTGAAGCGCAAGGTGCGTTCACCCACGGTTTCGGTGATCAGGAGCGCCCACTTGTTGGCGATGTCCGAGAAGATCTCCCGCGCCAACGAGTCCGCGCGTGTCAGGTCTGCTTCGTCCTTGGACGAGCCCTTGAACTGCTTGGTCACCATGAGGTTCCCCCGTCACCGAAAAGTGCGTTCTTCCATGTCAGCGGCCACTCTCCTACGGTTCCTGAGTAGCCACAAGAGACCACAGGGGTCTCTCACGACAAGGAGGCAGGCAGCCATGGCCATCACCCTGGTGAACCCCGGCGGATTGCCCGAGACCGACGTCTACCGGCAGGTGTCGATCGCATCCGGTTCGAAACTGGTCTTCGTCGCCGGGCAGGTCGCCTGGGACGCGGCGGGGGCCACGATCGGCGAAGGCGACCTCGCCGCGCAGGTCGAGCAGTGCTACCTCAACATCGGCACCGCCCTGGCCGAGGCCGGTGGTTCCTTCGACGACGTGGCGAAACTGACCGTCTACGTCGTCGACTGGACCCCCGACAAGATGCCCCGGCTCCTGGAGGGGATCTCCCGGGCGGCCGCGAAACTGGGGGTCGCCCCGGTCCCGCCGGCCACGCTGCTGGGCGTAGCGGCACTGGACATACCCGACCATCTGGTCGAGATCGAAGCTACCGCGGTCCTCGACTGAACGGATGCTCTGTGCCTGCTGGGCGCCGAAGTGGCCGACCGGCGGGCTCAGTTGCACCCGGACAGGGTGCGGCCCTGGGGAATCCGCACGTCCTGGAAGCCAAGGCTAGGCAGCGCCACTCTCCTTGTTATAGCTTCTAACCATCGCAAGTGGCAGTAATGCGATGGTCGCCGGTCCACGTACGGAATGAGGAGAACCATGCCCGACGCGCCGAACCAGCAAGCCCGCCCCGCCCCCTCGCGGACCGCCCACCGCGTGTGTGCCAACCTGCTGGCGATCCCGCTGGCCGCCGCCGGCATACTCGGCGCCGCCGCGGTGCCCAGTCAGGCCGCGGTGCCCGGTCAGGCCGCCGCGCCCAGCCAGGCAGGCAAGGCCGACCACGCCGACCGCGTGGGTGCTTCGTTGACCTGCCGGGGGAAAGGCGTCGACTCCGCTGCCAAGATCCGATACCGGACCTCGACCGTCATCCACGCGCCGCTGCGCACCATCTGGAATCTACAGACCGATGTGGAGAACTGGCCCTCGTGGCAGGCGCCCGTCACCAGCATGAAGCGACTGGACCCGGGCCCGCTGCGGAAGGGCTCGCGGTTCCGGTGGACCACCCCGGCGCCCGCCACTTCCACGACGCCCGCCACCACCCTGACCATCACCTCGACCGTCCGGCAGCTCAAGCACGGCCAGTGCATCCGCTGGACCGGGCCCGCGACAGGCAAGGGGCTGCGCATCGACAGGGGCGTCCACGTCTGGAACTTCACCAAGGTCCCGGGCGGTGTCCTCGTACAGACGGAAGAGACCTGGGCCGGTGACCAGGTAGAAGCGGATGTGCCCACCTCCGTCAAGTACCTCGGCGGAGGGCTTGAGGAGTGGCTGAAGGAGTTGAAGGCCACGGCCGAGGCCCGTTCCTGGCCGGCGCTCGGAGAAGGGGCTTGATGCTGGTGAGCTCGCGCAGTCAACCGTCGCCAGTTCTCGGGTGAAACGGGGAGGGTGGTGACGGTGTGTGCTCCCCCAGGGCGTTACGGCGGCGGGGGCCTGTCCCGAGCCCGTTACGGCTGGTGCCGCCGAGCCCTGCTTGGCGGCTTGGCCGCTCCCGGTCTTCAGCGGGCATCCCCGGCGTGAAGGACCGCTCGTTCGACGCGCCGTCTCGCTTGTCCATGGTTGTGGTCCGTTGGCCGTCTCCCGGCCCAGTGGCCGGGCGATCGCTGTACCAATGGCACAGCAATCTCGGTATCTGTTGAGCCAGTGGGCGTCAGGATGGTGTGATGGTCCCGTCGATGGCGCTGCGGATCCCGCGGCGCCTTTTTCGTGCCGGAGGCAGGGAGCGGGAAGTAGTGCTGAAGAGGATGTTCGTGGCTCCGGACCCGGGACGGCTGCGGCTGCGCGCCGCGTGCCGGGGCGTCGCCGGCATCGGGTCGGCCGTGATCGTCTCGGGTCTGGCAGGTCACTCGCTCGTCGCGGCCATCGCCGGCGGCCTCGCCGCGCTGCTCGCGCTCTTCACGGTCACCGACGCCACGGTCCGCGGCCAGGCGGTGACCACGGCCTTGCTGCCGGTCGTGGGCTTGCCGGTGCTCGTACTGGCGACGGTGCTGCACGACATCCCGCCGGCGCGCGATGCCGCGTTCCTCGCCGTCGTGGGCGCGGGGGTCTACGCACGCCGCTGGGGACCGCGCGGGCATGCCCTGGGTGTCTTCGCGTTCATGACCTTCTTCATGGCGCAGTTCCTGCACGCGGTACCGGCCCGGCTGCCCGAGCTGTCCGCGGCCATCGCCCTCTCCCTGATCGTCTCCTCGGCCGTCCGGTTCGGCGCCTGGTGTTACGAACGCCGTATGCCGCCGCCCGCCGCTCCCGCGCCGCAGGCCGGCCGCGGTCTGGCCCGTACGACCACGCGCCAGGCGATGCAGGCGACCGTGGCCTGCGCCGTCGCGCTCGGCGTCGGTCACGCCCTGTCGGCGGACCGCTGGTACTGGGCCGTGGGCACCGTCTGGTGGATCTTCGTGAACACCGCATCGCGTGGCGAGACCCTGGTCCGCGGCTTCCGCCGGGTCCTCGGCACGGTCGCCGGCATCGCCGCCGGACTGCTCACCGCCGTACCGCTGCACAGCGCACCGGCCCCGACCGCTGTCCTCGTCGCCGTCTGCGTCTTCGGGATCTTCTACACGGCCGCGGTCTCGTACACCTGGATGGTCTTCTTCGTCACCGTCATGGCCGGCCTGCTCTACGGCCTGCTCGGCGCGCTGCACCCCGGGCTCCTCACGCTCCGCCTCGAACAGACCGCCGTCGGCGCGCTCGCCGCCGCGCTCGCCGTCGCCGTCGTCGTGCCCGTCACCACCCACGCCGCGACCGACGGGTGGATCCAGCGCGCCGTGCGCTGCGTACGGGACTGCACCGCCGTCTCCGCCCGCCGACTCGCCGGTGACGCGGGTGCCGACCCGTCCTCACACGTCGCCGAACTCGAACTCCTCCTGGCCAGGGTCCGGCTCTCGCTCGCGCCCCTGCTGCACCCGCTCAACCCGCTGCGGCACCGCACGGCACGCGCCCGCCAGGTCCTGGCCTGTCTGGACGACTGTGCCGCGCAGGTCAGGGGACTGGCCGAGGTCGCCGCCGATCCGGCCGCCTCGCACGACGCCCGGCTGACGGCCGCCTGCCAACGCGTCGAGGCCGTCGTCGGGAGCCTGTTCGCACCCGGCGCGGAACCCGGTGCCGCCCCGCCCGCCTCCTTGAGCGCGGCCCCGCACCACCACCCCGGTGCCGAACGCGCCCTGGCCCACCTCCACGGCCTGGAATCCGCCCTCACCGCCCTCGCCCAGCCCGTCCGCAGCTCACCGCGCGCCCCGTTCGCGGCGTCCTGAGGCAGGTCCGGGGAGCGCGTGCGGCAGGATTCAGCCACCCCCCGAAGCGGTCTTGACCCCAGCTGTTAGCGTCACCCGGGCATCTCGACGGGCAGGCGCTCGACGGGCAGGCGGACGAAGGGCGACCAGCGGTGACGACGGACAGCGGCCGACGGGCATACATCGGATCCTTCACGACGGCAGGCGGTCTCGGCATCACCACCGCGGCCGTCGACCGGGAGACCGGCGCACTCACCCCGCTGCACTCCACCGACGTCGTCACCAACCCGTCCTACCTGGCCCCGAGCCCCGACGGCCGCCACCTCTACGCGGTCAGCGAGACCCCGGACGGCGCCGCCGCCGCCTTCGCCCTCACCCCCGAGGGGCCCGCACTGCTCGCCCCGGCCGTCTCCGTACGCGGCGCCGCCCCCACGCACCTCACGCTCGCCGCCGGCCACCTGGTCACCGCCAACTACAGCTCCGGCAGCGTCAGCACGTTTCCGGTACGGGCCGACGGCACACTCGGCGACCTCGCCACCGTGCTCACGCACCGAGGCGGCGGCCCGCGGACGGACCGTCAGGAGGCACCGCACGCACACGCCGTGCTGCCGGACCCCGGTGGCCGGTGGCTGCTGAGCGTCGACCTCGGTACGGACTCGGTCCGGGTCTGTGCCCTCGACGCCACCGGCGGGACGCTGACCGTACACGCCGAGGTGCCGCTGCGGCCCGGCAGCGGCCCGCGCCACCTCGCGTTCCACCCGCGCGGGGACCGCGCCTACGTCGTCAACGAACTCGACCCGACGGTCACGGTCTGCCGCTGGGACGCCGCCCGCGGCACCCTCACGCCGGTGGGGGAGAGCCAACTGCTCCCCGACACGGCTTCCGTGGCCGAAACCTTCCCCTCCGAACTGGTCGTCTCCGGGGACGGCCGGTTCATCTGGACCGCCAACAGGGGCCACGACAGCATCTCCGTCCTGGCCCTGGACCCGGCGGGCGACACCGCGACCCTGGTCACGACCGTGCCCTGCGGCGGCCACTGGCCCCGCGACCTGGCACTCCACCCCGCCGGCCGGTACCTCTACGTCGCCAACGAACGCTCCGGGGACGTCACGTGGTTCACCCTCGACCCGCACACCGGCATCCCCGCCCACGCGGGCTCCGTCCCGGCGCCGGCCGCCTCCTGCGTGGTGTTCGCCTGACCGCCGGGCCGGTTCACCTCCCTCCCGGCCCGCTCCACTCCTGAGGCTCGCTCACTCCCGTGCAAAGGCCCGCTCACCTCTGCGGGTACAGCCCGCCGAAATACACCTGGGTCTCGGTGATCCGGCCGTCCCGCACCGTCATCACCTCGACGTTGCGATGCCGGGCGCCGGTCTTCAACTCGTACTCGTACCGGACGAAGACCTCGTCGCCATCGAGGGGGACGGCGTCGAGGACCACCTGGGACCGGAGACGGCCGGCCGTGGGGAAGCAGCGTTCGAGGAACGTGGCCTTGTCGATGTGGTCGTCCTGCGGACTCGTGAAGACGAAGTCCTCGGCGAGCAGCCGTTCCATGGCGGTTCGGTCCTGGGCGGGATAGCTCGTGAAGCACGCGCGGACGACATCGGTGTTCGACACAGACCCTCCTTCTGCGGGCGGCCTCCCCGGTGTACGAGGAGCGCGGGGCCGGTGGACGGCCTCCGCCCGAACGTAGACCGCTCCGCCCACCTCGGCCGGCGCGAAATGCGGAAGAGGAACTCTCCGGGTGAGCGGTCGCGCCGGCCGATGCGCAAGCCCTGCCCGCAAGCCCTGCCCGCAAGCCCTGCCCGGAAGCCCTGTTCAGAAGCCCTGAACGGGCCGCTCACGGCCGTACGCCGGTCCGGTGCGGAACAGCCCGCGCGGGCTCCCGCAGCGGCCCTGTCGGCCGGACGCCCGCGCCGTTCCGGCCGGTGGTTTCCGGTCGGCCGGTGGGTTGGCCATCCGGTGGTTTCCGGCCGGCGGGTGCCCGGTCTCCGGACTCGCCCGGAGAACGCGAAGGGCCGCCCCGCGCGGTCTGCGCGAGGCGGCCTTCGAGGGTGTGCGGTACTTGCTAACGGACCGGTGCGGCCAGCCCCGACTGCTGCGGCAGCGGGATGCCCAGCGCCGCCGCGTAGTTCGACAGCACCAGCCGGCCCACGGCACCGTACGCGCCCAGCGCCTCGGCCGACGCGCAGCCCGCCTCCGCCGCGGCCGCCCCCAGCAGACCGTCGGCGATCTCCGGGCCGATCAGGTACGGAGCCAGCGCCAGCTGCTGCGAGCCGGAGGTACGCAGCTGCTCCGCCGTACGGGAGATGGCGCCCTCCTCGTCCAGCGCGGCGGCCAGCACCGGGACGGCCAGCCGCGCGGAGAGCAGCATGCCGGTGATCCCGGCGGCCTGTACGGCCTCCTCGCCGCCCACGGTGGCGAGAATGATGCCGTCCGCGGCCGTGGTGACCGTGAACAGCCGCGCCCGGTCGGCGCGCGCGAGACCCGCCTCGGACAGCCGCACGTGCAGCGCCTCGGCCAGCAGCGGGTGCGGGCCCAGGACATCGGTCAGTTCGGCGCCGGAGCCGCTGTTCATCATCGCCTGGCGTATCCGCCGCAGCAGACCACTGTCCGGCCCGGCCAGCAGCGGTACGACCACGGCGGCGGGACCGGGCCGGGCGGGCTGCCCGTCGTTGCCCGCCCGCACCCTGTGCTCGGCGGCGGCGTGTGCCAGCACGGCCTCCAGCGCCGGGAACTCGCCGCCGCCATCGACATAGCCGATGCGGGCATCGAGGCCGGGCAGTTCGGAACGGGCGATGCTGGAGACGTCTTCCGCCAGCTCACGGGCGGCGGGGGTGGGGGTGCCGGGCACGGCCAGCACCAGGGCGGGTGCGCCCTCGGGTGCGGCGAGCGGCTCCGGCCTGCGGTGGCGGCCGGACTGCCGCGCGCGCGGCATACGTACAGGCAGGCCAGAAGCGGCTCCCGGGCTCGGGGGTGCGTCGTCGAAATGGGGCGAGCCGGGTGCGGGCCCAGTGGGGGAACTCATGGCGTCGCATGCTAATGCCTCCGGTCACCCGGGCGCGGAGGGAGGGTTCGGTCGGGCGGTATCCGTCCCGATTTATCCCGCGCGTCATGGTGACGCCGTCACTCCGCGGGCCGCGTGATCTGCAACAACTTCACGTCGGCGGGCAGCAGCAGGCGGTCGCGGGCCAGCGCCGCGGCGATGGTCAGCGCCCCGTCCAGCGGGCTTCCCGCGGCCGGCGTCCGGTGGGCCTCCGGCAGCCGCTCGGCGAGCGCGCCGCGCAGCGGAGCGAGCAGCGGTTCGCCCATCCGGAACAGGCCACCAGTGAACGCCACCGTGCCACCGGTCCCCGGCGGGCAGACCGCGGCCGCGGCGTCGGCGATATGGTCCGCGGCGGCCCGCAGGATGCCCGCGGCCACCGCGTCCTCGGCGGCGCAGCGCGCGACCTCCGGGGCGAACGAGGCCAGGACGGCGGGCCGGTCGGTCCGCGGATACAGCGCGCCGGGCAGACCGGCCACCGGCCCGAACACCGCCTCCGCGCGGGCCAGCAGGGTGTCCGAACCACCCGACCGCCCGTCGTACGCGCGCATCGCGGCCTTCAGGCCGGCGCGGCCGATCCAGGCACCGCCGCCGCAGTCGCCCAGCAGATGGCCCCAGCCGTCGGCGCGGCGCCAGCCGCCCGCCGCGGTCAGGTCCGTGCCCACGGCGACCATGCCGGTGCCCGCGGCCACCACGGCACCGGGCCGCTGGCCCAGCGCTCCGGCGTAGGCGGTGACGGCGTCCGTCGCGAGCGCGAGGTGCCGCACACCGAACGCGGTGGCCAGCGCGGCGGGCAGTCTGGCGCGCAGATCCTGTCCGAGGGTGCCCATCCCGGCGGCGCCCACACAGACCGCCGAGAACCGGTCCGCACCGGTCTCCTGCCGCAACTCCTGTGCCGCGGGCATCAGTTGGGACAGCAGATGTTCCGCGTCGATACCGTTCCGCCCGGTGCGGACCGGCTCGTGCGAGGTGTACGTGGCCAGCGGCCGGGCCTCGGGGGTGTCGGCGCGGGCGACGGCGATCCGCAGCCCCGAGCCGCCCGAGTCGATCCCCAGGACGTAGCGGCCGGGCCGGTCGAGTGGGTGGTGCCCGCCGTGCGGGCCGTGGTCAGCCAAGGCCGCGGGCATCCTGCTTGAGAGCGGTGTCGACGGTGAGCGCAGTCGCGACGACCAGGCTCAGCAGCGGGTCGGGGAGCTGCCGGTGGATGTGCAGGACGTAGTTGTCCGCGGTGGTGAACATGGTCTTCGCCAGGCCCTCCCAGGTCTTGGTGATCCGGGCGACCTCGGCATCGGTGTGGTCCACGATCGCGAAGTCCCAGGCGCGCCAGTTCTCGGCCTTGATGGCGCCGATCTGCCGGCCCTCGGCCAGCATCGCGAAGTTGATCTTCCCGATGGCGTTCTGCTGCACGATCTCACCGACCGGCCGGCCGTCGGGACGCGCCACGATCACCTTGGACTTGAGGATCTTCGAGGGGCGCGTCAGCACCAGCTGCGGCTGCCCGTACGCGTCCCGGATCTCCAGCTTGTGGGTCATGTACTGATCCAGGCTGGAGACGACCCGCAGCATCTTCTTGGCCGCGCTCTGGCCGACCTGCACCACCGCGCCGAGCGTGTTGCCGTGCTGGTCGAAGACGCCGTACTCGTTGGTGACCTCTATCAGCTTGGCCTTCTGGTTCACCACCAGCACCGGCTCGGTGAACAGGCTGCCGCCGCCCGGTCCGCCCGGTGCCACCCCGGCCTGCGGCACCTGCTGCGGGACGGCCGCCTGGTGCATGTCCGCGCCCGGCTGCCCCGGTATCTGCTGCTGCGCGTACGGCTGCGGCCCGGGTCGGCCGGGCGCCTGGTGCTGGGGATAGCCGTAGCTCTGCTGGTACCCCTGCCCGCCGTACGGGGTGCCGCCCTGCTGTGCCTGCTGCGGGGCCTGCGCAGGCTGCTGCTGGGGTGCTTGCTGTCGCGCGTACTGCTGGGGAGCGTGCGGCTGCTCCGACTGCTGCGGCGCGGTCCGCTGCGGTGCCTGGCTCTGCGCCGGATCCTGCGCCTGCTGTCCCGGGTGGGTGTGCTCGGTCCACCCGGAGCCGTCCCACCAGCGCAGTTGGTGGGGGGTGCCCTGCGGGTCGGCGTACCAACCCGCAGGGATGTTCGCATTCGTCATGCGGGCACACTATCGCCCGGGGTCAGGGCAGCCTCCAGTCCACGGGCTGCGCCCCGCCCCGTGCCAGCAGGTCGTTCACCCGGCTGAAGGGCCGCGAGCCGAAGAAGCCCCGGTCGGCGGACATGGGGGAGGGGTGCGCGGACTCCACGGCAGGCAGATCGCCCAGCAGCGGCCGCAGATTGCGCGCATCACGGCCCCACAGCACCGACACCAGCGGGCGGCCACGCGCCACCAGCGCGCGGATGGCCTGCTCGGTGACCTCCTCCCAGCCCTTGCCGCGGTGCGCGGCGGGCTTGCGCGGCGCCGTCGTCAGCGCCCGGTTCAGCAGCAGTACGCCTTGCTGTGTCCAGGGAGTGAGGTCGCCGTTGGACGGCCGGGGCAGCCCGAGGTCGGAGTGCATCTCACGGAAGATGTTCTCCAGACTCCCGGGCAGCGGACGTACCTCCGGTGCCACGGAGAAGCTCAGGCCGACCGCATGCCCCGGTGTGGGGTACGGGTCCTGTCCGACGATGAGCACCCGCACCTCATCGAAGGGCTGTTGGAAGGCGCGCAGCACATTGCTGCCGGCCGGGAGGTACGTACGTCCCGCGGCGATCTCCGCCCGCAGGAAGTCGCCCATCGCGGCGATCCGTCCGGCGACGGGCTCAAGTGCCTTGGCCCAGCCGGGTTCGACGATGTCATGAAGAGGTCGTGCAGCCACGGGATCACCCTATCGGCCGAACACCCCTGTCCTTCAATCCGTGGCCTCCGCCTCTCTTCTCTTTCTCCTCTCTCCTCCGCCCTCCGCACCGTCCGCCACGCCTCGTCGTCGCCCGAATCCTGCCCGCAGCCCTCCTCCTCTTCTCCTTCCCTCCTGCCTCCGCCCTCCTGGTCTCCCGGCTTCCCCCCTCTCCTCGTCCCTTCCGCACCCAGCGGCTCTCCCGGCTCCTCCTCACCCCATGGCGGCGGCTCGTACGCACAGCACATCCGGCAGATGGGAAGCGAGCTGCCGCCAGCTGTCGCCGTCGTCGGCGCTGGCATACAGCTCGCCGTTGCGGTTGCCGAAGTAGACCCCGGCGGGGTCGGCGTCGTCGACGGACAGCGCGTCCCTGAGCACCGTGCCGTAGTGGTCCTGCTCGGGCAGCCCGTCGCCGAGGGGCTCCCAGCTCCGCCCGGCGTCGGCCGTGCGGTACACCCGGCAGCGGTGGCCGGCGGGTACCCGGTCCGCGTCGGCGGTGATGGGGAAGACGTAGGCGGTATCGCCCCGGTGCGGGTGTGCGGCCACCGCGAAGCCGAAATCGGAGGGCAGCCCGCCGCCGATGTCCGTCCACCGCGCGCCCGCGTCGTCGCTGCGGTAGACGCCCCAGTGGTTCTGGAGATACAGCCGGTCGGGGTTGACCGGGTCCTGCGCGATCTTGTGCACGCACTGGCCGAACTCGGGGTGCTGATCCGGCAGGAAGACCGCCTTCACCCCGTGGTTCGACGGTGCCCAGCCGGCCCCGCCGTCCCGGCTGCGGAACACCCCTGCCGTCGAGACCGCGACCGTCACCGCGGCGGCGTCCCGCGGGTCGGTGATCACCGTATGGACGGCCAGCCCGCCGCCGCCCGGTACCCATTTCTCCCGGCTGGGGTGGTCCCACAGCGACCGCACCAGTTCAAAGGTCTCGCCGCTGTCCTCGGACCGGAACAGACCGCCGGGCTCGGTGCCCGCGTACACCACATCGGGGGCCGCGGGGCCCGCCGGGTGCAGCTGCCACACTCGCTCCAGCGAAGTCCCGGTGTACTTCGGATACTTGACCGCGGGGCTGGCCGGTTCCCGCCAGGTCTCGCCGAGGTCGTCGGAGTGGAAGACCGACGGACCCCAGTGTGCGCTGTCCGCTCCGGCAAGCAGCCGGGGCGTCGGGCGCCGGGTGTCGATCCCGAGGGAATAGACCGCCTGGGCGGGAAAGTGCGGCCCGCTCAACTCCCAGGCGCTATGCCGTCTTCGCCCGATGAAGAGCCCTTTGCGGGTACCCACCGCGAGCAGTACGTCCGTCATAGCGGAACACCTCCGTACGCCGCTGTCTCGGCCAGTGGCAGTCAGTAGCAGTCGGTAGCGGACTGTGGTCAGTCTGCACCCGGCCACTGACAATGGTGTTCCCAAACGGTATCGGCGCAGGTCGGAGCGGTGAGTGCGGGCCGCGCCGCCTTGCCGTCGCGCGTTGACCGCGGGCCGCCGCGCGGGCCCGTTCGCCTCGTGCGGTCGTCGGCCGAGGTCTTCTGAACGACGGCCCGGCAGCGGTCCGCCGGAGCCCTGGGCGGCCGCGCCGACCAGTTCCCGCCTCCCGCGCCGGGGATATGCCGTACAGCGCGGCGCCCCTGAAGTGCGAGTGCTCGCCGTGCGAGGAGAGGGCGGGGGAGGGAGGCGCGGCGAGGAGGGGGGATATGCGGTGGCCGGTCTGGGTGCGAGGTGTCACGATCGTGATGTGCCGGCACGTTGCGGGAGTCGGGCACGTTCCGGGAGTGGGGGATCGCGTCTCCCGTCGGGGAAGGTCTCCACCGGCAGGCCGGCGACGACGGAAGGGGCGATCACGCAGCGCCTCCCGTTCCCGCACCTCCGGCCCCACACCCCGTCCCCGTCTCTGTCCTTGATCCACGCAGTCACCCAGGAATCAGCGGCCCCCAAATGTCACAGCCACCCCTCTCTCCCACACCGCCCACTCCGCCCGCGTCATCCGAACCCACCGCCCACACCGTGCAGAGTCTGCTCCGCCGCGCCCTGCCGGGGGCGAGCGGAACGCGAGTCGAACTTGTCGACGAGGGCGGCGAACACTCCACCTGGTGGATCGGCACCCGCTACGTCCTGCGGTTCGCACTGGACGAGAGCGGTTCCCGGCGCCAGCGGCGCGAGCGGGCGCTGCGGGACGTGATCCGTTCCCACCTCGCGGTCCGGGTGCCCACCAGCGTCGCCTTCGGTGAATGGGCGCCCCGGCTCACCTACACCATCGACACCCGGCTTCCGGGCGTCTCGGCCGAACTACAGCCCGTCTCCCCGGCGGGCGAACGGGACCTGGCCCGGCTGCTCACGGGCCTGCGCGCGCTCTCCGCGGACGACATCGCGGGACTCGATCTGCCCACGGCTCCACCGCGCCCCCTCGACGCCCTGCGGAAAGCCGCGGCAGCGGCGGCCACCCGGCTGACCGCGGACGGCGTACTGGACGGCGTACCGGACGGCACCCGTCGCCCGCCGTTCATGACCGGCGCTCCGGAGTGGCCCACCCGGCCCGCACCGGTCGCCGTGGTGCACAACGACCTCAAGGGCGAACACCTCCTGGTGGCGGACTCGGGACGGGTGTGCGGTGTGCTCGACTGGACCGACGCCGTCCTCGGCGACCCCGCCGAGGACATTGCCGGACTCGCCATCTCCGTCGGCGCGCCCGCAGCCATCCGGGCCGCCGCCCACGCGGGATACGAACCCCCCGCGTGCCGGCGCGCTCTCCTCCTCGCCCGCTACGACACCCTCATCCTTCTTGCCGACCGTCTCTACGGCACGGACGGCAGCCCCCTGTCGCTCCTGCGCACCCAACACGCCCGTGCCTGGCACACCACGCCGCTCGACACCACCACCCCGACCGGCAGCAGCACTCCCACCACCGGCACCCCCACCACGGATATCCGCAATGACCCGCCAGCTTGAGCAGAGGGCGGCGGAGCGCTCCTGGCCGGTGTCACGGGGCAGACCCATCGTGCCCGGCGTACCCACCCCACCCACCCCGGCCCGCCTCGTCTCACCCCGCCTCAGCTCTCCGTGCGCGCCGCTTCCAACAGCCCCGCCCAGTCAGGCAGTTTGACGGTGCCGCGCCCCAGCCGCCGGCCCCATGCCGCCTCCGCGGCCTCGATCCCCAGCCAGCCCGTCCAGGGAACCGGCTGCTGTCCCGCCCGGATCAGCGCGCTCACCGGGTCCCCGGTGAGAGTGCGCTCCGCCAGGGCGGCGGCGTCGTCCAGCAGTGACGCCGCGGTCTCCTTCGCGCACGGCCGGTTGGTGCCGATCACCCCCGTGGGGCCGCGCTTGATCCAGCCGGCTACGTACACCCCGGGGTGCGCCGCGTCGTTCCGGAGCACCCGCCCCGCCCGGTGCGGTACCGTCCCCGTCGCCTCGTCGAACGGCAGTCCCGGCTGCGGCGTTCCCCGGTAGCCGACGGAGCGCAGCACCAACTGGCCCTGGATGTCCTCGTATTCGCCGGTGCCCGTGACCCCGCCGTGCCCGTCCGGCACCGTCCGCTCGAACCGGACCGCGCGCACGCCGGTGGCCGCGTCACCGATCATCGCGACCGGGCGCAGGAAGAACCGCAGATGGAGGCGGCGCGGCGGCGCCGCCCCGGCCGCCGCTCGTTCGGTGCCGTCCCGCTCCGCCCAGCCGCGCAGCACCTCGATGTTCCGGCGCCGCGCGGCCGGCAGGTCACCGGGTTCGCGGTACGCCGGGTCGAGCGCCAGTTCCTTGGGCCGAACGAGTACCTCCGTACCGGGGAGCGACCCCAGTTCCCGTAGCTCCTTGGTGGTGAACTTGGCCTGGGAAGGGCCGCGGCGGCCGACCATCCAGACATCCTCGATACGGCTGTCCGCGAGGGCGCCGAGTGGTCCCTGCGGCATGTCGGTCGTGGTGAGCTGCGCGGCCCCACGGGACAGGATCCGGGCCACGTCCACGGCCACATTGCCCACGCCGATCACGATCGCGGACCGGGCCGCGAGGGTGAAGCGGGTGGCTGCGGCGTCCGGATGGGCGCTGTACCAGGAGACGAACCCGGTCGCCGGATGGCTGCCGGGCAGGTCCTCGCCGGGGATGCCGAGCTGCCGGTCGGCGGCGGCGCCCACACAGAACACCACTGCATGGAAGATCTCCCGCAGTTCCTTGAGCCCCAGCCCCGGAGCGCCCACTTCCACATTCCCGAGGAAGTGCACCCGGGGATGTTCCAGCACCGTACGCAGGTTGTTCTGGAGCGACTTGATCTTTTCGTGGTCCGGTGCGACGCCGTAGCGGACCAGACCGTACGGACAGGGCAGCCGGTCCAGGACGTACACCTCGATGTCCGGGACGGTCTCCTGTTCCACCAGCGACTGTGCGGTGTACACGCCGCTGGGTCCCGAACCGATCACTGCGACACGAAACACGTGTGGCTCCTTCCACGGAGTACCCCCAGCATCGCACCGGCGGCCGTGCGGCGTCAGATGAGCTATCGGGGTTGCTCCCGGTGCGATGAGCGTGCCGCGCCACTGGGCCGGGTGAGCGGGCGGCTACGTTTCCCTCGTGTCGGAAAGTGACTTTTATACCGTTAATGACCGATATAAATCTCAGGATGTGGCCTCGGAGTGGCCTGCCTGGGAGCTTCAGGCGTGCGGTTCGGCCGCGCCCGCCCCCGAGCCTGCGGCCTCCGACGCTCCGGCCGGATCCGATGACGCGGGGGCGGTGCCGCCTCGGCTCGATCCGCTGGGGCCCTGGTTCAGCGCTCGGCTGACCTTCGCCGACGGTGCCCGGATCGACGTTCTGGTGGCGGTCTCCGGCGATCGCATCACCGTCGAGGATGTGCGGGCCGATCCGCCGTTGACGCTGGACGGTCTCGCCGAGCTGGCGCGCTGGATCGAGGGGCCGCTGGACGACGCCTGCCGGCTCGCCACCGGCCGTCCCCGAAAGCCCCGGCCCACACCGGCACTCGCGAAGGAGCCGGGGGCGGAAGAGGGGGACGGGGCGGCACCTGAGCGGGGGACGGGACCGACGGGGGCCGGGGCGGCGGGGGCAGAGGCCATGGCGGATGTGGCGGTGTCGTGGGCGGGGGAGGCGGCGCCTGTCGAGTCCACCGAGCCCATCGAGTCCACCGAGCCCATCGAGTCCATCGAGTCCATCGCGCCCGGAGAGTCCGGCGGGCCGGGTGGATTCGTCGACTCCGGTGGGATCGAGGATTCTGGTGGGCTCGTGGATGTCGGTGGAGCTCTGAGGCCCGGCGGAACCGTGGAGTCCGGTGGACTCGTGGAACCCGACGGATCCGTGGAGCCCGGCGAAGCCTTGGCCTCCATCGCGCCCGCTGTGTCGACCGAATCTGCCGAATACTCCGAATACAGCGAATCGGTCGAAACCGCTGAAACCGCCGAACCCGCTGGATCCGCCACGTCTGCCTCGTCCGCCGCGTCCACCACACCCGTCCGGCCGCCCGATCCCGCCGCGTGCTCCCCGCTCACGGCCCTCACCCGATCGCGCGCCAGTGAGCGTCACAGGGTCGTCGCGGACGCGTACCGGGAGGCGCAGCGGGACGGCCGGGATCCGGTGCTGGCGGTCATGAGTGTCACCGGTCGCAACCGCCGCAGATCACTGCGGCTGATCGCCGGAGCGCGCGACGAGGGGTTGCTGACTCCGCGCCACCACAAGCGTTAGGGAGCCCGCTTCGAGGAGTGGGCGGGGCGGGGCGGGCGCCGGGAGGGACACCGCGCCGCCGGGGTCAGGCGCGTGGCGATACCCGCCCCTTCTTCACGGCGATACCGGACTGTGTTTCATGTCGGTTCACAGTGGTTCACGGCGCTTCACAGCGATACCGGCCCCTGCTGCCGCGCCCCGCCGGGCGGTTCGGTATCCGGCGGGAAGCCCAACTCCCAGTTCAGTCCGTACCGTTGGAACAGCTCGGCGCGGAGCAGGGCCGGTGGCATCGGTGCGCCGGGCAGCAGCAGCGGTACGACGGCCCCCATGAGCAGCGCCCGTAGCAGGGGATAGTCGGCATCCGGATCCGCCGATCCGTAGGCCACCACCGTCTCGCGCAGCAGCTCGGCCAGCCGTTGCTGCTCGGGGCACTGGATGAACCCCTCGGCCGTCAGGATGATGGCCATATGCGTCCGCATCAGCAGCGGATGGTCGCGAGTCAGTCCCAGGACGGCGTCGATGGCGCGTGCCATCAGCTCGCGTCCCGCGTCCGGTCCGGTCGGCCGCGGCTCGCGTTCCAGGGCTGCTTGCAGGGTGAGATGCATCAGCCGGTGCACGGCGGACTGGAGCAGCTGGCGCTTGCCGGGGAAGTAGTACGAGACCAGCCCCCGGGCCGCCCCCGCCCGCTGTGCGATGTCGCCGAGCGTCGTCGCCTCGTACCCGCGTTCGCCCACCAGGTCGATCGCCGCCTGGAGCAGCCGTTCGCGCGAACGGCGTCGCAACTCTTCATTGACCGATGCGCTGCGGGGGGACATGCTGTAACTCCTGCGTTGACTGGCTGAAAGCCAATATACTCGTGGGTACCCGGATGTCCGCCTGCCCTGGAGGGAAAATCCGGGTTGAACTGCCTGATTCGGGCGATGCGGGGGATCGCCCGAATCAGGTGGTGCTGATGCCGGGCCACTGCGTTTGACCTGCGATTTCTCAGGTCGGAAGCGGTGGCCCGGCGGACTGCGCCGGGCGGGTTGAGGCCCTTCGGCCGCGCTCACGCCGGCCCGCCGCCGCCCCGTCGGCGTCCCTCAGCGGCACGACGTCACCGAAATGATCACGCCGCGCGACACCGTTCCGGTCGTGCCGGGACGTGGTCGTCGGTGTGGGGCACGGTCGCGGTCAGCCGCGGGTTCCGCCCTGGCGGGACGGAACCGGGTCAGAGCGTGGCGATCTTCTCGTCGTGGGCGTACTCGTCGCCCGCCGGGTTCACGATGCTCGCGACGGCCTTGACGTCATCGCCCTGATGGAAGACCGCCCCCGGCCGCGGGCTCAGCACGAGCCGCTCGACGTGCCGCCCCGCGTCGCAGATCAGTTTGTCGTTGGGGAGGGTGGTGGTGGCTATGGACGGCTGACTGCCGTCCGGTGTGTCCAGGTTCGTCGCGGTGGTCGTCACGTGGACATCCGAACCCGGGTCGCAGGAGTAGGTGAGGTACGCCTTGATGACCGGCGCGTTTCTCGTGTCGAGGGCGATCCTGTCGAGGGTCATGGAGTTGGCCTTGGCGGCGGCCGGGGAGGCGATGGCGACCGCGCCCGCGGTCAGCATGAGGGTGGCCATGGCGGTACCGGTGACCCGATGGGTGAGGCGGGACGACAGCATGGGTGGCTTCCTCTTCCTTCTGTCTCGATCTGTCTCGAACTGTTTCGGTTTTTCTTCTGCCGCGAGCTGTTCGGTCACTCTTCTCGGCGTGACGGCGGTGGCCGCCGCGACCACCGTGATCGCTTTCTGCCGGTGAGGTGCCTTGTGGGCGAGTTCCGTGGTTCCGTCTGGATCATCACAGCGGTTGTCGATCTCCGTCCAGGGGTTTGGCCGGAAGGTGCTTGATCTTGCTCATCGCGCATCGTGGCTGGTGAGGCGGGGTGAGGGCGCGATGCGGGAGCTGTGCGAGGGCTTTTACTGCATGTTGGTTGCAGTTGACAATTGATGGCAACAGCATGGGATGGGCACGATCAACCGGCAGAAAGCAGCGTCCCCATGGCCACCACCACATCCTCCTCACCCACCCCGGGCGCCGGCGCCACGCCGTCGCGCAGGCAGCGCATGGCGCGCTCGATGACCCGGGCGGAGTGGGGGAGGATGGCCGGAATGGCCGGTTTCATCCTCGCCCTGCATGTCATCGGCTGGTTCACGCTGGTGGCGATCGTGGCACCGGAGCATTACAGCCTGGGCACCAAAACGTTCGGTATCGGTATCGGTGTCACCGCCTACACCCTGGGCATGCGGCACGCCTTCGACGCCGACCACATCGCCGCCATCGACAACACCACCCGCAAGCTGATGGGCGACGGCCAGCGCCCGCTGTCCGTCGGATTCTGGTTCTCCCTGGGGCATTCGAGCGTGGTCTTCGGGCTGGCCTTCCTGCTCTCGCTCGGCGTCAAGGCCCTCGCCGGACCGGTACAGGACGACAACTCTCATCTGCACGACGTCACCGGCCTGATCGGCACCACCGTCTCCGGTGTCTTCCTCTACGTCATCGCGGCGATCAACATCGTCATCCTCGTCGGGATCTGGCAGGTCTTCCGGCGGATGCGCGCCGGTGATTTCGACGAGGCGGCGCTGGAGGAGCACCTCAACAACCGGGGCTTCATGAACCGCCTGCTCGGCCGCGTCATGAAGTCCATCACCAAGCCGTGGCAGATGTATCCGCTGGGCCTGCTGTTCGGCCTCGGCTTCGACACCGCCACCGAGATCGCCCTGCTCGTCCTCGCGGGCTCCGGTGCCGCGTCCGGACTGCCCTGGTACGCCATTCTCTGCCTGCCCGTGCTGTTCGCCGCGGGGATGAGCCTGCTCGACACCATCGACGGCTCGTTCATGAACTTCGCCTACGGCTGGGCCTTCTCCAAGCCGGTCCGCAAGGTCTACTACAACCTCACCATCACGGGCCTGTCGGTCGCCGTCGCCCTGATCATCGGCACCGTCGAACTGCTCGGTCTCCTGGCCGAGAAGTTCGACCTGCACGGGGCCTTCTGGGACTGGATCTCCGGCCTGGACCTCAACCTGATCGGGTTCGTCATCGTGGGCATCTTCTTCGCGACATGGATCGTCGCGATGGCGGTGTGGAAGTTCGGCCGCATCGAGGAGAAATGGACGGCGAACGTCCGCCCCGCCGATCGATCCGCGGAGTAGCGGGGGCGGCGGGGTGAGGTGGCTCGTTCTCCCCCAGTGGGAGGGAGGACGAGCCACCTCACCCTTTTCACCCTTCTTCTGCCGCGTCTCCTGCCGCGTCGGCCTCGTACGCGGCGCCGGCCACCACCAGGTCCTCCCACGCCATGCCGACGCTCTTGAAGAGCCGGGGACGCGCCGGGTCCACCGTCGCGGCCCCGGTGGCCAGCTCGGCGAGCGGGACCAGCGCGGCCCGGTCGAGGCGGCCGGCGTCCAGCTCGGGGATGAGATCACCGGCTTCCCGTTCGGCGGCGGCCCGGGACTCGACCACGACGGTGCAGCGGCGGACGGTGACGCTGTCGACCTCGCGGGCGTCGGGTTCGTGGGATCCGACGGCCGTCACGGTGGCGTGCGGCGCGAGCAGGGCGCCGTCGAACAGCGGGGTGCTCGCGGTGGTGCAGCAGGCGACGAGATCGGCGGTCGCGACGGCGGACGGATCGCCGGGTGTGACGGTGAGCCCGGTGTCCCGGCGGGCGGTTTCGGCGAACCGCTCGACATGCGAGGGCGTGCGGCCCACGACGGTGACCCGGGTGAGCGGGCGGACCACGCGCAGCGCGTCCAGATGGCCGCGCGCCTGGGGGCCGGTGCCGAACAGCACCAGATGGCCGGCTTCGGGACCGGCTAGCAGATCCACGGCGAGGGCGGATACGGCGGCGGTCCGTACGGTGGTCAGCTCGATCCCGTCCAGCAGGGCCAGCAGGGAGAGCGTCGGGGCGTCGAAGAGGAGGTACCGGCCCTGGACGCGGGGGAGTCCGGCGGCCGGATTGGCCGGGGCGACGGTGGCGATCTTGACGCCCGCGTACCGGCGCCGGTGCGCGGGCATGAGGAGCAACTGGCCGTGCTCGACCGGCACGACGGTGCGGGGCGGATCGGACTCCGGGTCCGTTCCGCCCCGCAGGGCGGTGCGCAGTGCGCCGATCGCCGCGGCCATCGGCAGGGCACGCCGGAGTCCGGCCCCGTCGATGGTCCGGGGCGCGGTCATAGGACGAATCCGGCGGGGAAGGGGTCCTCCGGGTCGCGGTGGAACTGGGCGGTGCCGGTGATCCACGCACGGCCCGTGATGGTGGGGGTCACGGTGGTGAGGTCGCCGAGCCGCCCCTCTTCGACCAGGCGGCCGGTGAAGTGCGTGCCGATGAACGACTCGTTGTCGAAGTCGGTGTCGAGGGCGAGTTCGCCGCGCGCGTGCAACTGGGCCATGCGGGCGCTGGTGCCGGTGCCGCACGGCGAGCGGTCGAACCAGCCGGGGTGGATGACCATGGCATGCCGGGAGTGCCGGGCGTCGGACCCGGGAGCGGCCAGATACACATGGTGGCAGCCGCCGATCCCGGGATTGCCGGGGTGGACGGGGCGATCCTGTGCGTCGACGGCGGCCATGACGGCCAGACCGGCGTCGAGGATGCGCTGCTTCTCGGCCCGCTCGAACGGGATGCCCAGGGCCTCCAGCGGGACGATGGCGTAGAAGTTGCCGCCGAAGGCGAGGTCATAGGGGATGTCGCCCCAGGGCTCGACCCGTACCCTCCGGTCCAGTCCGAGCGCGAACGACGGCACGTTGCGCAGGGTCACCGACCTCGCGGCCCCGTCCGCCACCCGGACCTCGGCGACGACGAGTCCGGCGGGAGTGTCGAGACGGATGGTGGTGGTGGGTTCGGTGACCTCGACCATGCCGGTCTCGACGAGGACGGTCGCGACGCCGATGGTGCCGTGGCCGCACATCGGCAGACAGCCGGACACCTCGATGTAGATGACCCCGAAGTCGGCGTCGGGACGGGTCGGCGGCTGAAGGATGGCACCGCTCATCGCCGAGTGCCCGCGGGGCTCGTTCATCAGGAACGTGCGGAGGTGGTCGAGGTGGTCGATGAAGTACCGGCGCCGGGCGGACATGGTGTCGCCGGGGATGACCCCGACGCCCCCGGTGATCACCCGGGTGGGCATCCCCTCGGTGTGCGAATCGACCGCGTGGAAGATCCGGTTGCTGCGCATGTGTCTACCGCAGTCCTTCCGCGAGGGCCTTCCCGGTGGCCTGGCGCACGCTCTCCTCGTGCTCCGGGGCCAGCGGCAGGCGCGGCTGACGGCAGGGACCGCCGTACCGGCCGGCGAGATCCATGCTGAGCTTGATCGCCTGCACGAACTCGATCCGCGAGTCCCAGCGCAGCAGCGGGTGCAGCGTCCGGTAGAGCGGCAGCGCGGTGGGCAGGTCACCGGAGGACGCCGCCTGCCACAGCTCGACGCAGGCGCGCGGGAACGCGTTGGTGAAGCCCGACACCCAGCCCGGAGATCCGGCGGCCGCCAGCTCCAGCGCGACATCGTCGGCGCCGCACAGCACATCGAGTCCGGGGGCCAGTTCGGCGATCCGGTAGGTACGGCGCACATCGCCGGAGAACTCCTTGACGGCGACGATCAGCCCTTCGCCGTACAGCTCGGCCAGCAGCTCCGGCACCAGATCGACCTTGGTGTCGAAGGGGTTGTTGTACGCGACGACCGGCAGTCCGGCCCTGGCGACCTCACGGTAGTGCGCGACCACGGCACGCCGGTCGGCCCGGTAGGAGTTCGGCGGCAGCAGCATCACCGCACGGGCCCCGGCCGCACCGGCGTGTTCGGCCCACCGCCGCGCTTCATCGGCGCCGTACGCGGCCACCCCGGGCATCACGGTGAAGCCGGGGGTGTCCGCGGCCACCTCGACCGCCGTGGTCACGACCCGGGCGCGTTCCTCGGGGGTGAGGGTCTGGTACTCGCCGAGCGAACCGTTCGGGGTGACGCCGTGACAGCCGTTCTCCGCGAGCCATCCGAGGTGTTCGGCATAGCCGTCGAAGTCCACCGTCAGCTCGCCGGTCGGTGACTCCCGCCACGGGAGTGCGGTCGCCACCAGTACTCCGTGCCACGGCTGTGCTTGCGCGTTCATGTGACCTCCACGGTTTGCGTATCCGGGACCACTGAGCCTGTGCAATGTTACATTGCATTGGGTCTTGGGGTGGGGCGAATCACGGGGTGTGACGCGTAGGGAAGGGCTGGCGGGAACGTCTCAATCGCTCCTCATGGCGCGGGAGTTGACGGGAGATCAGTTCTCGTGGCCGAGGGCGGCGCCGGAGCCGGGCGCGGGGTCCGTGCCGGGGTCGCCGCCGGCGAGGGTGCCGAGCGGCAACGGCTGCGCGATGGGCCGGCCGGCCATCCCGCGCAGCTCCTCCGCGGTCGCCTCGCGTCCGGATCGCGCGGCGACCAGGCAGGCGGTGGCGTAACCGCAGACCCGCCCCTGGCACAGCCCCATGCCGGGGCGCGCGTACAGCTTGACCGCGCGGGGGTCGGTCGCGCCCAGTTCCGTGACGGCCTCGGTGACGGTTCGCACGGTGACCTCCTCGCACCGGCACACCACGGTTTCGGGGCGCAACCACCCCAGCCAGCCGGGGCGGACCGGAAACGCCCGGTGCAGCGCGTCGGCGAACTGCCGCTGCGCGGTACGCCGCCGCATCAGACGACGGACCACCGCCGGATCGGCGACGGCGGCGCCGACGGCCTGGGCGGCGTGCAGTCCGGCGAGTTCGCCCTCGGTCAGGGACAGGGCGGCGCCGCCGACACCGCAGACCTCCCCGGCGAGGTAGACGCCGGGGACCGAACCGCGCTGCCGGGCGTCGGCGGTGGCGACCAGGCTGCCGTCGATATCGCGTCGGGTCTCGCAGCCGAGCTGGAGCGGGATCTCGATCTGCGGGGTGAAGCCGTAACCGACGGCGAGGGTGTCGCAGTCGAGCCGGCGCCCGCTGCCCGGTACGACCCGCCACCGGGCGTCGACGCGGGCCACCGTGACCCCGGTGACCTCGTCCTCGCCGTGCGCGGCGACCACGGCGGTACGGGTCCGGTACGGCACGCGATGGCGCAGCAGCGTCCGCAGGAACCCCGCGCCCTCGGCGAGTTTGGCGGGGTTGGCGGCCACGGTGAGCGGCTGCCGCACGAACGAGGCGGGCAGCCCGGCCTCGAAGACCCCGGCCACGCGCGCGCCCGCCTCGGCGAGTCCGGCGGCGACGGCCGGGAGGAAAGGACCGGTCCCGGCGACCACGATCCGCCGTCCGGCGACCACACCGTGCCCCTTCAGCAGCGCCTGCGCACCCCCCGCGGTGAACACCCCGGGCAACGTCCAGCCGGGGAAGGGGAGTTGGCGGTCATAGGCGCCGGTGGCCACGACGACCGCAGTGCTCTCCACGACCTGCTCGGTCCCGTCGTGGAGGGTGTGCGTACGGAACCCGACGGCCGTCCGCCCGGTATGCCAGACGGTGTGCCCGGGGAGATGGTGGAGCCGGCCGGCCTGGGCGGCCAGTCCGTGCCGCAGCCGCTGGAAGGCGGCCCAGCCGTGGTGCGCCGCGCCCGTGTCGCCGGGACGGTGGCGCCAGTACTGGCCGCCGGGGCGCGGGCCCGCGTCGACCAGCGCGACCCGGGCGCCCGCGGCGGCCGCCGTGACCGCCGCCGCGAGACCGGCGGGGCCGGCGCCGAGCACCGCGAGATCGTACGGCCCGTCAGCACGCGAGGTCGTCACGGCCGGCTCCTTCCTGGGTCCTGACCAGGTCTCCCGGCGCGGCCTCGACCAGGCAGGCCCGTTGGTTCGGACGCCCGTTGACGGTGACCAGACAGTCGAAGCAGACCCCGATGCCGCAGAACACCCCGCGCCGGGCGCCCGCGACCCGGGTGCGACGCCAGGAGCGGTGCCCGGCGGCGAGGAGCGCGGCGGCGATGCTCTGGCCCGGCTCGGCCTCGATCGTCAGCTCGTCGAAGCGGAACCGGAAGGGCGGGCGGCGCGGGTCGGCCGGTCCGCCCGCCCCGGCGCGCGTATCGGTGCTCATACGGTGGCCTCCTCGAACCGTTCCGGGCGGAAGGGGGTGAGATCCAGATCGGGCGTCGCCCCCGTGATGACCTGCGCGATCAGATGACCCGTCGCGGCGGACAGCCCGATCCCGGCGCCCTCGTGCCCGCAGGCGTGCAGCAGCCCGGGGGCGCGCGGATCGGCGCCGATCACCGGCAGATGGTCCGGGCAGTACGGCCGGAACCCCAAGTAGGTGCGCAGCAGCGCGACATCGGCGAGGAACGGGAAGACCGCGATGGCCTGCGCGGCGAGCCTGCGCAGCACCGGCAGGGACACCGAACGGTCGAAGCCGACCCGCTCCCGGCTGGCCCCGATCAGGACCGTGCCGGCCTGGGTGCCCTCGACCACGACGGAGGTCTGGAGCCCCGCGTCGCCGCTGGCGACATTGGCGACGTACTCCGCGGTGTACACCTTGTGCCGCACCACCCGGGGCAGCGGCTCGGTGACCAGGATGAACCCCTTGCGGGGCAGTACGGGGAGCGGCACACCCGCCAGCCCGGCCAGCTCTCCGCCCCAGGTGCCGGCGGCGTTGACGACCCGGCCGGCGGGGATCAGCGGTGCCGTGGGCGAGTCGGTACGGACGCCGGTGACGGCGCCACGGCCGTCGCGTACGAAGCCGGTGACCGCGGTGCCCGGCAGGACCGTGGCCCCGTGCTCCCGGGCGTGCCCCAGCAGCCGGGCCGTCGCCAGCACCGGCTGGACCTGGCAGTCCTGCGGGTAGTACGCGCCGGCGGCCACCTCGGGCGTGATGTTCGGCTCCAGTTCGGTGACCTCGTCGCGGGAGACGTCGACCGCGTCGATACCGGCGGCGCGCTGGACGGCGGTCAGCTTCCGGAGCCCGTCGGCCGTCGCCGGTGCGGCGGCCACTACGACGCCGCCCTTCGCCTGGTACTCCAGCCGTTCCGCGCCCAGTTCCTGCGCGGTCCGCGCCCACAGGCGCGAGGACAGCAGCGCCAGTTCGAGTTCGGCTCCGGGTTCCTTGTCGGAGAGCAGGATGTTGCCCTCGCCCGCCGCGGTGGTGGCGCCCCCGATCGCGCCTCGTTCGACCACGGTGACCCGCAGCCCCGCCGAGGTGCAGTGGTAGGCGCAGGCGGCACCGACCATGCCCGCTCCGATGACGACGACGTCAGGAGAGCGATTCGTCGAGCGATCCATCGCAGTAGAATGTCACGTTGCACTGCCCCGCGCCAGGGCCCTGCGGCGGCGAGCCCCCGGGCATCTGCCGTACCGCCGGGCCCAGTTGGGCCGGAGACGCCGGCAGTGCCGGGCAGCGCTGCCGGGAATGGCGGCGGTGGCCCCGGCGGGATTGTCAGTGTGGTCGGGCTCCGCGAACATGCCTCCATGAGCCTGATGACCGATGGCAAAGCTCCTGGTCCGGTGCGCTTCTACCTCGCCTGTGACCGTGGCAAGTGCACCGAGAGAATCAGCTTTGACCTCGTGATCTCCGAGCCACGGCCGGACGAAGAGGCGGACTTCCTCGGCCACATACTGCACGAGGCCCACCACGCGGCCCCGCTCATCGCGGACCTGGGCTGGGTCTTCATCCAGGGCGGGGAAGGTTACTGGTGCCCCGCGTGCGCCGGCCCCACCCGTGACACCGGCACCCCCGATCCCTCGTAGACGTCCACACCAGGGCGGCGCCGGTCCTCACCGGGCCAGCGCCGCCCGCTGTCCCGCGGAGCGTGGCCGGGAGTGACGGCCCCGGGGGAGTGGCCCCCGAGCAGCGGTTCTCCGCGACCCGCCGAAGACCGCTTGCCGGACGCGGAACAGTTGTCGCGGCCGCTCGGAAAGTTCCGGCGGGAAAGTGAGTTCGCCGAATGTAGGCACCAATGGCACCTGAAATAATCCGTATTTCTCCCTCAATCGGGTGGACCGTCGGAATCGCCCTTCAAGCGAAGTGAATTCGCCCCTAAAGTCATGCCTCGGCACAGCATCACAGCGGAATTCCTCTCGCGCATCCGAAGCTGAGAGGCACGGTCCGTGGGCGCTTGAGGCGCTCGGCCGGGCTCGGCCCAGAATTCCCGTTCCGAGGAAGGGTACAGGGCATTGGCAGGTTCCTCGCTGGAAGCAATCGTGCTGGTCGACATCGCCGTCGTGCTGCTGATAGGAGTCGCTCTCGCACCGCTGCGGACCCGTCTGCGGCAGCCGGTGGTGGTCGGGGAGATCGCGGTCGGTGTGCTGCTCGGGCCGAGCGTGCTGGGCCTGCTGCCGGGGAATCTGCCGGGGAAGGTCTTCCCGGTCGAGGTGCGCAGCCACCTGTCGGTGGTCGCCCAGGTAGGGATCGTCCTCTTCATGTTCGTGGCGGGCTGGGAACTCGAATTCCATTTGCTGCGTGGCCGGGTCCGCTCCGTACTCGCCATTACCACCGCGTCCCTGACCGTGCCCTGCGTACTGGCCTCCGCAGTGGCTTTCGCCCTCGTCGCGGGACATTCGAGTCTGGTGCCCGCCCATATCTCTCCGCCGCTCTTCATACTCTTCATGGGCGTCGTCCTGTCGGTCAGTTCCCTGTCCGTGATGATCCGCATCCTGGGCGAGAACGGGCTCCAGGGCACCACCGCCGGCGCCATGGCCACCGCGTGCGGCGCGATCACCGACCTCGCGGCGTGGTTCGCCTTCGTCTGCCTGATCACGGCGGCGCAGGGACTGAGCGCCGGGCATCTGCTCCTCACCCTGGGCCGGATCACGGCCTACGCACTGGCCATGGGCTTCGTCGTCCGCCCGGCCCTGCGCGCTCTGCTGCGCCGGGTCCATCCGCAGGGCGGACACTCGCTGTTGCTGATCCTCGCCGTCAGCAGCGGTGTCTTCGTGTCCGCGTGGTTCGCCACCTGCATCGGGGTCCATGCCGTGATCGGGGCCTTCGCCTTCGGCCTGGTCATGCCACGCGACCTGGACCCCGCCCTGCGCCGGGCGATCGCGACGCCCCTGCACCACGTGGGAGCGCTGCTGATCCCCGTCTTCTTCGGACTGACCGGCCTGTCCGTCGACATGGGGACGCTCGGCTGGGGCGGAGCGCTGGCGCTCACCGCGTTCTTCGTCGTCTCCCTGGGCGGCAAATTCACCGGAACCACGGTCACCGCACGCCTGTTCCACCTGCCGTGGCGCGAAGCGGCGACCGTGGGCGTGCTGGTCAACAGCAAAGGGCTCGGCGAAGTCCTCATGCTCACCATGGGCCGGGACGCGGGCCTCATCAACGACCAGCTCTTCTCCGCGCTGTTCCTGACCGCGCTGATCATGACCGCCTCCGTCAACCCACTGGTACGACGCCTGACGCCGAAGGCCGGCGGCACCGAGCCCGACGCCTCCGTCCCCGCACAGCAGCAGGGACCGCACGCGGCCCCGGAGTTGAGCGACGACCACACCACCCGGGGCACCACCTGAAACCGGGACAGGACCGGCCATGCGGGGCCGGCCCTGTCCCGGCCCCACCGCGGCGCTCCGGTCGCGAGCGCCGCGGCCCGCCGCGCGGCTACAGGCGCCGGTTGGCCAGCACCGCCACGGCGCGGCGGACGCGGTCGGTCTCGGCTGGGTCCACATCGGCGGTGAGCAGATCCGGTGCCGCGCCCAGCCGGGCGCGTACGGTGCCGTCGGGGCCGGCCAGGAGACTGTGCCCGATACCGGTCGGGGCCTTGGTGGGCAGTTCCGGATCGGCCAGCGGGTCCGGAGCGGCGTGTCCGACGGCCGCCAGCCAGACCGTCGCGTCCAGGGCGCGGGCCCGTACCAGCAGTTCCCACTGCTCCAGCTTGCCGGGGCCGGCGCCCCAGGAGGCGGGCAGGACGCTGACGGTCGCCCCCGCGTCCGCGTGTGCCCGGAACAACTCGGGGAATCGCAGGTCGTAGCAGGTGGCCAGGCCGATACGGACCCCGTCGACATCGATGGTCACCACGCGGGTGCCCGGGGCGACGCTGTCGGACTCCCGGAATCCGAACGCGTCATACAAGTGAATCTTGTCGTAGGAGTCCTCCACGCCGGGCCCGGTGGCCAGCAGGGTGTTCGCGACCCGTCCGTCCGGCGCGGGCGTGAACATGCCGACGATCACCGTGACCCCGGTCTCCCGGGCCACTGCCCGCACGCCTTCGGCCCACGGTCCGTCCAGCGGCTCGGCCACCGGACCGAGCGGCACCCCGAAGCGCACCATGGCCGCCTCGGGCAGCACCGCGAGCCGCGCCCCCGCGTGCGCCGCGCGGCGGACGTGGTCCTGTACGTCCGCGAGGTTCTCCTTCGGGTCGGTCGATGCCGTCATCTGGCAGAGTGCGATGCGCATGCGGCTCCTTGTCATGGTGATCGATGATCCCCTCGTGATGATCGATGATTGACGATCGGTGATCCGTTGTGGTCGGCGGTGGTCGGTGGTGACCGGTGTCCGTGGTAGCACGACCGGGACCCGGCCCCCGTACACGGTCGTGGCCGAGCATCGCCGCCCGCTGTCCGCCGGCGCTCCGGCGCATGCCTCGTCCGCGTCGTGATCAGCCTCGCGCCCCGGCGGCACACCCGCAATGGTGACCACGGCGGTGGCGGCCGGGTACCGGGCCGATGGCAGCCGATACAGACCCGAACAACCCGAGAAGCCCCGAACGGATCCCGGCGGCGCTCAGCAGCCGTTGCCGTCCGGGGTGACCCCGCGCGCGGGCGCTCAGCCGGGCCAGGTCCAGTCGGCGACCTCGGGCAGGTCGGTGCCGTGCGCCCGGATCCAGGCGTGGTGGCGGGTGCGGACATCGGCCATCGCCTGGCGCAGCGCGACGGCGCGTACCGCGAGGCCGGGGACCCGGTCCACGACGTCCATCACCAGCCGGTAGCGGTCCAGATCGTTGCGGACGACCATGTCGAAGGGCGTCGTGGTGGTGCCCTCCTCCTTGTAGCCGCGGACGTGCAACTGCTGATGGCCCGCGCGGCGGTAGGCGAACCGGTGGATCAGCCAGGGGTAGCCGTGGTAAGCGAAGATGACCGGTCTGTCGCGGGTGAACACGGCGTCGTACTCGAAGTCCGGCATACCGTGCGGGTGCGCGTCGCGCGGCAGCAGCCGGGTCATGTCGACGACATTGACCACCCGCACCGCCAGCTCCGGCAGATGGCGCCGCAGCAGACCGGCGGCGGCGAGCGTCTCCAGGGTGGGTACGTCGCCGGCGCAGGCCAGGACGACATCCGGCTCGCGGCTGCCGTCCTCGGTGCCCGCCCACGCCCAGCTGCCGACGCCGCGCGCGCAGTGGGCGCGGGCCTCGTCGAGCGTCAGCCAGTCGAAGCTCGGCTGTTTGCCGGCCACGATCACATTGACGTAGTCCCGGCTGCGCAGCGCGTGATCGGCCACCGACAGCAGGGTGTTGGCGTCCGGCGGCAGATAGACGCGCACGACCTCGGGGCTCTTGTCCAGGATGTGATCGACGAAACCGGGGTCCTGGTGCGAGAAGCCGTTGTGGTCCTGCCGCCAGACATGCGAGGTGAGCAGGTAGTTGAGGGAGGCGATCGGGCGCCGCCAGGGCAGCCGACGGGCGGTGCGCAGCCATTTGATGTGCTGGTTGACCATGGAGTCGACGATGTGCGCGAACGCCTCGTAACTGGCGAAGAGCCCGTGGCGCCCGGTGAGGAGATAGCCCTCCAGCCACCCCTGGCACAGGTGCTCGGAGAGCACCTCCATGACACGGCCGTCCCGGGCGAGGTGTTCGTCGGTGTCGAGGGTCTCGGCCTGCCACGCCTTCCCGGTGGCCGTGTAGAGGGCGTCCAGGCGGTTCGAGGCGGTCTCGTCGGGGCCGACGACGCGGAAGTCCCGGCGCCCGGCGGTGGCCGCCATGACGGCGGCCAGCAGGCCGCCGAGTACCCGGGTGGGCTCGTGCAGGACCGTGCCCGGCCGCTCGACCTTCACCGCGTACCGCTCCAGCGGCGGCACCGGCAGCTCCCGCAGCAGCAGACCGCCGTTCGCGTGCGGCGAGGCGCCCAGCCGCCGCGCCCCCTCGGGTACGTACGCGAGGACCTCGGGCCGCGGCCGCCCCGCCGCGTCGAACAGCTCGTCCGGCCGGTACGAGCGCAGCCACGCCTCCAGCTGCCGCAGATGACCGGGGTTGTCGCGGACCCCGGACAGCGGCACCTGGTGGGCGCGCCAGGTCCCCTCGACGGGCACCCCGTCGACCTCGTGCGGGCCGGTCCAGCCCTTGGGCGTGCGCAGCACGATCGCGGGCCAGCGCGGACGGTCGCGCACGTCCTCGGAACGGGCCCGGCGCTGGATGTCGGCGATGCGGTCCAGCGCCTGGTCCAGCGCGGCGGCCATGGCGTCGTGCACCGCTGCCGGGTCGTCGCCGGTGACATGGATCGGGTTGTGGCCGTAGCCGCGCAGCAGTGCGTCGAGTTCGTCCTGGGGGAGCCGGGCGAGCACCGCCGGGTTGGCGATCTTGTAGCCGTTGAGGTGCAGAACCGGCAGTACGGCACCGTCGTGCACCGGGTCGAGGAACTTGTTGGCGTGCCAGGACGCGGCGAGCGGCCCGGTTTCCGCCTCCCCGTCGCCGATCACACAGGTGACGACCAGGCCGGGGTTGTCGAACGCCGCGCCGTAGGCATGGGTGAGGGAGTAGCCCAGTTCGCCGCCTTCGTGGACGGAACCGGGGGTCTCCGGCGCGACATGGCTGGGCACTCCACCGGGGAAGGAGAACTGCCGGAACAGTTTCGCCATACCGGACCGGTCCCGGCTCACGTCCGGGTAGGCGTCCGTATAGGTGCCGTCCAGCCAGGAGTTGGCCAGCACGGCGGGGCCGCCGTGGCCGGGGCCCCAGACGCACAACGCGTCCAGCGCACGTGCCCTGATGACGCGGTTGAGATGGGTGTAGACGAGGTTCAGACCGGGCGTGGTGCCCCAGTGGCCGAGCAGCCGCGGTTTGACGTGCTCGGGGCGGAGCGGCTCCGCCAGCAGCGGATTGGCCAGCAGGTAGATCTGACCGACGGCCAGGTAGTTGGCGGCCCGCCAGTGGGCGTCCAGCGCCTGGAGTTCCGCGGGCTCCAGGTGGCGCGGCGCGGCCGGCCTGGGGGCGTCGTCCATGCTGACCTCCTGGCGGGTGGCGGCTCTCCTCGGACGGTGGCGGCGGCTACGGCCTTCCGGGGGCGGTCCGGGAGGCCACTGCCCCGGACCGGCCGGGTGCGCACCGCTCGCCCGGCGCCGGCAGCGGTTCCGTCGCCCGCTCCGGGAACGGCCCCTGCCGGTCGCCGCGACCCGGACGACGGCGATCGGCTGCAACCCGCCGCCACGGAGGCCGTACCGCCTCGACGAAGCGGCCGGCGCCGCACATCACGACGTCCGCGATATCCGCCCGCCGTACGCACCGGGCCGCCCCGGCGGAACCGGTCGGCCCCGGTTGCCCGGTATCGGCCCGTCGGCCGCCGACCGGTCGGCGGCACCGAGCGTGCGCCCGCGTGGTGGCGGCATCCCCGGCCGGGCGGCACACTCACCTTGCGCCGGGCACGCCGCACTCGCAACCGGACCCCCGCCGCGCACGGCCCCGGGCGGCGCGCCCCCGATGGCCGGTTCCGGGGCCGTGACTGTGGGACGGACTGCCGTCACCACCCCGGGCTCCTGTTACCGCCACACCTATTGACCGTGTGCTGTCAAGCGGTAAAGTCTAGACCAATTGGCGGGCGTGCTCGCGCGGCGCCGTACCCGGTGTCGGCGCCGGGCGGGGTGGCTGCGGGGTGTGCCGCCGTGGAAAACCTTCGCGTCACTTTCCCCACATCAACGAGGCCGCCCGGGGCGGATGCGCGATATCGCGCCGACGCCCGGTCCCCTGCTTTCGCGTGGCGGCCTCCACCGCGAAAGGGTTGTCATGAATAGGAAAAGGAAGTTGGCCATGTCCGTCGGCGCGGGCCTGGCCCCCCTCCTCGTCGTGACGCTGCCGGTCAGCCCGGCGAGTGCGCACGGCTACATCGACTCGCCGCCGAGCAGGCAGGCGCAGTGCGCCGCGGGAACCGTCGAATGCGGCCCGATCAAGTGGGAGCCGCAGAGCGTCGAGGGCCCCAAGGGGCTGTCCAGCTGTAGCGGTGGCAACAGCCAGTTCGCCGATCTCGACGACGACTCCAAGGGCTGGAAGGTCACCCCGGTCGGCAGCACCACGACCTTCAACTGGACGCTGACGGCACGTCACGCCACCAGCACCTGGCAGTACTTCGTCGGTGGACAGAAGGTCGCCGAATTCAACGACGGCGGCGCGCAGCCGCCCGCGCACGTCTCGCACCAGGTCAACTTCGGCGGCATCACCGGCCAGCAGAAGGTCCTCGCGGTCTGGAACATCGCCGACACGGCGAACGCCTTCTATGTCTGCGTGGACGTCAACATCGGCGGCTAGTGCCCCTCCCGGCAAGCTTTGCCCCGTCGCGCCGTTCAGCACGCACGCTCGCCACGTTGGCCAAACGCCCTGGTAGCTCCGGCTACAAGGACCTCCGGCCGCCTTGCGATCGCACGCACCGGACGACGCTCCTTACGGGGCAGACATCGCCGGCCACGGCACTGGCCCGCCGTACCCGACTCGTCGCCCCGTCGTGCCCACGGCCACGGGACGACGAGGCCGTGGCCGACCGCGGGCGCCCCACGCCGGCGTCGGCCACGGTTCCGGTCACCGCCGGACATCCGGGGACGTGGACGGAAGCCCGCCCATCCGGCGGAGGCGCGGCCGGGCTTCGCGTACGAGCGGGGTCCGGGCAGGTACGCGTAAGCGCCGGGCTTCGCGTACGCGCCGGACTCCGTGCCCGTGCCGGGTTCGGCGTACGTGCCGGGCCCGCGTACCCACCGGTTCCGCGGGCGGACCAGCTGGACACATACCGGACTCCGCGTACGCGTGCGGGCCGCGCGGGGACCCGGCGGGTCCCTCCGCGCGCCGTTCCGGGGCGGCTCGGCCGCTGCCGCCGGAGCCGGACGCCCCTCCCCGCCTGCCGCCGCCGCTTCGCCCGGCGGCCCCAAGTCGGCGGAAAGCGGCGGGAATCTGCGGGAATCGGCGGTGACGGTTCTCGGCGTGGGCGATCCGCCGGCCGGGGCGTGGAGAGCGGAGGAACGGGCGCCGGGCAGCGGGGGACGGGACGGGCCGCGCGAAGGCGCGCGGGGCCGCGCGGTACCGCCGCCGGCCGGGGTGGACCCTGCCGGGTCCGGGAGGGGGACCCGTTACGATCGCCCCAGTCATGGCCGTCGTACGTGGCCATCGCCGGGAGGAAGAGATGGGCCTGTTCCGCCGAGGACCGAAGCGGGATCCGCGCGACCTCGCACGCGATGGGGAGTTCACCTTCTTCTCCGAGCGGGAGGGCGGCGTCTTCAGATCGCAGGTCCGGCAGGCATTCGCCGAACAGGGCCTGGAGGTCACCGCCTACGCGGGCGTGGTCACCGACTCCGCGGGCCGCCAGTTCGGCCTCGGCAACCTCGCGGCGGTGTGCCACCGCGACCGGCGCGGCGAGCGCAGCTGGCCGGTGCTGATCCGCGACCACGTCGGCAAGGTCCTGCGCACGATGGACGGTCCGCAGCCGCTGGAGATCCTCACCGAGGACGAGATCCGGGCCTGCCTCTATCCCCGCGTCGTCGCCCAGGAGACGCTGCCCGCCTCGGACTCCTTCCGGTACGGCGGTGAGCCGGCCCCGGGGCTGCGCGAGGTGCTCGCCCTCGACCTGCCCGAGGCGGTGCAGATGCTGAGCGAGGACTCGCTGACCGATCTCGGGGACGTGGCCGAGCTGCGTATCCGGGCGATGAACAATCTGCGGGCGCTGCCGGTCGAGGGGCACGAGACGGTGCGGCGCGGCGACGGATCGGCGTTCGAGGTGCTGCTCGGCGACTCGTTCTTCACCGCGAGCCGGGTGCTGGTCCTGGACGAACTGGTGCAGCGGATCACGGGCACCGAACTCACCGCGGACGGCGCCCTGGTCGCGCTCCCCTTCCGCCACCAGCTGGCCTTTCACCGCATCCAGGACGCCCAGGTCATCCCGGCGTTGCAGGCCATGGCGCAGTTCGCGGCGGCCGGGCACGAGGACGCGGCGGGCGCGATCAGCCCCAAGGTGTTCTGGTGGCGGCGCGGCGTGATGACCGCACTGAGCGAGCCGGACGGCGACGGTCTGCGGGTGGTCGTGGACATGGACTTCCAGAACATGCTGGAGCGGCTGGTCCAGGACGACGCCTGACCGCCCGGCGCACCCGGCCCTGCCGATTCCCGGAGATCCGTGCCGGGTTCCCCCGGTGGCACTTGTCCGGCGCGCGGCCTTCGGTGGCCTCATACGCGGTCCTGCCGGGCGCGATCCGCCTCGCTCCGCCGTTCCCGGGGCCCTGCCCGATGGCCGGTCGGTCCGCCCGTCCGGCGGCCGGGAAAGAATTTCTCGCAGAATCTTCACGGATCGGGAACCCGGGGTGCCGGATCTCCGTTTTCCCTGACGAGGCCCCGCGTCATCCCCCGTGCGCGGGGCCTCACCATCTCTTCCGCCGGACCTTCCTCCCGCGAGGGCCCGCCGCGCTTCCCCGCGAGGTGCGGCGCATCACCGGTCGGCCACCACGTCATACGGCGCACGCCGCACGGTGCATGCCGACGCTCAGTCGCCGAGCCGGTCCAGCTCCTCCTCGGTGAGCAGCCGGGAGCGGACCAGGAAGCGGACGCCCTCCGGAGCCTCCAGGGAGAAGCCGCTGCCGCGTCCCGGTACGACGTCCACGGTCAGATGCGTATGCCGCCAGAGCGCGAACTGGTCCGCGGCCATCCAGAACTCCACCGGTTCCGCCATCCCCTCGACGGCCAGCCGCGCCAGCAGCACATCCGACGCTCCGGTACGGAATTCCCCGGCCGGGTAGCACATGGGGGCGCTGCCGTCGCAGCAGCCGCCGGACTGGTGGAACATCAGCGGACCGTGCAGCTCCCGCAGCAGACAGAGCAGTTCGGCGGCCGTGGTGGTGAGCGCCACCCGCGAGACCGGAGCGCTCCCCTTCGCCGTGCCATCGGGAACGGCGCCCTCCGAGGCGTTCGCGTCCGCGGCCGCCATCAGCGGACCGGCTTCTGCGCGGAGCGGCTGACCAGCAGGTTCTTCGTCTGATGTCCGTACACGTATCGACTCCTCACTGACCGGCGAGAACAGCTGCGGTCGACCGGATCCGGAAGCGACGTGACCCGGAACCGTTCCAAAGGGCTCGGAAGCGGCTCGGGAGTCGTCCGGAAGTGGCTCGGTACAGGCCCGGATCATGCCCACGGGGGCACCCGGGATGCGGCCACCCTATGCCGCGGGACGTTGCGCGGAGGTTGCGGACGAACGGCACCCGGCACCGGCCGGGGCCGGGACCGGGCCGCCACCCCCTCCGCGTGTCCGCCAACGGAAGGGCCGCCGGCCGGGGCGGCGGGCGGGGTCGGCGCGTTGCGCGGAGGGGCGAGCCGCCGCCTGTCAGGCTGCCGGGCATGATCATTGCCTTCTCGATCACACCGCTCGGGGTCGGCGAGCACGTCTCCGACTATGTGGCCGACGCGGTGCGCGTGGTGCGCGCCTCCGGTCTGCCGAACCGCACCGATGCCCTGTTCACCTCCATCGAGGGCGAATGGGACGAGGTGCTGCCGGTGATCAAGCAGGCGGTGGACGCCGTGACCGCGCGGGCCCCGCGGGCCTCGCTCACCCTCAAGGCGGATCTGCGCCCCGGTGTCCGCGGCGGGCTGACCGGCAACGTCGAGAGCGTCGAGCGCCGCCTCGCGGGCGGCTGAGCGCCGGCGGAACCGGGGTTGAGGCTTCCGCCGCCGGTCCCTCGTCCCTGCTCGGCCTTCCGCGGGGACCGGCGGTGCGCGTATTCCTGGTTCGTCCCCGTCTCACTGGTTGGCGGCATTTGACATTAGCTTCCCTTATGGGAGATAAAGAAGATCCTTTTGGTTCAAGCTTCACCCAGCGTGGCCGCCGGCGTGGATGCTGACGAGTCTCTACGCGAATGAGTGCCGCCATGCCCGACATAGCCACCGCCAGCGCCCAGGTCTGGGAAGCGTGGCGTACCGAGCGTCACCGCTCCGTCACCGCCCCCACCGGCAACCTCGCCCTCGTCGAGACCCGCTGGCTCCCCGCCGGTGAGCGTCCCGATCTCGACGCCGCCCGCGCCGGGCAGCGCGAGTCCGTGACCGTCACCACGGTCGCGCGCACCGGCATGATCACCGGCGAGACCGAGCACGGCCTGCGCTTCTGGGACGCGGACTCCCCGGCCATCGGCCACTTCGTGCGCACCGACGCCTTCCCGTACGACCCCGCCTGGGTCCTGGAGGCCACCTACACCCCCGTCGAGGGCGCCCGCCGCGTCGCCTTCGAGCACATCCGGGACAACGGCGGCACCCGCGACCTCGTCGTCCCCGGCGATATCGCGCTCACCGTCGGCGGCACCGACTACACGCTCAGCGCCTTCGACGACGACGGCACGCTGCTGCTCGTCTTCGGCGACCCGACCAACGGGGACACCACATACGGCGCGGGCCGCTTCCTCTTCGTCCGGCACACCGGCGAAGGGCGCGTACTCCTCGACTTCAACCGCGCCTTCGTACCGCCCTGCGGTTTCTCCGATCAGTACAACTGTCCGATGCCGCCGCGGCAGAACCGGTTCCACCTGCCCGTCGAGGCGGGCGAGAAGCTCCCGGTCTTCCGCGACGGCCACGCCGGCACCCACTGACCGACCGCCCCGCAGCGGCAGTACCCGTACAAAGGCACCCCATGAACCTCCGCAAGAAGCCCCTGTCCGCCGGCGTGCTCACCCTCGCCCTCGCCGTGACCCTCGCCGCGTGCGGCGGCGCCAAGGGCGGCGGCGCGGCCAACGGCGCGTACGACAAGAACGCCACCGTCAACATCGGCTCCCTCTACGAGCCGCAGAACCTCGACAACACCGCGGGCGGCGGCCAGGGCGTCACCGAGGCGCTCAACGGCAACGTCTACGAGGGGCTGTTCCGGCTCACCGACGCGGGCAAGGTCCAGAAACTGCTCGCCCAGGACTACAAGGTCAGCGGCGACGGGCTCACCTACACCTTCACCCTGCGCGACGGCGTGACCTTCCACAGCGGCAAGAAGCTCACCAGCCAGGACGTCAAGTACAGCCTGGAGAAGGTGCTCGCGAAGGACTCGCAGTCCGCGCGCAGGGCCGACCTCGACGTCATCAAGGACATCGCCACGCCCGACGCGAAGACCGTGCGGGTCACGCTCTCGAAGAAGTCGATCTCCTTCGTGTACCACCTCTCCTACGTCTGGGTCATCAACTCCCAGGCCAAGGACCTGAAGACGACCGAGGACGGCACCGGCCCGTACAAGTTGAACAAGTGGACGCGCGGCTCGGCCCTGAGCCTCGACCGCTTCCCGGGCTACTGGGGCGACGCCGCCAAGAACAAGCAGGTCGTCTTCCACTACTACAAGGACGCGACCGCGCTGAACAACGCGCTGCTGACCAACGGCGTGGACGTGGTCACGAGCGAGCAGTCGCCCGACGCCCTCGACCAGTTCAAGTCCCAGCAGAACTACAAGGTCAACGACGGCAACTCGACGACCAAGCTGCTGCTCGCCTTCAACGACAAGGCCAAGCCGTTCACCGACGTCAAGGTCCGGCAGGCGGTCTCCGCGGCCATCGACGACAAGAAGCTCCTCGACTCCGTCTGGGGCGGCTACGGGAAGCTGATCGGCTCGATGGTGCCGCCCACCGATCCCTGGTACGAGGACCTGACCAAGGTCAACGCCCACGACGTCGACAAGGCGAAGAAGCTCCTGGCGGAGGCGGGGTACGCGAAGGGCTTCAGCTTCACGCTCGACACCCCGAACTACGACCCGCACCCCACCGTCGCCACGTTCGTCAAGTCGCAGCTCGCCAAGGTCGGCATCACCGTCGAGATCAACACGATCACGCCCGACGAGTGGTACACGAAGGTCTACAAGAACCACGACTTCACGGCCACGTTGCAGGAGCACGTCAACGACCGCGACCTGGTCTGGTACGGCAACCCCGACTTCTACTGGGGCTACGACGACAAGCAGGTGCAGAACTGGATCGAGCAGGCCGAGCGGGCCTCGACCACCGACGAGCAGACCGAGCTCCTGAAGAAGGCCAACCGCAAGACCGCCGAGGACGCGGCGAGCGACTGGCTCTACCTGTACCCGCAGATCGTCGTCGCGAACAGCAAGCTGTCGGGCTACCCGGTCAACGGCCTCAACTCACAGTTCTTCGCGTACGGCATCGAGAAGCGCTGACGCGGGGACCCGGATTCCGTCATGACTCGGTACCTCGTACGGAGACTGGTGTTCCTGCTGGTCTCCCTCGCTCTCGCGAGCATCGTGCTCTTCGTGCTGCTGCGGATGCTGCCCGGCGACCCGGCGAACGCGCTCACCTCCGTGGGCGCCTCGCCGGAGCAGATCGCCGCGGCCCGGCACTCCATCGGCTCCGACAGACCGCTTCCCCAGCAGTTCGCCCACTGGATCGGCCAGTTGGCGGGCGGCGACCTCGGCACGTCCTTCGTCAGCTCGCTGCCAGTCGGCCCCGAAGTGACGCAGCGCCTGGACGTCACGGTGCCGCTGACCCTCTCGGCGTTCGTACTCGCGGTCCTCATCGCGGTCCCGGCCGGCTTCCTCGCCGCGTACAAGCGGCACACCTGGTACGGGGCCCTGCTCAACGGGGTCTCCCAACTGGGCATCGCGATACCGGTGTTCTGGCTCGGCATGATCCTCATCGCCGTCTTCGCGCTCAACGCCGGCTGGCTGCCCTCGGGCGGCTTCCCGCAGGACGGCTGGGACGCGCCGGGTGACGCGATCAGCTCGCTGGTCCTGCCGGTCGTGACCGTGGCCCTCGTGATGTCCGCGTCCCTCATCCGCTACGTACGCTCCGCCGCACTCGACGTGCTCGGCAGCGAATATCTGCGGACGGCGCGGGCCCTGGGATCCTCGTTCGGGCGGGCCATGTGGCGGCACGGGCTGCGCAACGCCGCCGTCCCGGTGATCTCGGTCCTCGGCATCGAACTCGCCTCGACGCTGCTCGGCGCGGTCGTCGTCGAATCCGTGTACGCGCTGCCCGGCCTCGGCTCCCTGCTCGCGACGGGCATCGCCCAGCACGACTACCCGGTCATCCAGGGAGTGCTCTTCGTGTCGACACTCGCGGTACTGCTCATCGGCTTCGCCGCGGACCTGGTGCAGCGGATCGTCGACCCACGGCTGCGCGGACGGCTCTCGGGAGGTGGGGTGCGATGAAGCGCCGCTCGCTGACCCTGTGGACGGGGGCCGTGCTGGCCGGGCTCGTCGTGCTGCTCGCGCTCGTCTCACTGGTCCGGCTGCCCTACGACCCCGCGGACACCTCGGGCGGCCGGCTCGCGGGGCCGGGCGACGGGCATCTGCTCGGCACCGACAAACTCGGGCGCGACCTGTTCACCCAGCTCATGACCGGATCGCGGATCGCCCTGGAGGCGGGCCTCGGCTCGGTGCTGATCGCGGCGCTCATCGGCGTCACCCTCGGCGTCCTCGCCGCGTACGCACAGGGCTGGTTCGACGACACCCTCTCCGCCCTGCTCGACATCCTCATCGCGTTCCCGACGCTGCTGCTCGCCATGCTGATCGTCGCGGCGCGCTCGGCGACCCTCGGCTCCGCGATCCTCGCGATCGGCCTGGCGCAGAGCGCGGTGGTGGCGCGCCTCACGAGAATCCTGGTGAAGCGGGTGCTCGCCCAGGACTACATCACGGCGGCCCGTACATCCGGGACGTCCTGGCCGAGGATCACCGCCGGGCACGTCCTGCCCAACATCTGGCCCACGCTGGTCGTGAACCTCGCGCTCCAGTTCGGCCTCGCGGTACTCGCCGAGGCGGGCCTGTCCTACCTGGGCCTCGGCGCGCCCCCGCCCAACGCCTCGTGGGGCCGCATGCTCCAGGAGGCGCAGGCGACCTTCACCACGGCGCCCGCGGGCGCACTGGCCCCGGGAGTGCTGCTCGTGCTGCTCGTCATCGGCGTGAACCTGATCGCGGACGGGCTGCGGGACGTACTGGACCCGACGGCACGGCGCGGGAGGGCGGCCGCATGAGCGCGCTTCTGGAGGTACAGGACCTGACGATCCGTACGGATACGGGGCGGACCCTCGTCTCCGGCCTCAGCTTCTCCGTGGGACGCGGCGAACGCCTCGGCCTCATCGGGGAATCGGGCTCGGGCAAGTCCCTGACGACGCTGGCGGTGCTCGGCCTGCTGCCCGACGGCATGACCGCGAGCGGCAGTGTCGTACTCGACGGCACACAGATCATCGGCGCGAGCGAGAAGACGCTGGCCGGGGTGCGGGGACGCGGCGCGGCGATCGTCTTCCAGGAGCCGCTGACGGCCCTCGACCCCCTGATGCGGGTGGGGCGGCAGATCTCCGAACCGCTGCGCAGGAGGCGGGGCGTGACGGGCGCGGCACTGCGGCGCGCGGTCGCGGAGGCGCTGGAACGGGTCCGGCTGCCCGACCCGGCCCGTATCGCGCGCGCCTTCCCGCACGAACTCTCCGGCGGCCAGCGGCAGCGCGTCGCGCTCGCCATGGCACTCGCCTGCGACCCGGCGCTGCTGATCGCCGACGAGCCGACGACCGCCCTCGACGTCACCGTGCAGGCCGAGATGCTCGACCTCCTCGACAGACTCGTCCGCGAACGGGACATGGCCGTGGCGTTCGTCAGCCATGACCTGGCCGTGGTGGCGCGGGTGACGGACCGGGTCCTGGTGATGAAGGACGGGCGTGCGGTGGAGTCCGGGGACGTACACGAGGTCGTGCGCGCGCCGCGCGAGGCGTACACCAAGGCGCTGGTGGACAGCGCACGGCAGCTGGAATCGGCGCTGGATTCCTTCGGAGGTGCACAGTGACGTCGTCGCCGGTGCTGGAACTGGACTCGGTGTCGTACGCGTACCGGGGGAGCGGGACGGCCGTCGTGTCGGACATCTCGCTCGCGGTGACCGCCGGGCAGAGCCTGGCGCTGGTCGGGGAGTCGGGCGCGGGCAAGACCACGCTGCTGCGGATGCTGCTCGGCCTGGCCCGGCCCACGTCCGGCGAGGTCCGTTTCGACGGGGACGGGCTGCGGCTGCGGGACCGGGAGCAGATGCGACGGTTCCGGCGGAGCGTGCAGTGCGTCTTCCAGGATCCGTACGCGTCACTGGACCCGCGCCAGCGGGTGCGGCGGATCGTCGGCGAGCCGTTGCGGTCACTCGGGATCGCCTCCGGGGCGAAGGCCGGACACCTCGTCGGCCGGGCCCTGGAGAGGGTCGGGCTGCCGGCGGACGCCGCCGACCGCTACCCGCACGAGTTCTCCGGCGGACAGCGGCAACGCATCGCGATCGCGCGGGCCACGGTCTGCGACCCGCGGATCCTGCTCGCCGACGAACCGGTGTCGGCGCTGGACGTGACGACCCGGGTGAAGGTGGTCGACCTGCTGGCGGAGCTGAAGGAGACGACGGGGCTGACGGTGGTGATGGTCTCCCACGATCTGTCGGTGGTCGCCGCGCTCTGCGAACACACCGCCGTACTGGAACGGGGACGGGTGGTGGAGTCCGGCGCGACGCGTTCGGTGCTGGGCACGCCGTCGCACGGGTACACGCGCCGGCTGCTGTCGAGCGTTCCCCGCCTGCCGGTGGGGGGCTGACCGGGGCGTTCCCGTCCACCTGCGGCCCGCGGCCGCCCGGTAGCCGGCGGGGCGGGTGGCGGGCGGGAGCGTCCGGCACGTTGCATCCCAGGCGTCCCAGGTATCCCGGGAATCCCAGGCATCTCGGGTGTTCCGGGTGTCCCGGGGATGTCGGGCATCCCGGCTGCTCCAGGCGTCCCGGGACGGGGGCGGCAGCTCGGGTCCGTGCCCGCCGGCGGCCCGGCTCCCGGGTGAAGGGCGCGCAAACGTCACGTCAAAGCCACCGCTGGGAACGCCCAGGCACTCGACCGCCTCGACATGCGCTGGTAGAAGTCTGATGATGTCGGGAAACCTGCTCTTCCGGCCGAACGCGCCGATCAGGTAGGGGCGTTGCGGAGCGACTGCCGGATCACTGCCGGAGCAGGGGCGGGTGACGAACCGGGCGCCGCGCTCGGTGAGCCAACGCCATGGGCCCGCTGTGCACGGGGCCGCTGCCGATGGGGGTTCGGCCCCGCGGAAGGGTACGGCCGCCGCCCCCCTGCCGTGGCCGGCACACCACCCGCGGCGGTTGTCCCATCGACAGGGAGTCGGGCCATGACGATCTACCAGCACCTGCCCCATCCGCACATCACCGCACGGCATGCCCAGGGCCCGGTGAAGGTCACCGATCAGCTCTCGCAGGGAAACGCGATCACCCGGTTCAACACGAAGGTCGCGATCCTGATCACGCAGGCGGTCGGCAGCATGTGGTGCGCCTACGCCTTCGCGCTCTTCGACCTGATCAGCCTCCCGGACGCGATCCGTGGCGGCGCGGCGTCGGTCGTCTCCTGGGTGGCGCAGACGTTCCTCCAGCTGGTGCTGCTGTCCGTCATCATGGTCGGCCAGAACGTCCAGGCCGCCGCGTCCGACAAGCGTTCGGAGGCAACATTCCACGACGCGAGCGCGACCCTGCACGAGGTGGCTCACCTACAGAGCCATCTCGCCGCGCAGGACGTGCTGCTGACCCGGATCGCGGAACAGCTCGGCCTCGATCCGGTACCGGTCATCGACACCCCGTCGGACGGCGAGGCGGCGGAGCGGAACCTGCCCGCCTGACAGCCGCCGCCGGGGCAGGGACACGCCGGTCCCGGCCACCTGGCACAACGCGAAACATGCACCAACAGCCGTATCCATGAGTCGAGTTGACCTTCTTGTCGAGCGCTGAGCGGGCAAGTGGTACGCGCCGCCGGCGGTTGTGGGGGGCTGCGCCACGTGGTGCGGGCGCGTCAACGGGCCGCCGTCGCGGCGGCTTCCGGAATTCCCCCACCGCCGTCGACGCGGGCGGATAGAGTTCTGGACCGGCCCGGGAACGGGCTCCCGGTCGTCGCGGTGACCGGCAGTTGACGGACCGCGACGTCTCCCGCGAGGTTCCGCGCGCCGCCCCATCGACTCCTCGACTCGTCGGCCTCGTACGCAGCCGCGTGCGCCGGCCGCGCCTGCTGCTTCCACCGAGCCGCCTGGAGGCTGTTATCTCCGTAGACACCGATCAACCCGGCACCGCCCCACCGGACTTCGCCGACCCGCCCGTCCTCGCCGGCCCGCGCGCCCACCCCGCCGCCCCCGGCACGCCCCTGGTGTCCGCCGCAGCCCTGATCACCGACCCCGACGGGCAGTTCATGACCGTCTCCCGCCCGGCGCACACCGCCGCCGACGCGCTGCGTACGGGCGGCGTTCAGGTGTTCTCGGACAGCGGGCCCGCGCACACCGCAGGTTCCGCCGTCCCGGCGAGGCGGGCATGAGGTGGTGGCGGCGCCGGGCGCCGCGTCCGCTGCCCGTATCGCAGACCGAAGAGCTCCTCTTCGGCGGTGCCCTGCGCTACGACCTGCCCTTCACCCGGCACGAGGGGCCGCTGCTGCGCATGGGGTTCTGGACCATGGCCCGCCAGTTCCCGGCCATGGCCGCCGTCGTGGGCCGCGCCGCCTGGCAGGTCGATCCCCGGGCCCTGCTGACGCTGCTGGGGGCCGAGCTGGGGCAGGGCCTGACCCGGGCCTTCGGCCTGGTCGCCACCAACAGCGCCCTGGTGGCGCTCTTCGCCGCCGGCCCTACCGCGGACCGGCTGCGGCAGGCCCTGCCCGCGATTCTCGCGGTGAGCGCGGTGGCCGGCGCGGGCGCGCTGCTGTCCGCCGTATCGGTGGGCGCCTCCGGCCGGCTGGAGCCGCAGGTGGAACGGGTGTGCACGGCCAGGTTCTACGCCGGAGCCGTACGGATCGAGCTGGCCGCGCTGGAGGACAAGGACATCCACCGCACGCTGGCCGCCGGACGGTTCGGCACCGACTCCATCCGCGTCATGCTCGGCTCCTCCATCACCGTCGTCAACGCCCTGATCGGCCTTGTCGCCTCGGCCGGAGTGCTGTTCCTGCTGCACCCGCTGCTAGTGGCCATGCTCGTGCTGATCGCCGCCCCCAAGGCATGGGGCGCGGTGTTCACGGCCCGCCGGCGGTACGCGTCCCGGCAGGCGTGGCTCGAACACCGCCGGGCGATCGGCATCATCAGCAGCGAGATCACCCGGGAGCAGCCCGCCGCGGAGATCCGGGTGCACGGCGCCGGACAGCTGCTCGTCGACGCCTACACCGACATGTCCATCACGATGGAAGGCGAGCAACGGCGGCTGGCCCGCGCCCAGGCAACCACCCAGACCGTCGCCGCCGCGCTCTCGGGCGCCGCCGCGCTCGCCGCGTACGCGGTGCTCTGGCTCCTGCTGACCTCCGGCGGGATGGCGCTGGCGGTCGCCGGCACCGCGGTCATCGCCGTCCGCTCGGCGGGCGCGAGCCTGACGGGGCTGGTCACCCAGGTCAACCGCCTCTTCGAAGAGACCCTGTATCTCAAGGATCTGGACGGCGCCTGTGAGCTGGCCGAGCGGCACGCCCTGCCCACCGGCGGCGTGGCGCTGCCACGGCCGCTGGAGGAGATCCGGCTGGAGAAGGTCTCCTTCACCTACCCGGGCGCGGACACGCCCGCGCTGCACGAGGTCAGCCTGACCATCCCGCAGGGCAAGGTCATCGCGCTCGTCGGCCGCAACGGGTCGGGCAAGAGCACCCTGTCCAAACTCGTCGCCGGACTGTATCTGCCGTCGGACGGCACGATCCGGTGGAACGGCGTCGATGTGCGCGCCGCCGACCGGCAGGAGCTGTTCGACCAGGTCGGCCTCCTCGGACAGGACTTCCCCCGCTGGCCGATGACGGCCGCGGCCAATGTCCATATCGGCCGCAGCGCGCGCCCCTTCGACCAGTCACGTATCGAAAAGGCCGTCACCGAGGCCGACGCCGATGAGGTCATCGCCGCCCTGCCGCACGGCTGGCAGAGCCTGGTGATGAAGGGCTTCGAGCGCGGTACGCAGCTCTCCGGAGGACAGTGGCAGCGCCTGGGCAGCGCCCGCGCCCGCTACCGGCAGGCGCCCCTGCTGATCGTCGACGAGCCCACCGCCGCCCTCGACCCGGACGCCGAGATCGAGGCATTCGAGGCCCTGCGCTCCCTCGCCGACCACGGCACCACGGTATTGCTGATCACCCACCGCCTGGCGGCGACGGCCAACGCCGACCACATCTACACCCTCGATCACGGCCGGCTCATCGAACAGGGCACCCACTCCGAGCTCATGGCCCTTGAGGGAGGCAGCTACCGGCGCATGTACGAACGGCAGGCGGCCCAGTTCGACATCACGCCCCACCGTCCGACGGTGCCCCGGCCCGACCGGCACCACGGCGCGACCGCCCCACCCGCCTACGGCTGACGGGGGACCATGGCCGCCGCGCGGTGCGTCCTCGCGGTCTGCGACGCTCGAAGTCCGGCGGGGCGGGCCCCGGTCGGTTCGGCCCTGGCGACGCGCCTACGGCGGCGGGTGGTGCGGGAGGCCGCCCCCCCCCCGCACCACCCGGTTCCGGCGGCGACGGAGATCAGCAGGACAAGTTGCCGCCGGCGTCGGTGCCGAGGATGCCGACGAACTTCTGGTAGAGGTTGATGCGGTCCTGGCGCTCGTTCGGGTTCTTGCCGTTGCACTCCAGGTCGCCGTTGATGCTGCGGATCGTCTCACCGAAGCCCTTGTTGTTGACCATCGCGTCGTGCGGGGTCATGGTGCCGGCGCCCTTCTGGGTGTTCCAGAACCACAGGCCGGTCTTCCACGAGACGGCGGGGTCCTTCTCCACCTTGTACGGGTCGTGCAGCAGGTCGATGCCCAGGGCGTCACCGGCCGCCTTGTAGTTGAAGTTCCAGCTCAGCTGGAGCGGGCCACGCCCGTAGTAGGCGCTCTCACCGGCCGGACAGCCGTAGGACTGCGACTTGTCGCAGTAGTGACTGTAGTTGCTGGTGTCCTGCTCGACGATGTACTTCAGACCGCCGGTCTCGTGGCTGACGTTGGCGAGGAAGGCCGCCGCCTCCCGCTTCTTGGTCGTCTCGCTGCCGGTGGTGGCGAAGCCGGGGTAGGCGCTCAACGCGTCGGTGAGACCCTTGTAGGTGTAGAAGGCGTTGCGGCCAGGGAACATCGTGTCGAACTGGGACTGGCTGACGACGAACGCGGCGGAGGGGGCCTCGGCACCGGTGGCTGCCGCGGCGGACAGCTGTGGGGAGAGGGCGAGCAGGCTCACGGCGAGGGCTATGACGCGACGTACGGACATTCTCCAACTCCTTCTGCGACAAGGACGAACCCCGGAGAGCGGCCGATCGGACGGACCTGCGCCCCGAGGTAAGGAAGAAATAAGCGTCTCGCGTATTTTCCGGATATTAACGGCAACAGAGCTAAACCACTCTTTCGATACCAGAGTGGGGCGGTTCCGACGGTGGTGTTCTGATGGTGAGTCAGGGCACGGGGCGACCTCGGGCCCCGTCGGCCTGTCGGCCGGGCACATCCGTGTCCGTTCCGGGAACCCCTCCAGGGCGAGCCGGATCGATTCCCGCGCCGCGGGCCCCACCGGTGCGAGTCGAGTCCTCGCGAAGGGAGACGGCGCGCACCGATACGTCTCGCTTCAGGGGCGCGTGGCCGATTCCGTGGCCGGTGGGGCAGCCGATCGGCCACCTGTGTCTTCGCTCGCAAGAAAGCACTGCCACTCGACATAGCTCCGCGCGCGGCTGGGGAAATTCGGAAGGGCGGCAGTCGCTGAGGACGGGGGGCCGAAGGTGGGGCGGAAGCCGAAGCGCGGGGTGCGGATCCCGTGGGTCAGGGATGCGTGCGACAACGACTACGACCGGACGGCCATCGACACGAAGCCCCACCCGCCCTACGCGTTACCGCTGAAGTGCGGGGGCTGCGGTGTCGAGGTATCGGTCAGGTCGGCCAACGCCGGCGACCCGGACTCCCGCTCGTCCCACTTCTTCACGATGCCAGGCCGCCAGCACAAGCCCACCTGCACCTTCGATCTGCCCCGGCGCGGCCGAGAGCTGGTGGACGCCTCGCGGGGCACCGTCGTCCGGCAGGACGGCCGGTGGCGACTGAAGTGCCCGCCGCTGGAACGCACCGGCTCACGGGGCGACGCCAAGGACGGCGGCCCTCCGGCGCGGCCACCGCAGGGCGGCGGCCGGGGCGAACTCCCGGTCAGCGCGCTGCGCGGGCCGGCGATCGCTTCCGCCGCCCGCATCGTCCGGCTCCTGGAGCGCTTCCGGCACGACCCCGAGACCGTCGCCGAGTTCGCCGCCGTCGCACCGGACGGCCGACAGGACCTCGCCTGGGGCGAGTTCTGCTTCGGCCCGGCCGACGCAGACCGGCTGGCACAGTCCCTGATCGACGGCACCGCCCGGCAGATCCCGCACGCCGTCCACGGGCCGGCGAGCAACGTCGGACCGGTCGGACGCCAGGGCACCCACCGGGTGCATTACCTGGCCCGCAACCCCGTCCTCGTCGAAGGCAAGCAGGTCAAGGTCCATGTGACGGTGCGTTGCAAGACGTCGGAGTGGATCGGTGCCGGTACCCGCGCGGGGGCGTTCCTCGGCTACGGCCACTGGCAGCTGTTCCCCAAGGACTGGGCGCAAACGGCCCACGAGAAGGGCTGGATCGAGCTTCAGCTGTGGGTCAAGGAGCCCTGGCAGGTGGCGCGGTGGGGCACGGAGGACGACTCCGCCCCCGTATCGAACGCCGTCCGGCCCACCCCGCAACCCGATCCGCGCACCGACCACCGGCCGACGCAGGCCGAGCCGTCCCGCCCGGCAAGGCAGCCGGAAGGCTCGCCGCCACCTCCAGGACAATCCGAGCCTGCTGCGCGGCGCTCCGCCGCACCGGCCCCACCGGCGCGATCCGACCAGAGCGCACCAGATACGGAACCTGCCGTCGTCCGACACCAGGCGGAGCCGGAACCTGCCGTCGTTCGAGATGAGGCGGTGACGGAACCCGCCGTGCGTGAGCCGGTGCAGGGCACTGGAGACAGGGGGCAGCGACCGCCGCAAGCCGCACAGCAGGAAGCCCCTGCTGTGCTGCCCGCGCAGCCCGTGCTGCCCGCGGAAGATGACCGCCCAGCCGCGCCGCCACCGCCGGAAGCAGGGACGGCCGCGCCACCCCGGGGCAATGGTCCGCAGACTCCACCGTCACCGCCCGCCTCGCCCGCCCCCGTCTCCTCGCGCTCATGTTCCTCCGGCTCGCCGCGGACGCGGATTCGCGCGTGGCTCAAACGCCTGCGCCGCCGCTGAGAGAGCCCTTGAAGCGCCGTCCGGCGATCACCGGACGGCGGTCGGCCGGGCCGCGCCACGTGGATGTCGGACATCGAACTCGCCGCGGATGATGCCGGACCCGGACATCGAGCTGGTGCTCAGGAAACGGCCCGGCGCCGGTACGCGACGGCCGTTTGCCGATGCGGCAGTCGCTTGCGGCAGTCGCTTGCGGGAGTGGCGTCGGGCGGCGCGGTGCCGAGCCGCTGCCCGGTCGCATCCTGGCGCACCGGCGAGAAGCGACGACGTAAAGGCGGGTGGTCGGCTGCCGGAGGGGGCTGTGCCGTGCCTGCCGCCACTGTGGCCGTGTGGCGGTGTCGGTGGTCACTGGCGAGATGATCGCCATTCGGGGGCGAGGATCCCCCAGATCTGCTTGTCGTGGCGGGTGCCGCCGTAGGGCCAGTACTCGCGCCGTACGCCCTCAAGTGTCATACCGAGCCGCTCGGCCACCGCGGAGCTGCGTGCGTTGTCGGCCCGGCAGTGCCACTCGGCGCGGTGCATCCCCCGGGAGGTGAACGCCCAGTCCAGCAAGGCGCGGCACGCCTCGGTGATCAGGCCGTGGCCCTCGGCGGCCGGTTCCAGCCAGCAACCGATCTCGCAGCAGCCCCAGGCGGAGTCGAAGTCCACGAACATCACGCCGCCGACCAGCGTGCCGTCGAGCCAGATGCCATAGAGGCGGGCGCCGTCCGCGGCCTGGCGCTCGGCGTACCGGCGCAGTGTGGCCCGCGCCCCGTCGAGATCGTCGGTGACGAACCCCGGCCCGACCCACGGCCGGATGTGTTCGCGAGCCCGGTCGAGGTGGGCGGCGAATTCCTCGGCATGCCATGTCTCAAGGGGGCGGAGGCGGGCGTTGTCCCGCAGCGGAAGGGAAAACATGATGACCTCGCAGTGGCAGCACTCACGGCATTTACACAACAAGCGTTACGGTTATGTACCGTAGCAGCATGCCACGCACCAAGGGTGACCACGAAGCCCGTCGCCGCGACGTCTCCGAGGCGGTCTGGCGGGTGTTGGCCGCGCACGGCTTCGGGGGGCTGACCCTGCGCGCCGTCGCCGCCGAGCTCGGCGCGACCACCGGCCTGCTGACCCACTACTTCCCCGCCAAACGCGACCTGGTCGCGCACGCCCTCGACCTGCTCGAACGGCGAAGCGCCGCCCGCCCCCGGCGCGCGGCCGGGAAAGGCATGTCCGCCGTGCGGGCCGCTCTGCTGGACATCCTGCCGCTGACCGCCGAGGCCACCGACAGCAACCGGATCTGGGTGTCCTCCTGGGACACCGCGCTCGCCGACCCTGCCCTGAGCGGCGACTACGCGCGCAAGTACGGGCAGAGCCGCGACAAGCTGCGCGACCTGGTCGCCGCGGCCCAACAGCTCGGCGAACTGCCCGCCGGAGACCCGGCGCGCATCGCGGCCGGCGCCCAGTCCTTCGTCCTCGGCCTGGTGGTACAGGCCCTGTTCGACCCCTCGGCGTTCCCACCCCACCACCAGGCCGAGCTCCTCGACGACTACCTGGCCACACTGACCTCCCCGCCCTCATCGAGTGGCGATCACGCGACCTCCTCCTGACAGCTGACAGCTGACGGCTGACAGCTGGGCGCCCTCGGCGGAGTTGCTCGGGACTCGCCCGCCTCCCGTCAGGGGTCCGCATGCCGGCCAACGGGCGGTCGCGAGCCAGCAGTCGGCTTCGCCGTACGCGGATGTCGTACTCGCCGTCGCGTCCGGCGGGCCGTTCACCTGGGGCAGTTCGTGCCCGAGAGGTCGGTGGTCCCGGGGGAGGCCGACTCCGGTGGATTCGGCCGGCCGGCCGGTGTCCTGGCCGCTAGGGCCGAGTGACCCCGACGAGTCGCCGGGTACGGCCCGCCCGCCCCCACCTCCGACCTCCTCGGGTGACGGCGCGGTGAACCATGGGCGTCTGGCACCCCGTACCCCTGGACGCCTGGCACCCCGCGCGCTAATCTCACCCAGCCGTATTCACGGATGTACTGAACGTTCATGTTGATGAACATCGGTACGGACAGATCCGCTCACCCCCGAGCTCCGAGGAGTGCGATGCCTGTTTCCTTGCGCCGCCGTGTCACGGGGGAGCGCCGGCGCTCCGCGCTCGGCTCGCTCCTGGCCGCCTGTACCGCGCTGGCCTGTGCCGGTGTGGTGGGCGTCGGTCTGCTGGGCGCCGCCCCCGACGCGCCCGCCGCCCCCGCCGTCTCCGGGGCCAACGCCGCCTCCGGGTCCGGTACCTGGAGCGGTCAGTTCTCCGGCTACGGTTCCGACGCCTGGAAGAAGTCCTGGGGCGTGGCCTCCTCGGGTGCCTGGGGCTCGTCCCAGCTCAAGGGCGTCAAGGATGCGTCCGCGCCGGGTGACGGTTCCGCGCTCCAGGTCACCTACGGTGCGGGCTCGTCGGCGAACTCCTGCTCCGACTGCCCCGATCCGGGCGGCGGGCAGTTCTACACCCAGCTCGGCGCGATCGGCCGGAGCGACCTGGCCAAGTCCGCCACGCTGGACCTGAAGTACGGGCTCAAGCTCCCGGCCGGCTTCGATTTCGGCAAGGGCGGCAAGCTGCCGGGCCTGTACGGCGGCAAGATCGGTGAGGAGTCCGGCGGCAATCACGGCCGCGGCTGGTCCACCCGCTACATGTTCCGCGCCAAGTCCCACCCCGACGAGGGCGAGATCTACCTCTACACGCCCACCAATTCCGGCCCCACCGGCTACGGCGTCGACGTGGGCCTGGGGTCCTGGCGGTGGCTCGCCGACGGCGGCTGGCACACCGTCGAGCAGCTGGTGAACCGGACCACCGGCGACGTCACCGTCTGGTACGACGGCAAGCAGGCCCTCGCCGCCAAGGGCGCCGCCTCCGGTATCTCCGGTATCGACTTCAGCGGAGTCTTCTTCTCCACCTTCTTCGGCGGCCATGACACCAGTTGGGGCCCGAAGCAGACGGAGCGGGCGGAGTTCGCGGACTTCTCGCTGTCCGCCTCGGTCCAGCACTGAGACCGCCGCGGCGCCCGGCCCCGTAGCGGGCATCCCACCTGTGCCGAGGCCGGGCCGGGTGCCCGCCCCGCGGCGATCACGCCTACCCGCGGCGGAAGAGGGCCGTCCACAGGAACGGTTCGCCGAAGCAGGGCGACTCGGGCGGTTCGTCGCGCATACGGCGCAGCTCGATCTCCGTCAGGTCGGAGAAGATCCAGCGCAGGGACTCCGGTGTGTAGGCGAGACCGCCGTGGAGGCGGGCCTGGCGGTAGAAGGCCGGGTCGGGGAGTTCGGAGCCCATCGCTCCCGACGCGAAGCAGGTGAGGGCGAGATGGCCGCCGGGGGACAGGACCTGTTCCACCAGGGCGAGATAGCTGATGCGGCGGTGGGGCGGCAGGTGGTGGAAACAGCCCGAGTCGTAGATCAGGTCGTACGGGCCGCCCAGTTCGGCCGGCGTGAGGGCGAAGACGTCGCCGCAGTGGAACCGGATGTCGGCGCCGGCCTCGCGGGCGCGTTCCCCGGCCCAGCCGATGGCCGCCGGGGAGAGGTCTACGGCGTCCACCCGGAAACCCTGGGACGCCAGATGGAGAGCGTTGCGGCCCGGACCGCAGCCCAGATCGAGGGCCCGGCCCGGAGTGAGCAGGCTTCGGTCGAGGTACGAGGCCAGGCTCTCGTCCGGTTTCGCCACGAAGAACGGCACCGGTCTGGAGCGGTCGGTGTAGAAGTCGTCCCACCAGGTGGCCGCACCGGCCGTCCAGCGGTCGGCCGCCGGCGCGAACAGGCCGTCCAGGAGCCGCAGCACGTCCTCGACCGTGCGGATGTTCCGGTCCATCAAGTCCCCTTTCCCGATGGGGGGACGGTACGACTGGACGAGGCAAAAGACCAGGTCAGGCCCTGTCGCGCAAGGGGCGCAGGGAGGTGTGGAGAGGTCCGGACGAGGGCAGGCAGCCCCTCACCCGCGGCCCTGCATGCGCGGGCGGCCAGGCCCCCGCCGATGGCTGTCAGCGGGGCATTCCCGGCAACGCTCAGACAGGTTTCCGGGGCGGTCCCGATCCGCGGGAGAGGGGCCGGGTCCCGCAGCCGCCCGCACCCCGAGCACCCCGGGAGGGACGGGACTTTTCCCGTGCGCAACTGCCCTGCGTTCCCACGCCGGTTGCCGTACGCCGTCACACGGGCCGCAGTACGACGGCATCATCGGCCGGCTCCGCAGAACGGAGAGGTGGGGCACCGCCGCGCAATGACCGGTGACTCCGGTTCGAGGCGGACCCGGCCGGGCAGCGGACCGCCGGTGGGCCGGCCCTGAGGACCGGCCCACCGGCGATGTCCGCCTGCGCGGTGCGTACCGTGGGCCCTACAGCCAGCTGTGGTAGCGGCGGATGTACCAGGTCTTCACGACCTGGGTGAGCGCGCAGTAGGCGAGCAGCGTCCCGATCAGCCACGGGAAGTAGCTCATCGGCAGCGGCTCCATCGACAGCGCCGGCGCCAGCGGTGAGAACGGCAGGAAGATGCCGAATGCCATGATCGCGCCGGTGAGCAGCAGCACCGGCAGCGAGGCCCGGGACTGGATGAAGGGGATTTTCTGGGTGCGGATCATGTGCACGATCAGCGTCTGGGAGAGCAGCCCCTCGATGAACCAGCCGGACTGGAACAGGGTCTGCTCCGCACCGGTGTTCGCGCTGAACACATGCCACATCACCAGGAAGGTGGTGATGTCGAAGATCGAGCTGATCGGACCGATACGGATCATGAACCGGCCGATGCCCTTGGCGTCCCAGGTCCGCGGCTTGCGCAGATACTCCTTGTCCATCCGGTCCCACGGGATGGACAGCTGCGAGATGTCGTAGCAGAGGTTCTGCACCAGCAGGTGGATGGCGAGCATCGGCTGGAAGGGGATGAAGGCCGAGGCGATCAGCACCGAGAAGACGTTCCCGAAGTTCGAGGAGGCCGTCATCTTGATGTACTTGATGGTGTTGCCGAAGGTCTGGCGCCCCATCAGGACGCCCTGCTCCAGGACGGTCAGGTCCTTCTCCAGCAGGATGATGTCCGCGGACTCCTTGGCGATGTCGACCGCGGTGTCCACCGAGATACCGACGTCGGCCTCGCGCAGCGCCGCGGCGTCGTTGATGCCGTCGCCGAGGAACCCGACGGTGTGCCCGTCGGCCTTCAGGGCGCGTACGATCCGGGCCTTCTGTACGGGGTTGACCTTGGCGAACACCGAGGTGGTACGCGCCAGTTGGATCAGCTGTACATCGTCGAGGCCGTCGATCCGGGCGCCGGTGACGACGCTGCCCACATCGATGCCCACATCGGCGCAGACCCGGGCGGCGACCAGCTCGTTGTCGCCCGTGATGACCTTGACGGCCACACCGTTGTCGGCGAGCGCCTTCAGTGCCTCGGCCGCGTCCTGCTTCGGCGGGTCGAGGAAGGCGAGGAAGCCGATCAGGGTCAGCTCGGCCTCGTCCCGTACGGAGTAGGCGTCGCGGAGGGCGGGCATCGTGCGGGTCGCGACGGCCAGCACCCGCAGCCCCTCGCGGTTGTTGTTCTCACTGACCATCGTGGTGTGGGCGCGCAGCTGCTCGGTGAGCGGGACGCGCTCGCCGCGGTCCACCATGTGCGTGCACAGTTCGAGGACTTCCTCCACCGCGCCCTTGGTGATCAGGACGTGCTCCTGGACGCCGGCCGCGGCACCGCCGAAGTCGTTGCGGCGCAGGACCACGGACATCCGCCGGCGGGCGAAGTCGAAGGGGATCTCGTCGACCATGGTGAAGCGGGTGTCGACGACAACCTCTTCGGCCTCGTCCACGCGGTCGATGACCGCCTGGTCCATGAGGTTGCGCAGCCCGGTCTGGAAGTGGCTGTTCAGGTAGGCGTATTCGAGGACCTCGTTGTCCTCCTTGCCGTGGGCGTCGAGATAGCGGTCCAGGACGATCCGGTCCTCGGTGAGGGTGCCGGTCTTGTCCGTGCACAGCACGTCCATACCGCCCAGATTCTGGATGGCGTTGAGCTGCTTGACGACGACCTTGTGCTTGGACATGGCGACCGCGCCGCGCGCCAGGTTCGCGGAGACCACCATCGGCAGCATCTCGGGGGTCAGCCCGACCGCGACGGAGATCGCGAAGAGGAACGCCTCGTCCCAGTCGCCCTTGGTGAAGCCGTTGACGGCGAACACGACCGGGACCATGACCAGCATGAAGCGGATCAGCAGGTAACTGACCTTCTTCACACCGATGTCGAAGCTGGTCTGCGGGCGGTTGCCGACCAGGGCCCCGGCCATCGACCCGAAGTAGGTGTCGGTGCCGGTGGCCACGACCACGCCGGTCGCGGTGCCGGAGGTCACGGACGTGCCCATCAGGCAGAGGTTGTCGGCCTCGACCGGGTCGCTGGTCTCGTGCTGGCCGAGGTCATCGGCGCGAGTGTCGGCCTTGGTGACCGGCAGCGACTCGCCGGACAGCGCGGCCTGACTGACCATCAAGTCCTTGGCCTTGAGCAGCCGCAGGTCGGCGGGGACCATATCGCCGGCCGCGAGCCGGACGAGGTCACCGGGGACGACCTGCTCCATCGGGACTTCTTCGGTCGTCGCCCGGGAGCCGGTGTCGTCACGGCGCTGCACCGCCGTGGTCGTGGTCACCAGGGCCTTGAGCGCCTCGGCGGACTTGGTGGAGCGGAACTCCTGCCAGAAGCGGAGCAGCCCGCTGACGCCGATCATCACGGAGAGGATGACGACGCCGGGGTCCGCCGGGTCCTGCCAGTACATCACCGCAGCCAGCACGATCAGCACGGCGATGAACGGATTCCAGAAGGACTTGACCAGCTGGGTCGTCCAGTGCGGCGGCTTCTCGTGCACCACGGTGTTGTTGCCGTGGCGCACCAGACGCTCGCAGACCTGGTCCTTGCGCAGCCCCCGGTGGCTGGCTTCGAGTGTCTGGAGGACTTCACGGGCCGGCCGCGCGCTGAACTGTGCGAGCCGCGCGCCCACTTCGCGGGTACGGGTCTCCAGCTCGGCGGCCTTGCGCTCGCGGCGGGAGCGGGCGGGCCTGACGAGGGTGTCGTGATTGTCGGGGGTCTCGTGGTTCCGGTTGTCGTCGCCCGGCGGAGCCAGGCGTACCGATGGGATCTGCTTGTTCATGGCAAACCTCCCTCCGTGCGAACGGGCATGGCGAAGCACGCCTCGCGCACAGAGATGATTTCGGGCAGGCCGAAGAAGCGGCCGGCACCAGAAGGAAAAGAGAAAGAATGGCGGTGGGTGCCGCCGTGTGAATCACCTGGGAGAGCAGCCCTCAGAAACCCGGGAAAGGGCAGGGCGTATCGCTGATGCGATCAGCGAGCGGAGGCGCTGCGGCCAGGGAATCCGTCGGGACTCGGACTCATCCCGAACACCTCCTTGGTTCGCGGCGGAATGATGCGGCCAGGCATGGCCGCGATCAGTGAGTCATATGCGCGGTGAAGAGTCAAACCGGGAAAAGGGGCGGCATTGCCCCCGGAGCCCTTTAGGGACTTTAGTCCCTCCTGGTCGGGACGTCCGGCTGTTGAGCGGCGGGAATATACGTCTACCGTCGATGGCGAGAAGCGTTCCACGAGTCCCTGGGAAGGAGGTGTGATCGATGGATCACAGTCCGAGTTGCCGGCAATTCGCGCACTGCACCCTTTCACCCCTTCCCGGTACGCGCTGACGCATTTCGCGCACTCCGCGTGCCGTCCCTCCCCGGGAGGCCGCCATGAGCCGTACACGTACATTCCCTCAGCAGCAACTGCCGCTGCCCACCCTCCGTCTCGTCGTCAACGGGATCCCCACCACCTATCTGCTGGAAGATCCCGGCACCGGCCCGCATGCCGCGTCCCTGCCGGACGGAGCCGTCTACGATCTGCGCATCCATGCCGCCTGGGTGCTCGCCCGGCAGGGTCATCGCACCTCCTGGCTGGCCACCCACCTCGGTCTGCCGCGCCCCGTGGCCCGCGCGATCGTCACCACGGCCCGCCCCACCCCGGGGCCGCCCCGCCCGTTGGCGGACCGCGCGTTCGGCCTCAACTACTTTTCCCCCTGGGGCGGTTGAGCCGCCCCTCGCAGAACTCAGGAGGTAGCGCCATGGCGTTCATCACCTTCTTCCACCGCCCCTCCTTCCGGCTCCCGCGCCGCGAGGCGGCCGCTGTGCGCGCCCACCGCGTCTGGCGCCGCCTGGCCGACGCCCCGGTGACCGCCAACCCCGTACCGCAGGCCCTGGACGGCCGCGCCCGCCGCCGTCGCCCCGACGCCGCGCAGCGCTCGGACGCGTCCCGCCGGGCCACCCCGCGTCCGGGTCGGCCACGCGATCCCGCCGACGGCCATCCGGCCGACCGGCCGCTTCCGGCCCTGCGGTGACCGGGCACCGCGGCAACTACCGCGAACGGCCGGCCGGTGGAGCCCGCCGGCAGTTCGCCTCGCGGCTCGCGCCCGTCCGGGCGGGATGACTCCGGGAGGTTCTGGAGAGTTACGGGGATTTCGGTGTGCGGTCCCCACCGGGAACCCGGTATCGGGCTTCCCTCTCCGGCCCGCGAGGAGGATCGTGGAAAGGGACATATATCCGCATCTGCCCAGCCTTCCTGCCCGCGCACCCCTCGGGCGGCAAGGCCGGCAGCCATCGCCATCGCGGGAGGCGCGACCATGCGTAAGGTCATGGACTGCCGGGACTACCCCAGTGAATCGCACTGCTCCCTGACCCTCGCGGGTGAGGAAGAGGAAGTCATGCAGGCGGCCGCCCAGCACGCCGTCGCCGTGCACGGCCACCAGGACACTCCGGAGTTCCGCACCACACTGCGCGGCATGCTGAAGGACGAGGTGCCGCAGCACGCCTGATCTCCAGGACTCACGACCCGAGGATGTACTCACGTCCTGCGGGTACTGGACGCGACCTGAGGTCGTCTCGTGTCCGCAGGGCGGCGGCCCGTCGGCGTTCGGACGGCGAGCGGGGTGCAGGCGGGGCACTCGCGGCTACATACGGTGACGACCTGCACACGGTCTCCGGGCGGGATGCGCCCACCGGACGGCACACACTCATCGGACGAGGAGTGTGCGCGGGGCGTCCCCGATCCGGACCGGCGGTCAGACGTCGACCTGGACCAGACCGATGTCACCCCGGAGTCCGATGTCGCCCCGGATCAGGGCGTGCAGATGCTGGTCGTGCCATCCGTCCGCGTGCAGCAACGCACTGCGCATGGTGCCTTCGAACGAGAATCCCGCCTTGGCGGCCACCCGGCAGGACGCCGGGTTCCGCACGGAGTGGCACAGGCGGAGCCGGTGCAGGCCGAGGTCGTTGAGGGCCCACCGGCTGACGCGTTGCGTCGCCTCGACGACGACTCCGCCCCCGCGGGCCGCCGACAGGATCCAGTAGACGATTTCGGCGCTGCCGCCCTGGAGATCGATGTCACTGCATCCGATCAGGCCCACGGCCGCACCCCCGCCGGGCCGGGCGATGGCCCAGATCGTGCTCAGCTCGGCCTGTCGGCGTGCGTGCATGCGCTCGATCCTCCGGCGCGCCTCTTCCGGGGTCCGTACGGACAGGAGGTTCCACTGCCGAATGGCCGGATCGAGGCCGGCGGCCACCAGGGCCTCCGCGTCACTCAGCCGCCACGGACGCAGCTCCATACCGTTCGGGAGGCCGAGCACCGGCTGTTCGCTCCGGGCCAGGTGGCCTTCGGGAACAACCGGGGCGATGGGCGAGCCGGAGATCATCACGGCATCGTGCCGAAGCCGTCAGGTGCGCGCCACCCAGTTGCTCTTCCGACCCCGGACGGTGTCCCGAACCAGGTCGCTCACCTGGGCATTCGCCGGAACCGGGACGCCGTCCGCGCCGGATCGGAGCGGGGTGTGCCGTGCGGTGTCACGGGCAGGCGGGGCGACCGGGCTCCAGCGGGCAGTGCCTGGTGCCGGCCGGGCCGGTCCGGCGGTGCCGGGGACGGTTACGAGGCGGTAGTTGTCCCCTTCGGAGACGACGAGGCCGGCGGTCGGGGGCGGGAAGTGGCTGCCCAGGAGCAGGACTTCGGTGCCGGCGAGCGCGGCGAGGAGGTCGCGGCGGCTGCGGGTGGCCTGGGCGGCGTCGAAGTCCACGCAGCTGGTGAGGCCGGGCCGGTGCAGCTGCACGGGGTGGTGGACGCAGTCGCCCGTGACAACGGCCGACCGGCCGGCACTGTGGAGCTCCACGGCGACCTGGCCCGGGGTGTGCCCGGGTGTGGGCAGCAGGCGGATGCCGGGGGCCACCTCGGTGCCCGCGTCCGGTACGTCGATCAGGTCGAGCAGACCGGCGTCGCGGACGGGGTCGACGGAGTCGCGGAACATCTGCCGGCGGGGCTCGTCCAGGTCCGTGCCCGCCCAGTGCTCCGCTTCGGCGCGGGACGTCAGGTACCGGGCGTTCGGAAAGGTGGGGACCCATGTCCCGCCGTCGTCGCGGGTGTTCCAGCCGACATGGTCGGTGTGCAGATGGGTCAGGATGACCAGGTCGACGCTCTCGGGCGGGAAGCCCGCCCCGGCGAGCCGCTGGAGATACGCGGTGTCCAGGTGGTGCCAGGCCGGGTTGGCCCGGGTCTTGCCGTTGCCGATCCCGGTGTCGATCAGGACGCGCAGGCCGTTCGCCTCGACGGCGAAGCTGTGGCTGGACAGATGCAGCACACCGGTGGGGCCGGCGAAGTGCGGCCGGAGCCACGGGGCGCCGCGCACGGTGTCGGGGGTGGCGGCGGGCAGCAGCCAGGGCCCGGTCTGCGGTGGGAGCGCCGCTTCGTCGATGCGGTGTACGAGCAGGTCGCCCACGGCCCAGGTGGGTGCCGGGCCGCCGGAGGCGTGCGGGGGGAGGGGCTGGGTCATGACTTCTCCCGTCATCTAAAGCGGTTTCTTTGCGTTAGTGGACGGTATGCCGTAGGGTCCACTAACGCAAATAAGCAGCTTTTAGGGGTGTGTGCCGCACGCCTCTACGTGGCGAAGGGACGCACCGATGACCACCGCAGATCTCTCCCCGCAGGAGGTGGCCCGCCGGGCCCTGCGGGCCGGCATACCCCTGGAGACGGAGCGGCTCGACCTCGTGACCGCCACGGCGAACCACATCCGGCGCGTCATCGGCACCCTGCGCGCGCTGGACCTCGGCGAGACCGCCCCGGCCGCGGTGTACGACGCCGCTCACCTCATGGGGGAGGGGCGGGACGATGCAGCCGTATGAACTGTCGCTCGCCGACGCGGCGCAGGCGATCGCGGCCGGGGAACTCTCGCCGGTGGAACTGACCGACTCCGTCCTGGAGCGGACCGAGGCCGTGGAAGGGAGCCTGGGCGCCTTCGTCGCGGTCTTCGCGGACGCCGCGCGGCAGGCGGCCGGGCAGGCGGAACGGGACATCGCGGCAGGCGCACACCGTGGTCCGCTGCACGGCATCCCGATGGGCCTCAAGGACCTCATCGACGTCCAGGGGCTGCCGACCGCGGCCGGTTCCCGGGTGCGCGAGCACCACACGGCCCGCAGGGACAGCGCGGTCGCGGCGCGGCTCCGGGACGCCGGGGCCATCCTGCTGGGCAAGACCCACACCCATGAGTTCGCCTACGGGCTGACGACCCCGCAGACCGGCAACGCCTGGGCTCCCGGCCGGGTGGCCGGCGGGTCCAGCGGCGGATCGGCGGTGGCCGTCGCGGCGGGTGAGGTGACCTTCGCCCTGGGGACGGACACCGGCGGCTCGATCCGGGTCCCCTCGGCGCTGAACGGCGTCGTGGGGCTCAAGCCCACCTACGGGCTCGTCTCCCGGCGCGGGGTGACGTCCTTGTCCTGGTCCCTGGACCACGTCGGCCCGATCACCCGCACCGCGCGGGACGCCGAACTCGTACTCGCCGCCCTCGTCGGGCACGATCCGGGCGACCCGGCCGCACCGGATGTGCCACCGTCCGGCCGCCCGCGCCGCACCGACGGGACCCTCACCGGGCTGCGCGTCGGCGTCCCCCGCAACCACTTCTTCGACCGGGTCGCGCCCGAGGTGGCACAGGCCGTCCGCGGCGCCGTCGCCGACCTGGCCGGACTGGGGGCCGCACTCGTGGACATCGACATCCCGATGGCCGAGTACCTCCAGGCCACCCAGTGGGGGCTCATGGTGCCCGAGGCCACCGCCTACCACCAGCGGACGCTGCGCTCGTCTCCCGAGCTGTACGGCCCCGACGTGCGCGTCCTGCTGGAGGCCGGCGAACTCGTACCGGCGGGCGACTATCTGCGCGCCCAGCGTTCCCGCACCCTCATGCGGCGGGCGTGGGCGCGGCTGTTCGACGAGGTCGACGTCATCGCCGCGCCGACGGTGACCTCCACGGCCGCCCGCCGCGACCAGCAGACGGTGCGCTGGCCGGACGGATCCGAGGAGAGTGTGTCCGACAGCTACGTCAGGCTGTCGGCGCCGGCGAACATCACGGGCCTGCCGTCACTGTCCCTGCCCGTCGGCCTCGACGGTGCGGGGCTGCCGATCGGCATGCAGCTCATCGGCAGACCGTTCGCCGAAGCCGTGCTGCTGAGCACCGGCCGGGTGTACGAGGAGGCCAGGGGAGCCGTCCCGCGCCTCGCACCCGTCGCCGCATGACCCGGCCACCGGTCCCGGCGCCGCCCCGCCCCGACAGGGCGCGCCAGGGCAGGCGGGGGCGCGCCAGGGCCGCCGGGCCGAGCAATTACTTTGCATTAAGATGCTGGGTATGAGCCCAAGAGCAGCGGCCCGCCCCGGAGGGCGCAGCGCCCGCGTTCAGCAATCGGTGCACACGGCTGTGCGCGAACTCCAGGCCGAACACGGGCGCGACGACCTCACCGTCCCGCAGATCGCCGCGCGCGCCGGCGTCACACCGTCGACGGTCTACCGCCGCTGGGGGAGCCTGAGCGAACTGCTGTCGGACGTCGCGGTGGAGCGGCTGCGCCCGGAAACGCCGCCGGCCGACCACGGGACTCTGCGCGAGGACCTGGAGCACTGGGCCGCCGACTTCCTGGAGGAGATGTCCTCACCGCCGGGGCGCTCCTACATCCGCGACGCGCTCGCCGGCGACGGGGACGGCAGCAACGCCGGACAGTGCTCCGGCTACGCCGTCGAACAGGTCACCACCATCCTCCGCCGCGCCACGGAGCGCGGTGAGGACGTGCCGGACACCGACACCGTGATGGACCACATCGTGGCCCCGCTGATGTACCGCATCCTCTTCCGCCCGGGGCTCCTCGACCCGAGCTACGCCCGCGATCTGGTCACCACCGTCTTCTACCGGCTCATGCCGCTGCCGTGACGCGGCCCCCCGGCCGACGTCCCCGCCCCCGTCGTCATTCCGTCCGGCCCTGACCGGCGGGCGCGCCGCCGTCCCGTCCCGACGCGGACGCCGGGTCCGGTGCGGGCCCGTCGCCGGCCGGGGCATCCGCCGGCGACGGCACCACCTCCGGTGCGGGGACCGGACTGACCACCGGACTGACCACCGAACAGACCACCGGACTCACCGCGCACGACAGTGTCGTCACCGTCACCGTCCCCGTCATCGTCACTGGCACCGTCATCGCCGGGGCCGCCCCGCCCCGTGACGGCGCCCGCTCAGCCGGTCCCCTGTGCGGAGAAGAGCGCGGTGATGCCCAGGCCGCCGGCGATGCCCAGCATGGCCAGGCCCCGGGCGCCGGGCGGGGTGTCGGCGGCCGGGGCGCGGACGAGCTGGCTGAACAGGCGGGTCACCAGGATCGCCCCGGAGGCGCCGAAGGGGTGGCCGAGGGCGAGGGCGCCGCCGTCGAGGTTGACCCGTTCGTCCGCGATGCCGAGCGCGTCCAGCGAGGCGAGGACCTGGGAGGCGAACGCCTCGTTGAACTCGATGCGTTCGACCGTGGCCGGTACGGGGCCCCCGGGGCCGGCGCCGTCCGGGGTGTCGGCGGCGAGGTCGGGGCGGCGGGCCAGCAGTCGCCGGGTCGAGGCGATCGGGCCGGTGCCCAGCAGGTTCGGGTCCACCCCGGCGCTGCTCGCGTCGACGAAAGCGAGCACACGCCGGTGGCCGAGCGCACGGGCCACCGACCGGCTGGTGACCAGGACCATGGCCGCACCGTCGTTCAGCGGACAGGAGTTGCCGGCGGTGACCGTGCCCTCGCCGGATGCGGCGAAGAGCGGACGCAGGGCGGCCAGCGCGGCCGGCGAGGTGTCGGGGCGCGGGCACTCGTCGGCGGTGACGGTGCCGCGGGCCGTACGCACCGGGGTGATCTCGGCGGTGAAGCGGCCGTTCTCCCGGGCGTCGACCGCGCGCCGGTGGCTGCGCAGGGCGAACTCGTCCTGCCTGCGGCGGGTGATGCCGTAGTGCCGGGCGACGTTCTCCGCGGCCACCCCCATATCGGGGTCCCCCACCGACTCCGGGGCGAACCGGGCCCGTGCGTAGAACTCCGGGAGGGCACCCGGGCGTGCGGGCTGCCGCACCCGCCAGGGGGCGGTGCTCACACTCTCGCCGCCACCCGCGAGATAGACCTCGCCGGCCCCGGCGGCGACCAGCCGGCAGGCGAGGACGATCGCCTCCAGGCCGGAGCCGCACTGCCGGTCCACGGTGACGCCGGGGACCTCGGCCGGCAGCCCCGCCTCCAGCGCGGCCAGCCGCGCGAGGTTGCCGCCACCGCCGGCCGCGTTGCCGACGATGACGTCGCAGACCCGCGCGGGCTCGACGCGGGAGTCGGCCAGCACGTCCCGGATCACGGCCGCGACCAGTTGGTGCGCCTCGACCCCGGCCAGCGAGCCGGCCGCCCGGCCGATGGGGGTCCGGCGGGCGGCGACCACCACCGGCTGCCGGTCGTCGGGGAGTGTGCCGGGTCCGGCGGCCTCAGCCACGGGACTCGTCCGGGAACGGGATGAGCCGTGCGTCGTCATGGGCGGTCCACTCCTCGATCCGGCTCCGTGCGATCTTGCCGCTCGATGTCAAAGGCCAGGTGGCAAGGGTGGAGAAACGGCGGGGGACCATGTAGCGCGGTAGCACGGTGCCGCAGAGTTCGCGTACCGCGGCCTGGCTCAGTCCGTCCGTACCGGGCCCGGTGACCACGGCGACCAGCGCCTGGCCCAGATGGTCGTCGGGCACCGAGGTCACCACCGCCGTGTCGATCTGTGCCAGCCGGACGAGGGCGTTCTCCACCTCGGACGGGTAGACGTTCAGGCCCCCGGTGATCACCATGCCGCCGCGGCCGACGAGATGGAGCCGGCCGTCCGCCGTGAGCCGGCCGATGTCCCCGACGGTGGCCCAGCCCCCTTCGGTGCGGAAACCTCCTGCGCCCCACACATAGCCGTCGCACACCAGGGGGCTGCGCACATGCACCATGCCGGTCGCGCCGCGCGGCACGGGCACCCCCTCGGCATCGCGGATCTCCAGCGTGACGGAGGGGAAGGCCGTGCCGACGTCGAGGGCGGCCGTTGCCGGACCGGGGGAGCTGACGGTGACGAAGCCGAGTTCCGAGGCGCCGTAGTACTCCCGTATCCGTGCCTCGGGCAGGAGCGCACCGACGGGCGCGAGCAGCTGCGGGGGGAGCTTGGCGCCGCCGCTGACCACCGTCCTGACACCTGTGAACCGCCGCGCCGGGCCGTCCGTACCGCCGTCGGCGGCCGCGCAGAGCGCGCTGAGCATGGTCGGCACCACGATCAGCCGGCGTACGGATGCCGTCTCCAGCAGCCGCAGCACCGCCCCGGCGTCGAACCTGCTCAGCCCGTGGCAGGCCGCCCCGCTCTCCAGGCACTCCGCGAGCGCGTAGAGGCTCAGGCCGTGGGCCAGCGGGCCCGGCGCGAGCGTGGACTGCCCGGCGTCCAGGCCCCAGGCCCGCCGGCCTTCGGCCAGGCTGATCCGCCAGGAACCGCGGGTCCGGTGGAAGGCGTGCGGCAGACCGGAGGTCCCGGAGGTGAAGCCGACGAAGAAAGGGGCGGCGTCGTCGCCGGGCCGCAGATGTTCCGCCGGGGCCGCCCCGGACCATCCGTCCAGCCATCTCTCGTACGTGCCAGGGGTGGTGTCGCCGCCGGCGGTCAGCGTCCGGATGCCGAGGCGGTCCGCCTCGGCGTGCAGCGTGCGCTGTCCGGCGGCGAGGACCAGGAGATCGGGACGGAGCCGGTCCAGTACGGCGGCGGTCTGCTCCGTGCCCCACTGCGGGTCGAGGACGGCGCAGACGCCGTCACCCGCGGTCGCGCCGGTGAACAGCTCGGCGAAGACAGGGTGGTTGCCCGTGCCGATGGCCAGCAGACGGGCCCCCGTCGGCAGCCACTCGCGCCGGCCGGCGGGGACGGTCCGCAGTCCGGCCGCCACCGCGGCGGCCCGGTCGGCCAGTTGACGATGGGTCAGCACCCGCCCGTCCAGGACGAAGGCGGGCTCCTCCTGGCGCGGTCCCGCCGCGGTTCGCGCGACCCGATGTGCTACCGGCATCCGCTGTCACCTCGGTTCGATCGGATAGGAGCGCCGTACGTGGTGCGCGACGGCCGCCGCGACCGCCGCCTTGAGCGTGTCCCCGATCGCGAAGTAGGCGGCGCCGAGGGCGGCCTTCCCCATCCCGAGACCCGTGGTCATCGACGTCCACGGGACACCGACGGCGTAGACGACGAGGAGTCCGCCGACGAGGCAGGAGACGAAGTGGGCGGCCAGTGACGCGAAGCGGCCGCCGGCCCGTACCGCGAACCGCTTCACCAGCCACCCGGTGACGAACGCACCGGGAATCCAGCCCAGCAGATACCCGCCGGTCGGCCCGGGGATCACGCCCAGTCCGCCCCGGCCGCCGGACAGCACCGGCAGCCCGAGCACGGTCAGCAGCACGACCAGGGCGCAGGCGCCGGCGCCGCGTACGGGACCCAGTACCGCTCCCGCGAGCATCACGCCCAGCGTCTGCAAGGTGACCGGCACCGGAATGACCGCGATGCTGACCGGTGGGAGCAGCCCCAGCGCGACGATGACCGCGCAGAACAGGGCGGTCAGCACGAGATCCTGAGTGCTCATGGGGCGTCGGGTGCGTACGGTCATCCGGGTGCCTTTCCGCTGCGCCGGTCGTCACGGTCGGGGTGCCGGGAGCGGGCCGGCGGGTAGCAGCGGGCGTCGATGGCGGCCGCGATGTCCTCCGCCGACCTCAGCACCCGGATCACCAGGGGCACGACGAGCGCGAGTGGACTGCCCCGCAGACCGCGCGCCGCCTGGGCCTCCCGGATCTCCTGGAACTGCTGGAACACCTCTGGGACGAAGCGCAGCGCCAGCGACACGGCGAGCGCGACGGCCGGCGCGTTCACCAGCCCCGCCCGGTCCAGCGGACGCAGCACCGCCCCCAGCACGCCCTGGAGTTCCGAGGTCCGGGTGGTGAGAGTGACGCTGAGCGCGGCCAGCAGCAGGATGACCAGACGCAGGCCCACGACGAGCGCCGCGTGCCCCGACTCGGTGAGGGCGGCGACCGCCACCACGGCGGCCAGGATCCACAGCGGGCCGCGCAGCTGGCGGGCGAGCTGCTCCCGGGAGGCCCGTACGGTCAGCAGCAGGACCAGCGCGAGACCGGCGGCCGGGCCGAGCAGCGGCACGGACCTGGTGAGGAACACGGCCACACCGCACAGCAGCAGCACCGCCAGCTTCCACCCGGCCGGGACCCGGTGCAGCGGCGAGGTGCCGGGCACGTACAGGGACGTCCTCATGAGTGGTGTGCCACGTACCAGGGCACGGCGGTCCGCGGCGGGCCGTCGTACGCGATGCGGCCCTCGTCGAGGACCAGCACCCGGTCGAAGCCGGTGAGCAGATCGAGGTCGTGGGTGAGGACGACGGCCTGCTGCGGCATGGCGGCGATCACCGCCCGGAGCCGATTGCGGTTGCGCAGGTCCAGCAGGGTGGTCGGCTCGTCGAACACGACCGTCTCCGGGCGCATGACCAACACCGCGGCCAGCGCGACGAGTTGCTTCTCGCCGCCGCTGAGGGCATGGCTGGGACGGTCGGCCAGTGCGGCGATGCCGAGATCCGCCAGCTGCTCGCGGACCCGGCCGGGTATCTCCTTACGGGGCACGCCGGTGTTCCGCAGCCCGAAGGCCAGGTCCTCCTCGACGAGGGGCAGGACGATCTGGTTGTCCGGGTTCTGGAAGACGAAGCCCACCCGACGGCGGATCCGGCGGGCGTCCGTCGCCGTGTCGTCCGCCCCGACCAGGACCGTCCCCGCACTTGGCAGGACCAGACCGTTGAGCAGCCGGGCGAAGGTGCTCTTGCCGGAACCGTTGGCGCCGATCACGCCGATCCGCCGCTCGGTCAGCTCGACGCTGACGGCGTCCAGTACCGTGCGCGGGCCGAACCGTACGGACACACCGTCCAGAGCTATCCGCACGGCTACCGGTCCCCGGCCCCGGGCCGTGCGGCGGCGGGCTCCGCCGGGGCGTCCGGGGCGGGAGGCACGGCGGCGAGGGCGTCGCGGGTCGGCGTGGGCACGGGGCGGGGCCGGCCGGTCTTCTTGTCGACGCAGACCCAGACGACCTCGGCCCGTGCGACCGGCGCCCCGTCCCCGGCGCGGACCACCGCGGCGGAGAAGGTCAGACTGCTGGTGCCGATGCGGCGCACGCCCGCGCTGAGGTCCAGGATGTCGTCGAAGCCCGCCGCGCCCTCGTAGCAGAGCTCGATCTTCTTCACGTGGTAGACGACGCCGTGGGAGTCGGCCCGGGGGTCGAAACGATCGGACAGGCCCGCCTCGCGGAGGAACTCGTTGATCGCGGTCTCCGCATAGGAGCAGTAGACGCCGTTGTGCACATGGCCGTGCATGTCCACATCGGAGAACGGAACTCGCTGCCGCACGAACCCCCCGCTCTCCGTGTAGGGTCACGGGCGGCCTGGGCCCGTGCGCACAGCACCGTACCCAGACCGCCACCGCACTGTCACCACCATGTGAGGACTTCGCCGATGTCCCGAAGCCTCCGAGGCATCGTCAGGGAATTCGGTCCGGCCGCCCGGGTGGTCGGCACGGAGCGCTACGAACCGGCCCGGCCGGGGCCCGGACAGGTGGCCGTCCGCATGGTGCTGGCGAGCATCAACCCCTCCGACCTGGTGACCATTTCCGGCGCGTACGCCTCCCGCACCGTGCTGCCGTTCGTGCCCGGTTTCGAAGGCGTCGGGGTGATCGAGGAGACCGGCCCCGGGGTGCGGGACCTCCGGGCCGGACAGCGGGTGCTCCCGCTCGGCAGCGCGGGCGCCTGGCAGCAGAACAAGGTCACCGACGGCCGGTGGTGCCTGGCCGTCCGGCCCGAGCTCACCGACGAACAGGCGGCCACCGCGTACATCAATCCGCTGACCGCGCTGCTGATGACACGGCACCAGGTACGGGACACCGGGGCCGAGGTGGTCGCGGTCAACGCCGCCGCCTCGGCCATCGGCCTGATGCTGATCCGGATGCTCAACCGGGCGGGGATCCGGCCCATCGCCCTCGTCCGCCGGCCGCACAGCCTGGCGCGGCTCACCGGCACCGAGCTGACCGCCGCGGTGTGCACCGCCGACCGTCCGGTGGGGGAGGCCCTGCGCGAGATCACCCGGGGCCGCGGTCTCGATGTCGCGCTGGACGCGGTGGGCGGTACGGAGGGCGCGGCACTCGGCCACGCGCTGGCCGCCGGCGGCACCCTGGTGCACTACGGCCTGCTCTCCGGACAACCGCTGCCCTCGCACCTCCCGGCCGAGCGGCGCGATGTACGGATCGTGCTGTTCAGACTCCGGGACTGGGTGCACACCGTTCAGGCCGAGGCCCCGGAGCGGCTCGCCGACGCCCTGGCCGAGGTCTTCGGCCTGGTGCTGGACGGCACGGCCGCCTCGCAGGTGGCGGACGTGTATCCGCTGTCCGCCGTACGACAGGCGCTGGAGCGGGACGCGGCGCCGGGGCGGCAGGGAAAGGTGCTGCTGCGCCTCACCGACTGAGGAGCCGGCCACCGGCGGCGCGCTGCCGGTGGCCGACGCCCCCGTGCCCGTCGGCCGCGGTGCCCGGGGCCCAATGCGCATGCGACCGTCACCACGTCCGGTACCGCGCGGACCGGCGGTGCCGCCGTGGCGACGGTGGAGCGCCCGCCGTGCTCAGCCCCGTCCGGCGAGGACGGCGCGGAGGACCCCGGCGAGCGTCGCGGCCGGGTCCGTCGCGGCGGACGGGCCGCGCCAGGCGACGAAGCCGTCCGGGCGGACGAGTACCGCACCGTCGGCGCCGATGCCGTGCGCCTTCGCACCGTCCTCGACGTCGATGTCCGCGCCGAGGACGTACGACCGGACCGCCACGCCCATCGCGGTGCCGAGGTCCTTCGCGGCCTCGGCCCACGCCTGGCCGTCGTGACCGGCCAGGAGGACGAAGGTCTCGCCGTACAGGTCGAGGGTGGAACCGCCGTCCGCGGTCGGCCGGTGCGGTGCCCGTGTGCCGGGTTGCGCACGCAGTTCGACGGCGCGGACCGGGGCGGTCTCGCGGTTGCCGGGCACGGCCGCCGAGGCGTACCGGAAGCCCATCGTCACCGCCGAGTAGTCGAGCAGCTCCACCTGCGCGCCACCGGCCATCCTGTCGCCGAAACGGGCGAACGCCTGCCGCATGGCGAGCTCGCCGTAGGGCCGCCGCTCGGCGTCGTAGGTGTCGAGCAATCCGGGACCGGCCCACCCGGTGAGGACGCCGGCCAGCTTCCAGGCCAGGTTGTGGACGTCTTGGATCCCGGTGCTCCCGCCGAACCCGCCCGTGGGAGGCTGGCTGCGCGCGGCGTCCCCGGCCAGGAACACCCGGCCCGAGCGGTACGACCGCGCGACCTGGGCGCCGACCGGGAAGCCGAGCACGGTGACGTCGGTGCCGGGTATCTGGGGCCGCAACGAGACGTCGATCCCGTCCAGTCCGGACGCCTCCCGCACCATCCCCGCCACGCGCTCGGCGGTGAAGTCCGCCACCGACTCGTGCCGCGGGTCGTACCCGGTGCTGAACAGCCAGCGCGAACCCGCGGCGTCGTGCGGCATCACCGCGCTGAACGGGCGCGGCTTTTGCAGATAGACGATGTCGACGGTGCGGCCGCGCACGGCGGCGGAGAGGTCCGCGTCGACGATCGCGGTGATCGTGTTGAACAGCTCGCCCGGCCCGTCGGACTCGATCCCCAGCCAGGTGCGGATCCGGCTCCTCGACCCGTCGGCCGCGATGACATAGTCCGCGCGGATCGCTCCCTCGTCGCCGCTCGCGCGGTCCCGGACGGTCACCGTGACACCGTCGGCGTCCTGGTCGAGAGCGGTCATCTCGGTGAAGTGCCGGATATCGGCGCCGAGTTCGCGGGCACGGTCGCGCAGCAGGAGTTCGAGCCGGTCCTGGTCGATCGCCGCGTTGGTCGACGCGGCGGGCGCCGGCCGCGCACGAGCGGCAGCGTGACCCGGAGCGCACCAAGGCACTGATCCTCGACGCCGCGACCGAGGAGTTCTCCGCCAAGGGCTTCGCCGGCGCCCGGGTGGCCGAGATCGCCGCCCGCGCCGGCGTGAACCAGCAGCTCATCACGTACTACTTCGACGGCAAGGCGGGCCTGTACCGGGAGATCGGCCGACGGTGGCGGGCCTACGAGGCCCAGGAGTTCCCCGACGACATGGACTACGCCGAGATGATCAAGAGCTATGTGCGGGCGAGCGTCGACCCTCGCCTCGGCGGGCGCCTCCTCGCCTGGGAAGGTCTCGCCGACACCGGCGAGGACGACGAGGCCGACGAGGCCGACGAGGCCGACGAGGCCGAAGCGGCCGAAGCGGCCGAACGCAATGCCCGGCTGCGACACGAGGTGGCGGTGATCCGCGAGCGCCAGCTGGCCGGTGAGCTCGACGACCGGTTCGACCCGGCCGCGCTGCTGCTCATCACGATGAGCACGGCGAGTGCGCTGGTGGTCTACCCTCAGCTGGCCCGCGGCCTGTTCGGCGCCGACGCGAGCTCGCCCGAGCTGGTCGAGCACTACGCCGAACAGCTCGCCCAGCTGATCGGCGGCTCGCCGGCGGCGGCTCCGGTCGGCCCGACTGACCTCGGGCCGCGGACCCGCGGGGGAGGGCAGCTCGCCGGCGGCCGAGAGGGTGGCTGCCGATAATCGACGGATCTCGCCATGGTGCGTGGGATCCGCCTGGCTCTCGTGACGGAAACTCGTCGCATATTCGGGGCGGGCTCCGTGCGACTGCTACGCCATCTCGTATGGATCAACGGCGGAGCGGAGAAAGATTTCGCGTCGTGCCCCCGGCCAGGCAGCTGTTCGCGGTGTTCTCGCGCGATTGCCGCGCGAGAGCTCCGCCGGCCCCGTTGCCCGCGTCTCCGTGTCCATCCGTCCCGGTAGCCGGCGGCGTGGCACGGGCGGACGCGGTGGTGGCGGTCTCCCCTCCGTGACGGCGTGCAGTGTCCGGCCCTGGTGCGATGTGCCCAACTGCGCGCTACCGCACGGAAGATGACGAGATGGAGCACGCCGCCGCCCGAGCCATAACATAGTAATGTGAAATTGCACTGAGCCTGTATGTCTTCCGCCGCACCTACCGTTCGCGTCCTCTTCAGGGAGCCCTCGTGACCGAAGCCGTCGCCCACTCCGCTCCGACGCTGCACACCGGCAGCCATGACCTGCCGGTCTCTGCCGGGTTGTCCCGCTTCATGGCGAGCGCCTGGGCCTCGTCCACCCTCCCCGACTCCGCGCGGGTCGCCGCGTACACCGTCACCCCGGCGCGCCGGGACCGGCTCTCCGCCCGCTTCCCCGGCGAGCGGCTGATCGTCCCGGCCGGCGAGCTCACCGTCCGCTCCAACGACTGTGACCACCGGTTCCGCCCGCACAGCGCGTATGCCTGGCTGACCGGTCTGACGGGGGAGGACCAGGCAGGTCAGGTCCTGGTCCTGGAGCCCTCGGGCCCGCACGGACACGAGGCAGTGCTCTACCTGCGACCGCGTTCACCGCGCGTCGACGGTAACGAGGAGTTCTACCGGGACCGGCGCTACGGCGAGTTCTGGGTCGGGCGCCGTCCCGACCTGGCCGAGGGGGAACGGCTGACCGGCATCCGCTGCGCCCGCCTGGACACCCTGGGCACCCCGTCGGGGCGGAACGCCGCCACCGACGCCGAACTGGCCACCGCCCTGGCGGAATTGCGCCTGGTCAAGGACGCCTGGGAGGTCGAGCAGCTCCAGCTCGCGGTCGATCACACCACCACCGGTTTCGAGGACGTGGTCCGGGCCCTGCCGGGCGCTCTCGCGCACCCGCGCGGAGAGCGCTGCGTCGAGGGGGTCTTCGGTCTGCGGGCCCGTGCCGAGGGCAACGGCACCGGCTACGAGACCATCGCGGCCTCCGGCGCCCATGCCTGCGTCCTGCACTGGATCCGCAACGACGGACGTCTGAACCGCGACGAACTGCTCCTCCTGGACGCGGGGGTGGAAACCGACACCCTCTATACGGCCGACATCACGCGCACCCTGCCACTCTCCGGCCGCTTCAACCCCGTTCAACGCCAGGTGTACGAAGTGGTGCTGGCGGCCCAGGAGGCGGGAATCGCGGCGCTGCGCCCCGGTGCCGGCTTCCGTGACTTCCACCGGGCCGGCATGAGGGTCATCGCGGAAGGGCTGGCCGACTGGGGCGTGCTCAAGGACGCCGACGGCGATGCGCACCGCCGCTACACCCTGTGCGGCAGCGGCCATATGCTCGGCCTCGACGTCCACGACTGCGCCAAGGCACGGGCCGGGACATACCTGGACGGCGTTCTGGAGGAGGGCCAGGTCCTCACCGTGGAGCCCGGCCTCTACCTTCAGCCGGACGATGAAACCCTCCCGGCCGAACTGCGCGGTATCGGCGTGCGGATCGAGGACGACCTCGTCATCACGTCGGACGGCGCCCGCCTGATGTCGGGTGCGCTGCCGCGTACGGTCGCCGGCGTCGAGGAATGGATGGGCACCCTGCTCGAAGGCCGGGGCTGAGGGCCGGCCCGGCGCTGGGCCGGCCCTCCTGCCCGGGTGTTCCCCACCGAGATTCCCGGGGGCCCCTGGGCGGGCACGGGCAGATCAGACCGCTCACCACGATCCTCGCCCGGCCCACCGACCACGACGCCGAGCGGACTCACGCGCCCGCCCGATCCAGTTGCGCGCGGCCTGGGGCCCGAAGGTGTGGCAGTGGCTGGCCGTTCATCAGGCAAGTCCGTTGCCGGAATCGGAGTTGTCGGATTCGACTGGCAAGCGAGAGTGCCCGCGAGCGCGTCCCGTGGATCAGGAGAAGGCGCGTTGCCGAAAGGCGTTGCGTACATCGGTGAGGGGCTGGCGCTCACGGGTGTAGTAGAGCTTGTTGGTCAGCTTGGTCCAAGGGCCGGCCCGAGAGGTGCTCGGCGAGATGTCCGAGGATGAGGGCGGCCCGGTCGGTGTATGCGATGGCTTCGCCGGGCGGCTGGTGCAGTTCCTCGTGCAGGTTGCCGCGGCGGATGCCGTCCTCGCAGGTGCCGTAGAGGTTCTTCAGATGGGCCCGCAGGGGAACACCGGCGGTGACTCCGCCCTGTGAACGGGTAGGCGCATGCGTCCGGGCTCGGCCCGGGGCCGCCGTGCAGGGACTTGCCACATGTCGATGTAACAAGTACTGTTACGTTTGAAGTCGGGGTCAAGGGAGGTGAGGTCCGACGTGAGTGCCAACAGCAGGCTGACCATCGCGGCGCATGCCCTGACGTGGATAGGGCTGTATCAGCGCCGCGGCCACGACGTCGCCACCTCCGAGCAGATCGCGACGAGTGTCAACACCAATCCGGTGGTGATCCGCCGCCTGCTGTCCGAGCTTCGCCGGACGGGGCTTGTCGACTCGCGGCGAGGCGCCGGCGCCGGCTGGACGCTTTCGCGGGACCTGGCGGAGATCACCCTGCTCGATGTCTACGAGGCGGTCGAGCCGGGGCCGGTCTTCGCTCTGCACCGCTCGGCACCCGACCCCGAGTGCGTCGTGGGTCACGGCATCGGACCGGCGCTGACCGCCGTCTACGGCGAGATCGAGGCCACCCTTCGCAGGGAGTTGGCGAGAACCACGCTGGAGGACGTCCTGCGGGACGTACTCAAGGCCGCTTAGCCCGTTTCCCGGCCGCAGGGGTGGCAGTCTTCTGCACCCCATCAATGTAACAAAAATGGTTACCTCAAAGATTCGGAGAGCCCCATGGGACAGCTGGACAACAAGACCGCCCTGGTGACCGGCGCCTCTACCGGCATCGGTCTGGCCATCGCGCGCCGGTTCGCCGCCGAGGGAGCGACGGTCTACCTGACCGGCCGCCGCAAGGCGGAACTGGACGCCGCTGTCGCGCAGGTCGGCAGCCGCGGGATCGGCATCCAGGGCGATGTGTCGCAGCTCGACGACCTCGACCGGCTCTTCGCCGAGATCAAGGAGCGCAGCGGCCGCCTCGACATCGTCGTCGCCAACGCCGGCCTCGGGGACTACGGCCCGCTCGGCAAGATCACCGAGGAGGAGTACGAACGCACCACCTCCATCAACCTCAAGGGCACGATCTTCACCGTCCAAAAAGCCCTGCCGCTGCTGTCGGCCGGCGCCTCGGTGACTCTGCTCTCCTCCAGCGCGGCCCTTCGCGCCGCCCCGGGCCTTGGTGTGTACGCCGCCACCAAGGCCGCGATCCGCAGCCTCGCCCGCACCTGGGCCGCCGAACTGGCCGACCGCCGGATCCGGGTCAACGCCCTCACTCCCGGCCCCGTCGAAACCACCGGCGGTGACGAGCTGCGGGCCGCGTTCCCGCAGGGCGATCAGCCCAAGGCGGCCGAGCCCGCCGCACCGACCCCGCTCGGCCGCGCCGGTCGTCCCGACGAGGTCGCCGCCACCGCCCTCTACCTGGCCGGCGACCAGAGCTCCTTCACCACCGGTGCGGAGCTGTTCGTCGACGGCGGCGCCACCCAGCTCTGAACGGCTCGGGTGAAGTTCGGTGTTGATCGTCGGGCCCGGTCGCGTTGTCGGACCACGGCCCGGTCGACGGCCTCGCCGATGGCGTCGATGCTGGTCCTGCTGCGCGTCGGGTAATCCTGGTACTTCGCCTGGCGCCAGCCCAGCTCGATGCCGTTCAACTCCGGGCTGCGCGACGGCAGACCCGGAACTCCGGGGAGTTGAGGTTGCTCATGAAGAAGATTCCGGCAAGCGACATCGACCTGTTCACCGACCAGAGCCTGGCCGACCCCTACCCGCTCTACCAGGAGCTGCGTGATCTGGGCGCGGTGGTCGAGATCGAACGCAACGGCATGTACGCCTTTCCTCGGTATCGGGAGGTGCGCGAGGCGTCGGGGAACTGGCAGGTGTTCACCTCCGCGAAGGGGGTGATGATGAACGACCAGGTCAACTCGGCCCTGGAAGGCGTCACCCTGTGCAGCGACCCACCCGAGCACACCCGGATGCGCCAGGTTCTGGGGCGGCCGATGCGGCCGGAGAAACTGCGCGAACTCACCCCACGCGTCGAGCAGGAGGCGGAGCGCGTCGTCGAACGCCTCGTGGGGCAAGGGTCGTTCGACGCGGCGACAGAGCTCGCCGAGCGCCTCCCGCTCGACATCGTCTCCGAACTTGTCGGCCTCGGCAACGCTGGACGGGCGCACATGCTCGAATGGGCCGCTGCCACCTTCGACGCTCAGGGGCCGATGAATCCGCGGACCATCGCCGCCCTGCCCAAGATGGACGAGATGGTCGCCTTCGCCCTCAACGAGGCCAAGCCCGGCACCCTCAAGCCCAACGGGTGGGCCGCCCAGCTGTACGCGGCGGCGGAACAGGGCGACCTGCCGGTGGAGAAGTGTCCGTTCATGACGATCGACTACATCGCGCCGAGCCTGGACACGACGATCTATGCGATCTCCAGCGCCATCCACCTCTTCGCCCGAAACCCCGAGCAGTGGGACGTACTGCGGGCGGACCCCTCGCTCGTTCCGCACGCCATCAACGAAGCCCTGCGCCTGGAATCCCCGGTACAGCGCTTCACCCGGCTGCTCACCCAGGACTCCGAGATCGACGGATACCCGCTTCCCGCCGGCTCCCGGGTCGTGCTGCTGTACGGGTCGGCCAACCGCGATGAGCGCAAGTACCCTGACCCCGACCGGTTCGATGTACGCCGCAAGCCCTCGGACCACCTGGCCTTCGGGCGCGGAGAGCACGTGTGCATCGGCATGAACCTGGCCCGGATCGAGATGCGTGCCCTCTTGGAGGCGCTGCTGCCCAGGGTGTCGCGCTTCGAACTGCTCAAGGCCGAACCCGCCCTCAACAACACTCTGCGCGGCCTGGGCACTTGCAGAGTTCGCGTCAGCCGACACTCCGGCTCCGGCGGCGTCGAAGCGAGGCGTCGGCGCCGCTGAGCGGGGTCCTTCACCACGCCGGACCCCGGTCGTGGGCGGTGAACGGGACGCCGAGTCGTGCCCGCGGTGACACCGCGGGCACGGCACGGAAACGGCAGAGATTCGGCACGAGCCGCCGGAACCGTCAGGTCCCGGAAGCGCTATGCGCCGGTGACACCGCGCGCAGTGAGCGGCCGAAGCTATCGGTCGGGCAGGGCGGGGCACCCGGCTTGCCCGGGACAGAGGGTGACCTGTGACCGAACGACGTCTCAGCAAGGACGAATTGAGGCCCCTGGCGGAGCTGCTGGCCCAGCTGGGACTCGGCGACACCTTCCACGGCGATGCGGCACTGCACGGGACCGACCCCGTCATCCGCTCCCCGCACCGCCTCGGCGAAGCCTCCGCCACGGCCCAACTCGCGATCGGCGCTGCCGCGTCCGCGATCTGGGAGCGGCGCACCGGCCAGACCGGCGACGTGGAGATCGACATCCGGCACGCCCTGCACCACCTGCACCCCACGCACTTCGTCCGCCAGTCCGGCCACGCCATCGACGTGGGCGCCGAACGCGTCGCAGCCAACGGCCTGTTCGCGTGTGCCGACGGCCGCTACGTGATGCTGGAGGCAGGACCTCCGTACGCCAAGCTGCTGGACGGCTACCTGAATTTCTTCGACTGCGGCAACAATCGCGAAGCCCTCGCCCGCGAGGTCGCGCGCTGGGAATCCGAAGATCTGGAGGAGGCCCTCGCGGCGGCGGGCCTGCCCTGCTGCCGAGCCTTCACCCCCGAGCAATGGCGAGAACACCCGCAGGGCCGACTACTGGAGCGCACCCCCGTCGTGGAGATCGTGAAGATCGCCGACACCGCCCCCGTGCCGTGGACGCCGGACGCCGCCTTCCCGCTCGACGGGCTGCGCGTTCTGGACTTCACACACGTCCTCGCAGGCCCGCGCAGCGCGCGGACCCTCGCCGAGTACGGCGCCGAGGTGCTCCACATCAGCGCCCCGACGTACGCGGACACCCTGGCCCAGCACCTCGGCGTCGACGTCGGAAAGCGCTGCGCCTACCTCGACCTGCGCGAGCCCGCCCAACTCCGCGTCATGCGGGAACTGGCCGCCGGAGCCGACGTGTTCACCACCACCTGGCGCCCGGACGTCAACGACCGGTTCGGCCTCACCCCCGCCGAGCTCGCGGCCGGGAGCGCGCACGGCATCGTGTACATGAGCGCCAACGCCTACGGCCACCAGGGCCCCTGGGCCGGCCGGCCCGGCTTCGACCAGAACGGGCAGGTCGCCTCCGGCTTCGCCGCGCGCGAAGGGGCGCCGGGGCGGCCCCGCTTCTCCCCGGTCTTCTACCTGGCCGACCTGATCACCGGCTACCTGGCCGCAGCCGGTGTGATGGCCGCCCTGCTGCGCCGATCCGAGGAGGGCGGCTCGTACCACGTGCGGCTCTCCCTCACCCGCAGCGCGATGTGGGTACAGGAGCTCGGCCTGATCGACGAACAACTCCTGGCGGGCGTACCGGAGAAGGACACCCAACCGGCGCGGACAGTCACGTTCGACACCTCCTACGGCGCCGTCACCAGCCTCGCCCCGCCGCTGACCTTCTCCCACCTGCCGCTGCCGCGCGCCGAACGGCTCGTCCCCTACGGCGCCGACCCGGCGGCCTGGAATCCCCGCACCGGCTGACGGTACGACGGAGACCTCTCGGGAGTCATCCCGAGGACGAGGTCAGCGCTCGATCAGTGGGAGGGTGAGCCGACTGGGATGCTCCGGACCGTGGTAGACGTGGTTCAGCGCCGGGACCATGTCCTCCAAACGCTCCTCGGCGATGGTGCCTCCGGTGTTGCTGTTGCGGTCGTACCGAGGGAAGTTGCTGCTGGACACCTCAAGGCGGATGCGATGTCCGGGGAGGAAGACATTCGAGGTGACGCACAGGTCGAGCGTCAATTCGTAGATCTCGCCCGGCTGCATGAACTCCGGCTCCGCGAGTGACTCCCGGTAACGCGCGCGCTGGATACCTTCGCACAGATTGATCGCACGGCCATCGGGATGCACGTCGACGAGCTTGCCGGTGAAGTCGGTGTCGATGGCGGAAGAGGCCACGAACAGGGTGAGCGCAACGTGGCCGGTGATCTCCACCTCGTGTTCCAGGACCGGGGTGGTGAAGCAGAGGACGTCTTCGCGATGTTCGATCCGGCTCTGGTCGGCGGGTCCGGCGTAGACCTCAGGGCTCAAGGCGATGATGTTGCCGCCGACGGTGGGGACAGGGCGCCGTGGGTCGTACAGGTACGTTTCCTGCGCGGACGCCTCAGGAGCCTCCCTGGAGAGCACCCCGTCGCCGTTCGACGTGTTCGCCCGGCCGCCCCCACCGAGGTGGAAGTCGGTGTACCGCGTATCGGGAAGGGGCCACTCCTGCTCGCTGCGCCACTCGTCGCGGCCCATCACGAAGATACGGACAGGTGCCTGACCGTCGAGAGCAGTCTCCTTCCCCCGCAGCCATCGGTCGAAGAACCGCAAGTGCGACTGGGTCACGTCGGCCATCTGCATCGAGGCGCCGGCGCCGAAGCTGCGGTCGGGGAACGCTCCCAGGTCGGCGCCGGGCGAATGGGCCCACGGGCCGATGATCAGACGCCGGCCCTCACGGGCCTCCCGGCTGCCGCCGCGCTTGCGCATCTCGGTGTAGGCGTTGACCGTCTCGCCGATGAACAGGTCGTACCAGCCGCCGAGGATGAGTGCCGGGGTGGTGATCTCATCAACCCGCTCGATCGCAGCCAGGTCCCGCCAGTACGTGTCCCTCGACGGGTGGCCGCAGACATCCGTGATGAACCAGGGAAGCTGCTTCTGGACGACCGGCTGGTCAACGAGCGGCGTGGTCTCCAAAGCGGCCGGCAGTCGGCTTATGAGTTCAGCTGCGGCGGCAAGGTCCTCCGGAGTGCCCCTGCCCGCGGCGAGTTCCCGGTCGGCGTGGGCGACAGACATCAGCGCGGCCCAGCTGAGCCCGCACTCCAGGGAGAGGGCGCCGCCGGGGGAGTACCAAGGGGCTCGGTAGAAGTCCGCTGTGGACTGGCCGGGCGCGATTGCCTTGAGGCCCTCGACTCCTGTCGACGCTGTCTGCCATTGGTCGAAACCTACGTAGGACGCGCCGTAGCTCCCGACCGCGCCGTTGCACCAAGGCTGGGCAGTGAGCCAGCGCACGGTGTCCGCGCCGTCTGAGGCGTCGTCGAGGTGAGGGGTGAAGACGCCCTCGGAGCGGTATGTGCCGCGGCAGTCCTGCACGGCGACCGCGTAGCCCGCTTCCAGTAGGGCGAAGATGTTCGGGAAGGCCGCGCCCCCGTACAGGCCGACGTCGTCCTTGCCGTACGGGAGACGTACCAGCAGCGCCGGGAAGGTCGTACCCTCGTCCGCTTCGGGCCGCCATATGTTCGTCGCCAGGCGCGTCCCGTCTGCGACCGGCACCTGGACATCGACATCGACAGTGAACTTCATGGCTCCCGCCAATCCCTGGACATGGTCATCTCGCGCAGGCTGTCCACGAGTTACAGCGGCATATAAGTACGTGTGCCGGGATGCGGCACAGGAGATTCCCGGCCCCTCGCGACGCTGCACATGCGGAACCTGCTTCTGGGAACTCGGCAGTCACCGCGGTGCAGGCCGAGGCGGCGGCCCTTGCCGGTGAAGGCCACGTTCCGGAGTGGCCCCGGGAGACCGGTGCGGCGCTGTGGCAGCACCGTCGTTGTCCGGTCGGCCTGTGAAACCTGTCGCGTTGATGCCCCGGCACCGAAGCTGTCCTGCGCTTGTGGTGCCCGTGGTCGGCCCTGGGCCGTGGGGCGCACGACGAGCTCGTTGACGTCGACGTCGGTGGGCTGGCCGATCGCGTAGCCGATGGCCTGAGCGATGGCCGAGGCCGGAATCGCGAATACTTCGGTGGCGGCTCGGGCAGCTGCTTGTGCCTCCTCGGAGCCGCCGTGGTGGGTGAGTTCGGTGCTGGTGAAGCCGGGGCTGACCACGGTGACGCGGAGCTCGCGGCTCTCCTGGCGAAGGCCGGGATGTTCCGATAGCACTCGCCGAAAACAACGGGGTAGCTCCTGACCTGTGGAATTGCGGCCCGGCGTACTCCGTGCCGCCGGAACGGCCTTCGTACGTTCTTAGGTCGGTGCACCGGAGCGGGCGTCATGTGGACGGTGCGGACGCGACCGTGTCGGTCCAGTGGCGGTTGGTCTGCTGGGCGATGGTCACCAGCTCGGTGTACGGCTCGTCCCAGGGGTCTTTGAGGCCGAAGCCGCGGTGCGGGTTCTCCAGCCAGCTGCACCAGTGCCAGCCGAGGCACCACGGGCGCGCTGCGAACGTGTCGGCGATCATCCGGTATCCCTGGCCGCGCTCGGCCTGGTCGCGAGCGGACCCGACCCGCTCGGGGCTCATGGTCGTCGGGCACCAGTTGCCGGTGTCGGCAAGGAGTACCGGGAGTCCTGTGCGGCTGTGCCATGCGTCGAATTGACCGGCGACGGCGTCGATCGCCGCTTGGTCGACGGCCGGGAAGGTCTGCACGCTCAGCACGTCCACGTAGGCCGCCGCCGCGTCGAGCACTGGTTCCGGGATGCCGCCGCGCGTGCCGTAGCGGTCGCCGAGGATGAGGTGGTTCGGGTCGTGCCGGCGGATGGCCTCGGTCGATACCCGGTAGTAGGTATCGGCGATCTCCCCCAGCTCGCTGGAGGAGTAGCCGGTGCCGGCCGGATGTCGCGCCCACGCCGGTGCGTCGACGAGGAAGTAGCCGATCAGGTTCGGGTCGTCCGGTCGGCACCGGGTCCGGGCCAGGTGGTCGCACCATTGCGCGAATGCCGCGGACCGCGGATCGCGGTAGGCCGGGTGGCCGTTCCAGTGCTCGATCTCGGCGACGCGCAGGGACAGGGTGTAGGGCAGGCCGGAAGCGGCTGCATCCTCGTCGGGCAGGCCCTCCGAGTGGCCGAGGTCGACGACGTCGTGCGTGGCCGACAGGCCGCTGCCGCTGACGTACTCGGCGGTCCAGCCGAGCGTGTTGAACCCCCACGCGGACAGCTCCGGTACGAGGCCCTCGCGCAGCCAGCGCCGGCGCGAGGATCCGTAACGGTCGGCGAAGAGAGCGATGTTGTGCGGGTATCGCAGATTCGTGTCGTCGGCATGTACGACACCGATGGACAAGAAAGGGTCTCCACGAGGCGTCACGAACCGCCACCGGATCGAGGCGTCCAGCGTGAAGTAGCCGTGCGCGGCCATGCCCGTCCCTCTTTCGATCGCTGTGTCCACAGACCACGGTGCTGCCTCCGGCCGCCGTGGGCCGGCCGTCACCCGGCTCGGTGCGGTGCTGCCTCCAGACCGCGTCGGATCCGCGGGGCCGAGGCCACTGTGATTCACGCGAGCCGCGTTCAGGCGGTGGTGCGAGCTCGCCTGGATGGTGTGCTGCCTGGACGACCCGGACCCCGGCTCCTCTTCGTCGTTGTGCCCTGCGGGGACCGGCATCCAGAGGATGCCGGCTGTCCCCTCGCCGAATCCCCGGCGATCACCGAAGTGTACTGCGCCGCGCAGCTGAATATCGATAATCTTGTGTTCTATCGATAACTGGCTAGGCTGAAGGAGCGCGGTCCGTGAGGCTGCCGCCGATGAGACGAAGCCGGTGCCGTTCACCGCCGGTGGCGCAGGTCGACGTCGACCGAGGAACGGGGAGTGTGCATGATGAGTAAGCCGCACCGTGTGATGTGGAACGGAACCGGTCGGTCGCTGCCGCTGACCGACCAGTTGCCGGCAGCGCGGATCGCCGGCTGTGCGGCCCTCTCCATCACCCCGTCCGACTACAACAGGTGGCTCGGAACGGGCGTCAGTACGCGCGAGATGCTCGCCCTGGCGGCCGATGCCGGGATCGGCCTCACTCATCCCGATCCGCTCGTCCGCTGGGTGGACGCCTGGGAACCGGAACTACCGGGCGGCGAGAAGTTCCCCGTCGAGACGGTCGCCTTCGACGAGGACGACTTCCTCCGCCATGCCCGAAGGCGCCGGTCCAGCCGACATGCGAGGAAGGAGCGAGATGAGCACCAAGGAGAAGGCGTCCGCCTCCCAGGAGACGTGGGCCTCAGGTCTGGTCGGGGTGTGGTCCTTGCGCAGCGTCCGCGAGCTGGACGCCGACGGGACCCTCCTGGGCGAGCCGTACGGACAGCGGCCTGCGGGGCGGCTGCTGTACGGGACCGCGCACCAGGTGGCCGTGGTCGTCCGCGGGCACGAGGACGCACCCGCGGTGGCCTACATCGGCGATTTCGACGCCGGTGCGGACGGACTGCTGCGGCATATCGTCCAAGTCGGCCTGCCGCCCTTCACCGAGGACCAGGTCCGCTGGGCGCGGCTGGACGGCGATTTGCTCATCCTCGCCACCGACCGCGAGGGGCGTTGTCGCACCGAGTTGCGGTGGGCGCGCGCCTGAGGCGCGGTCTGCACCACCTGCGTTTCGTTTGAGGAAACCTGCGGTCAACGAAGGAGCAGACGATGGCCCTGCACCGCCTGACGTCGATCACCCTCGGCGTCCCGGACGTCGAGGCCGCGGCCGGCTACTACGAAGAGTTCGGCCTCACGCCGGTGGGCGACGGGCAGACCCGCCGCTTCGCCACCCAGGAGGGCGGCGAGCAGCTGAAGCTCGCCCACTCCGCGCAGCGTCGGCTTGTCTCGCTCGGTGTCGGCGTGGACGACAGGGACGACCTGGACCGCGTGGCCGCCAACCTCGCAAAGCTGGATGTGCAGGCCCGGCGGGACGCCGCGTCCCTGCGCGTGGCCGACCCGAACTCCCACCTGACGGTGACCCTGGAGATCGCCCCGCACCTGGAGCAGACCCCGGCCGAGCAGGCGCCCTGCAACGGCCCCGGCCGCCCCTCGCGCCCCAACAGCCGTGCTCCCGGCGTGGAGCGGACGAACCGGGTCCGGCCCCGCAAGCTGGGCCACGTGGTGATCGGCTCGCGTGACCAGGACGCGAGCCGGCGCTTCTTCACCGAGGGCCTCGGCTTCCAGGTCACCGACCACGTGCCCAGCCTGGCCAGCTTCCTGCGGTGCTCGACCGACCACCACAACCTCCTCGTGCAGAAGGCTCCGGTGGACTTCCTGCACCACACCGCCTGGGAGGTCGACGATGTGGACGAGGTCGGCCGCGGCGCCATGGCCATGCTGGAGGAGCACCCCGAGCGACATGTGTGGGGGCTGGGCCGGCACCACATCGGGTCGAACTTCTTCTGGTACCTCAAGGACCCGGCCGGCAACTTCTCCGAGTACTACAGCGACCTCGACTGCATCATCGACGACCAGCTGTGGAAGCCCTCCGTCGTCGATGGAGCCCGTGGCCTCTACAACTGGGGCCCGCCACTGCCACCGTCCTTCCTTCAGCCGGAAGACCTCGCTGCCCTGATGACCGGCACGCACAGCCCCCGCTGACCTCGCCAGCACACCACCTCACAGGAGCAGTCATGCGTATCGGCGGGATCGGCGGCAGGCTCGCGCTGCTGCACGACGACCGGGCACTGGATGTCGAGAAGGCGGGCGACGGCAGGTTCGCCGCAGAGCCCGACCGCGTAGTCGAGCGCTGGGACGCATTCACGCAATGGGCCGGCGGCCGGTCGCTGGATGACGCCGTCCCCTTCTCACTCGCGCAGGTCAGCCCCCCGGTGCTCCGGCCGGCCCAGGTCTTCGGCATCGGCCTCAACGGGCCCGCAGCGCTACCCGCGGCCGGGAGGAACCCTGGTCAGCACTGTCGAGGGCATCGGTTCACCGACCAACCCCCTGGTGTCAGGGGGCGAGCCACAGGGCGCGCCCTGACCGGAAGCCGCACAAGCACAGTCCGATGAGCCGGATCCGTTCGGCGGAGAGGGAGAGATGATGAGTGACCAGACACGCACAGTGGTGAACGAGTTCCTCAAGCGTGTCGCGGAGGGCGATATCCCGGCCGTGGTGGCGCTGTTCGCGCCGGACGCCTCCTGGGAGGTCCCCGGGGACCCGGACATCGTTCCCTGGGCGGGCCGTCGCACGGTCGACGGCATCCCGGCGTTCTTCCAGACGCTGAGCGAGCTCACCGACCGCGAACTCTTCAACGTCGAGCGCAGCGTCGTCGACGGCACGACTGCGGTCCTGATCGGACGGGCACGGCTCGTCGTACGCGCGACGGGCAAGGTGATCGACACGCCCTTCGCGATCGACATCATCGTGAATCCCGACGGCCGCATCAGCCGCTATTACATGTTCGAGGACTCCTGGGGCGTCGCCCAGGCAGTACGCCCCTGAGAGACTGCCGTCCCCCAGCTCCGCCGACCGGGTCAAGGGCTTCGACCTGGCGGCGGAGCGGGCAGGTCCCGTCCAGTGGCGTCGGCCGGACGCTCAGCGTCCGCAAGGGCCGACGTGCGGGCCATCCAGGGCCACGGCCCCGAGATGAATCGCGAATTCCAAGAAATATCGATAGATACTGAGTATTGCGCTATTCGACTACAGTGTGTGAGTGGCCAAAGGAAATCCAACGCGTACCGAAGAGGTCTTCGAGGGGCTCCGGAGCGACCTCCTCAACGGCGAGCTCGCCCCGGGGCAGCGGCTCAAGCTGGTCGCCCTCGCGGAACGATTCAGTGTCAGCATGTCGGTCGTGCGCGAGGCGCTCACCCGGCTCGCCGAACAAGGGCTTGTCGTAGCGAATCCGCAGCGCGGGTTCAGTGTGATGCCACTGTCGGTCGACGATCTGTCCGATCTCACCCGCACACGCGTACAGCTGGAGTCACTGGCCCTGCGGCAGTCCATCGCCCTGGGCGGCCTGGAATGGGAGTCCGCGGTCGTGGCCACGCACCACATGCTTGAGCGCACCGCGGTCAACGCGGCCGATGGGCGCCTGAACGAGGACTGGCCGAACGCCCACCGGGCCTTCCACCAAGCACTGCTGTCGGGCGCCCAGAGTCCGCGCCTGGAGGCGATCGTCAACTCCCTGCGCGACAGCGCCGAGCTCTACCGCCGCTGGTACTGGGCCCTGACCGGCGACCAGATACGCGACCTGGCCGCCGAACACCGTCACTTGCGGGACTGCGCGCTGGCCCGGGACGCGGACGCCGCCGTCGCCGCTCTGGCCGAGCACATCGACCGGGCACCCCGCAAGCTCGTCGCCTACGCCCGCGAGCACAATCTGGAAGATCCCACCCACGGGCCGACCCGGGCACAGCGCCGCACGCACCGATCCGGCCGGTAGGAGTATCGGTCCTCGGCCGCGAGCGGCTCGGCGGTACCGCAGGCGAGGTGTGGAGCGCGCGTTCAGCCTTGGGCGGTGGGGCGCACGACGAGCTCGTTGACGTCGACGTCGGTGGGCTGGCCGATCGCGTAGCCGATGGCCTGGGCGATGGCCGAGGCCGGGATCGCGAGTACTTCGGTGGCAGCTCGGGCAGCTGCTTGTGCCTCCTCGGAACCGCCCCGGTGGGTGAGTTCGGTGCTGGTGAAGCCGGGGCTGACCACGGTGACACGGATCTCGCGGCTCTCCTGGCGCAGCCCCTCGGACAGGGCCCGGACGGCGAACTTGGTGGCGCAGTAGACGGCCGCGGTCGGATCCACCCGGTGGGCCGAGGTCGAGGCGACGTTGACGATATGGCCGCTGCCTCGCGCGCGCATGACCGGCAGGACGGCCGCGATGCCGTGCAGGGTGCCGCGCAGGTTCACGTCGATCATCTGGTTCCACTCGGCGATGCGCAGGTCGTGCACCGGCGACAGCGGCATCACCCCCGCGTTGTTCACCAGCACGTCGATGTCGCCGTACACATGTTGAGCGGCCTGCGCGAACGCCTGCACGCTCGCCAGGCTCGTCACATCCAGTTCCCGGAAGTCGGCCAGGCCGCCCGCAGCGCGGATGTCCTCGACGAGCCTTTCCAGGCGCTCGGTCCGGCGTGCGCCGAGCATCAGCTGGTGCCCGACCGAGGCGAGGTGGCGGGCGGTGGCCTCGCCGATGCCGCTGCTCGCACCGGTGATCAGGACGGTCTTGCCCTCGCCAGTCATGGGGTTCGTCAAGGTGTGCTCCTGAGGTGAGGACGGCGTGGCGCGCTCGTCCCCACCAGCCTGTTCGGGGCAGCGCGGCTGGGCAACGGCGGGTCTTCCTGGGTGCGCCACACCCAGGAAGACCCGCCCTTCCCCAGCGACGGCCGAATCCGGAGGCTGACCACCACCAACCGATCGCCGGCGACAGGAAGCACGGGATGACCACCACACGGCAGGTACAGGCATGGGTCGACGGCTATGTGCACGCCTGGACCACCGCCGCCGCCCAGGACATCAAAGCGCTGTTCACCGAGGACGCCGAATACCACGAACGCCCCTACGAGACCTCCTGGGTGGGCCGCGACGCGATCGTCGAGGGCTGGCTGTCCCGCCGGCCCTGGCAGGAAGGCGGCTGGACCTTCAAGGCGAGCATCCTGATGATCACCGGGGACACGGCCGCCATCCAGGGCACCGGCGTCTACAAGGAACTGGGCACCTTCGAGAACCTGTGGGTCGTCACCTTCGACACGCACGGCACGTGCACCGAGTTCCGGATGTGGAACAACGAGGTCCACGCCCCGCCGGGCCGACCCGAACCGACCACGCCCGCTCGCAAGGCACGGTGACCGCAGCAAAGACAGCCGGGCACGCCGACGCCGGACCGCAGCGGGAAGGGCCCGGTATGGCGATCACCCGTCACGGGCCGAGTCGACGGCGTGCAGCGATCCCAGGAGAGCGATCGCATCGGCGCTGGGGCTGCCGGCCACCGGCGTGCCGACCAGAAGCTGCTGACCAGGAGCGTCACCCACGTCGAAGGTCTGGTACGTCAGCTCGACCCGGCCGATCCGGGGATGGACGAAGACCTTGTAGGCGCGTGCGAGCCCGCCCACGGTCTGGTCGTTCCACAGGGCCGCGAACTCCTCGGATTCCGCCCGCAGTTCCGAGACGAGGTCCCGGATCTGCGGGTCGTCCGGGTACCGGCCGGCGTTCAGCCGCAACGCGTGGACAGTGGCTCCCGCAACAGTGGGCCACTGCACGAACACCTTCCGGGCCTCGGGATGACCGAAGAGCACGCGCACCATGTTGTCGGTGCCCGCGAACGGCGACAGCAGCCCGGCCGCGATCACATTGGTCGCCAGCACCGTGAAAGCAGGGCTGAGAACGTAGGCGGCTGCGCTGGGAAACGCGTCCAGGAGTTGCAGCAGGGAAGGGTGGACCACGTCGCGGGAACGGTCCAGGGCCATGCCCGGACTCACGCCCGCCAGACGAAAGAGGTGTCCCCGCTCATCGGCATCCAACCGCAGCGCACGGCCGATCGCGCCCACGACCTGACCGGAAGGGCTACGCTCGCGCCCCTGCTCAAGACGGGCGTAGTAGTCAGCACTGACCCCGGCCAGCACGGCGACCTCCTCCCGGCGAAGACCGGCCACCCGACGGCTTCCCCGCATGACCAGACCCGTGGCAGCAGGATCGACGCGCGCGCGGCAGGCACGCAGGAAATCGCCGAGAGGAGTCGACACAGCAGGCACGACCTCACTTTACGGCCACCGCCAACGGCGGCATCGGTGCGATCCCCCCCACCACGACACCGTCCACCCCCGCTACGTGGCCTGGGCATGGCAGGGAAATCTTCGTGTCCTCGCCACGCACAGCGAAGCCGCCGCAACCACGGCCGGCCGGAGACCGGACAGCCGCGTGGTGGCACGAGGGCCTGAGGCTGCCCGCTGGTGCCCACGGTGTGACGGAACTGATGCGTGGGCTCGCTGTTTCCGGTTGGCGACTCTCTCACCGTGGCGCGGTGTGCCCGCAGGCGGTTCGCGGCGGGCATTCCGGTCAGCGCCGTCGCGCTCGCCGCTGCGGGGCGGGCAGACGGGCGACGTTGCTGGACTGACCGAGCTCCTCGCGGACCTGGGTCGGTTCAAGGCCGAGCTCGGCGTCGGTGCTCACCGCACCCGGACGAAAGAGATCTTGGTGGACGCCTCGCACGACACCGCCCCCGCGGGCCTCCCCGAGCCGCGCATGTCGGCGGCCGAGTACGCCCGTTCCCGTCACGTGGTCCGGACGAGCGCTGCGGGCGGCCGATGCCCCGGCCCCGCGCTCGGCGGCCACCCCGTAGCACAAGGCCGCCAACGTGCAGGATAAGAAGCCGGACCACGGACCAGACCAGACCACAGACCAGGTCACACCAGGCCACAGACCAGACCAAGACCTCCTCAGGTGAGGGCGGCCGGTTCGTAGCGGGCTTGGAAGAAGCGCAGGTGGCGTGGTTCGTAGGTGAAGCGCAGGCCGTGATCGATGGACCGCCGGTCGTGGTGCAGGGCGATCACGGAGTCGGCGACCACGTCGAGGTGGGCGCGTGTGTAGACGCGGCGGGGGATGGCGAGCCTGACCAGTTCCAGGGTGGGGGTGCGGTTCTCGCCGGTGACCGGGTCGCGGCCGGCGGAGACGATGCCGCGTTCCACGCCGCGTATGCCCCCGTGCAGGTACAACTCGGCGAGCAGGGTCTGGGCGGGGAAGAGGGACTGGGGGACATGGGGGAGGATCGCGCGGGCGTCCAGACAGACGGCGTGGCCGCCGATGGGGCGTACGACCGGGACGCCCGCGTCGATGAGGCGCCGGCCCAGGTAACCGACCTGTTCGATACGGGCGCGGATGCTGTCCTCCTGGACCGACTCGACGATGCCCTGAGCGACGGCTTCCATATCGCGGCCGGCCATGCCGCCGTAGGTGTGCATGCCCTCGTAGAGGACGACCAGGCTGCGTGCCTGCTCGGCCAGATCGTTGTCGCGCAGGCCGAGCCAGCCGCCGATGTTGGCGAAGCTGTCCTTCTTCGCGGACATGGTGGCGCCGTCGGTGAGATCGCACATCGCGCGCAGGATGCCGGCGATGCTCCGGTCGGACCAGCCCGGCTCGCGCGATTTGACGAAATACGCGTTCTCCACGGCACGGGCCGCGTCGAGGATGACCTTGATGCCGTGGCGCAGGGTGAGTTCGCGGACCCGGGCGAGGCATTCCATGCTGATGGGCTGCCCGCCGGCCATGTTCACCGGGGCTCCGACGCAGACGTACGGGATGGTGTCCGCGCCTGCCTCGCGGATCAGTCCCGCCAGCTTCGTCATATCGACATTGCCCTTGAAGGGGCTCTCGTCGGCGGGGTCGTGTGCCTCGTCGACGATGACATCGTGGAAGGTGCCGCCGTTGAGTTCCTGATGTGCGCGGGTGGTGGTGAAGTACATGTTGCCGGGTATGCGATGGCCGGGGCGGATCAGGCAGCGGGAGAGGATGTTCTCCGCGCCGCGGCCCTGGTGGACGGGGATGACGTGCTCGTATCCGTAGTACGCGCGGACGGTGTCGCGTAGCCGGTAGAAGCTGCTCGCGCCGCAGTACGACTCGTCGCCACGGAACATCGCGGACCACTGGCGGTCGGACATGGCGTTGGTGCCGGAGTCGGTGAACAGGTCGATGTACACGTCCTCGGCGCGCAGCAGGCACGGGTTGTGGGCGGCGGCGCGGAGGGCGGAATCGCGCTCGGCGCGGGTGGTGGTCCTGAGCGGTTCCACCATCTTGATGCGCCAGGGCTCTGCGGGGTAGGCGGCCGTCATGAGTGCCTCTTCTCGCAAAGGGAGGGGAGGGGAGCGCGGGCCATATGCCCCTTGGGGCGGCTACTTGATGCCGGTGATGATCCCGTGCGGCGTCCAGGTGGCCGCGGATTTGCGGGTGATGGCGGCCCGGTCGAAGCCCGCCTCGCGCAGCCAGTGCTCGTACTGGTGCCAGGGGTAGATCATGCCGCCGCGGGCGGGGAGCGAGGCGAAGTAGACACTGTCCAGAGCTGCCATGAGCGGGCCGTCACCCCGGTCGTCGGAGACCGAGTTGAAGATGACCAGCCGGCCGCCCGTGGGCAGCGCTTCGTACGCGCGCCGCAACAGGGCGATGTTCTCGTGCGGCTCCCAGATGACCAGTTGGTGGGCGAACAGCACGCAGTCGGCGCCCGTCGGGAAGGGATCCCGGAACATATCGCCTTCGCACAGGTCGATCCGGTCGGTGAGGCCCTGGTCCGCGATCCGATTGCGGGCGATGGCAATGGTGGCCGGGATCTCCAGAATGGTGATGTGCAGGTGGGGATGGGCGCGGGCGAGGGCGATGGCGTTCACCGCGTCGCCGCCCCCGACGTCGAGGACCCTCCGGACCGAGGCGAAACCGCCGTTCGCCAGCAGGAACGGGTTCGACAGCTCCGACCAGGCGCGCATGTACCGGTAGAAGATGCGCTCCAGGTCCGGATTCTCCGCGAACCGGTGGTACAGGTCGCGGCCGGTGCCGGGGATGCGGCGCAGGCCCACGTTGGTGTTCTGCCGCAGGGATTCGGTGAAGTCGGCCTGGGCCTCGTAGACGATATGGGCCTCGAAGGCCACCACGCTCGTGAAGTGGGGCCACCGGCCGTCCGTGAAGAGCCCCTCGATCACGGGGGCGTTGCGGTAGCGGCCGTCCTCGTGAGCGGTCAGGCCGAGCGAGGTCGTGCCGAGCAGCAGGATGTCGGTGGCGCGTGGGGCCAGGGACAGTTCCCTGCCCACCTGCGCCTTGTCGAGGTCCGGTTTCTCCCGCAGCAGCTCGAACAGGCCGAGTTCGCAACCGGAGTTGAGGTACTGGAAGGCGGCATGCCCGAAGAGCACGGGCGTCAGGTGTTCCAGAGTCTGCGGGGGAATCGTGGTCATGGTGCCTTCTCCAGGTCGGGGAATCAGGGGGAGAGGCGGGTCAGGGACGGACCTTGCGCGCCACGAGCGCGGCGGTGGTGGGCGCCCCGTCGAGGGGGAGCACACGCTCGGTCCGCAGGCCCACCTCCCGTAGCCAGGACGTGTACTCGGCCGCCGTGTAGTTGCGCCCCCACGTCTCGACCAGCATGTTCAGGCTCATCAGCGCGGCCGGCGCGGGGCCGCGCTTGTCGTCGCCGACGAACGACTCGCAGATGATCAGCGTGCCGTCCGCCGGCAGGGCGTCGGCGCAGACGGCCAGGATGCGCCGGGCGTCCGCCTCGCTCCAGTCGTGCAGGATGTTGGAGAGCAGCACGGTGTCGTGGCCCTCGGGGAGCCGGTCGGCGAAGAAGTCCCCGGCGACCAGTGGGATGCGGTCCTCCAGACCCGCCGTGGCGATCCGGGGGCGCGTGAGGTCGCAGACGAACGGCTGGTCGAAGATGGTGACCCGGAGTCCGGGGTGGTGCCGGCACAGCTCGACCGCGAACGCGCCCCCGCCGCCGCCCACATCCAGGACCCGCCGGATGGCCGTGAAGTCCAGTTTCTCGGCGACCCTGCGGGCACTGAACGCGGAGAGCGCGTACATGCCCTCCCAGAAGAACTCCATCATGACCGGGTCGTCCGGCGCGAAGAGCGATTCCTGCCGCTCGGCGTCCCAGGTGACGGGGTAGTTACCGCGCAGTGAGTCACCGAGCTTGAGGTAGGCGGGGTACTCGTGGCGGTCCACGACGGCCACCCAGCCGCCGAAGTAGTACGGCTTGCCGCGGACGAGGAACTCCTGGGACAGCGCCGTGTTCGTATAGGTGCCCGAGTCGTCGAGGTGCAGCAGTCCCAGTGCGGTACAGGCGGTCAGCAGGAGTTCGGCGGGCCGCTCGTCGATGCCGTGCCGCTCGGCGAAGCGGGGCACGGTCGTACTGCTGCCGGACAACTCGGTGAACAGTCCGAGGTCGGTGGCCAGGGCCAGTGCCTTGAAGGCGTGCACACCGAAGGTGAGGTTCAGCAGGGGGAGCGGGACGACCTGGGAATTCATGGCAGTCCTCCGGACCTCGGACGACGGAGTGTGTACGGGCTCACGGTTTCGCGGCCTTCCGCATACGGGGAACGAGCCGGTCAGCCGTCGTGGTCCGCGAAGGGCTCCGGCGGACCGGTGACCAGGCGGCCGCGGCAGATTTCCGGGAACGGCGATTTCTCCGTGGTGCGCCCGGGACGATCCCGCCATGTCCACCATGGCTGTACGGAGCACCCGAGCGGCCGCGGTGCGGGCCGCGTCCCGTCGACGGCAGTCGGACAGAAAGCCAGACGGGCAGCCGGACGGAAAGCCGGACCGACAGCCAGTCCACCACGGCCGCCCCTCTGTCGCCACCGGGGGCGGAGGCCGGGCCGACGACTTGCGGCGGTGCGCGCGGGGTGTCCCGGCCGACGTCCCGGCGGCAGGGCGGGGCGTGTCCCGGCCCGGGGAGTTCGCCGCGCCGTGTGTGGAGGGGGCTCGTCCATGGCGGGGAGTACGGTCCTGAGACTGCCGCGCCGTGGTACGCCTCGCCCGGTCCGGCCCTCCACCACCTGATCGATCAGCGGCGGACGAGTCCGTGCTGCACCCCGGGCCCGGCGAGCCCCGGACTCGGTGAAGCGGACCCGTCAGCGCGACCACCGCGAGCAACCGCACGGCCTCCCGCGCGTCCGACGACCAGGTCGGTGCACCGCCCACGGCAGGCGCTTCCGCTCGTGGCCGGCGTGGTCTCCGTGCACGGCCTCGGCGAGCCCGCTCCGCGCCCTGGGCGCGAGATCGTGCACCGCCGGGTGCCGATGCCGCGGCGGCAGCCCGGCCGAGGGTGGCGTCCTACTTGATGACGGCGTTGGCCATGGCTATCAGTACGCCGAGTGTCGCATCGGCGAAACCGAAGAGCAGGGTCGACCTCCGGCGGTACCCCAGCCGTCGTGCGGAGGCGACGCCCCAGACGAGCAGGAGTGCGGTGTTGAGGGTCAGCCCGGTCGCGGTGACCGTTGGCTCGGGCCAGTCGGACATACCGGCGGCTACCAGCAGGAGGACGGTGGGCAGGCACCCGGCGATCAGGGGCCATTCACCGAGCAGGGTGCGGGCCAGCCGGTTCCAGCGGTGGCTGTCCGCGTCATGCTGATCGGACGTCATGTGATGGGCGTAGCCGTGGGCGAGCGCGGAGGTGACCGCCGTCATCATGATCCACGCGGCGTTCTGGTAGGGGACGTATACGTCTCCCTCGGAGTGGAGGGCGGCGAGCAGGGCGCTGGCCAGCACGGTGCCGTATACGCCGCCGAAGATCAGGTTCGGGTTCACGGGATGTTCCTCTGGGTGGCCGGCCCAGCGGGCAGAACCTTGCAGCGAGTCGGTGTTCTCGGGGGTGGTCGGGGGCGGGGGCGGGATGGTGGCCGGGGCGTCGTACCCGCCGGTGTCCGCACTTCCCGCGGGCAGCTTCTTCAGCATCTCGGGGGGAAGATCCTCGCCGTGGTGGTCCGTCCTGCGGTCCAGCCCCATGAGCGCGATGTTCGTCGAACCGTCCGAGGACTTGGGCGCGTCGGCGCCGGGGGCGTCGGACCAGCCGATGCGCCGGACGTCCCGGTGTAACCGTCCCGAGGCCGCGACGCAGCAGATCAGGACCGCGCTGGGGGCCGGCAGGAATCGGGCCGGCCGGCAGCGCACGGGCTGGTCGGGGCGGCGGCGGTACTCCGTATCGGCGTGGTGCTGAGGCATGCAGACGATCTTGCGGGTCCCGTCCTGAAGAGATCCTGAGGATTCTGAAGGTTCGGACGGGGTCTTCAGGAAGTGCGCGGGGGCGTGGCGCTGCGGGCCGCTCACGGGCCTCGAATCAGCCCCTCCCGTTACCGTTTTTCCCGGTCCCCCTTGCCGCGCGTCCCGGTCGGCTCGCCCCAGCCCGGTGGCGGGCCTGATCCGCCGTGACGGACATGCGGGGGCAGGGGGCTGAGCCCCTTCCGGAGACTCGACCGGCAATGCGGACTTGAGTCTCCTCAGCCAGGTTGATGCACCGGCGCGCACCGCCCCCCGGCATACCCGGAGGCGGCCCGGCCGGCCCACCCGCGAATCGGCCCACCCGGACGGAACCGCCCGGCCCCGCGCCGCCCGCTCAGTGCACGCGGGCGAGGGCCTCGGGCCCCACCGGATGTGCGGGCTCCCGCCCGTCCAGGAGCCGGCGGACCTCGTCGGCGGCGCTCGCCCCGAGGCGGAGCCGGCCCTCGGCCGTGCCTGCCGCCTGGTGCGCGGTGAGCAGCACTTTGGGCAGGGTACGGAAGGGGTGGTCGGCCGGGAGCGGCTCCGTGTCGAAGACGTCGATCGCCGCGTCGAGCCGTCCGCCGCGCACCTCGGCGAGCAGTGCCTCCTCGTCCACGAGCCAGGAGCGCGCGGTGTTCACCAGGCCCGCCCCGTCCGGCATCGAGGCCAGCCGCCGCGCGTCGAGAAGCCGCCGGGTCGCCGCGGTCGCGGGCGCGTGCACCGCCACCACCCGGCTGCCCCGCAGCAGCCGGTCGAGCGAGACCCGGCGCACGCCCAGCCGCGCCGCCTCCCCGGCGTCGAGGAAGGGATCGCCGACCGAGACCCGGGCACCCAGGGCGCGGACCAGCGCGATATCGGCACGGTCGGTGCGCGAGGCGCCGATCATCCCGATTTCGCTCCCGTGGATCTCGTGCCGGGGCGGGGCCGTGCTCGCGGTCTCCCAGTCCGCGCCGGAGCGCAGCGCGTGATCGAAACGGTGCACGCGATGCACGCGATGCAGCAGCGCGAGGGCCCGCCGTGATCCGCCCGCTTCAGGGCGCGCTCCTGGAACAGCGGTTGCGGGCCACGCTCGCCCATTGGACACAGGCGGCGAGTCGCCGCACCGGTTGCAGCGGGGCTCGCAGCCGCAGGCACCGACCTGGGCAGGAGGCGAGAGCACCGGTGCTCGCTGTGCCCGTCGCGGAACCCTTCACAGCTCTCCACCGACTTCCGGCGCGGCACACGAGAAGTCGTACGCGGCGAAGTCGGTGACCGGGACGTACCCGATCCGCTGGTAGAGGGCGTTGCTGGTGGGGTTGGCCGGGTTCGTGAACAGGACGACCTCCGCCGCGCCTGCGGCCAGTGCGGCCCTGCTCACCTCGACCGTCACGGCGCCCGCGTAGCCGCGACCCCGGAGGTGGGCCGGGGTGTAGACGGGGTCCACCCGGATCATGCCGCCGACCATCGAAGTCGCGCCTGCGAGGGAGACGGGAGTGCCGTCCGGGGTCTCCCAGAACGTGAAGTGTTTGTCGGCGAAGCGCGAGCCGGCCCAGGAGCCGGCGTCTATGGAGGGGGTCTCTCCGACGGCGGCGACGAACTCACCGCACCAGCGGATGAGTTCCTCATGGTCCTTCTCGCCCACGATGCGACCCCGGCCTTCCGGGCAGGGCGTCGGTGGGGTGAGCGTGCCGAGACGGTAGAGACGGCCCCGCCAGCTGGGTACCGGCGCCGCGCCGGTGTGCCGCTGCCATGCCTCGGCGAAAGCGGTGGCGGTGTCGTGGTCCGCGAGGGCGCTGGAGAGGGGGTGGCCGAGGCCGGCCAGGTGTGCGGCGAGGGTGTCGGCCTGCTCAGGGGAGAGGGAGGTGAGGGTCAGGCGGTGGGACGGCAGGCGGTAGAAGATGGCGTGGACCTCGCCCACTCGCTCCAGTCGGCCGAAGACGGTGGCTCCGGCGCCGTATGCGTCCGCCCCGCGTGTTCGCAGTCTCTCGATCACTGTCAGCGGCGTGTTGTGCAGGGCGGGGCGCGAGCGCAGGAAGTCTCCCGCTCGGGCGAGAAAGTCGTCGATGTCTTCGGTGAGGTGCCAGCTATCCGGGCGCATGCTTCATGGTTCCGCATGCGGTGGGCGTGCGTCCTCGGTTTCCGCCGGGGCGAGGCGGCAGGGACCTTTTGCCTGGCGCGCCGGACGTCCGTCGTTCCCCAGGGCTGCCTTTGACCGGGAGCGCCCGCCCGTCTCCATCCCCAGGCCGACCGGGCGGAGGGGCAGCGGGTGCCCGCCGGGCAGGCGCTACGGCGTCAGCAGGGGCAGGAGGACTTCGTCCACGATGGCGTGGACCTCGCTGTCCGGGACGCTCCCGCGTTCGATGGATTCGGCCACGATCAGGCGCGGGCCAATGGCCGCGGTGCGGGGGGTGGCGCGTGCGGGGTCGGCTTGGCCACGGTCGACCGCGGTGCGCAGGCAGTCCAGCAGGACGGCCCGGTGGGGAAGGACGACCTGGTCCATGACCTGGTCGAAGAGCTGGGGATGGCGCGGGCGCTGGGTCAGCAGGGGCCGCAGGGCGCGTCCGCGCGGTTCGTCCAGGACGCGGGCGAAGGCGGTGAGCAGGACGATCAGGTCGCCGCGCAGGGTGCCGGTGTCCGGCACCAGGGGTTTGCCCAGGCCGACGTCGTAGTCCTTCAGGGCGGCCAGAACGAGTTCGGCGGTGGTGCTCCAGCGGCGGTAGAGCACCGATTTCCCGGTACCGGCCTTGGGCGCGATCTTCTCGAAGCTCAGCTCCTCGAAGCTGGTGGCGGCCAGTTCCTGAAGTGTCGCCCGGTAGATCGCCCGGGTCAGCTCCGCGCCGCGCCGGCGGGTGGCCCGGCCCGCGTCGGCGGGTGCACGGAACGGCGGGGTGGGCGGTGTGGAGGAGGCGGTCACCCTTCCCGTTATAGCCGTCGGCGTCGGTTCGCGTCGCATCAGGGTGCGGGTACGTGTACCGTCGAGTTAAGAAACTATTCCGTCCTCTATTTATGGAGCTCGACCGTGGACGCACGCATCGAAGACCGGGCGGCCATCGCTGACCTGATGACCGGGTGGATGTACCGTGACCTGGGCGAATGGGACCGCCTGCGGGATCTGTTCCACCCCGGTGCGACCATCGCGATCACCTGGTTCGACGGCTCGGCCGCCGACTTCGTGGACGGCTCCGCCCGCATGGGCGCCTCAGATCTGCGCACCAAGCACCTGATCGCCAACCCCTCGATCACCTTCGACGGCGACCGGGCCCTGGTGGAGACCAACGCGATGATCATGGCGGAGAACACCGCCCTGGACCTGGGCTGCACCGCCCACAACCGCTTCTGGGACCAGGTCGAGAAGCGCGACAGCACCTGGCGCATCACCCGGCGCGAGAGCATCTACGACATGAGCTCGTTCAGCTTCCTGGCGAAGGCCCCGGACATCGACGAGAAGACGGTGCGCCGCTACCCGCGTGAGTATGCCGCGCTGGCCTACCTGCTGGAGCGGTCCGGCTTCCCCCTCGTACGCGAGTTCCCGACCCGGGGGAGCGCGCTGGAGGCCGAGATGAAGGCCGCCGGCACCGCCTGGCTCCACCAGAACTGACCCCCGTACCCCTCCCCGCCCCCGCGTCGTCGCGTTCCTCGGCCGACCCGCCGGAAGCGGAGTACGGCCCCGGACTTGCCGAGGGCCGAGGGCCGAGGGCGCGAGCAGGGGCACCGCGCTGGACGGCCGAGAGGTCAGCCGAGCTCATCGGGCTGCCGGAGACCGGTGCGTGCCGTGTGCACCGGCGGCGGGTGACGACGATCGTCGCGAGGGCGAGGGCGAGGGCGCGGCCGCGGCGGCTCCGGTGAGCACGAGGATCCGCCGGTGGCCGGTGCCGGCCGCGGTGGAGGCGCCGGAGGAGGCGGCGGATCCGCGGCCGGCGGGGACCGGTGGCACGGCCTCGCCGGGCGGCGCGGTGCCGGTGATCTCCACCTTGATCGGGGCGGAGTTGTCGGCGGGCTTGGTGTCACCCTTGAGCGGTTCGGGTACGGAGCCACGACCCTCGGCGCCCTCGGCCCGACGGCCGGTCCGCACCCGCAGCAGCCGCCAGTTGGAGGTGCCGCAACAGACGTTGCCGTACTCCCTGTTCCGTGAGCAGAAGTCCAGCTCGGACGCCCTGCCCTCATGCTCCTCCCGGGTCAGTTCGGCGAGTGTGGTGCCCGGCGGTACTTCGATGCGCACCGGCCCCCGTCGTGCTCCGGAATGCCGGCCTCGGCATGGTCGGCGATGCTGCCGCGGAGTGGGATACCGGAGGAGATCGCCCCCCGGGCCAAGGACACCAGGTCATGGCGGGTGGGCGCAGCCCAAGTGGCCCGATCCCGTTCCGGACAGTGCCCGTTCTTCGGCACGGGCCGGGGTGCCGGGGTACGAGGCCGTGCTTCCCGGTGTGGTCGCGAGGCTGCTGTCTGCTCAGTGATGTGCTCAGTTCCAGACGCGCAGGATGTGGCGGATGGCGTCAATGTGGTCGCGGTCGGCGCCGAAGTGGGCGAGGACGCTCAGGTGTTCGCGGAGGTGGAGGAGGCGCATCCGCTCTCGCCAGCCATCGGTGAGGGGGCGGATCTCCCGGTACGCGGTGAAGAAGGGCTCCGGGATTCCTCCGGTGCAGTAGGCCATGCTCAGGTCGGCTTCGGCCCACATCCAGCAGACCGCGGGATCGATGAAGACGGGGGCGCCGACCGGGGTGGCGAGGAGGTTGCCGTGCCAGAGGTCGCCGTGGACGAGCACGGGCGGGGCCGGCGGGATCAGTTCGGGGAGCCGGCGGCAGAGCCGCTCCAGCCCGGCGCGGTCCGCGGCGTTCAGGGCGCGCTCGGCCTTCGGCTCCGACAGGTAGCGCAGGATGCGCTGCTCGGCGAAGAACGTGTGGCCGTCGTGGGACCAGGTGTTTCGCTGGGGGAGTCGGCCCAGCCAGCCGTCCCGGTGCCAGCCGTACCGGGTTCCGGCGGTCACCTCGTGCAGCCGGGCCAGGCCGCGGCCTGCGGCCTCCCAGAAGGCAGGGGTGCGCGGGGCCGGTTCCTGTTCGGTGAGGATCAGATGGCGCGGCCCCACCTCCAGAACCTCGGGGGTGTCCAGGCCACCTTGGGTGCGCAGGGTTTCCAGGCCCTCCGCTTCGACGGCGAAGAGGTCGGGTGCCGGGTCTTGCGCCGTCTTGACGACGACCCGGCTCCCGTCCCGGAGGGTGGCCCGCCACACCTGATTGGCGAATCCACCGCTGAGCGCCTCTGCCCGGAGGACCTGGTCGAGGCGGGCGCTGCGGTAGTCCGACCAGCTCTTCTCCTGCGGCTGCGGCCCCGTGGCGCCGGTCCCGTCAGACATGGCGGTCGGGTCCGGGCCGGGATTCTTCCTTCGCGGGGCCGGTCAAGACCTCCTCCCATGCTTCCCGGAGGGTGCGGGCCGCGAGGAACCGGGAGCGGACCGGCATGGCGTCCGGGTTCGGCACGGCGAACCGCCGCTCGGGATCCAGGACGAGGTTCACCGCTGCGCGGGAGTCCAGCCCGTAGTCGGCCAGGGACGCGTCGACCGGCAGTTTCGTACCGGCCGGCACGCCGGGGCCGGACCGGATCACCGGCTCGGATATGACGTTCGGGAAGCTCATGCCTACGTATTCTCCGTTCTCCGCTCTCCGGGGGCCGAGGAGGGGTGCCCCCGGGGCAGGAGGTCAGACGGTTCCCGGCGGCCGGAGGGCCGTCGCCGATCCGTGGCGCCGACGGCCCGGCGTACCGCGGATACCGGTGGTCCGGTCCGGTCCGGCCCGGTACGGCCCGTTCCGCCGGTCGATCAGGCCGAGGGGGAGCAGCGGGAGCCGAGGTGTGCCGGTGCGGGGGCGGTCGAGGGGGAGGGTGTTCTCGCCTGATCTCGTCCGACTTGGCGACGAGCGCGATGATGCCGGGGGTGGCGAGCGAGGCGATGTCGGTGAGCGGGTCGGTGGCGGTCACGACGAAGGCGGCGGGCTTGCCGGGCTCCAGGGTTCTCAGGCGGCTCTCAAGTCCCACTGTCTCTCGGGGCGGTGCCGATCGATCCCTGCGACGAACTGGCGACGCGGCGGTGGTGACGGAGCAGGGAAGGGGGCCAGGAAGGGGGCCGGGAAGGGGGCCGGCCCCTCGCCCGCCGGAGCCGCGCCCGTTGCTCCGTATGCCTCCAATACCCGTTGCGCAGCGCGTAGTTGGGTTCCAGGCAGGAAGGCCGAAGAGCACAGGGCCCCTGGCCGCCGGGCGGTCAGACCCGGCCAGGGGCCCTGGCACACCGGGCCGCGTGAGTGATCGGGGGACGACACGGCCCTGTTCTTCAGTTGTCCGGTCCCGCGCATCCTGCCCTTGCGGACGGCCGGTCGAGCCCTGTCAGCGCGCGTATCGCCCCGGGGGGCGAGGGCGGGCTCGCAGCAATCACGTTAGCCGGGGCGGACGGGTCGCCACATGGGCCGAAGTCCCTTGGGTGACGGGCATTTCGTCACGAGTGGTGGCCGCTGGCGGGCATGGGGCCGCGGCAGACGCGGTCCGCGTGATCGCCCGTCGGTGAGCCGTGAGCCGTGAGCCGTGAGCCGGGCGGCGGACCGGGCGGTGATCCCGGTGCGGGGCTCGCCCGCCCCTCATGCCACGAGCGGCGTCGGCGGATCCGAGGGTCCGGCCGGGGACGGCGGCGGTTCCAGGCCGCTCTGCCAGGCCCAGCGCGCCAACTGCACCCTGTTCTTGGCCCGTACCTTGCGCCGGCAGCCGGAGACTGTCTTCTTCACCGCGGACACCGACACCCCCGTGGAGCAGGCGATCTCCCGGTCGGTGCGGCCGACGGCGACCATCGCGGCCACTTGCCGCTCCCGCGGACTGAGCGGGCGCCGCGGCTCCGGCGGGGCATGCCGGGGCGGGCCGTCGAGGAGATCGCGCAGACTGCCGGCGGCCGAGGGCGACAGCGCGTACGCCCCCGCCGCCACCAGCCGGATGCTCTGCCGCAACAGCCGTGGCGTCACGGACTTGTGGAGGAAAGCGTGGGCTCCGCTGCCCATCGCGGTGCGGAAGTCCTCGTCCGCCGTCGAGCCGGTCAGCACGATCGCCCGGCAGGCCGTACCGGGGAGAGCGGACACCCGCCGGACCACTTCGAGCCCGCCGAACCCGGTGAGCGAGGTACCGACCACGCAGACGTCGGGCCGGGTGGTGCGGACCAGTCCGACGGTGTCCCGGCCGTCTCCGGATTCCCCCACGATCAGGAACCCCCGGTCCCGGGACAGGACGGCGCGCAGCCCCACCCGCACCACTTCGTCCGCGTCCGCGACCAGCACTCTGATGGACATGTCAGGCTCCCCATATCCGGCTTCACCGGGCGTACTTCCGTCTGCTCGCGCCCTCCTGGGCAACGTACGCGGCGGACAGCACGTCTCAGGGGGGACGAGCGGCCACTTTGCGCAGGGGCGGACGACCCTGCCGGCCGTGCCGCGCACTGCCGGAAAGGACAGGGCAGGAGGGGCGGCGGAGCAGGCCGGAAGGACATCCGGGCTCGGGCGGAAGGGGCCTTTCGGCGCCCTCGTGCGGGGTTCCGGCGCTCCTAACGTCGAGGGCGCAGGGCCGCCGCAACGGTGCGGCGGCCAGGAGCTGGGAGCGCCCATGCCTTTCCACGTGGATTCCGAAGCCGGCCGCCTCAAGCAGGTCATCCTGCACCGCCCCGATCTGGAACTCAGGCGGCTGACACCCGGCAACAAGGACGAGCTGCTCTTCGACGATGTGCTGTGGGTGGAGAAGGCCCGCGAGGAGCACGACGACTTCGCCGACACGCTGCGCGAACGCGGTATCACCGTCCACCTCTTCACCGATCTGCTGACCGAGACCCTCGCCGAACCCGGCGCCCGCGACCTGGTCCTGGGGCGGCTCTTCGACGAGCGGGAGTACGGGCCGATCGCCACCGACCGCGCCCGCGGCGTCTTCGAGGGGTTCGCCCCCGAGGAGCTGACGCAGTACCTGGTCGGCGGCATCACCAAGCGGGAACTCGTCGCGAGGATGGGACGCCCGCGCAGCATCCGGGTCCAGACGATGGACGACGACGATTTCGTCATCGCGCCGCTGCCCAACCATCTGTTCACCCGCGACACCTCGTGCTGGGTGTACGACGGGGTCGCCGTCAACGCGATGCGCAAGACCGCGCGCCGGCGGGAGACCGTGCACTTCGAGGCGGTCTACCGCTACCACCCGCTCTTCGCCGACCAGGATTTCAAGGTCTGGAACGAGGGCCAGGCGGCCTTCCCCGCCACCATGGAAGGCGGGGACGTCCTGGTCATCGGCAACGGCGCGGTCCTGGTGGGGGTCAGCGAACGCACCACTCCGCAGGGCGTCGAGCGCCTCGCCGTGGAGCTGTTCAAGGAAGGCGCCGCGCAGCGCATCGTGGCGCTCGACATGCCCAGGCGACGGGCCTTCATGCACCTGGACACGGTGCTGACGATGGTGAACGGGGACACCTTCACCAAGTACGCCGGGCTGGGCATGCTGCCCTCGTACACGATCGAGCCCCAGGGCGCCCCCGACGACCTGCTCGTCACCCGGCACGCGCCCGACCGGATGCACACCGTGATCGCCCACGCCCTCGGCCTGGACGACATCAGGGTCCTCACCCCGGCCCAGGACGTGCACGCCGCCGCCCGCGAGCAGTGGGACGACGGCTGCAACGTCCTCGCCGTCGAGCCGGGGGTGGTCGTCGCCTACGACCGCAACGTCACCTCCAACGCGTATCTGCGGGCCAACGGCATCGAGGTCGTCACCGTACGGGGCAGCGAACTGGGACGCGGGCGCGGTGGGCCGCGCTGCATGAGCTGCCCCATCGAGCGCGACGCCGTCTGAGCCGTCCGAGGCTTTCCGCGTCTGTCCGCACCGGCGCGCGCACGAGAGGGCCCGCCGGACCGCACCACCCCGCACGAGAACGAGAAGGACATCCCATGGCCCGCAATCTGCGTCACCGTAGTTTTCTCCGGGAACTCGACTTCACCCCTGGTGAGCTGGAGTACCTCATCGACCTCGCCGCCGAACTGAAGACCGCCAAGCGCACCGGCACCGAACGGCCCCGGCTGCGCGGCAAGAACATCGCGCTGATCTTCGAGAAGACCTCCACCCGCACCCGGTGCGCCTTCGAGGTCGCCGCGCACGACCAGGGTGCCCACGTCACCTGTCTCGATCCGGCCGGCTCCCAGATAGGTCACAAGGAGTCCATGAAGGACACCGCACGGGTGCTCGGCCGGATGTACGACGGCATCGAGTACCGGGGCGCCTCGCAGCGCCTCGTGACGGAACTGGCCCAGTACTCCGGCGTACCGGTGTGGAACGGACTCACCGACGACTGGCACCCCACGCAGATGCTCGCCGACTTCCTCACCATGCGCGAGCACGCCGGCAAGCCGCTGCACGAGATCTCCTTCGCGTACGTCGGCGACGCCCGCAACAACATCGGCAACTCCCTGCTCGTCATGGGCGCCCTGATGGGGGCGGACGTACGGATCGTCGCACCGAAGCCGCTGTGGAACGCGCCGGAGATCACCGGACGGGCCGAGGAGGTGGCCGCCACGACCGGAGCCCGGGTGCGCCACACCGAGGACCTCTGCGGAGGAGTCGACGGCGCCGACTTCGTCTACACCGATGTCTGGGTCTCCATGGGCGAGCCCCAGGAGGTGTGGGACGAGCGCATCGAGCTGCTCTCCCCCTACCAGGTCACCGCGGGGGTGATGGCGGCGACCGGCAACCCGCGGGCGAGGTTCCTGCACTGCCTGCCGGCCTTCCACGACCGCGCCACCACGGTGGGCGCCGACCTCTACGACCGGACCGGCCTGGAGGCGCTGGAAGTCACCGACGAGGTCTTCGAGTCGGACCGGTCGGTCGTCTTCGACCAGGCCGAGAACCGGATGCACACCATCAAGGCCCTACTGGTCGCCACCCTCGGCGGCTGACGCCGTCCGGTGACCCGCGGACCCCGCCCGGCCGGGGTCCGCCTGCCACCGGCCTCCCGCCCCAGCCCCCGTACCCACCGCCTCGCCTCTGACGGAGACCCTTGTGCGCATAGTCGTAGCACTGGGCGGAAACGCCCTTCTCGAACGCGGTGACAAGCCCGACGCCGATGTCCAACTGACCAATGTGCGCCGGGCCGTGGCCGCCCTCGCACCCCTCGCCCGGGAACACGAACTCGTCGTCACCCACGGCAACGGCCCCCAGGTCGGTGTGCTCGCCCTGCAAAGCGCCGCCGACCCCGCGCTCACCCACCCCTATCCCTTCGACGTCCTGGGGGCGGAGACCCAGGGCATGATCGGCTACTGGCTCCTTCAGTCGTTGCAGAACGCCCTGCCGGACCGCCAGGTCTGCGCACTGATCAACCAGACGCTGGTGTCGGTCGCCGACCCGGCCTTCGCCGAGCCGGCCAAGTTCGTCGGCCAGAGCTACGACGAGCCGACCGCCAGGCGGCTGGCCGCCGGGCGGGGGTGGACCGTGCGGCAGGACGGTGCGTACTGGCGGCGCGTGGTCCCGTCCCCGAGGCCGCAACGGATCGTCGAGACCCGGCTGATCCGGCAGCTGCTGTCGCACGGGGCGATCGCGGTGTGCGCGGGCGGTGGCGGCGTCCCGGTCATCCGGGACGAGAACGGTCTGCTCCGCGGGGTGGAAGCGGTCGTCGACAAGGACCTCACCGCGGCCCTGCTCGCCGAGTCCCTGGAGGCCGACGCGCTGCTGCTGCTCACCGACGTACCCCGCGTCGTACGCGGCTTCGGCACACCCGAGGCCACCCCCCTCACCCACACGACCCCCGCCGCCCTGCGCGCCGAGAGCTTCCCGGCCGGGTCGATGGGCCCGAAGGCCGAGGCGGTGTGCCGTTTCGTCGAACTCACCGGTGACATGGCCGCCATCGGCGCCCTGGACCAGGCGGCGGACATCCTCGCCGGTACGGCGGGCACCCTCGTCACCCCCAGTGGCCGCTACCCCCACACCGGTGCCTGCCCGCCGTCGGCCACCGGACCCGAAGCGGCCCCCGCGCCGGAAGGATCACCGGCATGAGCGGCACGGCCCCTCCCGGAGTCCCCGCCGGCCGGCCGGCTCCACCGGCGGACAGCAACGGCACGGAACCGGAGCGCGTACCGCCCACGGACCGGCCGGCGCGGCGCTTCCGCTTCCCGTCGGCCTTCACCGTGCTGGCCGTGGTCACCGTGGCGGTCTGGCTGCTGGCCTTCATCATCCCGGCCGGCGCCTACCGGACCGACGACAGCGGGGCCCCGGTACCCGGCTCGTACCACTCCGTCGCCGCGTCCGAGTCCTTCCTGAACAGGCTCCGGGACCTCTTCCTCGCGCCCGCCAACGGGCTGTACGGCGTCACCGGCGGGGACGGGAAGACCGTCCCCGGCGGCACCGGCGACCTGGCCGGCGCGGCCGCGGTCTTCCTCTTCATCCTGGCCGTCGGCGCGTTCATCACCGTCGCGATGAAGTCCGGTGCCCTGGACGCCGCGATCGGCCGCCTCGCCCAGCGGCTCAGCCACCGCAAGGCGCTGCTGATCACCGTCCTGATGTGCGTCTTCTCGCTCGGCGGCACCACCTACGGCATGGCCGAGGAGACCCTGGGGTTCTACGCCCTGGTGATCCCGCTGGCCCTCCGGCTCGGCTACGACCGGATGGTCGGTGCGGCCGTGATCATGGTCGGCGCGGGCATCGGCACCCTCGCCTCCACCGTCAACCCCTTCGCCACGGGAGTCGCCTCGGCGGGCGCCGGCATCGGCACCGGGGACGGCATCGTGCTGCGTCTGCTGATGTGGGTCGTGCTGACCGCGATCGCCATCGCCTTCGTGCTGCGGTACGCACACAAGGTGGCCAAGGACCCCGCCCGTTCACTCGTGGGCGCGGCCGGCGACGACGGCCTCGGCCGGAGCCCCGACGACATCCCCGCCCTGACCGGGCGTCACAAGGCCGTCATCGCGGTGTTCGGGGTGACGTTCGCCCTGATGATCTTCTCGGTCATCCCCTGGGCGGACCTGGGCGTCACCGCCATACCCACGCTGGGGTGGTACTTCCCGGAGCTGGCGGGGCTGTTTACGGTCTCCGCCATCGTGACCGGCCTGATCGCCGGGCTGGGGGAGAAGGGCACGGTCGACGCGATCGTGTCGGGAGCGGGCGACTTCATCGGTGCGGCACTGATCATCGTGCTCGCCCGCGGCGTCACCGTCATCATGAACAACGCCCACGTCACGGACACCATCCTCAACGCCCTGAACAAGGCTGTGGAGGGGACCGGTTCCGGGGTCTTCGCCGTGCTGACGTTCCTGGTGAACATCCCGCTGGCGTTCTTCGTTCCCTCCTCCTCCGGACACGCCACGCTCGCCATGCCGATCCTGGCACCGCTCGCCGACTTCGCCGGAGTGGGCCGCAGCCTGGTCGTCACCGCCTATCAGACGGCCTCGGGCTGGGTGAACCTGATCACCCCGACCTCCGCGGTCATCATGGGCGGACTGGCCCTGTCCAAGGTGCGCTACGACCGCTATCTGCGGTTCATCTGGCCCCTGCTGGCCATCCTGCTGGCCGTCTCCGTCGTGTTCATGGCCCTCGGGGCGGTGCTGAGCTGATGCCCGCCGCCCCGTCCGCCGGTGGACGCGGACGACCGCCACACGCCCGCGCCGACGCGCGCCCGGCCGACGGACGGGGGCTCCGCGCCGCCGCCTCGCCCCGGAACATGGTCCTCAGCGCGGCCCGGACGGGCGGCACGCTCATCCTGCGGACCCCGCCCGGCGGAGCCCGTTTCGTCGCCTCCGTGATCGACTCGGTACCGGACCTCGACGTGCTGGGCTGTGTGGCGGGCAACGACGTGGTGGTGGCCGTCTGCCGGGACGGGGCCGCCGGCGACGAGGTCCTGCGGTTCTTCCGCACCACACCGGAGAGCTGACGGCACCCGGCCCCGCCGCCGGCCGGTACGCACCGTCGCGCGGCCACCGTCTCCCGCCCCGCCAAGGGGGCGGGGCGGGGGCCGTCCTGCTCAGTGGTGCACGCGGCGGCTGCCGGCGGCCTGCCGGTGCCGGATGGGCCACTGGTTGCGGCGGACATAGGTGCGCTGCAACCAGCGGTCCGTCCCGTCGTAACGGGGCGTGAACCGGGTGCGGGCGTGCAGGCCCTTCCTGTTGTTGATCAGCAGGGCCTCGCCGGGACGGAGGTGGACCTCGTGAGCGGCCTCGCGGCAGGCGGCCTGGAGCCGGTCGAGCGCCGCCTCCGCCTCCTTGGTGAGGGCGCGCACCCCGTTGGCCGACGAGGAGATCTCCGGGGTGTCCTCCGGACCACCGATGAGCCCGACCGGGTCGGACAGGACCTCGCTTCCGCCGGCGACGTCCCGCACATAGCTGCCCGGTGCGTTCAGCCGGAAGAGCGGGCTGCGCAGCACCTCCAGGGTGTGGGCGTCGAGGGCTCGGGCGATGTCCCGGGCGTCGGCGTAGTGGGTGGCCGCGACGCCTTCGTGGTCGGCGCGCAGGCAGTTGAGGACGAGGAAGTCGGGGTTGCTGACGTCATAGCGGCCGCCGGCGTCGTGCACGATGTCGTTGTGGAAGTTGAGGAAGACGGTGGAGCCCTGGTTGGTCTGGCTCGTGGCACCACTGGGCACGGGGACCACATCGTGGACGAGCTGCCCGTTCTTCTCCGTGAGGAAGCCGACCGGTTCGCCGAGCAGGCCCGAGAGCCCGAGCAGCACACCTTCGGCGACATAGGAGCGCTTACCGCCCGCGGGACCGCCGTCGGTGGGTGTGGCCGGGAGCTCGGGGTCGACCGGCAGGTTGCGGACGTAGCCGACGCCCGGTGTGTCGGCGTGCCGCCCGAAGTCCAGTATCTGCTGGAGCGGTTCGGTGGGCAGGGTGGCGAAGATCTGGAGGTACCGGGTCGTGGCACGGTCGATGTCCGGCTGCGGATCGGGCTCCGCGGCGAGCTGCCGGCCGAGCGCGTCACGGACCGCGTCCGGCAGATCGATGCGGGCGAGCGTCTGCGCGGGGGCGTCCGGGCTGTGACGGTGGGGGACAGACGTGGTCATGGCGGACCCTTCGTGATCGGGGACGGAGTTCGGACGGGCGGTGCGGCGGTGCGCGTGCCGGGCCGTTCGGCGCGTCATGCGTCGAGCAGGACGACGTGCACCAGGTACGGGAGGATGTCGATGGCCCGCGGGTCGTGGTCCAGCAGGAGGGCGGCGGAGGTGTAGCCCTGGGCCCGTAGCGCCTCCAAGGGGCGTTGGTGCTCGGTCGGCGGCACGAGCCCCGACGCGGCGACCGGCGGGAGTTCCTGCTCGGGCGCGATGGCGGCCACCCTGAAGGGTTCCGGGCCGGAACCGGTGACCGCGTGCGGCGGTCCCGCGCCCAGCGCGCGCTCGGCGGCGGTCCGTACCGCCGCCGCCAGGGTGTCGCCCGTGGCGAGCGCGGCGGCCCGGCCGATGCGTACCGCACAGGCGGGCAGGGACAACAGCGCGGACAGGTCGTGGGCGCGTGGGCTGCCCTTCGCCTTGAGCAGCCGCAGGAGGTGGCCGGTGCCCTCATCACCCACGTACGCGTCGAGGTCGAGGCGGGTCACGCGGGTCCCCGGTTCGTCCAGCCGCCGCACGAGCAGGGCCTCGCAGTGCTGGGCGAGACCGGCCTCCACCGCGTTGACCCAGGTGAGGCCCGCCGCCGCGCCCACGGGCCGCCGGAAGGTCCGCCCCCGGGCCGGCGGCGCGGCGACGCCCATGGCGTCCACCACGCGCAGCGCACCGGAGTCCAGGTCCAGTCCCCAGACGGCGGGCGAGACCCCGCCCGGGGCGGCGTGGTGGCGGGCGGCGGCCAGCGCACCGTAGGTGGCGAGGCCGGCGAGCACCGCGGCGAGACGCCCCTCCTCGCCGCAGCCGCGGGTCCGGGCGAGGGCCGACTTCAGCAGGGGGCCGAGCGGCCGGGGCGCGGACCCGGCCGCCGCCGCCACCCGGGAGAGGAGTTCGTCCGGTTCGAGCGCCCGGCCGCCCATGCGCTCCACGAACACGGCCCGCGCCCTGGTCTGGTCGGGGGCGCGCGGCCGGACACCGTTCAGGCCCGAGGCACCGGTGTCTGGACGCTGTGTCATGTCCTTCCCTCCTCGGGCGGTTCCGCTGCTGACAAGCCTTCTCGCAGCAACGGAACACGGCGACGATAGGCGCGCGATCCATCCCCGATATCCGCCCGGTCTACGGCAGGGCGGTCAGGCCGGGATGAGCGTGCGCAGCAGCTGCACGAACTGTCCGGCCGTCGAGTGGTGGTAGAACTGCCTGCTCGACACCCTGGGCAGACCGCCGGCGCGCAGTTCCGCGAGGAGACGCACCACCAGCAGGGAATTCCCGCCCAGTTCGAAGAAGTTGTCGCCCAGCCGCACCTCCGTGTTCAGGACCCGGCTCCAGACGCGGATGATGTCCTCGGTGAGGTCTCCCGACGGCGTCCCGGCGGCGGGCGGTTGCGGTGTGCGGGGGAGCGGGGCGGGCAGCCGGGACGGATCCAGCTTCCCGTTCACCGTCAGGGGCAGCGCGGCGACCGGGGTGAGGGTGGCCGGGACCATGTAGTCGGGCAGGAACCGGCGCGCACGGTCGAGGATGTCACGCACCTCCGCCGCGTCCACCGGGGATACCTCCGGTGCCGCGCCGCTCCCGACCACGTACGCGTCGAGGCGGCTGCTCGCGGGATCGCCCGGCGTCTCCTGCCGGATGGCCAGGGCGACGGCGCTCACCCGGGGGTGCCTGAGCAGCACGGCGCGGATCTCGTCGAGTTCGACGCGATGCCCGCGGATCTTCACCTGACTGTCGAGACGCCCGAGGTGTTCGAGACTGCCGTCGGGGCGCAGCCGCCCCTTGTCCCCGCTGCGGTAGACGCGCTGCCCGGTGACCGGGTCGGTGCGGAACCGCTCGGCGGTGAGGTCCGGCTGCCCGAGGTAGTGGCTCGCCACTCCCGCGCCGCCCACGTAGATCTCTCCCACCGGTCCCGGCGGCAGGACCCGGCCGTGCCGGTCGCGGACCGAGAGCGACCAGCCGGGGAGGGCGCGGCCGACGGACCGCGAGCCCGCCACGACGTCCTCGGGGGTGACGGTGTGGGCGGTCGCGTGGACCGTGGTCTCGGTGATGCCGAACATGTTCACCAGCCGGCAGTCGGCGGGGGAGTGCCGGGCGAACCACGGGGCCAGCATGCGGACGTCGAGGGGTTCGCCGCCGAAGACGACGAGGCGGAGCGCCAGGTCGCTGGCCGACTCCCGGTCCGTCCGGATGAGCTGGGAGAACGCCGAGGGCGTCTGGCTGAGCACGGTCACCCGCTCACCGGCGAGCAGCTCGTGGAACTCCTCCGTGTCCCGTGTCGTCCAGTACGGCACGACCACCAGCCGGCCGCCGCTGAGCAGGCATCCCCAGATCTCCCATACGGAGAAGTCGAAGGCGCTGGAGTGGAAGAGGGTCCAGGTGTCGTGGGGGCCGAGTCCGAAGTCGTCGACGGTGGCATCGACCAGGGCGACGACGTTGGCGTGCGGCACCACGACGCCCTTCGGGCGGCCGGTGGAGCCGGACGTGTAGATCACGTAGGCGGCCTGCCCGGCGTCGGGCTGCGGGAGTTCGCCGGGCACGTCCGCCGCGGCGCCGAGTTCCCGCAGCGCCCCCGGGGCGACGACCTCCACCCCCGCCAGGGCGGGGAACTGTCCGGCCGATGCCACGACCACGGGCAGCTGCGCCTGCTCGGTGATGTAGCGCAGTCGCTCCTGCGGATAGTGCACATCCATCGGCACATAGGCGCAGCCGGACTTCAGCACCCCGAGCAGCGTGACGACGAGCCCGGCGTCCCGCTCCAGGCAGACCCCGACCCGGCTGCCCGGGGCGACCCCCTTCGCCCGCAGTCCCGCCGCCACCTCTTCCGCCGCGTCACTGAGCTGCTGGTATGTCAACCGGGTGGTGCCGTCGTCGAGTGCCGGGGCGTCGGGCCTGCTCCGCACCCTCTCCTCGAACAGCCCGACGATGTGACCGCCGCTCGTGCGGGCGGGCGCGGAGCTCCCCGCCCGGAGGATGCTCGCGGTCTCCGCCGCCGTCAGCAGCTCGACGCGGGACACCGGGCGCGCGCCGGGGCTCTCGGCCAACTGGGCCGCGAGGTGCGCGACATGGGCGCAGAACCGTTCGGCGAACTGCGGCGCCACCGTTCCCTCGTCGAACCAGCACGTACCGCGGAACGTGCCGTCCGCCCGCCGTTCCGCGTGCAGGGTGAGCGGGAAGACCGGGGCGAGACACGGCCGGTGGCTGCTGCCGGGCCGCGCGGCACCCACGATCAGCCCCGCGGCGGGGAGCCGCGGCGCCGTCCCGGGCGCGGCGTCGAACTGGGCGAGGAAGTCGCCGACGCTCCGCTCACCGTCGGTCCGCACCGCGTACGCGCGGAGGTCGTCGTACCCGCGCAGGGCGGCGGAATCGACCCGGCCGACGGTCACACCGGCGTCGGCGCCCTCGTCCCCCGCCGCGTATCCGGCCAGGGCGAGCGCGAGACCGCCGACGAGGTGCCGTACGTCGATGCCCGCACGCTCCGGGAGGGGCAGCGGAACGGTTCCGGTCGTGCCGGCCCGCCCGGGAAGCCCCATCCCCCACGGGACGGGATCGTGCTCGGGGGCGGGCGGGAGCGGTGCGCACGCCGGGATGTCCTGCGAGTCGTCCCAGGCATCCGGCGCCCCCTCCAGGAGAAGAGCGGCCAGCCGGTCGAGGGCGGGGCGCGGGACGGACCTGCGGGCGGCCACGAGCACCAGGTCGGCCGCGCCGTCGGAGCAGTGGATCAGCACGGCCCGCACGGGGAACATGTCCGGCCGGACCGGCCGGGCCGCCTCCGCCCGAGCCCTGCGGTCCGCCGCGGGGGTGCCGGCCGGCGCCGCGACCGCGGTGTGCCAGAGCCGCAGCGGACGGAGCGCCGGCCGGCGGCGGGCACCCGCCGCCAGGTTCCGGTCGAGGCGGTCGGGGTCGACGGGGCCGGGCACTCGCACGGTGAGGCTGTGGCACAGCGCACCCCAGTCGCGCGCGGTGCGCACGTCGGGGGTGCGCGACCCGGGCGCGGCGGCGCGGGGGTCGGGGTCTTCGCTCATGGCGTTCACGGGTTCCTTCTGCCGGGGGTGGAGCGGAGTGCGGCCGGGCTGCGTCACCGGGCCGTGAAGCCTCCGTCGACGGTCAGGACGCTGCCGGTCACCCGGCGGGAGTCGTCGCTCGCCAGCCAGAGCGCGGCGGCGGCGATGTCGGCGGGCTCGATCAGGTCGTTCGTGGGCTGGTCCCGGACGAAGATCTCCTCGTGCTCCTCGACGGGCACATCGAGGGAGCGGGCGATCTCGGACAGCATCCGGCCCTCCACGACGGGGTCGTCGCGCACCGATCCGGGGCACAGCGCGTTCACCCGGACACCCAGCGGGGCATAGTCGAGGGCCGCGGCCTTGGTGAGCCCGATCAGGCCGTGCTTGGCCGTGACGTACCCGGCGAAGTGGCGGTAGCCGACCAGTCCCGCGGTCGACGAGACATTGACGATGCTGCCCGCCCGCTGCCCCACCATGGCCGGGGCGGCGGCCTTCATCATCCGCCAGGCGCCGGACAGATCGGTGTCGAGCATGAGCGCCCATTCGGCCGCCGTGATGTCGTGGGTGACCTTTCCGGACGGCGCCGCGATGCCCGCGTTGTTGACCAGGATGTCCACGGCGCCGAACCTGTCGAGCGCCGCATCGATCACGCCCTGGCAGTCCTCGGTGTCCCGTACGTCCGCCACCTTCGCCACGACGGCGCCGCCCGCCTTCTCGCACAGCGCGGCGGTGTGCTCCAACTGGCCGCGCGACCCCAGCGGGTAGGGCACTCCCGCCACGTCCTTCGCGATGTCCATCAGCACGAGATCGGCGCCTTCCGCCGCGAACCTGACCGCGCACTCGCGCCCGAGACCGCGCGCCGCCCCCGTGATGACGGCGGTCTTCCCGCTCAGTCGCATCTGCTTCTCCTCTGTCTTCCGCCGTCAGCGGGCGGCCACGGCCTGTAGCAGGATGTCGGGATGGTCGATCAGGTACATGTGTCCGCCGCGGATCTCCCGGTACGCGAAGTGGTCGCGGGTGGTGGCGGCCCACTCCTCCGCCTGGGTGCGCGAGACCAGCGTGTCGTCACAGCCGCGCAGCGACGTGACGGGGACGGCGAGCGGTTCGGACGAGGACGGCTCGTACGACTCGTGCATCTCCACATCGGCGCGCAGCAGCGGCAGGAACATCTCCCGCATGTCCGGGTCGTCGAACACCTCTGACCGGTATCCGGCGAACTCCTGCACCCGGCCGAGGAATTCCTCGTCGCTCAGGCCGCTCGCCCGCTCGGCGCGGCCGTTGTGCGGTCCTGGCGAACCGCTCACGAACAGGTGCCGGAGGCCGGGGTGCTGCCGCCGGGTGAGTTCGAGCGCTATCTCGTAGGCGAGCACGGCGCCGAAGCTGTGCCCGAACAGCGCGAGGGGGGTGTCGTCGTCCGTGCCGTCCAGCACCCGGCGGGTCAGCTCCTGGACGGCCTGCGGCATATCGGTGAACGGGTCGTCGAGGAACTGTTCCTCCCTGCCCGGCAGCTGAATCGGGACGATCTGGAAATCGACGTCGAACTGCGTCCGCCACGGGCGGTAGAAGCCGGCGCCGCTGCCTGCGAAGGGCAGGCAGACAAGAGCGAAAGGCTGATTCGCCATGTCCCCTCATCCATGTCGTAAGTGATCTCTACTGAGTCGGTGCGATGGTCCGGTGGGATGCCGCGGCGGCCGGTGCGGCACACCTCAGTGGCCGGTGCGGGGTGCCTCGGCGCGTTGCGGGAAGTCGCGCAGGGAGCGGATCGGGCTCACCAGCAGGACCAGGTTGGCCGTCACGAGGACGCCGGCCATGATCCAGATCGTGCCCCTGGTGCCCAGCGCCTCCCCCAGATAGCCGCCCAGCAGCGCCCCGACGGGAATCGCGCCGTAGTTGACGGTGGACGAGCTGGCCCTGACCCGGCCGAGCATCTCCGGCGGGCAGTAACTCTGCGAGAAGCTGCTGGAGATGACGTTCGCGGTGACCACCCCGCCGACCCCGAGGGCCCAGCCGAGCACGCTCACCGGCAGCGGCAGCCCGTTTCCGGCGAAGGGCAGCAGCACGATGCCCGGAGCCACCACCAGGTAACTGAGCAGCAGACCGCGTGCGGTGCCGAACCGGCGGACGATCCGGCCGGCCGCCCACACCCCGGCCAGGCCCCCGGTGCTGACGGCCGCGAACACCGCCCCCACCGCGCCCCCGCCCAGGTGCACGTCGCGGACCAGGAACAGGGTCTGCACGGCCTGGATCCCGTTCAGCGCCAGATTGCCCAGGGCACCGAAACAGGCCAGCGTTCGCAGGAACGGATCGCGGACGACGAACCGGATCCCCTCGGTGATCTCGCGCCGGATGCCGTCCCGCGCGGCGGCCGCCGGGGGCTTCTCACGGGGCTTGATCGCGCCCAGGCAGAGCGCGGAGACCAGATAGGAGACGGAGTCGACCAGCAGACCGCCGACCGCCCCGAAGACCTGGGCGATGAAACCCGCCACCCCGGGACCGGCGATCTCCCCGGCCGTCTCCCCGCCCCGCAGCTTGGCGTTGGCCTCCAGCAGGTCGGGCTTGGCCACCAGCGTGGGGATCAGCGCCGCGTAGGCGGTGCTGAGGAACACCTTCGCCACGCCCACCAGCACGGCGACGACCAGGAGTTGCCCGATGGTCAGCACTCCCAGCCAGGCGGCCACCGGCACGCCGGCGAAGAGGACCAGCAGGGCCAGATCGCTGACGAGCATCACCCGGCGGCGCGGCCACCGGTCCACCCAGGCCCCGGCGGGCAGCCCGATGAGGAGCCATGGCAGCCAGGTCAGTGCCGTCAGCACACCCATGGTGGCCGGGTCCGCCTTCAGGACGACCACCGCCACCAGGGACAGTGAGACATGCCCGACGGCGGTGCCCAGGCAGCTGGTCGTCTCGCCGATCCACAGCCGGCGGAAGTCGGCCTCGGCCCACAGCCCCCAGCGGCGCCGCGCCGGCTCGCCGGTGGCCGGGGAGGCCGGCGACGGCGTGGTGGTCCGGTTCATGTCACTGCTCTCCACGGTGCTCCGTCAGGTGTGCGGCGCGGAGCTTGTCCGCGACGACGGCCCCGATCCGGGCGATCGGGTCCGGCCGGGTCAGCTCGCCGTGCGCGCAGGCGATCCGGTGCTCCTCGATCCGGCCGGCGATGTGTCCGCGCCACGCGTCCGCGTACGGCCAGTCGCCGGGCTTGTCGAGGGTGGCGCCGAAGAAGACGGCGTCGCCCCGGTAGGGGCGGGGGATGTGCTCGTTCAGGAGCTTGTGGTGGGTGGCGAAGACATCGGCCAGGGCGCCCGTCGCCTCGCCGAGCAGGGGCTCCAGCACGGCGAGGCCGTCCGGCGCGGCGGGGTCGAGGCCCAGCGAGACGAGCAGCGCGGCGAACATCTCCGCGGCGTCGTCGGGCAGGACCGGGCCGGCCGTCCCCGGGACGGCCGGGTAGCCGTCGAGGAGCGCGAGCAGGGCGACCTCTTCCCCCTCGGCCTGGAGCCGTACGGCCATCTCCTGCGCGACCGTCGCCCCGAAGGACCAGCCGAGCAGGTGGTAGGGGCCGGCGGGCTGGACCGCCCTGATCCGGCGGAGATAGTCCTCGGCCATCTCCCCGACGCTCTCCGGGGCCTGCCCCGTCAGGCCGCTCGCCTGGAGGCCGTAGACCGGGTGTGCGGCGTCTACGGCCCGCAGCAGACCCGAGTAGACCCAGCTGATGCCGGCGGCGGGATGCACACAGAACAACGGTGGGCGCGTGCCGCGGGAGCGCAGCGGCAGGAGCACATCGAGTGCGTCGTGCGAGGTCTTCGCACCGAGCCGGCCGGACAGTTCGGCCACCGTCGGGGACTCGAAGACGGTCCGGATGCTCAGTTCGGCCCCCAGCACCGAGCGCACCCGGCTGAGCAGCGTGGTGGCCAGCAGCGAGTGGCCGCCCAGGTCGAAGAAGCTGTCGTCGATGCCCGCATCGGGCACGCCGAGCACGTCCGCGAAGAGCCCGCACAGCACCTCCTCCAGAGGGGTGCGCGGGCCGCGCCCCGGGGACGCCGCCGCGTAGTCGGGTGCCGGCAGCGCCGTGCGGTCCAGCTTCCCGTTCGGGTTCAGCGGCAGGGTGTCCAGGACGACCACGGCGGACGGGACCATGTAGGCGGGCAGCGCGGCCGCGCAGAAGCGGCGCAGCTCGGTGCCGTCCGGGGCGTGCGGGCCGTCGGCGGGGCCCTCCCCGACCACGTACGCCACCAGGCGGGTGTCGCCCGGGGCGTCCTCCCGCGCCAGCACCACGGCCTGGGCCACGTCCGCACGGCCCGTCAGGGCGGTCTCGATCTCACCCGGTTCGATCCGGAAGCCGCGCACCTTCACCTGGTGGTCGGTCCGGCCCAGGCACTCCAGTGCGCCGTCCCGCCGCCGGCGCGCCAGGTCCCCGGTGCGGTACATCCGGGCCCCGGCCACGAACGGGCAGGCCACGAACCGCTCGGCGGTCAGCCCGGCGCGGCCGAGGTAGCCGCGGGCCAGGCCCTCGCCCGAGAGGTACAGCTCGCCGGTGACACCTTCCGGGACCGGGTTCAGATCCTGGTCGAGCACGTAGGCGCGGGTGTTGAGGAGGGGGCGGCCGATGGCGGGCGGGCCGGCCGCGCCGAGCCGGGCCGCCGTGGACCAGACCGTGGTCTCCGTCGGCCCGTACAGGTTGGTCACCTCGCTGCCCCACCGGTGCAGTTCGGCGGCGAGCGCCGGCGGCAGGGCCTCGGCGCCGACGAGCATGCGCAGCCCGCGGACCGCGTCGGGCCGCTCGGCGAGCAGGGCGTGCCACAGGCTCGGCGTCGCCTGGACGACGGTGACCGCGGCCCGCTCGATCAGCGCGGCGAGCGCGGCCGGATCACGCACCGTGTCGTCGTCGGCGATGACGGCCGCGGCGCCCGTGACCAGCGGCAGGCAGATCTCCGGGACGGCCATGTCGAAGGCCGGTGTGGTGGCGGCGAGCATCCGGTCGCCCTCGTCCAGCGGCACCTGCCGGGCCAGGGAGACCAGGAGGTTGCGCAGACCGCCGTGGGTGACGACCACGCCCTTGGGGGCGCCGGTCGAACCGGACGTGTAGATCACGTACGCGGCGTGCCGGCGGGTCACCGGCACGGGGGCCGACGGCCGGTCGCCGTGGCCGCCGGGCTCGTCGATCCGCACCACCGGGCAGCCCGCGGCCGGTCGGCCGGCCCGGCCGTCGGTCAGCATCAGCACCGGTGCGGCCTCGTCCAGGATCGCCGCGATCCGCTGGGCGGGATGCCGCGGATCCAGCGGTACGTACGCCGCTCCCGTGCTGAGCACCGCGAGGACGGCGACGTAGAAGTCCGCGGACCGGGGCAGGGCGATCGCCACGAGGCGTTCGGGGGCGGCCCCCGCCGCGGCGAGGCGCCCGGCGAGCAGCGCCGCGCGGGAGTCCAGCTCCCCGTAGGTGAGGACGGTCTGCCCGTCGATCACCACGGGCGCACCGGGGGTGCGCGCCGCCCGCTCCCGTACCAGGTCGGGCAGGGAGACGAACGGTACGGCGCGGTCGGTGTCGTTCCAGTCGAGGAGCAGACGGCGGCGATCGGCGTCCGAGAGGAGGTCGAGGGAGGCGAGCGGAGCGTCGGGCGCCCGGACCACGGCGGCCAGCAGGCGCCCCAGCGCGTCCGTCAGCCGGGCGGCCGTCTCCCCGTCGAACAGGTCGGTGGCGTATTCGAGCCCGCCCTCGATCCCCGCGGGCCGGCCCTCGGCGTCCCGCTGTTCGCCGATGCCGAACAGCAAGTCGAACTTGGCGACGCCGTCCTGGGACAGGGGCGCGAACTCGGCGTCCAGGCCGGGGAATTCGAGCGTCGCCTCGGCGGTGTTGTTGTAGGCGAACATCACCTGGAACAGCGGGTGCCGGGCCAGCGAGCGGGCCGGGTTCAGCTCCTCCACGAGCCGTTCGAAGGGGACGTCCTGATGGGCGAGGGCGGCCAGGTTCATGGCCCGCACCCGGTCCAGCAGTTCGTGGAAGCTCGGGCGTCCCGACAGGTCGACCCGGAGCACCAGGGTGTTGGCGAAGAACCCGACGAGTTCGTCGAGGGCCTCGTCCGTCCGGCCCGCGGCCGGGGAGCCGATGGGGATGTCCGCACCCGCGCCGAACCTGTTCAGGAGGGCGGCGAGGGCGGCCTGGAGCACCATGAACAGGGTGGCGCCGTGCTCCTGGGCCAGCTCGGTCAGCCGCAGGTGCAGCCCGGGGCCGAACGCGAACCGCGCCACCTCGCCCCGGTGGCTCGCCACCGCCGGGCGCGGCCGGTCCACGGGCAGCGACAGCTCGTCCGGCAGACCGGCCAGCGTGTCCCGCCAGAAGGCGAGCTGCCGGGCGAGCGGGCTGTCCGCGTCGCCCTCCGAGCCGAGCAGCTCCCGCTGCCACAGCGTGTAGTCCGCGTACTGCACCGGGAGCGCTTCCCACTCGGGCGCCCGGCCCAGGCAGCGGGCGCCGTACGCCTGCGCCAGGTCCCGCAGCAGCGGGCGCAGGGACCAGCCGTCGCTCGCGACGTGGTGCAGCACCAGGACGAGGACGTGCTCCGCCGGGCCGTCGCCCGGCAGGACGTAGCCGTGCACCGGCAGTTCGGTGGCGAGGTCGAAGACGTGCCCGACCACCTCGGACACCGGGCGGTCGCAGACGGTGACGAGAGGTCCCGCCGGTCCGGCCGTGATGTGCTGCCGGGGGACGCCCTCGTGGACGGGGAAGACGGTGCGCAGGGCCTCGTGCCGCAGCACCACGTCGCCGAGCGCGCGCTCCAGTGCCGCCACGTCCAGGGCGCCGCGCAGCCGGACGCCGACGGGGATGTTGTATGTCGCGCTCGGGCCCTCGACCTGGCCGATGAACCAGAGCCGCCGCTGTGCGTAGGAGAGCGGCAGTATCTCCGGGCGGGGCCGGGCGGTCAGGGCCGGGCGGCTGGAGGCGCCGGCCAGGCGGGCGCTGAGCCCGGCCGGGGTCGGCGCCCGGAACAGGTCCGTGATGCCCAGCTCGACGCCCAGGGCCGCCCGCACCCGGCTCACCACGCGGGTGGCCAGCAGGGAGTGGCCGCCGAGCGCGAAGAAGTCGTCGTCGACGGTGACCGCCTCGACGCCGAGCAGCTCGCCGAACAGTTCGCACAGCAGCCGCTCCTGGGGCGTCCGCGGAGCGCGGCCCCGCTGGTCGGCCGTGTGCACCGGTGCGGGCAGCGCCTTGCGGTCCACCTTCCCGTTCGGGTTCAGCGGCAGGGCGTCCAGGACGACCACGGCGGACGGCACCATGTACGCGGGCAGTGAGGCGGCGGCGAACTGCGCCAACTGCCCGGCCAGTTCGGGCCGGTCCCCGGCCGGGGTGCAGTACGCCACCAGCCTGCGGTCACCGGCGATGTCCTCCCGGGCGACGACGAGGACCTGGCCGACGCCCTCGCAGCGGGCGAGCACCGCCTCGATCTCGCCGGGTTCGATCCGGAAACCGCGCAGCTTGACCTGGTGATCGGTGCGGCCCAGGTACTCCACCGTGCCGTCGCCGCGCAGCCGGCACCGGTCACCCGTGCGGTACATGCGCTCGCCGGTGCCGAAGGGACTGGCCACGAACCGCTCGGCGGTCAGCACGGAGCGCCGCCAGTAGCCGCGGGCCAGCCCGGCGCCCGCCACGTACAGTTCCCCCGGCGCGCCGACCGGCACCGGGCGCAGGCGACCGTCCAGGACGTACGCCCGCATATTGTCCAGCGGGCGCCCGATCGGCACCCGCGCGCCCGCCACATCCGCGGCGGACAGCAGGTGGTGCGTGGCGAAGGTGGTGGTCTCGGTCGGGCCGTACCCGTTGGCGAGGCGCAGCTCCGGACAGGCCGTCAGGACGCGGCGCAGCATGGCGGGCGAGCCGGCGTCGCCGCCGGTGGTCACCGCGCGCAGCCCCGCGAAGGTGCGCGGACTCTCCTCCGCGACGACGTCGAACAGGCCCTTGGTGAGCCACAGCGCCGTGACCGCGTGGCGCCGCACCACGGCGCGCAGCCCCGCGGGGTCGAGCGCACCGGCCGGTGCCACCACGACCGTGCCGCCCGAGAGCAGCGGTACCCACAGCTCGTACGTGGCCGCGTCGAAGGCCATCGGCGAGTGCAGCAGTACGCGACGGTGGTCCCCGCCGCGCCACCGGCGGTCACCGGCCAGGGCGACCACATCGCGGTGACGGACCGCCACCCCCTTGGGCAGCCCGGTCGAACCGGAGGTGTACATCACGTAGGCGAGCTGGCCGGGGTGCACGCGGACGGCGCGGGAGGCGCCGCCGGACGGCTCGTCCGCCGGGTGGATCACCCGCGCGCGGTGCGGGAAGCCCACCTCGGGCCGGTCGGTGATCAGGAGGTGCGCGTCGCTGTCCTCGATCACCCAGGACATCCGCTCGGGCGGCAGCCCGGTGTGCAGCGGCACATACGCCGCGCCCGCCTTGGCGACCGCCAGCGTGGCCACCACGGCGTCCACCGACCGCTCCAGCAGCAGCGCCACCCGCGTCTCCGCCGCGGCGCCGGCCGCCAGCAGACGGTGCGCGAGACGGCCGGCCCGCGCGTCGAGCTCCGCGTACGTCAGAGCGGCGCCGTCCGCGGCGACGGCGACCGCGTCGGGGGTGCGCGCCGCCTGCTCCGCGAACGCCCGCGGCAGCGAGGTGGCGGGCGTCTCCACCGCGGTGTCGTTCCAGTCGACGAGGAGGCGTGCGCGCTCCTCGTCGCCGAGCACGTCCAGCTCCCCGATGGCCGTGCCGGGAGCGCTCGCCGCGGCCGACAGCAGACGGGCGAGCACGGCCGCCATGGACTCCACCGTGTCCCGGTCGAACAGGTCCACCGCGAAGTCGATCGAGCAGTCGATGCCCGCCGGACCGCCGGGTCCGTACGACTCCTCCATGACGAAGGTGAGGTCGAACTTGGCGCCGCCGGTGTCGCTCGGCTCCGACGAGGTCTCCAGGCCCGCGAGGTCCAGTTCCGCCTGCTCGTTGTTCTGGAGCACCAGCATCACCTGGACGAGCGGGTGACGTGCCAGGGAACGGACCGGGTTGATCTCCTCCACCAGCCGCTCGAACGGCACGTCCTGGTGGGCGTACGCGGCGAGGTCCGTCTCGCGGACCCGGGCCAGCAGGTCGCCGAACGTGGGGTCGCCCGAGGTGTCGGTGCGCAGCACGAGGGTGTTGACGAAGAAGCCGACCAGATCGTCGAGGAGTTGCTCCGAGCGGCCGGCCACCACCGCCCCGATCGGTATGTCCTCGCCCGCGCCCCAGCGGGACAGCAGCGCCGCGACACCCGCCTGCACCACCATGAACAAGGTCACCTGGTGGGTGCGTGCCACGTCGAGCAGGGCGGCGTGCAGCCGCGCGTCCAGGGGCATCATGACGCGCTCCGCCCGGACGCAGGGCGCGGTGCCGCGCGGCCGGTCGAACGGCAGCTCCAGCTCCTCCGGCAGACCGGCGAGGGCCTTCCGCCAGTGGGTCAGCTGCCGTGCGTACAGGCTGCGGGGGTTCCCCTCGTCACCGAGCAGCTCCCGCTGCCACAGCGTGTAGTCGGCGTACTGCACCGGCAGCGGGGCCCAGTCGGGGGCGCGGCCCGCGCGGCGGGCGGCGTAGGCCCGCGCGAGGTCGCGCATCAGCGGGCCCAACGACCAGCCGTCGCTGACGATGTGGTGCAGGACGAGCAGCAGTACGTGATCCTCCGGGGCGGTCTCCAGGACGGTGACGCGCAGCGGCAGGTCGGCGGCGAGGTCGAACGGCCGCCGCGACGCCGCGCTCACCAGGGCCTCGGCCTCGTCCCCGCGGCACCGCGCGACCTCGACCACCGAGGGCGCGTCGGCGGCCGCCAGCACCAGCTGGCAGGGCGCGCCGTCTACCTCCCTGATGACGGTGCGCAGGGTCTCGTGCCGGGCGAGGAGGTCGGCGACCGCCACCGTCAGCGCCGCCCGGTCGAGCGGGCCGCGCAGCCGCAGCGCGACCGGCACGTTGTAGTAGGCGCCCGCGCCCTGCATACGGTCGATCAGCCACAGGCGCTGCTGGGCGAAGGACAGCGGCATGGCGTCCGGCCGGGTCCGGGCGGCCAGCACGGGCCGGGTGCTCTTCTCCGTGTCCAGCTGCCGGACGAGCCCGGCGACGGTGGGGTCCTCGAAGAAGGCACGGATACGGATATCGGCGCCGGTGACCGAGCGCACCCGGGCCAGCAGCCGGGTCGCCAGCAGGGAGTGACCGCCCAGCTCGAAGAAGTTGTCCTGGACGCCGACCGTCTCGAGTCCCAGGAGAGCGGCGAAGAGCCGGCCCACCACCGCCTCCTCGCGCAGCGCCTCCTGCCGCGCCCCGTCCCCGGGTGACTCGGCGGCGCGCGGGCGGCCGGGCGCGGGCAGGGCGGCGTGGTCGAGCGCGTGGTCCGTGGTGCGCGGCAGCCGGTCGAGGACCACCACCTGCGGGACCAGATAGCCGGGCAGCGACCCGGCCGCGAACCGGCGCAGCTCCGCGGCCAGTTCGGGCTGCTCCCCGGCAGGGGTGCAGTACGCGACCAGGCGCCGGTCTCCCGGGCTGTCCTCGCGGACGACCACCACGGCCTGTCCGACCCCGTCGTACCGGCCCAGGACCGCCTCGATCTCCCCGGGCTCGACGCGGAAGCCGGCGATCTCGGCCCGGTCGTCCGCCCGGCCGAGGTGTTCGAGGACACCGTCCGCGCGCCGGCGCGCCAGGTCGCCGGTGCGGTACATGCGCTCGCCCGGCGCGAACGGACAGGGCACGAAACGCTCCGCGGTCGGGCCCGGCCGGTCGAGGAGACCGCGGGCCAGGCCCGCGCCCGCCACGTACAGTTCGCCGGTGACCCCGGGCGCGACCGGTTCGAGGCGCGCGTCCAGGACGTACCCGCGGAGGTGGTCGAGGGGACGGCCGATCGGCATCCGGCCGGTGGCCGCGTCCGGGGCCGGCACGGTGTGGGCGGTGGCGGCCGTGGCGTGCCCGGCCGGGCCGTAGAGGTGGTGCAGCACGAGGTCCGGGTGGGCCGCGAGGGCGCGCCGCACGGCGGCCGCCGATGCCCTGCCGCCCCCGGTGACCAGCGTACGCAGCCCGGTGAACGCCTCCGGGCACTCCTCGGCGACCTGGTCGAACAGGCCCTTGGTGAGGAAGAGCGCCGTGACCGCGTGGCGCTCCACCACGGCGCGCAGCCCCGCGGGGTCGAGCGCACCGGCCGGTGCCACCACGACCGTGCCGCCCGAGAGCAGCGGTACCCACAGCTCGTACCCGGCCGCGTCGAGGGCCCCCGGCGAGTGCAGCAGCACCCGGTCCGGGGCCTCGCCGCGCCACCGCCGGTCGGTCGCGAACGCGGCCACGTCACGGTGGCAGACGGCCACCGCCGGGGGCCCGTCCGACGGGTGGGCGGGGTATCTCAGGTACGCGAGCTGGTCCGGATGGACCGTGACGGCCGGACCGGCGGTCTCCCCGAGCAGGCCGTCGCCCGGCCGGACCACCCGTACGCCGTCGGGGACGCCGGGTACGGCACCGGGCGTACGGTCGGTGAGCAGCACGGCGGCACCGGCGTCCCCGATCACCCAGGCCGTCCGGTCCGCGGTCGGACCGGGGTGCAGGGGCACGCAGACACCGCCGGCCTTGAGGACCGCCAGGGTGGCGACCACGGCGTCCGCCGACGGTTCCACGAGCAGCGCCACCGGGGTCTCCGGCCCGACGCCCCGCGCGATCAGGTGGTGCGCGAGCCGGTTCGCCCGCGCGTCGAGATCCGCGTAGGTGAGGGCGTCGTCGCCCGCGACGGCGAGGGCGTCGGGGGTGCGCGCCGCCTGGTCCGCGAACGCCCGCGGCAGCGACCCGGCGGCCGGGGCGGCCGGGGCACCGTGCCACCCGGTGAGGATCCGGGACCGCTCCGCCGCCCCGAGCACGTCGATCCGCTCGATGGGCAGGCCCGGGTCCGCGGCGGCCGCGGACAGCAGGCGGGCCAGGCGCACCGTCAGCGCCCCGATCGTGTCGCGGTCGAACAGGTCGGCCGCGTACTCGACGCTGCCCGTGATGCCCGCGGGCGCGCCGTCCGCGTCGTACGCCTCGGCCAGGCCGATGTTGAGGTCGAACTTGGCGACCCGCATCCCGATCGGCTCCGGGCAGGTGTCGAGGCCGGGCAGGTCGAGACCGCTCTCCGCGGTGTCCTGGAGGACCAGCATCACCTGGAACAGCGGGTGCCGGGCCAGGGACCGCACCGGGTTCACCTCTTCGACCAGCCGCTCGAAGGGGATCTCCGCGTGGGCGTGCGCCTCCAGCTGGGTCTCGCGGACCCGGGCCAGCAGATCGGTGAACGTGGGGTCGCCCGAGGTGTCGGTGCGCAGCACCAGGGTGTTGACGAAGAACCCGACGACGTCGTGCAGCGCGTCGTCGGAGCGCCCGGCGACCACGGTGCCGAGCGGGATGTCGGTGCCCGCGCCCAGCCGGGTCAGCAGGGCGGCGAGGCCCGCTTGCAGCACCATGAACAGAGTGGCCCGGTGCGCCCGCGCCATAGCGAGCAGCGCGGCGTGCAGGTCCGCGTCGAAGCGGAGCCCGATCGCGTCGGCGCAGGCGCCCTGCACCGGTGGCCGGGGGCGGTCCGTCGGCAGCGTCACCTCCTGGGGCGTCCCGCTCAGGTGGTCGCGCCAGTACGCCAGCTCCCGGGAGAGCACGCTGTGCGGATCGGCGTCGGTGCCCAGCAACTCCCGCTGCCACAGGGCGTAGTCCGCGTACTGCACCGGCAGCGGGGACCAGCCGGGGGCGCGGCCGGCGTGCCGTGCCGTGTAGGCGGCGGCGAGGTCGCGCAGGAACAGCCCCTGCGACCAGCCGTCCCCCGCGATGTGGTGCACCACCACCAGCAGGACGTGCTCCTCCGGGGCGAGCGTGAAGACCACCATGCGCAGGGGCAGTTCCCCGCTCAGGTCGAAGTGGTGCGCCGCGGCCGCGTCGCGCAGCGCCGGAAACCCGTCCGGGCCGCAGCGGACCGTCTCGAAGTGCGGCCGCGCCTCCGCGGCCGGTACGACCTGCTGTACGGGGACACCGTCGACCGCGGGGAACACGGTGCGCAGCGCCTCGTGCCGGATGACGACGTCGCGCGCCGCGTCCCGCAGCGCGGCCTCGTCCAGTGGACCGCGCATCCGGATCGCGAACGGCAGGTTGTACCGCGGGCTCGGACCGTCGAGCTGGTCGGCCAGCCAGAGGCGCTGCTGCGCAAACGAAACCGGAATCACGGATTTTCCTTTCCTTCAGGTCACATCGGCGGTACGCACACGGAAGCTTCGGCAAGCGGCCCGACCGGTTCGGCGAGACGTTCCCCGGGGAATTCCCGGGCCGCCGCCGATCGCTTCCGGTCGTATCCGGCCGAGGGAATTCACGCCTTTCGGCCGGCTCGGTGGGCGGGGAATTCAGTGCCCTGACGGGTGGCTGGGCTCACTGTCCGCCGAGGGCGGCGACCAGACTGGCCGGGCGGATATCGGTCCAGTTCTCCTCGATGTGGTCGAGGCAGCCCTGCCGGGTGTCCTCCTCGTGCGCCACCGACCAGCCGGCCGGTACATCGAGCCAGGACGGCCAGAGGGAGTGCTGGTTCTCCTCGTTGACCAGGACCAGGTACCGCGCGTTCTCGTCCTCGAACGGGTTCGTCACAATGATCGACCTCCTTGGTTGTCTGCGAATCTATCGACGGGCGTCCGGCCCGCGCGGAAGTAGGTCCGGCAGGAAAGCGGCAGTTGTGCGAGTGTGTTTCGCCCGCCGGTGAGCGACGGATTTCCGCCCGGGTGCGCCGTCGGAAAGCGAGAGACGGCACCCGGTGGCGGTCAGGCGGTGACCAGGCGCACCGGGAAATGGTCGAGGCCGAAATTGATGATGGAGCCGTTGTGGCGCAGCGGCCCCGTCGGCCGGATCTCCGTCACGCGGCGCAGCATCGCGGAGAACAGTCCCTCCAGCTCCGCCTTGGCCAGCGGCGCCCCGATGCAGTAGTGCGCCCCCAGGCCCAGTGCGAGGTGTTTGTTGGGCGAGCGGTCCAGGATGATGTCGTGGGGGCGGTCGAAGGCCGCCGCGTCGTGGTTGGCGGCCCAGGTCCAGACGACGACCCGTTCGCCGCGCCGGATCAGCCGGCCGCCCAGCTCGGTGTCCCGGCTCGCGGTGCGCAGCGTGTGCAGACCGACCGAGGTCCAGCGCAGCAGCTCGTCGAGCGCGGCCCCTATTTCCGCCTCGCCGTCGCGCAACTGCCGCCACAACTCGGGGTGCTGTACCAGCGCCAGCAGTCCCATGGCCGCCGTGTGGCGGACGGTCTGCACGCCGCCGACGACGATGTTGTCCAGGTTGAGGACGACGTCCTCCACCGGCATCGGCCGCCCCTGGACCCGGTAGGTGGCCACCTTGCTGATCAGATCGTCGCCGGGGTCGGCCCGGCGCAGCAGGACCTGCTGGAACAGGTACGGCAGCAGCCGCTGGTGGCCCGCCCGGCGCTCCTCGGGGGTGCGGCACAGGAAGGCGTCGTCGCAGACCCGGACCACCATGTCCCGGTCCTCGTCCGGGATTTCGAGCAGATCGCACATGACGGCGAGCGGCAGCGCGGCGACGGTGTCCACCAGGTCCACCTCGCCGCGGGCGACCGCTTCGGCGACGAGGGAGTCCGCCAGCTCGGCGATGCTGCGGGAGGCGTTGCGGACGCCACCGGACGAGAAGAACGGCGCGGCCGGCGCCCGGAGGTCACGGTGGCGCGGCGGATCGGTCAGGGCCATCATCCGCCCCGAGCCGACCGGCGTCCGGCCCTCGCCGCTGCCCAGCAGCGACCCGCCCTCCGAGCTGTACACGGCGGTGTTCCGCAGGACCTCGGCGGCCAGTTCGTAGGAGAGCACCGACCAGACGGGGCCGTCGTCGGCCGTCTCGGTGCGCTGCACCGGGGACTTCGCCCGCAGTGCGTCGATGACGGCGGGCAGGTCGGGGCGTGACCACAGGTCCGGGTCCGTGAGATCGGTCATCGTGCTGAGCACGGCAGCTCCCTTGCGTGGGCGGGTCTCATCGGGCGGTTCTGTCGCGGGCGACCAGGGCCGGTCGGCCGACCGGCCCCGCCTGGGTCCGTTCGCGCACCGCGCGGGTGAAACCGGCCAGGTCGTCGGCGTCGAGCAGGTGGCGCAACTGGAGGTCGATGTCGAAGGTGCGGCGCAGCTTGTGGACGACGCGCAGCGCGGCGAGCGAATGGCCGCCGAGCGACAGGAAGTTGTCGGTCTGCGCGACGGAGGCGACCCCGAGCACCGTGCGCCACTCCTGGGCGACCCGCTCCTGGAGCGCGTCGCCGTGCGGCGCCCCGGAACCGGCGGTCGCGGGGGCCGGTGCGGGCAGGGCCGCGTAGTCGGTCTTGCCGTTGGGGGTGAGCGGCAGGGCGTCGAGGACGGCGAGGGTGTTCGGGACCAGGTGCGTCGGCAGCTGCGCGCGCAGCGCGGCCAGCACGGCGGCGCCGCCCGTCGCGGCCGGGCCGGTGACGTACGCGGCGATGCGCAGGTCCCCGGGGGCCGCCTCGCGCACGGTGACGGCGGACGCGGTCACCTCGGGGTGCCGGGCGAGGACGGACTCGATCTCGCCGAGTTCGATCCGGTGGCCGAGCACCTTGACCTGCCGGTCGACGCGGCCGGCGAACTCCAGCAGCCCGCCGTCGCCGCGGCGGGCCCGGTCACCGGTGCGGTACATGCGGCCGCCGGCCGGCCCGTCCGGGTCGGCGACGAAGCGTGCCGCGGTCAGCCCGGGGCGACGCGGATAGCCGTGGGCGAGGCGGGGCCCGGCGAGGTACAGCTCGCCGGTGACGCCGTCGGGCACCGGCCGGAGCCTGTCGTCCAGGAGGCGCAGCCGCACACCGGGCAGCGGGTCGCCGAGGTGGGGGCGGGGCCCGGTGATCGCGGCGACCGTGGCGTCCACGGTGCACTCGGTGGGGCCGTAGAGGTTGACGGCGTCGGCGCCGCCGTCGGCGAGTTCCCGCCAGGTCCGCTCGGGGACCGGTTCGCCCCCCATGAACAGCCGCACCGCCCGGCGCCCGGTGAGCGTTTCGCGCAGCAGCTCCCAGTGCGACGGTGTCAGGTCCAGGTCGGTGACGCCGGACGCGTCGAGGGCGGCCGCCAGCGCGGCGGGGTCGGCGCGCTGCTCGTCGTCGATGACCACCACGGTGTCGCCACGGCAGACGCGGGCCCACTGCTGGACCGAGGCGTCGAAGGACATGCTCGCGTTCCAGCCGACGACCGAGGGCCCGGCACGGTAGATGCCGCGCTCCTCAAGTCCGGCGACGAGGTCCGCGACACCGCCGCGGGTGAGTTCGACGCCCTTGGGCACACCGGTGGACCCGGAGGTGTAGATGACATACGCGGGATCCCGCGGGTCCGGCTCCGCCGCCGGGCGGGGCGCGGCGGCGGCGTCCGGGCCGAGCACCGGGACCCCCGGCCGCGGTGGCGCGGCGCCGTCCGCGCCGATCAGCAGGGCGATCCGGGCGTCCTCGGCCATGAGGGCGAGCCGGGCCGGGGGATAGGCGGGGTCGAGCGGCACATACGCGGCGCCCGCCCGCCACACCGCGAGCAGCGCGACCACCAGGTCCGCGGTGCGCGGCAGCTGGACCCCGACCCGGTCTCCGCGGCCGATCCCGTGCGCGTGCAGCGCGGCCGCGAGACCCGCCGTGCGGCGGTCGAGTCCGGCGAAGGTCAGCTCGGTGTCACCGGCCCGGACGGCCGGACGGTCCGGGGAGGTCCGGACCGCCAGGGCGAAGCGGGCCAGCAGGTCGACGGGGCGCCGGTGGGCGCCGGTCGGGGCGGTCATCTCGGGTTCCTCTCCTTGTCCGTGGTGTGTCCGCAGGACGCGGCCATCCGCTGGAGGGCCGCGGTGTAGGCGTCGAGGTACGCGTCGACGAGTGCGTCGGGGACCACCGACCGCTGGTGGTCCACGGCCAGCAGGACGCGTTCGGTGACCGGGTCCTGAACCAGCGAGGCGCAGAAGGTGAAGTTGTTCGGCTCGTGGCGCATGACGGGTTCGCAGCCGATCAGCCCGTCGTCCACGATCCGCGCGGCGTCGAGCTGCCCGAGCGCGTGGAAGCGCAGATAGGCGAACTGGCCGTCGAGGCGGGTGCTGGTCATCAGGCGCGCGAGCCGCGCGAAGGGCACCCGCCGGTGCGGCATCATGTCCAGCTCCTCGTGGTGCACGGCGCGCACCAGCGCGAGCGGGTCGTCCCCGGCCACGTCGCAGGTCACCGGCACGGTGTTGAGGAACAGGCCGTACGTGTCCGTGCCGCCGAGCCGCTCCAGGCGGCCGTTCACGGTCAGTCCGGTGGTGACCCGGCCCCGTGCGGTGATGTGCCCCAGCGCCCTCATGTGCGCGGCGAGCGCCACCGCCTTGACCGGCACCCCGGCCGCGTCGGCGGTCCGGCGCAGCTGTCCGGGTGCCTGCGGCAGCACACGCTGGACGGTGCGCGGCAGTTCGGGGTGGTCGGGGACGGTGTCCCACAACTCCCCGCTGACACCGTGGAGTTTGCCCCGCCAGTACCCGAGCGCCGCCGGATCGGCGGCGGCCCGTCCCTCCGCGGCGACGAAGTCGCGGAAGGACGACGCCGGGGGCGGGGCGGCGGCGCTGTCCGGGGCGGCGGCGAGTGCGCCGTGCCGCCGCAGCAGTTCGCTGAGGAGCGAGGTGAAGCTCCAGCCGTCGAGGATGGCGTGGTGCTCGGAGACGGTGAGGTGGAAGGCGTCGTCCGCCGTCCGCTGCACGGTGATCCGGAAGAGCGGCGGGCACAGCAGGTCGAACGGTGTCCGGCGGTGGTGCTCGAAGACGTCCAGGATCGCCTTCTGCTGCTCGTCGGCCGCGAGGTCGCGCAGATCGTCGCACTCGACCGGCGGCGGCAGCTCCGCGTGGACCAGCTGGAGCGGCTCGCCGAAGCCGGCGATGTCGAGACCGGTCCGCAGGACGGGGTGGCGTGCCATCGCCTCGGCGACGCTCTGCCGGAAGGCCGGCTCGTCCCACGCCCCGGCGATCCGGTAGCTGTTGACGTTGTGGTAGCTGTCGGTGGCGCCGGCGAGCTCCATGTGGAAGACCATGCTGAGCTGCATGGCGACCATCGGGTAGGCGTCCACCAGGCCGGCCGGCAGCTCCCGCCGGTCCTCGTCCCGCACCAGGGCGAAGGGCGCGGAGTCGGCGTCGTCGTCGGTCACCGGCCGGGCCAGCGGCGCGAGGCCGGCGATGGTGGGTGCGTCGAAGATGTCGCGCAGCGAGACCTGCCAGCCCCGCTCGTGCAGGCCACCGGCCATGTGGACGGCCCGGATCGAGTCGCCGCCGAGATGGAAGAAGTTGTCGTGCACGCCGACGTCGGGCACGTTGAGCACCCGCGACCAGACCGTGGTGAAGGTCCGCTCGACCGCGGTGCGCGGCGCGACATGACCGGTCTCGGCCGGCCGGAATCCGGGGGCCGGCAGCGCCGCGCGGTCGACCTTGCCGTTGACGGTCAGCGGGAACGCGTCCAGGACGGTACAGCTGGCCGGGATCATGTAGTCGGGCAGCGTGCCGGCGAGGAACTCCCTTACCCGGTCCGGTTCCCGGCCGGTGACGTAGGCCGCCAGCCGCTGGTCGCGCACGGTGACGACGCAGGCATCCACGTCCGGGTGCCGGCTCAGCGCGTTCTCGATCTCGCCCAGTTCGATCCGGAACCCGCGCAGCTTCACCTGGAAGTCCGCGCGCCCCAGGTATTCGAGGCCCCCGTCCGGCAGCCTCCGGGCCACATCGCCGGTGCGGTACATCCGCGCCCCCGCGCGGGCGGCATACGGATCGGCGAGGAAGCGTCCCGCCGTCAGCGAGGACCGCCCCCAGTAGCCGAGCGCCAGGCTGTCGCCGCCGATGTACAGCTCGCCGGGGACGCCGGCCGGGCAGGGGCGCAGCCAGTCGTCGAGGACCATCGCCGTCAGATGCGGCAGCGCCGTACCGATCAGGCTCCGCTGGAAGGCGGCACCGGATTCCTCGATATCGCAGGTGGTGACGTGGACGGTGGTCTCGGTGATGCCGTACAGGTTGCACATCCGCGCCGGGGGCCGCGGGGCGAGCCCGTACCAGCGCCGCACCACGGCCGGGTCGAGCGCCTCCCCGCCCAGCATGATCCATTTCAGTGCGGGCAGCGCGCGCGGACGGCGCCGGAGGACGGCTTCCAGCTGCCGCAGCGCCGAAGGGGTCAGACAGAGGAAGGAGACGCGCTCCGCGTCGAGCAGCTCGGCGAACTCCTCGGGCGAACGGCTCGTCAGATACGGCACCACCACCAGCCGCGCGCCGTGGTGCAGGGCTCCCCAGAGCTCCCAGACCGTCCAGTCGAAGGCGAAGCTGTGGAAGAGCGTCCACACCTCGCCGGGCCCGAAGCCGAAGTGACCGGCACCGGAGGCCAGCAGCCTGCCGACGTGCTCGTGGGTGACCGCCACGCCCTTGGGCCGCCCGGTGGAGCCCGAGGTGAAGATGAGGTACGCGGTGTCCTGGGCCCGCACCGTCCGCGCGGGCCGGTCCGCGGGCATCCGGGCCGTCTCCGCGGCCCGCGCGGCCAGGTGGAACAGTTCCCAGGGCCCTTCCGGCACCCGGTCGGGCCGGTCGGTGACCACCACGGCGACGCCCGTGTCCCCCCAGGCCGCCGCCGCCCGCTCGACGGGCGCGGTCGGGTCCACCGGGACATAGGCCGCACCGGCCTTGAGCACCGCGAGCACCGAGACCGGGATCTCATGGGTGCGTTCGAGCAGCAGCCCGACCCGGTCGCCGGTGCGGACACCGGCCGCGATCAGCGCATGGGCCAGGCGGTTGGCGCGCGCGTCGAGTTCGGCGTAGCTCAGCGACACGGCGCCCGAGGTCACCGCCGTACGCTCCGCGTGCGCGTCCACCGCGTCCTCGAAGAGCCGGTGCAGACAGCGCCCTTCGACGGGCCCGGCCGCCGGGGCGGGCGGCTCGGGGCGGGTCAGCGCGCGCAGCGGGCGGTCGCTGTCGGCCAGGGCCGCGGTCAGCACCCGCTGCCACTCCTCGGCCATCGCCCGGATCGTGGCCGCGTCGAACAGGTCGGTGGCGTACTCGGCCTCGCCACGCAGCTCACCGTCGTCGAAGACGGACCACGTCAGGTCGAACTTGCTGGTGTGGTTGGACGCCACCCGCCGCTGCGCCCGGACCGGCCCGAACCGCAGCGGCTCACGGCTCTCGGCGTGCGCGCCGAACACCACCTGGACCAGCGGGGGGTGCTGCGCCGAGCGGTCCAGTGCCAGCTGGTCGACGATCTGGTCGAAGGGCATGTCCAGGTAGGCGTAGGCGTCGAAGGCGACGTCCTGGACGTGCTGCACCAGCTCGCGGAAGGTCAGCTGCGGGGCCAGCGCGACGCGGAGCGGCAGCAGATTGACGAAGCAGCCGACCAGATGCTCCAGTTCGGGCCGGTTCCGGGTGGTCACCGGGGTGCCGATGACCAGGTCCGACGCGCCCGTGTACCGGTTCAGGAGTACCGCGAACGCGGCCAGCTGGACCATGAACGGGGTCACGCCCTCGGCCTCGGCGAACTCCCGGACGCGGGCGGCCGTGCCCGCGGGCACCGCGAACGGCTCGGTGTGCCCGCGGTAGGTCTGGACGGCGGGCCGGCCGCGGTCGCCGGGCAGTTGCAGCAGGCGGGGCGCGCCGTCGAGGCGGGACGCCCAGTAGGCGCGGTGCTCGTCGTACGACTCGTGCCGCTCCTCGGCGGCGTAGTCGGCGTACTGCTCGGTGAGTTCGGGCAGGACGGGCGCCCGCCCGTCGGCCAGTGCGGTGTACGTCTCGGCCAGTTCGCGTTCGAAGACCTCGGCCGACCAGCCGTCCCAGATGATGTGGTGGACGGTGAAGACGACGCTGGTCTCCTCGTCTCCACGGCGGAGCGCCGTGGCCCGGATCAGCGGACCGCTCCGCAGGTCCAGGGGGGATGCGCCCTCGGCCACGACGAGGTCCCGCACCCGCGCGGCCCGGTCGTCCTCGGCGAGGTGCCGCAGATCGACCACCGCGAGCGGCACGGCCATCCGGTGGTGGACGAGCTGGACGGGCTCCTCGGTCCCCAGGGCGAACGTGGTGCGCAGCGCCTCGTGCCGCCGGACCAGGAGGCCGAGGGCCTCCTCCAGGAGCCGCAGGTCGAGGGGGCCGCTGAAGTCGAAGACCCAGGGGGTGTTGTACGTCGCCGCGCCGGGGTTCCACCGGTCGAGGAACCACAGCCCCCGTTGCAGCCCCGAGACGGGGGCGGTGCGGGCCGGCGCTCCGGATGAGGTCACTGTCGTCCTGCCTTCCGTGCGGATGCCGTCGGGGTTCATGAGGTGGCCGGGAGCCGTGCGGCGATGGCGCTGACCGTTTTGGCCCGGAACACGATCTGGGGCGTGATGCGGGTGCCGGTGGTCCGGGAGAGCTGCATCGCGACGCGGACCGCGGCCAGCGAATTGCCGCCGATGCGGAAGAAGTTGTCCTCGGCGGCGATCTCCTCGACCCCCAGGACCTGGCTCATGGCGTCGGCGACCAGCCGCTGGGCTCCGGTCAGGGCGGTGCCGTCGCCGGCGGGGCGCCGCTCGCCGGGTGCGGGCAGCGCGCGGCGGTCGATCTTGCCGTTGGGGGTCAGCGGCAGCGCGTCCAGGATGTCGAGGGTGGCGGGCACCATGTAGTCGGGCAGCCGGCCGGACAGGTACTCCAGGAGGGCGTCGGCGTCGGCCGCCGGGGAGTCCGTGGTGATGTAGGCGGCGAGCCGGCGGTCCCCCGCGGCCGGCTCGTGGACGGTGACCGCGCTCTGCCGCACATCCGGGTGGCGGGTGAGCAGATCGGCTATCTCGCCGGGCTCGACGCGGAAACCGCGGATCTTCACCTGGTCGTCGGCCCGCCCGGTGATCTCCAGGCTGCCGTCGGCCGACCAGCGGCCCAGATCGCCGGTGCGGTACAGGCGCGCGCCCGGCTGCCCGCAGGGGCTGGCGACGAACCGCTCGGCGGTCAGGGCGGGCTGCCCGACGTACCCGAAGGCCAGGCCGCCACCCGCGCAGTACACCTCGCCCGTCTCCCCGGGCTCGACCGGACGCAGCGCGGCATCGAGGACATGGACGTCCTTGCCGGTCAGCGCGGCGCCGACCGGTACCGAGGCGTCCGGGATGTCGTCGGGGCCCGCCAGGTGGCAGGTGGTGAAGCCGAGGCTCTCCACCGGGCCGTAGCCGTTGCCCACGACCAGGCCGGGGAAGGTCGCCAGGGCCTTGGCGACATGCGTGGCCGAGGCCCGCTCCCCGCCGGTGAAGGCGGTCTTCAGCCCCCGGAAGGCTTGGGGGAACTCCTCCAGCAGGAAGTTGAACAGGCTTGCCGAGAGCTGGAGCTGGGTGACGCCGTGCCGCACGGTGAGGTCGGCGATGGTCTCCGGATCGGGCCGCTGGCCCGGCTGGAGCACACAGACGCCGCCGAACAGCAGCGCTCCGAAGAGCTCCAGGGCGAAGGCGTCCCAGGAGACCGGCGAATGCTGGAGCCACACCTCGTCCGGGCCGAAACGCGCGTAGTCCTGCGCCAGATAGGTCGTGGTCAGCGCACGGTGCGGCACGGCCACGCCCTTGGGCCGCCCCGTGGAGCCGGAGGTGAACATCACGCAGGCCAGGTCGTCGCCCGAGGCGGGCAGCCGCGGGTCGTGGTCCGGGCAGCCCGCCACCTCGTCGGCGACGGCGTCCAGATCGAGGTGGTCCGGTCCGCCGGCGGGCGGGGGCCCGCCGCGGTGCGTCAGGACGAGGGTGGCCCCGCTGTCCGCCACCGCCGCGGCCAGCCGCTCCGCGGGGAAGTCGGGGTCCAGGAGGGTGTAGGCGGCGCCGGTCTTGAGCACCGCGAGCAGCGCGACGATCAGGTCGCCGCTCCGCTCGGCCAGGATCGCGACGGCCGAGCCGCGCGTGATACCGCGGCCGGCCAGGAAGTGGGCCAGCCTGTTGGCGCGCCCGTTGAGCTCGGCGTAGCTCAGCCGCCGGTCGTCGAAGACGAGGGCGGTGGCGTCCGGAACCCGGGCCGCCTGCTCCTCGAAGAGGCTGTGGACGGGCAGCCCGACGGAGACCGCCAGGGTGCCCAGCCAGCTCTCGCACAGCTCACGCATGGTCGGCTCGTCGAACAGGTCGCGGTCGTACTCGAAGCGGCCGGTGAAGTCCGTGCCCCGGTCGTCCACGGAGATCGACAGGTCGAAGCGGGACACCTCGTTCATGTGCAGATGGCGCGTCACGGGAACGCCGCCGACGTCCAGCGGACGGGAGTCCAGCGGATGCATTTCGAGGACCACCTGGCAGAGCGGGTTACGGTCCTCCGGGCGGTCCTCCAGAACGAGGTCGATGATGTCGTCGAAGGGGACCTCCTGGTGCCGGTAGCCGCCGATCGCCACTTCCCGCACCTGCCGGACCAGATCGCGGAAGGAGACATCGGCTCCGACGCCGACGCGCAGCGGCAGCAGATTCACGAAGTAGCCGACCAGATCGGCCAGTTCGGCGCGTGAGCGGGTGTTCACGGGCGTGCCGAGCACCAGGTCCCGCTCGCCGGAGCGGTGGTGCAGCGTCAGCGCGAGGCCCGCGAGCAGCACCATGAACGGCGTCACGTCCTCGTCGCGCGCGAACTCGCGGACGGCCCGCGCGAGTTCCGCGGGCATCGCGAAGGAGTGGAAGGACCCCCGGAAGGACTGGAGTTCCGGGCGCGGGTGGTCGGTGGCCAGCACCGGCGCCTGCGGGGCGTCCCGCAGCTGCGCACGCCAGTACGCGAGCTGCTCGGCGGGGAGGTCGCCCTGGTGCTGCCAGGCGCTGAAGTCCGCGTATTGGATGGGAAGTTCGGGCAGCCGGTGCGCTCTGTCCTCGTCGAGTGCCGCGTACAGCTCCCGGAGGTCGCGCTCGAAGACGGGCAGCGACCCCTCGTCCCAGACGATGTGGTGGAAGACGAGCAGCACAACGGTCTCGCCCTCCGTGGTACGGATGGCGTGGGCGCGCAGCAGCGGCCCCGTCTCCAGGTCGAACGGTTCGGCCGCCGCGCGGGCGATCACCCCCTCGACCTGCGCCTCCGGCGCGTCGATGACCGTGCAGGGCAGCTCCATCGCCTCGTGGACCACCTGCTCGGGGCCGTCCTCGCCGAGAACGAAGGTGGTGCGCAGGACCTCGTGCCGGTCCGCGACGGCGCGCAGCGCGGTGTGCAGCAGCTCGATGTCCATGGCGGCCGCGAAGCGGAACACCCAGGGCACGTTGTAGGTGGGCGCCCCGGGGTTCCACTGGTCCAGGAACCACAGTCCGCGCTGGTACTTCGACAGCGGCGCACGGGTGAGGTGCGTACGGACCGGGGCCGGGCGCTCGCTCGCGGCGCCGCCGGTCACCGCCGCGGCGAACTCGGCGAGCGTCGGGGCCTCGAAGATGATGTGCGGCGAGATCATGCCGAAGGCGTCGACGATGCGGCCCACCACCCGCATCGCCGTGAGGGAGTCGCCGCCCAGGTGGAAGAAGTTGTCGTGGGCGCCGACCCGGGGCACGCCGAGCACATCGGACCAGACGGCGGCGATCAGCTGTTCGGCCGGGGTGTGCGGCAGACGCCCCTCGCCGGTGCCCGCCGGCCGGACGCCGGGCGCGGGGAGCGCGGCCCGGTCGGTCTTTCCGGCGGGGGTGAGCGGCAGCGCGTCGAGCACGGTGAGGCTGCCGGGCACCATGGGCTCGGGCAGTTCGGCGGCGAGGAACGCACGGACCGCGTCGAACTGCGGGGCGCCGCCGGTGACGTAGGCCGCGAGACGCCCCTCGTGCAGGGTGACCGCGCACGAGGTCACCCCCGGGAAGCGGCCCAGGGCCTCCTCGACCTCGCCGAGCTCGACCCGGAAGCCGCGGATCTTCACCTGGTGGTCGACGCGTCCGACGAACTCCAGGGGCGCGTCCGGCGCCGCTCGCCGGACCGTGTCCCCGGTGCGGTACAGACGGGCGCCGGGCACGTCGGAGAAGGGGTCCGCCACGAAACGCCCGGCCGTGAGCGCGGGCCGCCCCCAGTAGCCCGAGGCGAGGGCATCGCCTCCGAGGTACAGCTCGCCCGCGGTCCCCGGCGGGCAGGGCCGGAGCCGGTCGTCCAGGACGTGCGCGCTGCGTTGCCCCAGTGCGCGGCCGATCGGGACCGTGTCGCCGGCGGTCTCCCGCGCGGCGTCGTGGGTGGTGGCGGTGATCACCGTCTCCGTCGGGCCGTAGGCGTTGACGAGCGGTATGCCGGTGCGCTCGTACCAGGTGGCGGCGGTGCCGGGGTGGAGCCGGTCGCTGCCGGAGATCATCAGGCGCAGGTCCGCGGGCGGGCGCGCCCCGTCCCGGAGCGCGGCGGTCACTTCGTGGAAGTGCCCCGCGGACAGGTTGGCGACCGTCACGCCCTCCGCGTCGAGCAGACCGAGCAGCTCCGCCGGTGCCATCAGCTGCCGCTCCGGTATCACCAGGAGGGCACCGCTGGTCAGCGCCGTGAGGACCTGCTCGATCGCCACGTCGACATGCGGCCGGGCGGCGTGCAGCACGACGTCCTCGTCCGTGATCCCGAACCGGTCGGCCGCCGCGGCGATATGCGCGGCCAGCACGCCCTCGGCGACGTGCACCCCCTTCGGACGGCCGGTGGTTCCCGAGGTGTAGAGGAGGTAACCGCCGCCGCCCGGCGGATGGTCGCGCCCGGGTCTCGGCGTGAGCACCCCGTCGGCCAGGACCGCGCTCGCGCCGGCGTCGTCGAGGAGGAACGCGGTGCGCTCGTCGGGCGCCTCGGCATCCAGCGGCAGACAGATGGCGCCCGCCCTGAGCACGCCCAGCAGTGCGACGACGTGGTCGAGCCGGTCACGACAGGTCACCGCGACCACTTGGCCGGGCGCGAGCTGTGCGGCGAGCGCGTCGGCCAGCTCGTCCAGTTCTTGGTAGGTGACGGTCCGGTCGCCCCTGCGCACCGCGGGGCGCCGGGGCGCGTGAAGCGCGGCCGCTGGGAATCGGATACCGCATGAGGACATGGTTCAACCCCGGTGGATTGGCGTGACGATGCGATGCGCCGACGCTAGGCCGCGGGCGGGCGGCCGATCGGCAGGAGAGGGTGCAGAAAGGGGGCAGTATCACCTGCCGTCGCCGGGGGCCCAGACGTCGTCCGGGCCGAGCGCGCCGGGGGTGTACTGCCCCAGGGCGCTGACGAGGAGCCGCATTTCCGTGGCCAGGCACTCCATGAAGCGGATCAGGCCCTCGCGCGGGTCCTCCGCCGTGGCGAGCAGCGCCGCCCGGCCCAGGCCGACCGCCCGCGCCCCGAGGGCCAGGCTCTTGACCGCCCGGCCGCCTTCCCATATGCGCCCCGACACCAGCAGGCACGGCGGGGGTTCGGGCAGCCGCCGCAGACACTCCGCCAGCGGCAGTCCGACCTGCGCGGGGAACACCGTGGGCGCCCAGCCGGTACCGCCCTCGGCGCCGTCCACCGTCACGGCCTCGGCGCCGGCCTCGACGGCGACCCGCACCGCCGCCGCCAGGTCCCGGCCGGGATACAGCTTCACCCAGACCCGTGCCCTGGGAAAGTTGTTCCGCATCAGGCGGATCTGCTGCCGCAGGATCTCCGCCGTGAAGGTGCCGGGGCTGCTGGAGCGCAGTACCCGGTCGCCGAAGAGCGGGTCGAGTCCGAACCGGTCGTCCAGCCCGGCCGCCGCCGCGGGGTCGAGCACGGTCATCCCGCCCAGGCCCGGTTTGGCCCCCTGGCCGACCTTGAGTTCGAACGCGAGCCGTCCGGAGTCGAGCAGCGGCCGGGCGGTGGGGTCGCTGTGGACGAGGTTCCACACCTCCGCGTCGGCGTCCTCGGTGCTCTGCTGGACGACCACGCCGCCCAGTCCGTCGCCGAGCTGCTCTCCGTAGGCGGTGAGGCGGCCGAGCAGGGAGCGCGAGGCGTCGCCGTCGAGCCGCCCGTATCCGTTCACCGGGACGATGTTCTCGCCGATGACCATCGGTACGCCGATCGCCCCGGCCTGGCGGCTGAGCGCGAGGCCCAGGTCACCGCCGGCCGCACGGGTCGAGCCCAGGGCGGACACATAGACCGGGAGTGTGGCGTGGAACCCGCCGATGTCCGTGGCGAGTTCGACGTCCTGGTACGTCGGTTCCCGGCCGAGGTCGATGAGTTTCGCGAGACGCTGCTCCATGAAGACCGGCGGGACGAGCCGCATCGCGTCCAGGAGATCGTGCGGCTCGCCGGGTTCCGCCCCGAACAGCACGCGCCCGTAGCCGTCCGCGGGCGGGAACGCGGCGGCCGCGCCCCGCCGGGCCCGCCGGCGCACCAGCTGCTCCGGGAATCCCGGAGCCGTGAGATCGCTCACGGCGACACCACCCCGGGCAGCTTGGGGAAGGCGTTCGCCTGCCATACCGCGTCGAGGCCCGCCACATAGCGGGTGAAGCGCTCGACACCGAGGCCGAACCCGGCGCTCGCCGGGATGCCCTCCCGCATCAGGTCCAGGTACCAGCTGTACTTCCTGGGGTTCTCGCCGGTCTCCCGCATCCGCGTGACGGCCTCCGCGTACTCGAAGGTGCGCTCGCTGCCGCTGCACAGCTCCCCGAAGCCGTCCGACGCGATGAGGTCGAAGTTGCGCAGCATCCCGGGCTCGGTGGGGGATTCCCGGTCCGTGAAACCGCGCGATCCCTTCGGATAGTCGGTCACGAAGAACGGCCGGTCGGACTGGGCGGAGAGCAACGCCTCGCCGTCCCAGTCGAGTTCGGCGTCGGGGCTCTGCCCGTGGCCGAGGCCGTGCAGCCGGTCGACGGCCTCGGCGTGGGTGATCCTCGGGAACATCCCCTTGACCAGGCCCGCGAACATGCCGACGTCCCGGCCGAGTACGTCGAACTCCTGGGGGAGCTCCGCCACGGCGCGGCGCACCATCTGGGCCACGAGGTCCTCCGCGAGCTGGACGGCCTGGTCCTTGGAGGCGCCCGCCCACTCCACGTCGAGCTGGTGGAACTCGGCGAGATGACGGCTGGTGTCAGCGGTCTCCAGCGGTTCGAGCCGTACGTTGGGAGCGATGCAGTAGATCTTGTCGAAGGCCAGCAGGGACGCCTGCTTGTACAGGATGGCGCTGGTCATCAGTTTGTAGCGGTGACCGTAGTAATCGATGTCGACCTGCTTGGACCCGCGGCTGCACGGGTCGGTGACCGGCCCGATGACCGGCGGGTGGATCTCCGTGAAACCGGCCTCCGCGAGGTGATCGCGGGCGGCGGCGAGCAGCTTGTTCTGGATGCGCAGGGTGGCGTGCAAAGCAGGGGAGGTCAGATGCGCGCGGGGATTGGCGGGGCCGGTGAGGCTGTTCTCGGTCATGAAGGTCCTCGTGTCGTGGGCGGCAAGGCCCAGTCAGGGATTCAGGGAGATCAGGGGGATCAGCGAGATCAGGGGGAAAGGGGCAGGGGCGCGGCCACCGTCCGAAAGGCCCTCTCGTCGAAGGTCCTTTGCACATACGACAGGGCGTCCAGCAGTTCTCGGGAGCCGGTCGCGGGCCGGCCGGCTCCGGCGCGGCCGGCGACCGGCATCGCACCGGCGTCGGTCCAGTAGAGGCGGCCGGCGGAGTCGAGGCCGCTGCGGGCGCGCCCCGCGTTGTCCGGGTGCAGGCAGTACGGCACGTCCAGCTGTCCCTTGGCGAAGGAGCGGACGAGCGCCCGGCCGATGTCCGGATCGAGGTCGAGCACGGCGTCGATCAGCGCACATGCCTCCGCGTGGATCCCGGTGTCGGCGATGCCGGTGCGCGGTGCCCGGCCCTCCTCGCCCGCGACGACGGCCGCGGTCTCCAGTGCCCGGACGTTCTCCTCGACGGTGGGGATGCGATGGGCCTCGGCCGTCGTCTTCACGATCAGCCGGGCCGCTCCGGTCCGCACCGAGAGGCGGGCCGCCTCGTCGAGCAGCAGCTGTGCCCCGCCGGGGGACTGCGGATACACGCCCATATAGGCGTAGATGACGATGTGCCAGTCGATGTCCGGCAGCCGGTCGGCGGCGATCCGGATCAGCGCGGCCACGGACTCCTCGTCCTGGCCGGTGTGGGTCTGCTGCGCGTAGCTGAGCGAGATGCTGCGCAGTCCGTGCTGGCGGAAGAACATCCCTTCCAGCACGCTGAGCGCGATGAGGAGGGACGGCGGGCACAGCTGCCCCATCATGCAGCCGCCGAACGTCTCCAGGTGCGGTTGCGCCCCCGCCTCCTGGGCGGCGGCCAGCAGTTCGCAGCTCCGCTGCCAGCTGGTCACCGCCTCGCGCAGCGGGAGGCGGCTGTACGGCAGGCAGTACGAGACGGGTCCGCCCTCCGTCGCGTCCAGGCCCGCCGCGAGGAGCGCGGCGACGATCCGCTCCGGCCGGGCCGACCCGTGCCGGACCTGGACCGGGAACCCCTCGTCCGCGATCCCGCGCAGCAGCGACCGGGTCACGTCCGGCGGGTAGGAGGCGATGGGGTAGCCGTTGAGCGCCGTCCCGTCGTCGATGGCCCGGCGCGCCTCGTCGAGCGCGCCCGTTCTCGTATAGCTGTCCACCGTGAGGGTGCCGACCGTGGTCGCCGCGGCGTGTCGGGTGGCGTACAGGCCGAGCCGCATCTCGTCGAGGCGGCTCATCCCCATGCGCGGCTGGACGACCAGGCGGCCCTGGCTCCGGGCACGGGCCACGAAGGCGCCGAATGCCGTCACGCCGGTACTCCCGCCGCCAGTCTCTGGACGAAGACCTTGAACGCGTCGACCGCTCCCACGTCCGTGAAGACCCCGTCGAAACCGGCGGCGAGCAGACCGCGCGCCGCCGTGTCGTCGCCGTCGGCCGCGCCCGTGATACCGAGCTTGCCGCCGATCACGACGGGCGTGTCCAGGAGCGCGGGGCAGGCGCGCAGCGCCGGGAGCACCCGCTTGCCGTCGTGGTGGCCGTGGCCGTTGACACTGCTGAGAACGATCAGATCCGGCCGGCGGCGCCGGCACTCCTCGACGAGGACGTCATCGGGGACGCAGGCCCCGAGATTGGTCACCCGGTGGCCGAGTTCCTCCAGCAGCAGCTGGAGGAAGACCAGATTCCAGGTGTGTGAGTCCGACGCCATGGTGGTCACGACGATGTCCAGGCCGCTGGGCTCGGCCGCGGTGTGCTCCACTGCAAGTCCTCTGCGTTCAAAAGGGGAAGGAGAGTCGGGTGGGACGAGACGGCGCGCTCACCTGGCCAGCGCTTCGAGCACCGGGAGGCCGGCCGCGGCCGGCTCCCCGGCCCCGTCCGGCCGCCGGGTGTCGCGGGCCTCGCGCCACAGCACGCGGAAGAGGTTCAGGGCGGCGAAGCGGACGCCGTCGTCGGCGGCCACGGAACGGATCACTCCGCGGCACAGCAGTTCGTGCACGGTCTGGAGGCACTCCGGCAGGGGCCGGCCGCTCTCCGCGGCGATCTCCTCCACGGACCGGTCGCCCTCCTCGGCCGTCAGCTGGTCCAGCACCAGCAACTGGTGCGGCGTCAGTTCCCGCAGCGCCGTGCGCAGCGACTGGTGGACGTCCCCTCGCGGGCGGGGGACCACCGGGGGAGCGGGCAGGGTGAAGGGCGTGTCCGTGAGCTGCCGCAGGATCTGGCGCGGTGACTGGACCAGGCTCCAGCCGGCCACGTACTCCAGCGCCCGGGGCAGCCCGTCCAGATAGCGGCACAGTTCGGCGAGTACGGGGGCGTCCTCGGGCAACGGCGCGTATCCGGGCTTCAGCCGGCGCAGGCGCGACGCCAGCAGGCGGACCGCCGCGGACTCGGACAGGGCCTGCGCAGTGTGCTCGCGGCCGGGTGCCGGGGTCGGGAGCGGGGCCAGCGGAACGACCTGCTCACCGGTGAGTCCCCGCGGTGTCCGGGTGGTGACCAGGACGCGCAACTCGCGGCAGCCGCGCAGGAGTTCGTCGAGCGCCGCCGCCTCGACACCGCCGTCGGCCCCGTCGAGCACCAGCAGCGCGGGCCGGTCGCCGACCTGCTCGGCCAGCCCGTCGAACCGGCCGCAGGGGGTCAGGGCCCGCAGCGCGCCGGAGTGGGCCGGCCGGCCCGTGGACCGGCGCTCGTCGCAGGTCACCCAGTGCACCGACCAGGAGACCCCGAGGTAGATCCGCCACGCCACTTCCAGGGCCAGCCGGGACTTGCCCACGCCGCTCAGGCCGACGAGGGACACCAGCCGGTCGCCGTGCTCGGTCAGGGCCCGGGTCAGGGCCTCGGTCTCCGCCTCGCGCCCGACCAGCGCCGTGTGCGCGGTCGGCGGAGCGACGGGTTCCGCCTCGAACTCCCGCTGTCTGGCGGCGGCTTCGAAAGCCGCCCGTGTGCGTCCTTCGAGCCGGAGGGCGTCGGCGATCAGCCGTACCGTCTCGTGCCGTGGGCGGCGCACGCGACCCGCTTCCATATCGCGCAGCGCGCGCACGCTGAGGGTGGCGTGGTCGGCCAGGCCCTGCTGCGTCAGGCCGATGCGTTCGCGCTGAGCCTTGAGCAGTTCCCCGAAACGCGGTACCAGGCGTCCGCCGCCGTCCATGCCCTCACCCCTACTCCCTCACCGTTTCCCGACGGCGCCCGATGGCGGCCGGTCCGGTTTCCCGCTGGTGGCGATGGTTCATGAGGCGGATATACGTTCGATCCGCGAACGCCGAATACCGGCCGTCAGGTTGGCAATCCGCCATCTATCGGCCGTAGATCAGATCGGATAAGACTTCGGACCGACAGCGGAACCACCTGAACCATCCGAAGGAATGGCACTCCTCATGAAGAGATCTCTCCCGTCCCGCTCCGCGCGCGCCGTCCCGGCTCTGCTCACGGTCGGCTGCACCTCCGCCGTACTGGCGGGCCTCGTCGCCTCGGCCGTCCCCTGCTCCGGCCCGCGGACGACGGACCGGTGGGCGGCCGAGGTGGTGTCGGCCACCACGCCGCTCACCCAGCTGGGCAACGGGACGGACTCCGGTCCCTCCGAGTGGAACAGCAAGGGCTGACACCCCGTGCCGCGCGGGCGGGACGGGAGCCGGACCGGGCAAGGGCGGGATCAGCCGTGCGCGACCGCCGTGAGGCGGCCGGCCAGCTCCCGTGCCTCCCGGACGTCGGGCAGCCCCAGCCCCGCGAAGACGGCGTCCGCCTGACGGGCGCGGGTCAACGCCCCCCGGGCGTCGCCCAGGCCCGCCAGTACGCGGGCGAGGATGAGCAGCGCGTACCCGCGGTCGTGTTCCGCGCCGCGTTCCTCGCACATGACCAGCGAGCGCTCCGCCTCGGACCGCGCCTCGTCGAACCGCCCCAGCACGCGCAGGGTCTCCGCCAGCCGGAACCGGGCCTGCGCTTCCTGTCCCCTGATCCCCGCGGCGACGCAGACGTCCAGGCACTCCCGGTAGCGGGCGACGGCCGCGGTATGACACTTCAGTTCGTGCAGTGCCTGACCGTGCACGAAGAGGGCGTAGGCGACGCAGTGCTGTTCCGCGACGCCCCGCAGGGCCCCGAGCGCCTGCTCACAGATCCGCGCGGCTTCCTCGGCGCCGCCACTGCGCAGCCGGGCCTGCGCGGCGTTCAGGGTGGCCGTCAGCTCGCCCGACCGGTGGCCCAGTTCGCGGGCGAGGCCGATCGCCTGCTCGTAGCAGCGCACGGCGTCCCCGTACCGCTGCTGGAACTGGGCGATCAGACCCCGGTCGTTGAGGGTCTGTTGCAGGATGACCCGGTCGTCGGCACGGCGGCACGCCTCCGACGCCAGTGCGGTGTGGCGGGCCGCCTCGTCCAGCCGGGCGTTCTGCAAGGCGGCGTTCCCGCAGACGAACCTCGCGCGCCCCGTGGTGTAGTCGTCACCTTGCGACGCAGCGACCTCCGCGACCTCCCTGGCGGCCTCGGCCAGCCGGCCGTACGGGATGCTCTTGCCGAACGGGCTGAGGGCGACCAGCAGATCGGCGGCCATCCGCAGCGTACGCGCGGGGACCGGCGCCGGGCCGCGGGCGGCCACCAGGACGGCGTTGACGATGCAGTCGAACTCGGTGCTCACCCAGTCCTGTGCCTCGGCCAGCCCGGGGAGCCGGGGGCCGGGCACGGAGCTCGCGGTCAGGATGACCTCGGCCGGGTCACCCGGCACCATGTGCTGGAAGGCCGCGCAGCCGCCGGCCAGCAGGTGGTCGAGCAGCCGGGCCAGCGTCGCGGCGTCGTCCGCGCCGGAGTCCTTGGACGTGGTGGTGAGCTGGAGGGCGAAGGCCCGCACCAGATCGTGGAACCGGTACCGCTCCGGAAGCGGCGCTTCCAGCATGGCGGCGTCGACGAGGGCCTCCAGCAGATCCTCGGCCTCGTGCTCGCCGAGACCGAGCGCGGCCGCCGCGCAGGCCAGGGAGATGCTCGGCCGGGCCACCGGGGCGAGCCTGCGGAACGCCCGTGCCTGGCCCTCGGCCAGCTGCCGGTAGCCCAGTTCGAAGGCCGCGGCCACCGCCAGGTCACCGGCCCGCAACTCGCCGATGCGGCGGCGTCCGTCGGCCAGCCGGCCGACCATCGTCGCGATCTTCCACCGCGGCCGGGCGGCCAGCCGCGCCGCCACGATCCGTACGGCCAGCGGGAGGTGACCGCAGGCCGTGACCAGTTCGAGGGCGGCCTCGGGCTCGTCGCTGACGCGCTGGGCCCCGGCGGTCGACGCCAGCAGTTCGAGCGAGTCGTCGGTGCCGAAGACGTCCAGGGCGGTCTGGAGCGTGGTGGGCAGGCCGACGAGCCGGACCCGGCTGGTGACGACCACCGCGCAGTCGGCCGATCCGGGCAGCAACGGTCTGACCTGGGCCGGGCCACGAGCGTTGTCCAGGAGGAGCAGGATGTGGCGCCCGTCGAGCGTGCTGCGGAAGAGCCGTGCGCGGTCCTCCAGCAGCGCCGGCAGCGTGTGTCCGGAGACCCCCAGGGCGGTCAGGAAGCTGTCGAGGACGGTTCCCGGATCGGCGGGCTCCAGTCCGTTGCCGCCGAGGTCCGCGTAGAGCTGGCCGTCGACGAAGTGCTGCTTGGCCTGGTGGGCCAGGCGCAGGGCCAGCGTCGTCTTGCCGATGCCGCCCATCCCGGTGATGGAGACCACGGGCATGGCGGTGCCCGCGGCATCGGTGAGCACCTGGCACATCTCGCGCATCTCGTGTGCCCGCCCGATGAAGTCGGCGGTGTCGGCGGGAAGCTGGGCGGGACGGAAGAGAGCGGGCCGCGCCGAGCGTGCCTCGTCGGGCGCCGTCGAGCTCGCCGGGACCGGGAGCTGTAGCGGCGAGCCTTCGCGCGCGCGTCCGGGCGCCGTGGGCAGCGGTTCACCGGCGAGCACCTGGGCTTGCAGGGCGGTCAGCTCAGGGCCGGGGTCGACACCCAGCTCCTCGGCCAGCAGGCGCCGTGCCCGGGTGAACACCGCGAGGGCGTCCGCCTGTCTCCCGCAGGCGTACAGCGCACGCATCTGAAAGCCGTAAACCCGCTCCCGTAACGGATATTCCTCGGCGAAGGCGGCGAGTTCCGGTATGACGAAGCTGTGCCGCCCCAGCCGCAGGTCGCTGTCGAAACGTTCCTCCAGCAGGGCGAGGCGCAGTTCGCCGAGCCGCGAGCGCTGCTGCTCGGCGAACGGGCCGGGGAGACCGGCGAGGGGCTCGCCCCGCCACAGTTCCAGCGCCTCCGTCAACAGCCGCCGGCACTCCTCGTCCAGGCCCGCCTCCCGGGCCTGCACCGCGTCGGCGGCCAGCTTCTCGGCCAGCTGGGCGTCCACACTCACCGGCAGCACCATCAGCTGATAGCCGTCGCGCAGCGAGACGAGGAGCCTGGGCTCGGCCCGGTCCTCCTCCAGCATCTGCCGCAGGCGCCAGGCGTACGTCCGCAGACTGGCGAGGGCGGAACCCGGGGCGTCCTCCCCCCAGATGGCGCCGATGAGTTCATGCGCGGACGCCCCCCGGCCGGCGCGGAGCAGCAGAGCGGCGAGCAGGGCCTGTTGCTGCGGAGGGCCGGCGGTGAGGGCCTTCCCGCCCCGGCATACGCGCACGGCTCCGAGCACCGAGAACCATATGTCGTACCGCATCAATGCCCTGCCCTCTTCCCGCCCCCGGCACCCTGACTTCGTGGGTCGATACGGGGGGCGACAATTCATTGATCACTGCGCCAACCGGACTCTACGCTCGGGGCTGGGCACTGGCATAGATCCCGCTCGCCCGACTTCAGGGCGATTGTGCGAACGCCGGGGCCCGGTCGGCGAACGCCGGAGAGCTCGCGTTCCGCGGCGCTCGCGACGGCCGCTCAGGCGGACGGCCGGCGTCCGCTCAGGTCCGCGTGTCCGCCCGGGACAGGCAACTCACCGCGTCCACCACGGTGTTCGGGCACCGGCCCGGCGGCCGGGCTCCGCGGCCGTCCCGACACCGCCCGCTCCCGGTGCGGGCGCCGGTTCGGGTGCGCGTGCCAGGGCGCCCGCGCCGCCGCCGGTCGGCGGCGTGCCCGCGGGCCGGGGCCGGGGTTCTCGGGCCGGGGCCGTGACCGCATGTCCCCCTCGACGGCCACCGGCGGGCCGTCCGGGTTCGGCGCCGCCTGCCGCCGCGGCGCCCGCCGCGGCGGGCGGTCGCCGTGTCCCGGGGCCGGACTCCCGAGGGGCGGCTCGTCACTCCTGTCGCGGCCGGGCACTGCTGAACAAGGGCGCGGCGGTATCGACCTCAAGGCCCCGGTCACCACTCTTGTCAGTATCCAGAATCCTGGTTACTGTCTGGTTTGTGAACGGTTTCGACGATCGCTTCCTGACCCGCAACGGGCTCGCCGCCCGGCAGCTCGCCGTGCTCCTGCTCCACCACGAGCCGGACACCCGGCTGCCCCGCGTCCGCGACTTCGCCCAGGAGCTGGGGTACGGCAACGGCACGATCCAGGCGGCGCTCGCCCTGCTCGAAGAGGCCGGTGCGATCGAGACCACCGCCCGCGGTCACCTCGGCACGTTCCTGGTCCGCTCCGACCGCGCCATACTCTGGCGCCTGTCCGGGCTCGGCACCCTGCTCGCCGCGATGCCGCTCCCGTACTCCCGCCGCTACGAGGGCCTGGCCACCGGTCTGCGCGCCGCCTTCGAGGAGGCCGGTACGCCGTTCGCGATCACGTTCATGCGGGGCGCCGGCACCCGGACCGCGGCCCTGCTGGAGGGCAAGACCGACCTGGTCGTCCTGTCGCGCTTCGCGGCCGACCGGCTGATCGAGGAGCACCCGGGCGAGCTGACCCTGGTCGCCGACCTCGGCCCCGCCACCTATGTGGGCGCGCACGGACTGCTGCTGCGCGAGGGTGCCTCGCTCGACATGCCCGGTCTGCGGGTGGCGATCGACCACGCCTCCGAGGACCAGTGGATGCTCGCCGAGCGGGCGTTCGCCGGGCGCTCGGACATCGAGTGGGTGGAGTCGTCGTACATGCAGATGGGGGATCTGCTCGCGCGGAACCAGGCCGATGCCACGGTCTGGAACCTCGACGAGGTGCAGGGCCGGAGCGCGGGCGTGGAAGTCCTGCCGCTGGGTGACGAGGTCACCCGCGAGCTGGCGCTGCGCAACTCCAGCGCGGCGATCATCGGCAGGTCCGAGGGTGCGAAGGCGCTGACCGCGGTGCGGGAGGCGCTGGACCTCTCCCGGGTCACCTCCCTCCAGGCCGAGGTGCTGCGGGGGGAGCGCATCCCCTCGTACTGACCCGCACCGAACCCCGGTCCCCCGAGCCTTGTCCGGAACTTACGGCCCGCCCGCGAAGGACCTTTGGCCCACGTGAAAATCCAGAATCCTGATTACTGTCGAATTGAGGAGGAGATCACCACCATGGACGATCAGCTGGCATTGCGCATCCAGCTCTTCCGCGAAGGCGGCCAGGTCAGGCCCGAGGTCGCCGACTTCGTGACCGCCGAGCTGACGGCCCTCGCCGAGGGGGGCAGCACCGTCACCGAGGACAGCGCCGGCATGCTCACCAGCCATCTGATGATGGCGCTCACCCGGCTCCTCGCCGGTGAGCCGATCGAGCAGTTCCTCACCGACGAGCAGGTGGCCGCCGAACTGGCCGGACACCCCGACGCCGTCGCACGGGCCCACCGCGTCGCCGGCCGGGCCTGCGAGGAACTCGGCGCGCAACTGCCCGACTCCGAGATCAACTTTCTCGCCATGCACCTCGCCGTACTGGCGTCGCAGCCCACCCGCCACTGACTCCGCGCGGTTCGCACAGAAAAGGAATCCAGCCATGACGAAGATCCTCACCGGTGGTGTCGCCAAGGTCGAGACCGCCGACGCGGTGCAGAAGCTCAACCGACCCGGCATCGAGGTCACCGTCTCCTCCGACATGGACGCGGCGATGAAGCTCCGGATGAACCAGGCCGACTACTACTTCGGCACCTGCCACACCGGCGCCGGTGCCTCCCTCGGTGTCCTGGTCGGGCTGATGGGCAGCGCCGCCTGCCACACCTTCGGCCGCTCGATCCCCACCGAGGACCAGATCACCGCGCTCCTCGACGACGGCAAGAAGGTCTTCGGCTTCTCCATGGACCAGGTCGACGCCGTGGTCCCGCTCCTCGTCTCCGCCCTCGCCGCCCGCGGCTGACCCGTTCTCCCACCGGGCACAAAGGAGTGACCCCCCTGTGAGCACCACCCTCGCCGCCGGCGCCTCGCTGGAGCTGTCGACGGTCCAGCAGATCTTCGTCATAGCCCTGTGCGCACTGACCGCGTTCATCTCGCACATGGCCCTGGCCGTCTTCAACGACGGCGTCCGCCCCTTCCTGCTGGACTTCATCCAGGGGCGCTCCAAGCGCAGCTCCGTCACGGCCGTCTCGTTCGGCCTGTCGGCGGGCTTCATCTTCGGCCTGGGCGCGCCGATGGCACTGTCCACCGGTGTGCTCAACCCGTGGCTGCTGTTCCTGCCGACCGACATTCTCGGTCTGCTCGCCCCCAAGAAGTGGCTCGCGCCGATCCTCGGCGGCGCCTGGGGCGCGATCGTGGTCTTCGGCCTCAACGGCGCCAACAGCGTCGCGCACGACCTGCCCGTCGACTTCCTGACGGCGATGCAGCAGATGTCGACGCCGATCCTCTTCCTCTTCACGCTGTTCCCGGTCCTCGCGATCACCAAGCAGTTCGGCAGGATGTGGGGCGGCATCGCGGGCCTCGTCGAGGTCGTTCTCGTCGTCGCCACGATGAAGCTGTGGCCGAACATGTTCGCCGGTGCGCTCGCCATGGCCGTGGGCGTCCTGCTGCTGATCGGTCTGGCCGTCGCCAAGGACCTGCGCCGGCGCAAGGCCGACCGGGCGGCCGGGGTCACGGCGCCGGTGATCGAGGGCGAGGACCCGATGGCCTCGCTCTTCTCCGCCAGCGCCGCACGGCTGCGCAAGTACCTGCCGCTCTTCATGGTTCTCGGCGCGGGCGTCTGCGTCCTCGCCCAGATGCACGTCTTCGGCGGCGGCGAGGCGAGCAGCTTCCTGATAGCCAAGGGGCAGTACGCCGAGGCCGCGCAGCTCGACTTCTACCGGGTCTTCGGCTTCATCCCGCTGATCGCGACCACGGCACTGGCCTCGGGCGCGTACGGCATCGCGGGGTTCACGCTCGTGTACCCGATCGGCTATCTGCTGCCGAACCCGGTCCTCGCGGCCGTCGTCGGCGCGGCGGTCTTCGCCGTCGAGGTCCTGCTCCTGTCGTACATCGGCAAGCTCCTGGGCAAGCTGCCCAGCGTCCGTGACTCCTCGGAGCACCTGCGCAACGCGATCACCGACACCCTCCAGCTGGCCATTCTGTTCGGTTCGCTGATGGCGGCCAACGCCATGGGCGGCGGCCTCGGCATCCTCATCGTCGGCGGGCTCTACCTGCTCAACGAGGCGATGAACCGGCCGGTCGTCCGGATGGCCGCGGCGCCCACCGCGGTGATCATCGGCGGCATCGTGCTCAACGTCCTGTACTGGCTCGACCTGTTCACCCCGCTCAAGGGCTGAACCGGCACCCCCGCGCAGGGGCCGGGCCCGCTCCGCCGACAGCCGGGGCCGAGACCGGCGACGTACGCCAGCAGCGAGGAAGGAACACCCCTCATGAGCACCACCACCCCCCACGGAACACCGCACACCCTCCGCACCGTCACCGGCCCGCTCGCCGTCGAGGCCGTACAGGGCCCCGTCCTCTCCCATGAGCACCTGGTCCTCGACCTCGACCAGAAGGGCGACCGCGCGGCCGTCCTGGAAGCCGGGGCGCACGGCGCCGCGGTCACCACCGAACTCGCCGCGCTGCGCGAGGAGTTCGGACTCTCCGTGGTCATCGAGCTGACCTGCCGGGGCATGGGCCGCGACGTCCGCGCCCTCCACCGGATCTCCCGGGACGCGAACGTTGCCGTCGTCGCCGCCACCGGCTGGTACTACGAACCGTTCCACCCGCACGACCTGGACGGCGCCGGCGTCGAGCAGCTCACCGAAACCCTCGTCCGCGAGATCGACGGCGGCATCGGCGACACCGGCATCGCGCCGGGCGTCCTCGGCGAGGTCGGCAGCCACGGCGACCTGCCCAGCGAGCCGGAGACGCGCTCGCTGCGGGCCGCCGCGCGGGCCGCCGTCGCCACCGGCCTGTCCGTCTCCACGCACGCCCAGCTCGGACACGGCGGCCCGGCCCAGCTGGCGCTGCTGACCGGCGAGGGCCTGGCCCCGCACCGCATCGCCATCGGCCACCAGGACCTCCTCGACGACCCGGCCGTCCACAAGGACCTGGCCGCAGCCGGGGCGTACGTCGCCTTCGACACGGTCGGCAAGGAGAACTACCGGTCCGACGACGTACGGCTGCGGCTGCTGCTCGCGCTGATCGAGGCCGGATACGCCGACCGGGCGCTGCTGAGCTGCGACATCTCGCGCCACGGCTACCTGGAGTTCGAGGGCGGCCAGGGCTACGGCCACCTGCTGAGGTCCTTCCTGCCCAGGGTGCGGGCGGCGGGCGTGGACGAGGACCTGATCGACCTGATGACGCGCCGCAACCCGCTGCGCTTCCTGACCGGCGCGAGCGTGGAGGAGATCTGATCATGACCGCCGAAGGACCCGCCCTCCCCGAGACCTTCCCGCTCGCCACCGTCCCGGTCGACGACGCCGTCGCCACGCAGTTCCGGCTGCTGGAGCGCGTCGCCGCGCACTTCGAGGGCGACGAGCTGTTCACCGCCGACGCCGGCGTCGTGCCCGGCCTCGGCCGGCCGCGGACGACCGCCAAGGCCGAGGCCGTGCTCGCCGACTTCTTCGGCGCCGAGGACGCCGCGCTCGTCCAGGGCGCCGGCACCGGGGCGATCCGCGCCGCCCTCAGCGCCGCCGTCGGCGCCGGCGACCCGCTGCTCATCCACCGGGCACCCGTCTACCGCACCACCGACGTCACCCTGCGCGGCCTCGGCGTCGAGACCGTCGAGGCCGACTTCAACGACCCGGCGGCCCTGACGGAGGCCCTGGGCTCCGGCCGGTTCCGCTGGGCCTATGTGCAGCACACCCGGCAGCGGCTCGGTGACTCCTACGACCCGGGCGCGATCCTCGCGGCCTGCGCCGAGGCCGGGGTACGCACCCTCGTCGACGACAACTACGCCGTACTGCGGGTGCCCGCCGGCGGCGTCGAACTCGGCGCCGACGCCTCCTGCTTCTCCCTGTTCAAGCTGCACGGGCCCGAGGGCGTCGGGGTCGTCGTCGGCGCCCGTGACCTCGTCGCGCACGTCCGCGCGGACAACTACTCGGGCGGCGGCCAGGTCCAGGGCCACCAGGCGCTCGACGCGCTGCGCGCCCTCACCCACGTGCCCGTGATGTGGGCGGTGCAGTCCCGCGTCGGCGCGGAGGTCGCCGAACGGCTCACCGCCGGCGAGGTGCCGGGCGTGGCCGAGGTACGGATCGCCAACGCGCAGGACCGCTGCCTCCTCGTCCGCCTCGACCGCCCCGTGGCCCGCGAACTGCCCGCCATGGCCAAGAAGTTCGGCGCCGCGCCCTACCCCGTGGGTTCCAACTCCCGGTACGAGATCGCGCCGCTCTTCTACCGGATGTCCAGCTCGTCCCTCGACGATTCCCCCGAACTCGCCGACTGGACGGTCCGGATCAACCCGATGCGCGCGGGCGCGGACCTCGTGATCGACATCCTGCGCCGCGCGCTCGACGCGACGGCCGCGGACCCGGCACCAGTGAAGGACTGACCGACCGTGTTCCTCGACAGCCTGCTCACCCGCAACCCCGAGCTGGTCGACACCGCGGCCGACCTCCACCGGCGCGGCGAGATCCCGCCCGACACCTACGTCATGGACCTCGACGCCATCGAGTCCAACGCCCGGCTGCTCGCGGCCGAGGCGGACCGGCTCGGCCTGACCCTGTGGTTCGTCGTCAAGCAGCTCGGCCGCAACCCCGAGCTGATCAAGGCCATCGCCCGGCACATCCCGCGGTACGCCGCCATCGACGCGCCCGAGGCCCGCACCCTGCACGCGGCGGGCGCCCGCGCGGGCAACCTCGGCCACCTCGTGCAGATCCCGCACCGCGACCTGCCCGAGATGCTCGCCTGGCGGCCGGAGACGGTCACCGTCTACGACCTGGCCAACGCCCGCGCGGTCTCCGCCGCCGCCCAGGACCTCGGCTTCACGCAGGACATCCTCATCCGCCTCGAAGGCGCGCCGGGGTCGGTCTACCCGGGCCAGGAAGGCGGGGTTCCGCCGGCCGGGCTCGACGGGTTCGCGGCGGTGGTGGAGCAGCTGCCCGGCGTACGCATCGCGGGCGTCACGGCCTTTCCCTGCGTCCTGTGCGACCCGCACACCGGGGTGCCGCGGCCCACGCCTACCTTCGAACTGACCCTCAAGGCACGCACGCTGCTGGCAGGGCGCGGACACCAGGACCTGAAGCTGAGCGCCCCGAGCGCGACCTCCGTGGCCTCGCTGCCGCTGCTCGCCGAACTGGGCGCCACCCACGGGGAGCCGGGCCACTCCCTCACCGGCACCACACCGCTGCACGCCCACGACGTCACCCAGCCCGAGAAGCCCGCGTACGTCTACGTCACCGAGGTCGCGCACACCCTCGCGGACGGCCGCCCGGCGGTGTTCGGCGGCGGTTTCTACCCCCGCGCGCACATCCGGAGCGCACTGCTGCCGCGCACCGGCCTGCGCCTGCCGGTGCAGGACTCGCCCGCCGAGAACATCGACTACTACCGCCTCCTCGACGCGCCCGCGCCGGGACAGGACGTGCGGGCGGGCGACACCGCCCTGCTCGCCTTCCGCACACAGATCTTCGTCACCCGCGCCAAGGTCGCCGTCGTCGCCGGCCTGTCCACCGGCGAGCCGCGCCTGGCCGGCCTGTACGACACCCAGGGAAGGGAGTACTGATCATGGCCAAGACCGTCATCGTCGTCATCGACGGATTCGGCGTCGGCGCGATGCCGGACGCGGGGGCCCTGCGCCCCGGTGACCTGGCCGCCGACACCTGCGGGCACGTCCTGGACCGGTGCCGCGAGGCGCTCGGCCGTCCACTGCGCCTGCCCGCGCTCGGCGCGCTCGGCCTGGGTCTGGTCCACCCCCACCCGGACCTGGCCCGGCACACCCGCCTCCCGGTCGCGGTGGGCCGGGCCGCGCTCGGCTATCCCGGTGCGGACACCTTCGCGGGCCATCAGACGATGATGGGCGCCGACTTCAGCAAGGTGACGGTGGCGCGGCTCGCCACCCACCTGGACGAGGTCACCCAGACCCTGGAGGACGCCGGCCACCGGGTCGAACTCCTCGGCGGAAAGCCCCTGTTGATCGTCGACGGCGCCGTCCTCGTGCACGACAACCTGGAGGCCGACCCGGGCATCAACTGGAACGCCTCGGCCCGGCTGGAGGACATCGGCTTCGACGGGCTGCTGTCCATCGCCCGTACGGTGCGGTCCGTGGCGCCCGTCGCCCGGGTCATCGCGGTGGGCGGGCACGCGGAGCGGCCGCTGTCGGAGTCCGTACGCGAAGGGGACGCCGGCACGGTCGGGCTGGACACCCCGGCGACCGGGTTCTACCGCAACGGCGGGCTCCAGGTGCAGCATCTCGGCGCGCCACTCGACCACGCCCGGCAACTGCCCGACCTCGCCGCGCGGGCCGGGATTCCGGTGACGCTGGTCGGCAAGGCGGCGGACATCCTGGCCTGCGACGAGGCGGTGCGGCGGCCCGCGGTGCCCACCGCGGACGTCCTCGCCCACACCCTGGAGGCCGTCCGCGCCGAGGGCGACGCGCTGGTCGTGGCCAACGTCCAGGAGAGCGACCTGGCGGGACACCAGCAGGACGCCGTGCGCTACGGACGGATCCTGGAACAGGCCGACGCGGGCCTGGCGGCGCTGACCGCGCTGCTCGGCGCCCCGGGTGACCGGCTCATCGTCACCGGCGACCACGGCAACGACCCGACGATCGGACACGCCTACCACACGCGCGAGTACGTCCCCGTGCTCATCCACCGCCCCGGCATACCCGGAGTGGAGCTGCTGCCGGACGCGGGAAGCCTTGCGGACGTGGGGGCGACGGCCGCGGTTTCGCTGGGCCTCGACCCGGCCGGACTGGCGAACGGAGCGGAGATCGGACGGGCCCCGGCCACGGAGGCGTGAGCGGCAGGGGCCCGGCAACCTGAACAGGCGGGCGCGCTCACGCATCTGGCGCCGGGAGGCAGCGGAAGGCGACCACCGTCCGCGCCGGACAGGCCACCGAGCGCCCGGCCATTCCGAAGGCCGGACGCCGCGGGGAGTCCCGAAGAGGTGGTCCCGCGGCTGGTGACGGCCGGATTCCGCACCGGGGCTCCACTTCAACTCCCGTACAGCAACGGGAGGTTGAGGGCCCGCGCGGATGCCGTGGCCCCTCGGCCGCTCCCTGAGGGCTGTCCCGTCATACCTGGTGGGCGCGCGACGACAGCTACGGCACCTCGCCGCGTTGTCGGAACGTCCACATACACCCGGTATGCGGACGCTCCTCCGCCGTGCGATGCACCGCATCTGACGCCGCGCGCTGATCCACCAGGTATGACGGGACAGCCCTCAGCGCCCGCTCACCCGCCGGGAATCGTCCAGGTGAGAACGGTGGATTGCAGAAAGGCGAGCACACAGAAGACCGCGAGCAGTGCGAGGCTCCAGCCGATGACCTTGCGCAGTATGTCGCCCTCCTTTCCGGGAAGTCCCACGGCGCCGGCGGCGATGGCGAGATTCTGCATCGCGGCGGCCTTTCCCTGGACTCCGCCCGTGCTGTTGGTGGCGGCCATGAGGAGAGGGGAAATCCCGATACGGTGCGCCGCGGCGATCTGCATTCCTCCGAAGAGCGCGTTCGACGAGGTGTCGGATCCGGTGAGGGCCACGCCGAACCAGCCGAGGAATCCGGAGAGCAGGGCGAATACGCTGCCCAGCCCGGCGAGCCAGGTGCCGAGCGAGACGGCCATACCGGAGAGATTCATGACGTAGGAGAGCGCGAGGACACAGCTGATGGTCAGTACGGCCCAGCGGATCTGCCGGAACGCCTGGCCGTAACAGCGCAGGGCGGCGCGGGGCGGTACGCGGAGCACGAGTGCCGTCAGGAGTCCGGTGAGCAGCAGCATGGTGCCGGAGGTGCCGAGCCAGTTGAGATCGAAGGTGGCCGCCGTGACCGGCGTGCCCTGCGGACTCAGCACGTTCAGACCGGGCCAGCGGAAGGTCACGCCCTGGTCGTGGACGAACCGTTCCACCGGCCCCTCGACGGAGGTGAGCGCGAACAGCACGGTCAGCAGGGCATAGGGGGAGAACGCCTTGAGGACTTCGCGACGGTGCCGGGTGCCGGGGTCTTCCGTGCGGAGGGTGGTGGCGGCAGGGGCGGCGAGTGTGGTGGTGGCGGGTGCGGCCCGGGGGGTGCCCGGAGGTGCCGGCGGCCCGGTGGGGGGCGGGGGCGCCGGACGGGTGGGTTCGGCCGGTGCCGGTGACCAGAAGCGCAGGAGCAGGACCACGGCGCCGGTCGCGGTGGTGGCGGCGACCAGGTCGGTGAGCTGTTCCACGAAGAAGTTGGAGCAGACGAACTGGCCGGCCCCGAAGCCCAGTCCCGCCACGAGCGCGGCCGGCCACACCTGGCGCAGCCCGCGCCTGCCGTCGAGGATCAGCAGCAGGGCGAAGGGGACGAGGAACGCGATGACCGCCGACTGACGGCCGACCATGGCCCCCAGTTCGTCGGCCGGCAGTGAGGTGGCCTTCGCCAGGGCTTCGATGGGATTGCCCACCGAACCGAACGCCGCCGGGGCGGTGTTGGCGAAGGTGGCGACGGCCGCGGCCTTGAGGGGGGTGAGACCGATCGTCATGAGGATGAGCGCGGTGACGGCGATCGGCGTACCGAAGCCCGACAGTGATTCGATCATCGCCCCGAAACAGAAGGCGACCACTATCGCCTGTACGCGGAAATCGGTGGAGAGGGACGAGAAAGCCCGGCCGATGATGTCGAAATGGCCGCTGGCGCGCTGGAGTTTGTTGATCCAGACCGCGTTGAGAATGATCCAGACGATGGGGAGCAGGCCGAATGCCGCGCCTTCCAGGGCGCCGTCCGCGGCCTGCCGGAGCGGCATTCCGTAAACGCTCACGGCGAGAACGAGTGCCACGGCGAGGCCGGTGAGCCCGGCCCAGTGGGATTTCATGCGCACGGCGCCCAGAAGTATCAGCAGGACCAGAAGAGGAAGGGCGGCGAGAAGAGCGGAGAAGGGGAGGTGCCCGAGCGGATCGATTTCTTGACGGTACACGCGTGAGGCTCGCTTCCTTGAGGTGCCGGAGACCGGCCGCGAGTGCGCTCAGTTGGGCCCCGGCATACAGCCGGAACCCGATTACTTCCGACGAATGGAAGCTGGTTTCCGCCTTGCGAGCATGGGAGCGGCTCTTCCGGTGCGTCAAGATGCCGTGCGTGAGGAATCCGCGTCGCCGCGGCGGACCGTCAGGGGCCGTCGTCGCCGCGGGCCGCCCCGTCCAGGCCGCGCGCGATGTCCCGGGCCGCCGTCCGCACGAGGGCGCCGAAGGCGGCGCGGCTCTCCTCGGTCATCCGGCTCGTCGGCACGTTGACGCTGATGCTCGCGACCACCCGTCCCGAGCCGAGGACGACCGGGGCGGCGACCGCAGAGACATCCGCCCGCCATTCACCGCTGTTGGTCGCGTACCCCCGCTCCCGGATCGCCACCAGTTCCGCGCGCAGCCGGTCCGGCTCCGTGTTCGTGGTGTCCGTGTGCCGGGGGAGTCCGTTCGCGAGCAGTTCCTCGACCGGCTCCGGCCCGCCTGCCGCCAGTACCGCCTTGCCGTTGGCCGACGCGTGCAGCGGCAGGTCGGTGCCGAGCGGCAGCACGATGCGCACCGGCTGTGCGGTCTCCAGCCGCTCGACGAGCACCACCTTGCCGCCCTCCGGCACGGCCAGATGCACCGTCTCGTCGGTGCGGGCGCGCAACGTCTCCATCACCGGCACCGCCACGTCGCGCAGCCCGAGTTCGCCGGTCGCCCGCCGCCCCACCTGGAGGGCCTTCGTGGTGACGACCCAGCGGGTCAGCTCGCCGCCCGCGGGGCGGATCCAGCCCGCCGTCTGCAACGTACGCAGGGCGCGCTGCGCGGTGCTCTTGGGGAGGCCCGTCTCCTGCGCGACGGCGGCGACGCCCACCGGCTGCCGCGCGGCCACGGCCTCCAGCACCCGCAGCGCGTTCAGCACGTTCTGCACCGTTGACTCCTCGATCGGCGGCTGACTACCCTCCATGTGCCACCGTACGGTACGGCGTGCCGTAATACGGCACAAGATGTGAGAGGCGGTCAAGCGTGACCCTCCACTCCGGCCGGCACTTCCTCCAGATCCCCGGCCCCACGAACGTCCCGGAGCAGGTACTGCGCGCCATCGCGGCACCGACCATCGACCACCGCGGCCCCGAATTCGCCGCCCTGACCCGCCGGTTGCTGGACGCGCTGAAGCCGGTCTTCGGCACCGGCGGACCGATCGTGATCTACCCCGCGTCCGGCACCGGTGCCTGGGAGGCGGCCCTGGTGAACACGCTCAGCCCCGGGGACCGGGTGCTGTGCTTCGAGACCGGGCACTTCGCCACACTCTGGCGGGAGATGGCGCAGCGGCTCGGCCTGGACGTCACCTGTCTGCCCGGCGACTGGCGGCACGGCGCCGACCCGGCCGCGGTCGCCGACGTACTCGGCGCGGACCGGGCACACACCGTCAAGGCGGTCTGCGTGGTGCACAACGAGACCTCCACCGGCGTGACCAGCCGCGTCCCGGACATCCGGCGCGCCATCGACGAGACCGCACACCCCGCCCTGCTCCTGGTCGACACGGTCTCCTCCCTCGGCTCCCTCGACTACCGGCACGACGAATGGGGCGTCGACGTCACGGTCGCCGGCTCCCAGAAGGGGCTGATGCTGCCGCCCGGACTGAGCTTCAACGCCATCAGCGACAAGGCGCTGCACGCGTCGCGCACCGCGCGCCTGAGCGCGTCCTACTGGGACTGGGCACCGGTCATCGCGGCCAACGAGAGCGGCTACTTCCCCCACACCCCGGCGACCAACCTGCTCTACGGCCTCGAAGAGGCGCTCCGGATGCTGTACGCCGAGGGCCTGCCGGCCGTCTTCGCCCGCCACGCCCGGCACGCCCGCGCCACCCGGGCGGCCGTCCACGCCTGGGGACTTGAGGTGCTCTGCGCCGACGAACGGGAGTACTCCGGCTCGCTGACCGCCGTGCTCACCCCGCCCGGCGTGGACGCCGACGCCGTGCGCGAGACCGTCCTGGAACGGTTCGACATGTCCCTGGGGGCGGGACTCGGCCGGCTCGCCGGCCGGGTCTTCCGTATCGGGCACCTGGGCCACTTCAACGACCTGACGCTCGCCGGAACCCTCGCCGGGGTGCAGATGGGTCTCCAGCTCTCCGGCGTGCCGGCTGATCCGCGGGGCGTCAACGCGGCGCTCGACGTGCTGCGTTCCGCCTGAGCGGCCCGTACCGCACGCTCCGGGCGCCGCGCTCCGCGCGCTGGCACCGCTACCCGGCACCACGCACCCGACACCGCCCACCCGGCAATACCGCACGCGGTAAGGAGAAGGAGAAGAGGAGCATGACCGTCACCGACGACAGCCCCGCCGACGCGCACACCACCGACACGCGAGGGCTGCGGGACCGGCTCGCACGCGACCTGAAGGGCGAGGTCCGGTTCGACGACTACACCCGCGGGCTGTTCTCCCGCGACGCCAGCATGTACGCGATCACCCCGCTCGGCGTGGTGTTCCCGCGCGATGCCGACGATGTGGCCGCGGCCGTCGCGGCCGCCGCCGCGTACGGTGTTCCCCTCGTGCCGCGCGGCGCCGCCACCAGCCTCGCCGGCCAGACGGTCGGGCCCGGCCTGGTCATCGACCTGTCACGGCACCTGGACCGGATCATCGAGATCGACCCCCGGCGCCGCACCGCACTGGTGGAGCCCGGCGTCGTACAGGACCAGCTGAACCGGGCCGCCGCCCCCTTCGGCCTGATGTTCGGCCCCGACACCTCGACCAGCAACCGCGCCACCATCGGCGGCATGATCGGCAACAACTCGGCCGGCAGCGGTTCCCTCCGCCACGGCATGACGATCGACCACGTCCGGGAACTGGACGTGGTGCTGGCCGACGGCAGCCGCGCACATTTCGCCCCGCTCGACGAGACGGACCGCGCCGCGCGCGCACAACTCCAGACCATGGAAGGGGAGTTGTACCGCAGACTGCCGGAGATCCTCCGCGACAACGCGCAGGCCATCGCGGACGGATTCCCGCGATTCTGGCGCCGGGCCGGCGGATACCGGCTCGACCGGCTCGCCCGCCAGGACCTCCCGTTCGACCTGGCCAAGTTCGTCGTCGGTTCCGAGGGGACGCTCGCGGTCGTCACGAGGGCACTCGTCGATCTCGTCCCCAAACCCGCGCACACCGTCATCGCCGTCGGTCACTTCACCTCGACCCAGAACGCCATCGCCGCCACCGGCGACGCCCTGGCCTGCGACCCCTCCGCCGTGGAGCTGCTGGACCGGACGATTCTCGACCTGTCCCGCCAGAAGATCGAATACGCCTCCCTCGGGACGGTCCTGCACGGCGACCCCGACGCCCTGCTGTTCGTGTCCTTCACCGGCGACGACGAGGACGCCCTGCGGGAGCAGTTGGCGCGACTGTCCGGCCGCTGGCAGCGCAACGGGCACGGCTACCACACCCTCCCGGCCGTCACCCCGCGGCAGCAGTCCGCCCTCCTGAAGGTGCGCAAGGCCGGACTCGGACTCCTGATGGCCGCCGGCGAGGGGACGCGCCGCCCGCTGGCGTTCGTCGAGGACACCGCCGTCGACCCCGTCCACCTGGCCGACTACACCCGCCGGTTCAAGGAGACCCTCGACAAGTACGGCATGACGGCCGGGTTCTACGGCCACTGCTCCGTCGGATGCCTGCACATCCGCCCGTTCGTCGACCTCACCGACCCCGCGCAGGTGCACCGGATGCGCGCCGTCGCCGAGGAGATCAAGGACCTGGTGACGGAGTACGGCGGCGTCAACTCCAGCGAGCACGGCGACGGCCTGGCCCGCAGCGAGTTCAACCGCGAGATCTTCGGCGACGAACTGTACGAGGCCATGCGGCAGGTGAAGCGGGTCTTCGACCCGGACCACCGGATGAACCCCGGCAAGATCGTCGACGCGCCGCCGATGACGGACAACCTGCGGGATCCCGCGCTCCCCGCCGCCGGACCGATCCGTACCCACCTCTCCTTCGAAGTCGTCGGGGGGATGCGCGCGGCGGCGGACCGCTGCATGAACATCGGCCTGTGTCGCAAGAGCGGCACCGGCACGATGTGCCCGTCGTACATGGCGACCCGGCGCGAGGAGGACTCCACCCGAGGACGGGCGAACGCGCTGGTGCAGGCGTTGTCGGAACCGGACCCGAAGGCGGCCCTCGGCGACGAGCGGCTGCACGAGGTGCTCGACCTGTGCCTGATGTGCAAGGCGTGCAAGAGCGAATGCCCGCTCGGCGTCGACATGGCCACCCTCAAGAGCGAGGCGCTGTCCCACTACCACGAGCAGCACGGCACGCCGCTGCGCTCCCGCCTCTTCGGCGCCGTCCGCCTGCTCAACCGGCTGGGCTCCGCCACCGCCCCGCTGTCGAACCTGCCGGGCCGGCTCCGCCCGCTGCGACGGCTGATGGCCCGCGTCCCCGGCATCGCCGCCGCCCGGCCGCTGCCCGTCTTCGTACGCCGCAACCTGGTGCGCTGGTTCCGTCGGCGCGATCAACCCGACGTCGCGGCCACCCAGGGCCAGGTCACCTTCCTCGCCGATTCGTTCACCACCTATACGGAACCGGACATCGGCCGGGCCGCCATCGAACTGCTGGAGCGCGCCGGCTGGCAGGTCCGGCTGAGCAGCGGCGGCTGCTGTGGTCGCGCCGCCCTCTCCAAGGGCCTGCTGGTGGACGCCGCACGCGAGGCCCGCGCGCTCGCCGGGCATCTCGTGGCGACCACGGACCCCGGGTCACCGATCGTCGGCTGCGAACCCTCCTGCCTCATGACTCTGCGCGACGAGCATCTGGCGCTGCTCCCGGACGACCCGGCGGTCAAGGACATCGCCGGCCGGGTCCGCCAGGTGGAGGAACTGCTCGCCGAAGCCATCGACGACGGACGGCTGCGCCTCGGCGACGACTCCTGGCCGGCCGGCCGCCGGCTGCTCTACCACGGGCACTGCCATCAGAAGGCGGCGGTCGGCACGGCGGCGACCGTGGACCTGCTGCGGCGCATACCCGGCGTCGAAGTCGTCGAACTGGACGCGGGATGCTGCGGAATGGCAGGCTCCTTCGGCTTCGAGACCGAGCACTACGACCTGTCGATGCAGATCGGCGCCGACCGGCTGTTCCCCGCGATCCGCACGGAAGACTCCGGCACCGTGATCGTGGCCACCGGCGTCTCCTGCCGCCAGCAGATCTCCCACGGCACGGAACGCCACGCCTGGCACCCGGTCCAGCTGCTGCGCGAAGCGGCGCTGTGAGGCGATGGGGTCCTGTGACGCGATGCGGTCACGGGCCCGTCCGCTGTTGCCGAGGTCCTCGGGAGTGGGGGGCGGTGCGCCGGTCGGCGGGCAGGCAGGCGGGGGAGTCCCCGGCCTTTCCGACGAGGAACCCCCGTCTTCTCGCGCAGCCGGCGCGGTATCGGGACCGCCTGCCGGCGCGGGCCCAGCGCCCGCGAACCCTTCGGGGTTCCCATCCGGACTCCCGAGGCCGGAGTCCGGTCGCCCGAGGGGGAGCCACCGCCAACGCACATACCTTGACAGCGTTCCTGACATGGGCATATATGACGCTATACCAGTTGTAGTCACGGAGACACCGGCGCATCCCGCGTCGACGGAGTGGAACGACGGGCCGCACACCGGGCCTGTCCGGGATCGGTGCCGACAGGCGTTGATCCGAACGGTCCTGGGCGCGGTGCGTGCTTGCTGCTGGTGCTCTGAACAAGTTCATGATGCCAGCCCACTCGACGGGAGACTGATCAACGATGTTCACTTTTGGTCGGGGCAGAGCGCGGAAGGCCGCGCTCGCATTCCTGGCCGCAGCAGCGCTCGCGGTCGGCACGACGGCAATGACCCCCGCGGCGGCAGCGCCCGCCAAGAACGGGCCGACCTCGGTGGCCTATATCGAGGTCAACAGCAACAGCATGCTCAACGTCGGCAAATACACGCTGGCCAACGGTGGCGGCAACGTGTTCGACGTCGCCGTCATCTTCGCCGACCACGAAGAAGTCGGCGTACCTGTACTTCAACGACAATGTGCAGCGCGTCCTCGACAACGCGGAGACCCAGATCCGGCCGTTGCAGGCCAAGGGCATCAAGGTCATGCTGTCGGTGCTCGGCAACCACCAGGGCGCCGGCTTCGCCAACTTCCCGTCCAAGGACGCGGCCTCGGCGTTCGCCAAGCAGTTGTCCGACACCGTGAGCAAGTACGGGCTGGACGGCATCGACTTCGACGACGAGTACGCCGAGTACGGGAAGAACGGCACCGGCCAACCCAACGACAGCTCTTTCGTCCACCTGGTTTCCGCGTTGCGCGACAACATGCCCAACAAGCTCATCTCCCTTTACAACATCGGCCCGTCGGCATCGAGCCTGTCCTACGGTGGCGTGGACATCTCGTCGAAGTTCAACTACGCCTGGAACCCGTACTACGGCACGTGGGGTGTTCCGGGAATCTCACTGCCCAAGTCGGGCCTCTCGCCGGCGGCCGTCGAGATCGGAGCGACGCCCACGAGCACCGCGGCCAGCTTCGCCAAGCGAACCGTGAGTGAAGGTTACGGCGTGTACCTGACGTACAACCTGGACGGTTCCGACCAGCACACCTATATCTCCAGCTTCACCAAGGAGTTGTACGGCAGCGACGCCGTCTACACCCCGTAAGGCCCTGGCCGGCTTCCGGCGGTGGTGCGCCGGAAGCCGGCCAGGACCCCGGTTTCGACCTGCGCCTCCCCGCACCCCGGCCCTCTGCCCCGCACCCGCCCCGCCACAGACCAGGAGCGTTGTTCACGGGGTTCACCAGCCCTTTCCGTAAAAGGGGAGGGCGGTGACGGTCGTGACGAGGCCCGGGAGGGCGGTGAGGGGGCCGCGGTAGCGGGTGGCCAGGATTTTCCCGTCCTTCAGATAGGCGAACACCCTCTCCACAGCGGCACGGAGCGTGCCGACGGACCGGTTGAAGACCTGGCCCGCTGCATACCGTTCCCGACCTGGTGGTTTCCGGCGGACGGTGAGCATGCCCGTGCCGACGTCGCCCAGGTCACCGCTGGCTTGCCAACGCGGACTGACGCCGGGCACACACCTCGGGCCGGCCCCCGGGCACAGGCTCCGACGGAGGTCGGGACCAAAGCCCCTACGCGCAGTGGAAGATCGCCGGTTGCATTGCTGCCCACCGCGTTACTCCGTTCACGACGTTTCCTCCGTTCCGCCCCTTATCGGATTGGGACCTCCATGAGCCATGTCTCCAGGCGGCGCCTGCTCGCCCTCGCCCCGGCCGCCGGCCTCGCCGCAGCCGTCCCCGTTTCCCTCGCCACTGCCGGCACCGCGGCGGCCGCCCCCGGCCGACCTGGTGCCGGGCCGGGCACCGCGAAGGGCAAGGCTGCGGCCCGCTCGTTGCAGGAGATCACGGACGAGTGGGGAAAGTGGATGGCCAAGGAGCGCTTCCCCGGCTCCCACGGCTGTCGGTTCACCGCGTCCACCGACTACGGCAAGCGGAGCGCGCTCGCTGATTACCACAAATACCAGGTCAGCGCGGAGTACAGCGGCATCACGTACGACCCCAAGGCCCCCTCGCCCATACCGGGCCAGGCCAGCTCCGTGACCACCAACTACCGCAACGGGTCGGCGGTCGAACAGAGCGTCACGTACAAGCAGAGCAAGACGACCGAGCAGGACCTACGGATCTCGGTCACGGAGTCGTTGAAGATCGGTGTCACCGTCGAGGTCTCGGCGGAAATCCCGGCCGTGGCGAAGGTCAGCGAGACCACCTCGATCGAGACGAACCTCTCCTCGACGCAGGAGTTCACGCACAAGGAGACGCAGAACTGGAGCGTCGACCTCCCGCTCAGGATTCCGCCGCAGTCGCTCATCGAGGCGTCGCTCGTGGTCGGCACCCAGAAGTACGACATCGACTGGACGGCCACCGTGAACCTGGCGGGAAACGTGGCGATCTGGTTCGAGGAGAAGGTCGACCTCAATCACGACGGTGACTACCACTGGCTCTGGTTCGTCCCCATCGAGGAAGTGTTCCGTGACTGCCGCGCCCACTCGATCGTCGACACGGCAGGCTACGAGATCACCACGGACGGCGTGGACGCCTTCGCGAGCGGGAAGTTCGGCGGGGGCCAGGGAGTGTCCCTCAACGTGAACGTCATCCAGAAGGACCTCACCGGGCATGAGCGGAGCAGCGCGCCACGGACGATCCCGGTCCCGCTGAGCCAGAACGGCGCGAAGGTCATCCGGGCCGGCCGCTGACCGGTCGGCGTCGCCCGGGACCCCCGGGCCAACTTCCCGTGGCGGAGCAGCCGCGCTGATCCGACCGTGAACCGCACCGTGCCGGAGATGACGTAGAGACCCTCGTCGTGCTGGGCGTGGCGGTGCTGCGGCGGTCCGGGCGTGTGCGGCGGATCCGGCGTCGGACGCCTGCCTTCTGCCGCCCCTCGCCATGCGTAGTGACCTGCTTCGCACGCAGCACGCCGGCACGCGCCACGCGCCACGCGACCTGGAACGGCGCGGACGTGTGGGACCCGTGTGGGATCTGGCCCTGGCTGGTTGACGGGTGTCAGGCGCGGCGGCGGAGGGCGTCGGGGGTGAGGTCGGCGAGGGTGGGGTAGCCGTCGACGGCCATGAGCAGGTCGGCCTCGGCCAGCAGGGAACGCAGGACGTGGACGACGCCGTCGGTGCCGGCGAGCGTCAGGCCGTAGAGATAGGGGCGGCCGATGCCGACCGCGGTGGCGCCCAGGGCGAGGGCCTTGATGATGTCCGCTCCGGTGCGGACACCGGAGTCGAACAGGACGGGCAGGCCGTCGGCGGCCTCGGCCACTTCCGGCAGGGCGTCGAGCGCGGGCAGGCCGCCGTTGGCCTGCCGGCCGCCGTGGTTGGAGCAGTAGACGCCGTCCACGCCGCCGTCCTTGGCGCGACGGGCGTCGTCGGGGTGGCAGATGCCCTTGAGGAGCAGCGGCAGGTCGGTGATCGACCGCAGCCAGGGCAGGTCGTCCCAGGTCAGGGGGTTGCCGAAGATCTTCGCCCAGTGCCTCACCGCCGCGGTCGGGTCGTCTTCGGGAGCCTTGGCGAGCCGGGCGCGGAAGACCGGATCGCTGGTGTAGTTGGCCAGACAGTGGCCGCGCAGCTGGGGGAAGTTGCCGGCCGCCAGATCACGGGGCCGCCAGCCGGTGATCCAGGTGTCGAGGGTGACCACGATGCCCTGGAAGCCCGCGGCCTCGGCCCGGTGGACCAGGCTCTCGGCCACCTCCCGGTCGGTGGGCGTGTAGAGCTGGAAGAAGCCGGGCGTGTCGCCGAACTCGGCGGCGACCCGCTCCATCGGATCGACGGTCAGGGTGGAGGCGATCATCGGCACACCGGTGCGGGCGGCGGCGCGGGCGGTGGCGAGGTCACCGTGGCCGTCCTGGGCACACAGACCGAGCACCCCGACCGGGGCCATGAACAGCGGCGTGGGCAGACGCATCCCGAACAGGTCGACGGACAGGTCGCGCCGGGTGGGACTGACCATCATGCGGGGGACGAGGCCCCACTGCTCGAACGCGCCGACGTTGGCCCGCTGGGTGTACTCGTTGCCCGCACCGCCGACCACATAGGAGCGCACCGCGGGCGGCATCGCCGCCTCGGCCAGCGGCTCCAGATCGCCGGAGGTCATGGGCAGGCTCGGCACCACCCCGCGCAGCCCGGCAAGGTAGATCTCGTCCTGGTAGTCGGCGAACGCCATGACCCAGCCCTCCTGCCCGCCCGCCGGATGCGGGCGCTTGCAGTCCACATCGGGAGAGTGACGTACGAAAACCGCCGAACGCGGGATTCCGGCTCATGAGGCGGGGACTGTGCGGGATGAGGCACCGCCGCTGCGGAGAGCGGACGAGCCGGCGCTGATCAGCGCCCCGCAACTCCGGCCGCGGGCCTCCTGGACCGAGTTCGGGCGCGCCCTGGGCGCCGCCCCGGTCACCGTCGCTCACCGCTTCGGCCGCCTGTCCGGCCGAGGTGCCGCCTGGCTGGACTTCTCACGTGGTCAGCGCCTGTCCGACGGCCCGCCCGCACGGCCTCGGGTGATGAGCACCCGCCCGCTCGGCTCCCCCCTGAGTGCCCGGCCACCGGGCCGAGCGGTGCCGTCGAGCGTACCGAGCGGGACTTCCCGAGTTCCGACTGCGCCGCGGAGACCCCGATGCCGTACGGTGCGCCGCGAGGTGACGCCACGTCAGAGGATCGCCGGTCGCGTGGTGAGCGCGCGAAGACGATCCGTGGTGCCCGGCGCTCAGCGGCCCGGTGCGGCGGTGGACCCCCGGACGACGAGGGACACCGGCAGCAGCGTCGAGCGCGGCGGCCGTCCGGGGTCGGCGATGCGGTCGAGCAGCATGCGGGCGGCCTCGGCCCCGATCACGTGATGCGGGACGTGCACGGTGGTCAGCGGTGGCCCGAGCCGGTCGAGGAAGGGCATGTCGTTGAAGCCCACCACGCTCAGTTGTTCCGGGCAGTTGATGCCGCGCTCGGCCATGACGTCGTAACAGCCCAGCGCGAGCAGGTCGTTGGCCGCGACCACGGCGGTGAACCGGGCCCCGCCGTCCAGGAGGGTGCGCAGCCCGGCCGCCCCCGCCTCCTCGCCGAAGTGGCCGGTCTCCACGATCAGCGCCGGGTCGTCGGCGAGCCCCAGATCGTGGACCGCGTGGCGGAATGCGCGGGTGCGGGCGGCGCCCGTCGAGGTGTCGGCCGGGCCGGCCAGCATGGCGATCCGGGTGTGGCCGAGACCGGCGAGGTGGCCGACGGCCAGCGTGACACCCGCCTCGTCGTCGAGTGTGACGCAGGGGATGTCGAGCCCCTGAACCCGCCGGTTGATCAGCACCATCGGCATGCCTTGGGCATGGAGCTCGGCCAGGTACGGATGGTCGAGCCGGGCGGTGGCCACGATCAGCCCCTCCACCTGGCGTGAGCGCAGCGATTCGATCCGCGCCCGCTCGCGCTCCGCGTCGTCATGCGTGTCGACGATCCACGCGTGGTACCCGGCCGGCTCCAGTTCGCTCTCGATGCCGCGGACGATGGGAGGGAAATACGGGTTGGTGAGGTCCGGGATGACCAGGCCCACGGTGTCGGTGCGGGATGTCTTCAGGCTGCGGGCGATCGGGTTGGGCCGGTAGCCGAGGTCCTTGGCCGCACGCTGGACCCGTCGCGCGGTCTCCGCGTTCACCTGCGACCGGGTGGCGGGGTTGAGCGCGCGGGACGCCGTGGCCGGGTGGACCCCGGCCGCCGCTGCGACGTCCCGCAGACGCGGCTGCGGCGGCGGCGAGGGCGTGCGGCTCGGGGGCATGGGACCGTGTCTCCTTCGTGGCGGCGTGCCGGACCCGGCAGGTGTGCGGGCCGGCGGCAGTGCCTCAACATACCCAGGGGTGAAGCAGGGCGTGTTCGGGGTGCGGCGCCGCGTCCAGCGCCGGGCCGTCCGGCCGGTAGCGGCGTCGCGGGGCGAGAACCGTACGCAGGGCACCCCACGACAGCACCGTGTAACCGGGCCGCCGGGGCGGGGCCGGGGCGGGTGCAGAGGCCCGGCCCGAGCCCCCGGTCGAGGGCGGACCCGATGCGCGCGTCGCCGGTACGGCTCAGCTGGTTGCCCGCGGTGAACCGGTACGCGATGACGTCGTCGGGACCGGTGGGCGCCGCGCCCGGCGCACCGCTGAGCAGGTCGCGGAACCGCGCGGGCGAGGAGGGGACCGGGACCTCGGTCACGGCCGGTCCGTGCTCGGCCGGCAGGCCCGGCCGGCGGGCGACCCGCAGCGGTACCGAAGGGCTGAACACGCCGATCGCCAGGTGCTGCTCCCGCATGGTGACTCCCGTCCCCCGGCTCGTCCGCCACAGGGCGGGTAAGCGCGAGCAAGCGCGATTTATGCATTCGATTGTGGTGACCATGAGCCAGTATTGACAAGGGATAGTGACCGGACCATGCTCATCGGGCTGCAAACGATTGTGATGAGAGGCGGAAACGATGAGCGATGCCCCGCTGCACCTCCGCACGGGCTGGATCGGAACCGGCCGGATGGGCCTGGCGATGGCCCGCCGGCTCGCGGACGCCGGAGTGGACCTGGCGGTCTGGAACCGGACCGCGGCCAAGGCGGCCCCACTCGCCGAGCACGGCGCCACCCTGGTGGCCGAGGCCGCCGCACTGGGGGACCGGGACGTGGTCTTCACGATGGTCTCCACCGAGCGCGACCTGGAGCAGGTGCTGCTCGGCGAGCACGGTCTGCTCACCGATCCGGCGCGGCTGCCCGGCACCGTCGTGGACTGCTCCACCGTCTCCCCGCAGGCGTCGGCCGGCCTCCGGGCCGCCTGCGCCGAACTGGGCGTGGACTTCCTCGCCGCCCCGGTCAGCGGCAACGCCGAAGTGGTGACCGCGGGGCGGCTCACGATGGTCGCCTCCGGCGACGCGACCACCTTCGCCCACGTCGCGCCCCTGCTGCGCCATATCGCGAGCTCCGTGACGTACACGGGGGAGGGCGAGGGAGCCCGGCTCGTCAAGATCGCCCACAACCTCGTCCTCGGCATCGTCACCCAGGCGATGGCCGAGACGGCCGTCCTCGCGGAGAAGGGCGGCGTCTCCCGCCGCGCTTACCTGGAGTTCCTCAACGACAGCGTGCTGGGCTCGGTGTTCACCCGCTACAAGACACCGGCCTTCGTCAACCTCGACTACACCCCGACGTTCACGCCGGTACTGCTGCGCAAGGACTTCGACCTCGGCCTGGCGGCAGGACGCGGCCTCGACGTCCCGCTGCCGCTGACCGCCGCGACCGCCCAACTGGTGCAGGCGAGCGTGAACGGCGGCCGGGCCGACGAGGACTTCGCCGTCCTGCTCGACCACCAGGCCGCCGCATCCGGCCTGGTGCTCACCCCCGAAGGCGTCCAGGTGGACGACGGGCTGAACGCCGCGGAGGAGGCGGCATGAGTGCCCGTTGCCCGCGCCGGGCCATATGGGCGTCGACCACGAGCTGCGCCTCGACTCCGACCGGCTGCGCCGGTACCGGCTCGACCGGGCACGGGCCGCACCGGACGCCGGCGGGTGCGGCGACTTCCTCCTCTTCTGCTTCTGCGGCATCCGCTACCCGACCTCCACCTGGATCGGCGGTGCGCTCGGCGACAAGATGACCCGCTACGCGCTGCTGAGCCAGGGTGGGGAACCGGTGCTCCGGGACTTCGGATCCGCCGCCCGCCACCGGAATCCCGCCCGGCACGACCTGGCCCTGCGCTCGTACCGGGAGGCCGGCCACGAGCCCGTACCGAGCCCGGAGCGCACCAACGCCCAGGAGCCCCCGGCCGCCATCGGGAACGGCAAGCCGTCCTGGACGGTGTGCTTGTCTATGCCCCGCACGCCGAGCACCTGCCGGTGCCTCGCACGCCGAGCACCTGCCGGTGCCCGGCGAGGTGTTCCGCCCGCTGCGCGCCCCCGCCCCCGGGACGCGGAGTCATTTCGCCGTACGGCCCGGCCCGCCGGAGGCCGGGCCGCGGGCACTGGCCGAGGTGTGCCGTGCCGCCGCGGAGGCGGGCCCGGGGCAGCCGGGCCGCTCGCCTCCCTCAGCTGGCCCGTGCCCAGGCGTACAGGTGCTCGGGCCGCCCCGTGTCGCCGTACTTGAGGGTCAGCCGGATACGGCCGGTACGTTCGAGGTGCTTGAGGTAGCGCTGGGCGGTGGAGCGGCTGACCCCGGCGCGCTCGGCGACCTCGTGGGCGGAGAGCGGGAGCCCGGCCTCGTCCAGGATCCGGCGGATCAGGTCGACGGTCGCCGCCGAGTGGCCCTTGGGCAGCTCGGAGTGCGGGGACCCGGGGGTCCGGAGGGCCGCGAAGATCCGGTCCACCTGCTCCTGCCCGGCCTCACCGTGCCCGCTCACGCCCTCGACGGTACGGCGCAGTGCGGCATAGCCGTCCAGCTTGGCGCGCAGCCCCGAGAACCCGAACGGCTTGACCAGGTATTGCAGCGCGCCGTACCGCATCGCGGCCTGGACGGTGGCCACGTCGCGGGCCGCCGTCACCATGATCACATCGGCGTGGTGGCCGAGCTGCCGCAGCCGCCGCACCAGGGTCAGGCCCGTCTCGTCCGGCAAGTAGTGGTCGAGCAGCACCAGATCGACCGGGGTGCGCTGCAACGTGGCCAGCGCCTGGGCCGCTGTATGGGCCCGGCCGGTGACGCGGAAGCCGGGCACCTGGGACACATACGCGGCATTGATCTCCGCAACGCGGAAGTCGTCGTCCACGACAAGGACATCGATCACGGTGACTCTCCTGAGGTCGTGAGCTGACGGGAGGGCAGGCCGGCGCGTAGCGCCGTCATCGGGGGGTGGAGGTCGGGCGACGGGAGGGCTGGGAAGGGGGCGTGGTCCCGGGCGAGCCGTTCGGGCGCGAGCGCCTCGGGCAGCACGACGGTGAAGACCGCCCCGCCGCCCGCGCGGGCGGTCACCCGGGCCATCCCGCCGTAGCGCTCGGACAGTCGGCGCACCAGGGCGAGGCCGATACCCCGGCCCCGGGAGGAGCCGGTGGCGCTCTTCGTGGACCAGCCCTCGGCGAAGATCCGCTCGCGTGTCTCGGGCGGCACCCCGGGCCCGGTGTCGCTGACCCGTACGACCGCGGTGGTGCCCTCCGCGCGGAGCTCCACCTCGACGAAGGGCTCGGCGCAGCGGCGCTCCGCGGTGGCGTCCAGTGCGTTGTCGATCAGGTTGCCCAGGACGGTCACCAGGTCGCGCGGGTCGACCACCGCGTCGGGCAGCAGCGTCGCCGGGGAGATCCGCAGCGCGACACCGCGCTCGCCGGCGATGGCCGCCTTGCCGACCAGCAGCGCGGACAGCAGCGGGTCGTGCACCCGCTCGGCGATCTGCTCCGCGGACGCCCGGTGGGCGCTGGCGACCTCCGCGACGAACTCCACCGCCATGGCGTACCGGCCCAGTTCGAGCAGTCCGCGGACCGTGTGCAGTTGATTGGCGTGCTCGTGGTCCTGGGCCCGCAGGGCGTCCAGCAGGCCCTGGGTGCTGTCGAGTTCCCGGCCCAGCAGCTCCAGCTCGGTGCGGTCGCGCAGGGTCACCACGGCTCCGCCGTCGCCGGTCGCCACACGGTTGGCGACCAGCACCCGCCCGCCGCTGACGGCCAGCAGATCGCTGCCGTCCACCCGTCCCGCCAGGACGTCCGTGGTGCGGCCCGGCGGCAGCACCTCGTCCAGGGCGCGGCCCGCGGCGCCCGCGTCGAGCCCGAGCAGTCGCCCGGCCTCGTCGTTGACCAGTCGGATCCGGCCCTTCCGGTCGAAGGCGACCACCCCCTCCCGGATGCCGTGCAGCATCGCCTCGCGCTCGTCCAGCAGCGCGGAGATGTCGGCGGTGGCGACCCCGTGCGTACGGCGGCGCAGACTGCGGGCGACCCCCACCGCGGCCAGGACGCCGACCGCGAGCGCGGCGCCCGCGTACCGCAGCAGCCCGGGGATGGCGTTCAGCAGCAGCTCGTGCACGCTGTCGTAGGCGATCCCGACCGAGACCGCGCCGACGATATCGCCGCCGGCGTCGCGCAGCGGCACCTTCGCACGGGCCGAGCGGCCCAGCGTGCCGGTGTCGATCTGCCGGACCTCCCGGCCGGCCAGGGTCTGGCCGGGGTCGGTGGAGACATGGTGGCCGATCTCGGCGGTGTTGGTGTGCGACCAGCGCACACCGTGGGTGTCCATCACCACGATGTACAGCGCCCCGGTGGACCGGCGGATCTGCTCCGCGGCGGACTGGACCGGGCCTCGCGGCGTCGGTGCGGAGGCGGCCAGATCGAGGGCCAGATCCGGGTCCGCGGCGGCGGTCTGCGCGATGGACAGCGCCCGGCGCATCGCCTGGTCGTCCAGCGCATGGCTGAACGGGGCGAGGAACAGGCCGGTGGCCAGCACCATCACCCCCGTCGTGATCGCCACCTGCGCGATCAGGACCTGTGCGAAGACGCGACGGGGCCAGTGGATCCGCATGCGGTCCCCCTTGTCTCGGCGGCCCGGCGCAGCTTTGCGGAACCGACTCTTTCTGTTGGTCTCGGATCAACGCAACGTAAGCCGCCGCGGCCCGGCTGCCCAGCCTCCGTCGAACTTTTGTTGTTCTAGCGTGAGCAAAATGGGCACAACAGGGTTTGCGCGCAGAAGGACAGCTTGCGCCCACAAGGCTGCCGCTGTGGCCCGGCTCACTCCTAGCCTCCCGCTCCATGAACAGCCACACGAGCCCCGCCATCGAGCTACGGGGAGCGAGCAAGACCTTCCGCACCCCCTCGGGCGGACTGCACACCGCCGTCCGGGACCTGGACCTGACCGTCGGCCGCGGCGAGTTCGTCGCCGTGGTCGGCCCCACCGGATGCGGTAAGTCGACGACCCTGACCCTGGTCAGCGGCTTGGAAGAGCCCACCGAGGGCGATGTCCTGGTCGCCGGTGAACCGGTCCGCGGCATCGGCGACAAGGTCGGCTTCGTCTTCCAGCAGGACGCCGTCTTCCCCTGGCGCACCGTGCTGTCCAACGTGATGGCCGGCCCGCGCTTCCGCGGCGTACCCAAGGCCGAGGCCAGGGAACGGGCCCGCGAATGGCTCGCCCGGGTCGGCCTCACCGCCTTCGAGGACCGCTACCCGCACCAGCTCTCCGGCGGCCAGCGCAAGCGCGTCGCCCTCGCCGCGACGTTCGTCAACGACCCGGAGATCCTGCTCATGGACGAGCCGTTCTCCGCGCTCGACGTCCAGACGCGGGCCCTGATGTCGGACGAGCTGCTGGACCTGTGGTCCGGAACCGGTGCCTCGGTCGTCTTCGTCACCCACGACCTCGAAGAGTCCATCGCCCTCGCCGACAAGGTCGTCGTCATGACCGCCGGCCCGGCGACCGTCAAGGAGGTCTTCGCCATCGACCTGCCGCGGCCCCGCCGGGTCGAGTCGGTGCGGCTGGAGCCGCGGTTCATCGAGATCTACCGGGAGATCTGGTCCTCGCTCGGCGAAGAGGTCCGCATCACCCGCGAAAGGGGCGCCGCCCATGCCGCCTGAGACCGCCCTCGCACCGGCCGGCGCGGCCAAGCCCGACGCCGCCGGATCCCGTACGCAGGCCAGGGCCCGAGCCGCCCGGAACCACAAGATCCTCGTCTACGGCGCCCGGATCCTGCTCCTCGTCGGGCTGCTCGGCCTCTGGGAATGGCTGGCCCGCGCCGCCGTCATCGACCCCTTCAACTTCTCGATGCCGTCGAAGATCTGGGACCAGATCACTCAGTGGGCCGTCAACGGCACCCCGCAGGGCAGCCTCGTGGAACAGGTCTGGTACACGCTCTACGAGGCACTGCTCGGCTGGGTCATCGGCGTCCTCGCCGGTGTCGTCCTCGGCATCGCGCTCGGCAGGGTCCGCTTCCTGGCCGATGTACTCGGCCCCTATATCAAGGTCCTCAACGCCTTGCCGCGGATCGTCCTCGCCCCTATCTTCCTCATCTGGTTCGGCCTCGGGCCGGCCTCGAAGGTCGCCTCCGCCGTGGTCCTGGTCTTCTTCCCGGTGTTCTTCAACGCCTTCCAGGGTGCCCGGGAGGTCGACCGCAACCTCGTCGCCAACTCCCGGATCCTCGGCGCCAGCAACCGCCAGGTCACCCTCCAGGTCGTCATCCCCTCCGCCACCTCCTGGATCTTCACCAGCCTGCACGTCAGCTTCGGCTTCGCCCTGATCGGCGCCATCGTCGGCGAGTACATCGGCGCGACGAAGGGCCTGGGCCTGCTGGTCTCCGCCTCCCAGGGCACCTTCAACGCCGCCGGTGTCTACGCGGCCATGGTCATCCTGGCCGTCGTCGCCCTGCTCGCCGAAGGGCTGCTGGCCTTCCTCGAAAAGCGGCTCTTCCGCTGGAAGCCGGACGACTCCGGCGCAGCCCGCTGAGCACCCTTCCCCTTCGCCCCCTCACAAGGACGTGACCATGCGCACCCAGCTCAAGATCTCCGCCGCCGTGGCCGCCGCGGCGCTCGCCCTCACCGGCCTGACCGCCTGCGGCGACTCCTCCTCGGGGGCGGCCGCGGACGGCAAGCTCAAGATCATGGTGGGCGGCCTCGACAAGGTCATCTACCTCCCCGCCCGGCTCACCCAGCAGCTCGGCTACTTCAAGGCAGAGGGCCTGGACGTCACCCTGCTCACCGAACCGGCCGGCGTTCAGGCCACCACCTCCCTGCTCTCCGGCGACGTCCAGGGCGTCGTCGGCTTCTACGACCACACTCTCGACCTCCAGGCGAAGAACAAGCAGGTCGAATCGGTGGTCCAACTGGCACGGACCCCCGGCGAGGTCGAGGTGGTCTCCACCAAGGCCGCCGGTGACATCACGTCCCCCAAGGACTTCAAGGGCAAGACGCTCGGCGTCACCGGTCTCGGCTCGTCCACCGACTTCCTCACCAAGTACCTGGCGGTCAAGAACGGCGTCAAGACGGAGGAGTTCCACTCGGTCGCGGTCGGCGCCGGGCAGACCTTCCTCTCCGCCCTCCAACAGGGCTCCATCCAGGGCGGAATGACCACCGACCCGACCGTGGCCCAGGTCGTCGACAAGAAGCTCGGCAAGGTGCTCGTCGACATGCGCACCCCCGAAGGCTCCCAGCAGGCACTCGGCGGCCTCTATCCCTCCTCCAGCCTCTACATGAACACGGACTGGGTGAACAGCCACAAGGACACCGTCCAGAAGCTCGCCAACGCCTTCGTCAAGACCCTCAAGTGGATGTCCACCCACACGCCCGAGGAGATCGCCGCGAAGATGCCCGCCGACTACGCGCAGGGCGGCAAGGAGCTCTACGTCAAGGCCATCAAGGACACCCTCCCGATGTTCACCAAGGACGGTGTGATGCCCGCCGACGGCCCCGCGACCGTCGAGCGCGTCCTGAAGTCCTTCAACCCCAACCTCAAGGACGCCACGATCGACCTGAAGAAGACCTACACCACCGAATTCGTCAAGAAATGACGACGGGACGGAGAGCTGCGGCGCGGACGCGGTGACACCCCTGGCAGGGCCGGGCCGGGTGGGGATCGCCGTGGGTATGCCGCGGTGACGGGTGGGGCGGGCGCCGGTCCGGACGGCGAGGAGCAACTGCGTCTCGCGGACGACCTGGGCGGACCGGCCGGTTCCGCCGAAACCCCCTGGCCCCCGTTCCCGAGGCCGCCACGCTCGCCGAGCTCCACGCGATGACCGAACGGTGGGACGAGGAGGATGACGCCCGCCGCATCCGGTCCCGGCCCCGTTCTCGTACAGCTGTGGCGCAGGACTGGGAGAACGCGGAGAACAGGGCCTCCTCGGTGCTCGGGTGCCGGAACGCCGAGCTGCCGAGGGGCCCTGTTCTCATGCCGCCACCCGGCCAGGATCAACCGGCCAGGGACCCTGTTCGATCAGAATCCGAGAGAAATACGGCTTCTCAGGTCTTCAGGTAGGCCCCAAGACATGTCCCGACCGAACACCTCCTCTCGACGCGGACTCCAGCCGGGGTACCGGACGTTCGGCCTCCGGCCGAGGGGCTCGTCCTCGATTTCGATGCAGGTGGAGCCCGTCGCGCCGTCCTCGCGCCGGTAGTCCTGGCCCGCTGCCGCGCACGTGTCGAGCGTGGCGGAAGCCTCAACAGGCGGGTACCGGCGCCGGGGTCTTCCTCAGGCACGCCGAGAAAGACCCCGCCGCTCGGCTGTGGCCGATCAGGCCAGTTCGGCGGTGATCTGCCAGAACGGCAGCAGAACTCTGCCGTGCTGGTCGACGGTCACGGTGTCGTCCCGCTCCGCGGCGCCCGATGCGGCGGGCATCAAGTCCTCCCATACCTGCCTGGTCAGACCGGTGGTGTAGTCGCGGGACTCCATGCGCCGGATCGTCCAGCCGTCGCGGAAAGCTTCGCGCAGGCTGTGTTCGTCCGTGGCGGCCGGCATCTTCAGACGAGCGGCCAACTCGCCGCGGAAGCACAGGGCGTGAAGCGTCGCACCGGGCGTGCACACCCGGCGCAGTCCGGCGAGGTACGCCCGCCGCTGATCGGTGTTCAGGCAGTGCAGCATGGCGCTGTCGACGACCGTGCGGAAGCCTCCGGGGATACCGCGAAGTTCCGTGGCGTCGGCGACCGTGAAGGTCACTGCGCTGCCGGCGGCGGTGGCCTTGGCCCGGCTGCGCTCGATCGCGGAGGGTGCGGCGTCGAAGGCGGTCACCTCATAGCCGCGGCCCGCCAGGAACAGGGCGTTGTCCCCGAGCCCACAGCCGCACTCCAGAACCGGGCCGGTGATTTCGCCCGCCGCCTCCAGCTCGACGAGCAGCGGCTGGGGAGCGTCCAGTTCCCACGGGATCAGGTCCGTCCGGTGGTCGTCCGCTCCGTAGGAGATCTCGCGCCCCTGGTACACCGCCTCGAAATCTATCGCCGGCTCCCGGCTGTCCTGGTGGTCATGCGCAGGATGCAGATCGGCCATCAACCCTCACCTCTTCTAGTAGACGGGGTCGTTCCCTAAGAGTGTAGGCAGGAAGGAACGCCACCGTCTACTGTTGAACCCATGGCAGAGAGCGCGACACCCGGCCGCCGCCGCCGAGGTGCGGAACTGGAGCACGCGATCTACGTCGCGACGCTCGACGAACTGGCCGCGAACGGCTACGGACGGCTCACCATGGAGGGCATCGCCGCCCGCGCCGGCACGGGCAAGGCCGCCCTCTACCGACGCTGGCCCGGCAAACAGCCCCTGGTTGTGGACACACTGCGCCACGCTCTGCCCCCGCTGCCCGAGCCGGACCCGCAGCACTCGGCCCGGGAAAACCTCGCCGGCGCCCTCGCCGCGTTCAGTGCTGTGCTGGCCGGCCGAACTCTCGTACCGGGCATCGAGTTCATCGTCGACCTGTTGCGCGAACCGGACCTGCGCGCCGTGTTCGCCGACGTGATCATCACGCCGCGCCTGGAGCGCATCGAAGGCATCCTGCACGAGGGCGTGCGCACCGGCGAGTTCGGCCCCGAGGCCGTGCACCCGCTGGCCGCTCGCACCGGCCCCGCTCTGATACTGCAAACCTTTCTGCTCACCGGCGAGCCACCGAGTCCGCGGGAGCTCGACCTCATCATCGACACCGTGCTCTATCGGACGGCCCCGCCAGGGGAGCGGGACGGAGGCAGGGGAACTCGCGGGCCCACCCAGGCACGGGACAAGGCGGCCCGGCAACGGGATCGTTCCGCTGGCCCCGCACAGGGCACGGTCTGAGACTTCCGGCACGCCGGGACTGCGGGGTGAGCCCGGATGCGGACCGGAAACAGACCGGAAACAGACCGGAACGACTGGTCAGGAATCGGATGGCGGTGGGGAGGGCGCGGAGTTACCACGTATTCCGGACTCGGCTCTCCTCCAGTGGATCCAGTGGATCCAGTGGATCCAGCGAAAGGCGCCTGACGGGCAGAAGCCCAGGTCGGGCGCCTTTTCTCGGACCTCGGCCGACTGCCCCCGGGTGCGAGGCGATGCCGTGCGTCCGCAGCCGAGGTTCGCGATCAGCGTCTTCCCCGTCCCCTCGGGTGGTTCGTTTCGGACAGTGTCGCGTTCGCACGTGTGGGCGCCCTGCTCATGGGCCTGCCGGCCGGGACCCCGGCCGCCTCGCTGAAGTACCCGATGAGCCTGGCCGGCGAGATGTCCGCCCTCGCCGAACGAAGACCCGTGCCCGCGGTCGAACCGGCCGGCTCCGACGCCTGCCCGGTGCTGCTGACCCAGCCCGCCGAGGACCGCCGGCGCCCCCACCGCCTGAGCCTGCCGGTCCTGTCCCGCAGCACGATGGTCCCGGTCGGGACCGGCACCCTGGACAACGCCGGCCACTACCCCGTCGAAGACCCGTGTCTGCGGCAGATGCGTGACACCATTGCCGCCTTCGTCACCAAGTACGCCACCTGACCCAGCAAGCCTGAGAACGGCAGATGAGATGGAAGAGGAACGATCCATGGCCGAGCAGGACGATCGATTCGATGTTGTCGTACTCGGCGCCGGGCCCGGCGGCTACGTCGCCGCCGTTCGCGCCGCCCAGCTGGGCCGGCGCGTCGCCGTCGTCGAGGAGAAGTACTGGGGCGGCGTCTGCCTGAACGTGGGCTGCATCCCCACCAAGGCCCTGCTGCGCAATGCGGAACTGGCCCACATCTTCACCCGGGAGGCGAAGACCTTCGGCATCAAGGTCGACGGCCAGGTCACCTTCGACTACGGCGAGGCGTTCCGCCGCAGCCGCAGGGTCGCCGACGGCCGGGTGAAGGGCGTCCACTACCTGATGAAGAAGAACAAGATCACCGAGCTGGACGGCCGCGGCACCTTCCTCGACCCGCATACCCTCCAGGTCACCGGCTACGACGGCGACATCCGGACCATCGGTTTCGAGCACTGCATCATCGCCACCGGTGCCACCCCCAAGCTGCTGCCCGGCACCAAACGCAGCGCGCGCGTGGTGACGTACGAGGAACAGATCCTCGCCGAGGACCTTCCGCAGTCGGTCATCGTCGCGGGCGCCGGAGCCATCGGCATCGAGTTCGCCTACGTGCTGCACAACTACGGCGTGAAGGTCACAGTCGTCGAGTTCCTCGACCGCATGGCACCCCTTGAGGACGCCGAGGTCTCGGCCGAACTGGCCCGCCAGTACCGCAAGCTGGGTATCGAGGTCCTCACCTCCACCCGGGTCGACGCCATCGACGAGTCCGGCCCCCAGGTCCGGGTCACCGTCACGGGCAAGGACGGTGCACAACAGATCCTTGAGGCCGACAAGGTCCTCCAGGCCATCGGCTTCGCCCCCAACATCACCGGCTACGGCCTGGAGAACACGGGCGTGGCGCTCACCGAGCGCGGCGCGATCGACGTCGACGGCCGCTGCCGCACTTCCGTCCCGCACCTCTACGCCATCGGCGACGTCACCGCCAAGCTGATGCTCGCGCACGCCGCCGAGGCCATGGGCGTCATCGCCGCCGAGACGATCGCCGCCGCCGAGACCATGGAACTCGACTACGCGATGATCCCGCGGGCCACCTACTGCCAGCCCCAGATCGCCAGCTTCGGCCACACCGAGGCCCAGGCCCGCGACCTCGGCTACGACGTCAAGGTCGCCACCTTCCCGTTCACCGCGAACGGCAAGTCCCATGGCCTCGGTGACACCACCGGCTTCGTCAAACTCATCAGCGATGCCACGCACGGCGAGCTCATCGGCGGCCACCTGATCGGGCCGGACGTCACCGAACTGCTGCCGGAGCTGACCCTGGCTCAACAGTGGGACCTCACCGTGCACGAAGTCGCCCGCAACGTGCACGCCCACCCGACCCTGGGCGAGGCCGTCAAGGAAGCCGTGCACGGCCTGGCCGGCCACATGATCAACATGTGAGCTGCCGGAACGGACAAAGGTTTCCGGTCTCCAGAAACAGCACACTGCGGAGAAGTCCGCCGCTACTCGTGCCGGGGCGCGGTGCCGACCAGGCGGTAGCCGGTCCCGCGGACGGTCCGGACCGGGTCCGGGGGACCGAGCCGCCGGCGGGGTCGGCCGATCGGCGCGTCGACCGCGTGCGATTCCGGCCGGTCCTGTCCGGCGGCGCGGCACTTGGCCAGTCGGTCACGGGATTCGACACCGCTTGCCCGCACATTGCGGCCTTGAGCGCCGGGGCGGCCGGCGCCGTGGGGGCGACGGAGACCAGGGCAGCGAGCGCGACCGCGCCCGTGATGCCCGCGATGCCCGCGATGCCCGCGATGCCAAGCCTGCGAAGACTCATCTTTCTGCGTTTCGGTTGGAGCACGTATCGGATTCAAAGCGGCTCGCACCTCGTCCTGTAGGGGAAGGGTTCTGCCCCTGTGTCCGGGTGCGGACCGTCGTCCGTCGCTGGACTCGACCGACGCAGCTGCTGGGTGAGCTGTGGCCGCACGGTGGCCGACTGCGTCGTGGACCCACGCTGGAGACGTCAAGGACCATGCGTCCAACGAGACTTCCGCACATGCCGTATGCGTCACGTGCATACCGTGAGAGCAGAGCGGCACTGAGGGGCGGTTTACTGGTGGGCTCGCCTCTTCACTCGCGTATTCCACTGGCACCGGTTCTCTGGGGAGGCCGTAGAGGCACCCGTGCCTACGAACGAGCGAGGCGCAGCCGCGCCCGGCGTCGGCCGGGAACCTGCCCCGGGCGGTATGCCAGGCATCCCCGGAGCGGCGAGTCCTCCGCGCACCGCCATGACGTTTGCGACCGTTCCCGCGACCGGGGTGGCGGCGGCCCGGAGGCGGAAAGGGGCCAGGACCGGGCACCGGCTCCTGGACGAGTGGTTCCGATGTGCCTCAGTGGGACGAACCGCAGACCCACGATCCGGACTACTTCGCGCCGGAACGCCTGGACGATCGGAGGCGCCGGACCTGTCTGCCCTTCGGCGCCCGGCGCCCGGCGAACGGATCTGGCCGTGGCAGCACACCGCCCTTGGGGGATCACGGCTCAAAGCAGTGCCCGCGACGCTGCGCACGACGGTATCCAAGACATGGCCAAGGGGGATCGGGGGGGACGACCGGAGTCTCGCCGTCGCACCCTCGCTGACCGGGACGGACGGCTCGGTCGCCGGCCTCGCCGACTCTGTACCCTGCCCGGCCCCATGGCGGCACAGGTCGGGCGGATCCTCGCCATCCGTTCCGACTGGCTCCCCTCGGCGCCCTGGACGGGCCGAGCGCCCTCCAGGAGAATGGTCGCTCGATGCCCACTACCTCGGTCAGACACCAGCTGGAGAGGGCCTACGGCAGATGCCTCACGGACGTCCTCGGCTTCATCGGCCCCTACTCTGTGGCTCGTGCTTCCATGGCCCAGGTGCACCGCGCGACGCTGAAGGGGCCGGTGCTCCTGGGCTGTGATCACCCCGTCGCGCAAGAAGCGCTCGGGCAGACCGCCGCATGGTGCGACACCAACGCCCTCGGCCGCGAGACGGAGGTGGAACTCGCCGAACTCCTCGTGGACCGCCTTCCCGCGGCGGATCGAGCGGTCTTCTCCCACTCGGGTACCGAGTCGGCGATCCACGCCCTCCGCCTCTCCCGGGTCCACCACTCCGGGGCCCGGCTGATCGCCCAACGCGGAGTCCACTTCCGCTACTTCGGTGACCAATCGATCGTCAGATGGTGGTTCGGGACCCCAGGACCCGCCCACGTACCCGGACCCATCGCAGGCTGTCCGGGCAGAGCCGAGGCGGCTGTCCGTGACATCCCGGCGCTCCGGCACTGCCATCCTCGTAGTCGCGACCTACTGCGCCGTCAAGTCGAGGATGCCGCCGCCATGGTGGAACCACCGCCGGCCACCACAGTCGGCATCGATCACGAGTGCCTGCCGCCGTATGTGTGCTCTGTGCGCAACACGCATCCACCTGGTCCTCGACGAGATCGTCGCCGGATTCCGCGTCGCCCACGGAAGTGCACAGACCCTCAACGGCATCGCCCCCCGACTTCACGTACCGGGCGAAGGCATCACGTTCGTTCTGGAAGCCCTTGACCGCTCACTCGGCGAAGTGCGGCAGGTGGTCCTCTTCACCAGCTCACACACCCCTCATGCTCGGGAGGCTTCGATGACCAACGACCGATCCGTGCACCACACCGAACCGTCGCCACTGGACGTCGGCCCGTTCCCTGACCAGCAGACCGAGAACGTCGACGGCGCGGCCGTCGACGGGAACATCCACGTCGGCTACTGGGACAACGCCACAGATCACCGCTCGCTCGACCAAGCCACCGACCGGCTCACCGACCTCGTGGCGGAGCGGCTGGCCGCCGCAGCCGGCCAGCGCCTGCTGGACGTCGGCTGTGGGACCGGACGGCCCGCCCTGCGCATCGCACGGGCCACCGGTGCCTGTGTGTCAGGAATCTCGGTCAGCGACCAGGACATCGACCTCGCCCGAATCCGGGCGGACGCCGATGCGCTCGCAGACCGGGTGGACTTCCGGTACGCGGACGCCTGCGCACTGCCCTTCGAAGCCGCGTCCTTCGACGGTGCCTGGGCGATCGAGTCCATGATGCACATCAGCGACCGGACCACCGCTCTCGCCGAGATCGCCCGGACCCTGCGGCCCGGTAGCCCGCTCGTCATCACCGATGTACTGGTCCGGTCACCGGTGAGCGGGGATGACGCGGATCTGGTTCGCCAGACGTGCCGGGCGTTCGGGTCCCCCGCGCTGCCCGAACCGGCGGAGCTCCGCAAGGCCCTCGACCACGCCGATCTGGAGGTGGTGGAGTTCAAGGACATCGGAGAGCACGTCCGGCGCACCTATCAGGCGTTCGCCGATGCCTTCGACGATGTCGTGCCCTCCGCCGATGACCCCCATTACGAGTTCTTCAACTCAACCCGCTCCCTTCCCCGGTTCGGTGCGCTCCCGCAGATCGGCTACGCCTTCCTGGTCGCCCGCCGTCTGTGAACGAAGGACCCGTCCGGGGAGCAGGAGTGGTACTACAGCCCTCTGCCGGCAGGCAGCGGCAACCGGCCCCGGGACGGCAGGACCGGAGATCCGCCGTACGGCCGTGCTGGGCGAAGACGCTCGCCCCGGAGGGCGCCGTGGTCGGCGGCGTCACCGTGCCTTTCTGTCGATGGATCTCGATAAGTGTTGCTTGTCGAGTGACGGTTGCTGCTTGCGGTTCTCGGCTTGGCCCTGGTGCGTCGATTCGTGGTGGTTGCGGAGAGAGATCGGTTCGCGGTCGGCGGCGTCCGACCGTCGGCCGACAGGCTCTGCTGGTCCTGGCCCACCTGCGCTGCGGCGACACCGACCGCCGCCCGCACGCGCGGCCTTGTCGATGCTCTGGCCAAGGCCGGGATCCGCTGCTGGGCGGACAAGGCGTATCAGGGAGCAGGCCGCCATATCCGCGTCCCGTTCCGCAGCCGTCGGCTCAAGCGGTGGCAGCGCCGGCACAATGGCCACCTTGAAGAACTGGCGTCTGCTACGGAAGCTCCGCCGCACCACCAACCGCATCACCGACATCGTGAAAGCCGTCCTCGTCCTTCACCACGCGTCGGCGTGAATTTGAAAAACCCGCACTGACGACGGACGGCCGAGCGGCCCCTCATCACTCAGCAGGAACTCTCCCTGTGGATCCGGCCAACGCATAGATCGTTTAACCGTCAATGATGGCAGAAAATGATTGTTTGGGGTAAGCGTGAGAGGGAATCTTTCACCTGCCAAGCAGGCAGACCGAGGCGATAGTGACCTGTGGCTCGGTGTGAGTTGCACGAGCGAGTGCGGCCGACTGGATGCGCGGTACCACCGGGGTGTGCTCGTCAACGCATGAGTTGATGGCATGTCAAGAAGAAATTGAGGCGTCCGAGGTCTTGGGTGAGCCCGGTGCGCCGCATAGGGTGCCATGTGGTATTCAGGGCAAAATGTAGGTACGCTGGCAATCGCGTTCTAGTGGCAATTTTGCTCGCTTTGGCGTTCCCGTTTGGTTGTTCGGTCCCGTGTGTATTTTGCTCGATGCATGTCGCGTGTGAGTTTTATGTGCAGGTGAAATGAGGGAAGAATGGTCAGCCGGTTCTGTGAAACAAGACCTACGGCTGTAGGTTCGGTGGGAGTTCTGGCCGTCGCCCAGTTCCTCCAGCAGCCCTTTCCGGCCGCTGCGACGGATTCGGCAACCGGGCGCCGACTGGTCGCAGAGATCGCCGCCCCGGGCCCCGCACCACGTCGCTCGCTCCGTACGACGGTGACTCCGACTGGACGGCGTTCTGGGACGCGGGTGGACCCATGAGTGCTCACCCGCTGTGTGCACCTCCGGCTGGGCGCGGTGAGCGGCTGACGTGGCCGAGGTGACGGAACCCCGACAGGTGGTGGGCGCGCTGATCCGCGACCCGGACGACCGGATCTTCGTCCAGCGCCGCTCGGCCGGCCGACGCCTCTTCCCCGAGTGCTGGGATGTCGTCGGCGGAGCCGTGGAGGACGGGGAGTCCCTCCTGGACGCGCTCCGCAGGGAGATAGCGGAGGAGACCGGGTGGCAGCTGCGCCGCGTTCTTGCGCGAGTGGCGTACGAGGGGTGGATGGCGCACGGCCTACGGCACATCGAGTCGGACTATGTCGTTGAGGTGGACGGGGACCTCTCCTCGCCCGAACTCGAATGGGACAAGCACACCGAGTTCGCCTGGATATCAGTCGAGGAGGTCTCACTGCTCGATGAGAACGCACAGCGCAGCGGAAGTACCTTTATCAAGGACGTCGTAGTCGCAGCACATACCTGGCTCGCCAATGCTTCCGGGGAGGGCCGCAGAGCTCTCTGAACTGTCTGCGGTCAAGAGCTTGACAGGGATCTCCGTGAGTCTTTCCTGGCTGGCCGCACCATCCTCAAATGATGTTCTGCGAGGAGGGATATATCGCATGCCCAGTGACAGGTTGAAGAACGTGCGTCCGCGGCCGAGGGTATTGGTGGTCGGATTTGCTGGACATCAGGGAAAGGAATATCTCCCGATCGTGCGGGAGATCGCAGATGTCGTCGGCGGCGTCGACCCCGCACCGGCGGCCTGGTCGCTCGCCGATGCGTGGGGATTCCCGCATTTCGATTTCCTCGGCCAGGCACTTGAAAATGTCGAATTCGACGCCGCAGTGGTCACCGTGCCGCATGGTGAACACTTCCCGGTCTGTGCGAAAATTCTGGCGCACGGCAGACACGTCATCAAGGAGAAGCCGTTCGCTGTCACCGAACAGGAAGCCCGGCAACTGATACGCCTGGCGCAAGGGGCTGACCGCAGCGTCTTCACGCTGCTGCAACGGAACTTCAACCCTGTGTTCCAGTTCGCCCAGGAGAACCTCGCGCGGATCGGGCAGCCCTACTGGTTCTCCTACGACTACCACTTCAACCTGGCTCATCCGACCACTGGTTGGCGCGCCTCCAGGGAGCAGGCGATGGGCGGTGTGCTGCTTGACATGGGCTACCACCTCATCGATGTGCTCAGCGGAATGTTCCCCGAACCCGAACCCCCTCGGGTGCACTCCGCCTTCGTGCACCACTACAAAGAGATGCGGGATCGTCGGCTGGAGGATCTCGTCAGCCTCATGTGCAGCTATCCCTCAACGGGGCTGGCAGGCTCTCTGCGCATCTCACGTCATCACTACGAGAAGATGGAGCACCTCTGCGTGCTCGGTACGGAGGGCGCGTTGAACGTCGTCCCCGGGGCCGCCGTCCTGCACGCCACCGGCGGCCTGCCGTTGGAGCGCTACACCTGGGAAGGCCCCAAGACCGACACCGTGCGTTCCATGATCTCCCACCATCTGGGGCACCTGGACGACCGCTGCTACCGCCAGGACCATCTGCAGCGTCAACTCATCGCCGTGCGCACGATCGATGGCATCTACCGAGACCGGCTACGTGAGCAGAACGAGCTCGCCGAGCAGTGCGCCTGACCCATCGACGGCACCTGGACACGACAGCCTCCGGCGCTGGGGGAGCGACGCGCCCGAAGTACGGGTCATCGGCGACCCGGAGGCCGGCCAGGCCCCTGCCGCCGAGCGGGCCGCGCCGGACGGCGCGAGCTGTGAGGGAGAACCCGGCGGGCACAGATCACCTTCAAGGAGCCCGTACTCGCCTGCACCCGGGGCCCGACGCACGGCCTCCGATGCTCCAAGCACACCGCACCGTACGAAGCGGACGCCGTATCCCACGAGTCGAGCCCAAGCCCACCCGCGAGAGCAGGAAGGACACATGGCCACCGCCGGAAAACTCGCCCTCCTCGGAGGCGCACCCGCCATCGAACAGCCGCTGCCGCACGAGGTCTGGCCGCCCCCTGCCGACGAGGCGGAGCTGTCCGAACTGGCCGAGCAGCGGAACACCGACATCTCCATCAAGGGCAACAGCGGCCCCATCGGCCGGCTGGAGGCCGACTTTCTCGCCTTTCTGAAGGACGGAGCCCGCTTCGCGGTCACCTTCAACTCCGGTACCAGCGCCCTCCTCGCCGCCTACTTCGCGCTCGGCGTGCGCGAAGGCGTGGACGTCGTGGGGCCGGCACTCACCTACCATGCGGCGCTCAGCCCCGTCTTCGCGCTCCGCGGTGACGTGGTCCTGGCCGATATCGACCGCGACACCCGCGGTCTGGATCCCAGAGCACTTCAAGCCGCGCTCACCGAGCGCACCAAGGTGATCACGGTCGTCCACCAGTGGGGTCACCCCTGCGACATAGACGCGATCTTGCGGATCGCCGAGCGGTACGGGCTGCGTGTCCTGGAGGACTGCTCCCACGCCCACGGCAGCCACTACAAGGGCAGGCCCGTCGGCACCTTCGGCGATGCCGCGGTCTTCTCCCTCCAGGCCAACAAGGCCGTCTACGCGGGGGAGGGCGGCATCCTCGTCACGAGCGACCCCGAGGTGCACGACCGCGCCACGCTCCTCGGGCACTACCGGGACCGCTCCCGGGACGCCGTCCTCGACGAGGACCTGCGTGCGCACTGGGTCACCGGCTTCGGGCTCAAGCTGCGCATGTCGCCGTTCAACGCCATCGTGGCCCGGCACGCCCTAGCGGCGTTCCCGGCGCGCAAGGAGGCCCGGCACCGTTGCCTGCGTTACTTCGGCGAGCAACTCGGGGACGTGACCTATCTGGAGCCGGTACACGTTGCCGACCATGTCGACATGGGCGCCTGGTACGGCTACAAACCGCTCTACCGGCCCGAGGAACTGGGCGGCGTCCCACGCTCCGTGCTCATCGAGGCACTGCGCGCCGAAGGCATGGAAGTGGGCGCCCCCTCCGGCCCCCGGCTCTCGACGCTGCCGCTCTACGCCCGCCCGGAGAACCCCCTCTTCCCCGGAACGCCGAAGAAGGGCAGCGCACCGGAGGCCGGCTCACACGCCGAACACGTCGAGCAGCACGCGCTGTCCCTGCCCACCTTCACCAACTGGCCCCAGGACACGACGCTCATCGACCAGTACGCCGAAGCCTTCCGAAAGATCGGTCGTCACCGCGAAGCACTCGTGCGGTACGCGGCCGACCCGCCCCGATGACCAACACCACCGAAGAGGGAGAGACCATGACTGCCGAGGAGTCCCCCGAGGCCGTGGCGCGGGCCCTGCAGCACGCCCTCGTGGGCGACGACCTGCCCGACTCCTTCACCCTGCTGGGGCGGGAATGGAGCCTGCACCGAGGCGTCTTCCCCAGCACCCTGAGCGCCGCCACCGAGGTGATGGCCTCGATGGTGCCCTACCCCAAGGGTGGATCGTTCCTGGAGGTCGGCTGCGGCACGGGTGTCATCGCCGTGACCGCCGCGCTCCACGGCTGTGCCTTCGTCACCGCGCTGGACATCAACGAAAAGGCAGTGGCCAATACGGCCGCCAACGTCGAGCGGCACGGTGTGAGCGACCGGGTACGCGTCCTCCACAGCGACATGTACGCGGCTCTCGAGCCCACGGAGCGCTTCGACACCATCTTCTGGAACGTCCCCTGGACCTATGTGGAGGAGGACTTCCCGCTCTCCACCGATCTGCACTCCGCGGTCTTCGACCCGGGTTACCAGGGCCAGGCCCGGTACCTCGCCGGCGCCGCTGAGCATCTGGCCGACGGCGGCAGGCTGCTCCTCGGTACGGCCGACCTCGGGGACCGCGAACGGCTCGACGCCCTCGCGGAGGAAGCGGGTATGCGGGTCGAACTGCTGGACCGGGTGCGCCGGATCGAGGAAGTGCGGGTCATGGAGTACCGCATGTTCGAACTGCACGCGAAGTGATCCGGTAGCCCCTTGGTGCTCGGCCCGGATGGCCGAGGGGGCAGAGCTCCCGAAACCCAGGAGGTGTGCAGTGAGGCGCCCCATGTCACGACAGGACGACCTCGAAGTGGCCCTGCGGCTGGGTGATGTCGCAGACAGCATCACCAGCCGTCGCTTCCAAGCCCGCGACCTGCGGACCCAGGAGAAGCTGGATCGTACGCCCGTGACCGACGCGGACATCGCTGTCGAAACGGCCGTACGCGAGGCGCTGCAGTTCGCACGCCCGGACGACGCCTTTGCCGGGGAGGAGACCGGTGGCTCCGTCGAGACCGGGCGCACCTGGATGGTCGACCCCATTGACGGCACCAAGAACTTCCTGCGCGGGGTACCGGTCTGGGCCACCCTGATCGCGTTGCTGGAGGACGGCCGACCCACCGTCGGTGTGATCAGTGCCCCCGCCCTGCACAGTCGCTGGTGGGCGGCGGCCGAACAGGGGGCCTGGCTGCGGCGCGGGTCGGCCGACAGCGCCCCTGGGCCGCTGCGCGTGTCCGGCAACACCCGCCTCGCCGAGGCATATCTGTCCACGACCAGCACACGTACCTGGGACACCTTCCACTCCCATGAGGCGTATCTCCGCCTGGTCGAAGCGTGCTGGGAGGACCGTGCCTTCGGGGACTTCCTCCAGCACTGCATGGTTGCCGAAGGGACCCTCGACATCGCAGCCGAACCGGTCGTGAACCCCTGGGACATCACCGCCGTGCAGATCCTCGTGGAGGAAGCAGGCGGTGTCTGCACCGATCTCCTGGGCGCCTCACCCCAAGGTGGCACCGGCGCCCTGTCCGCCAACCCGCAGTTGCATCGGCTCGCCCTGAAAGCCCTCTCGGTCGCGCCTGATGCCTTTGAACACGGCGCATAGGGCCTCGATGACCCCGGATGGGCCCGATGCGCATCCCGCCGCCCGGGATGGCATCGCCTGGTCCGTACGCACCCTTGGCGAACTTGCGCCCCCACGCCGCCTGGTCCAGTCGGGTAGCGGCCCCTGTCTCTCCACGTCGGGCGGCGGCCGACCCCGGCCCCGTGTGATCCCGGCGCCCAACAGCCATGTCAGGAATCCACAGAGAAACGGACCATCATGCTGATTCTTTCCTTCAAGGAAGGCCATGACGGGGCGATCGCAGCCGTCGAGGACGGCAAGCTGCTCTTCTCCCTGGAGGCGGAGAAGGACTCGTTCCTCCGCTACAGCAACCCGACCGCCGAGGTGTTCGCCGTAGCGGCGGACCGGCTGGACAAGCAGCCGGACGTCGTCGCCATGAGCGGCTGGATCAAGGGGACCCAGGCCACCGACCAACCCTCGCGTACCGGGTACTACGGTGTGGGCGCATCCGCGATTTCGGACGAGGCCGGCCGGTTCTTCGGAAAGAACGTGCGCGTCTTCTCCTCCACGCATGAGCGCTCCCACATCATGACGTCCTATGGAATGTCGTCATTCCGTCGGGACCAGCCCTTCTACAGCCTGGTGTGGGAGGGGAACATCGGCTCGTTCTACCGCCTCGACGAGCACGGGAAGGTGACTCATCTCAAGGAGGTGCTCAACTACCCGGGCAATAAGTACTCCTACGGTTTCGCGCTCGCAGACCCCAAGTTCAGCCCGCACCAAGAATTCGTCCGTTTCCAGGACGCGGGCAAGCAGATGGCCTTGGCCGGATTTGCCGAGAATCGACCGGCGACCCAGGCGGAACAAGAAGTCATCGACTTCATCCTCGGTCAGAAGAACGTCATCACCGGCCAGCTGAAAGACCGGATGACCGATTCCACTTTCCACAACATCGGCGTGGAATCAAACGAGTACAAGAGCCTCGCCGCCCGCCTCTCGGACGCCATCTTCGACCGGTTCTACGACTACGCCCAGGAGCACTTGACGGAGGGCCTGCCGCTGCTCATCTCAGGAGGCTGCGGACTCAACTGCGAGTGGAATCGCCGCTGGCGCGAGTGCGGGCTCTTCCCCGCGGTCTTCGTCCCGCCGTGCCCCAACGACAGCGGCTCCGCGATCGGCACCGCCATCGACGCCCAGCACTTCTACACCGGGTCGGCCGGCCTGGACTGGGACGTCTACGCGGGCGGCGAATTCGTCGAGGACGTCGAATTCGATCCGCGGCGCTACGACATCCGCCCCATGCACTACGGCGAGGTCGCCCGCTACCTCCGTGACGGCAACATCATCGGCTGGGTGCAGGGCCGCTGGGAAATCGGCCCCCGCGCGCTCGGGAACCGGTCGATCCTGGCCGCTCCCTTCACCGAGGAGACGACCGTCAGGCTCAACAAGATCAAGCAGCGGGAAAGTTACCGCCCCATCGCCCCGATCTGTCTGGAGCAGGACGCGGGCCGCTGGTTCGGTGGCGGGGTTCCTGATCCCTTCATGCTGTACTTCAGTGAGGTCGAGTCCAGCGAACTGCGCGCGGTGACGCACGTCGACGGAACGGCGCGTGCCCAGACCGTCGACCCGACCGCGAATCCCGAAGCGGCCGGTCTGCTGACCTCCTTCGGTGAATTGACCGGGTTCAGCGTTCTCTGCAACACCTCGCTCAACTATTCGGGGCGTGGGTTCATCAACCGCACCAGCGACCTGATTGCGTACGGTGAGCTCCACGGGCTGGATGGATACGTCGTGAATGACTCCTTCATTACCCCTCGGCGATAATGCACTCGCCGCCGAATCGGGCAACGAGGGGACGCCACCCGGTTGGTCGCCCGGCTTCTGAACGGCGACGCCCAGTGGATCTGCCGCCAGAGACTGCTCTCGGAAGGTGGCCTGTCCTGAAGGCCGGCCCCGGCGGTCAGCGAGTCTCTTCGAGTCGGCTACCGATCAGGTGATGGTTGCAAAGCGCAATGAGCGAGGCCCCCGGGCTGCCGATCGAGATGTCCGACGCCTCAATCACGCCGCTCGGGGGCCTCGTTGGTCATATGTCCTGCTGCACTCGACCTGCCCCGTGCGCTCGTGGAGTGGGCCGATGCGATCCTTGCTCATGATGTGCGCTTTCCTTCCGCGACCACCTCGCGCTGCGCCCCGCGGGCGGCGGCGAAAGGGAACAGCGCCGTCTTGAGGCGCCGGGCCGAACGCTCAACGTCCCTCACACATGAGCCCTGTAGATCAGGCCGGGGAAGGCGCCCGCGATGGCGAACGAGAGCCGCAGCCGCGCTCGGCGTCGGTCAGGAGCGTGCCCCGGGCAGCATGCCGGGCGTACCCGGAGCAGAGAGTCCTCCATACGCCTGCCATGACGTTTGCGCATACCATGCTTGAGCAAGTTGCGTTGGACGCACAGCATTCGGCTTCCCGCGGTGGCGGGTGTGAACGTTGTCCGCAGCGCGCTCGTCACTGGCGCAGGCAGCTGTAGCCAAGACGGCACGGCGCAAAAGGGCAGCGTTCAACGAAGTGCTCAACACCGCAGTGGAGAAAGGTCACTTCGCGAAGAACCCACTCAACGGGCTCAGGTGGAACGCTCCGGCGGTCAACGAGGAGGTCGACCCGGCTGCCGTTCCCGATCCGGCCCAGGTGACCCGGCTTCTCGCGGCGGTTGCTCAGCGGCGCGGGCGCGTCCCTGACCTGGAGGCGTTCTTCGGCTGCATGTGCTACGCGGCGATGCGGCCGGCGGAGGTCATTCACCTCCGGCTCGAGCAGTGCCATCTGCCCAAGATCGGGTGGGGGATGCTCAATCTGTCGGGCGGGCTCGTCACCGCAGGCAAGGAATGGACGGACGACGGCGCGGTGCACGAGGTGCACTCGCTCCAGCGCCGTGCGGCTACCGCGACCCGGCCTGTGCCCATCCCGCCGCAGTTCGTACGCATCCTCCGTGCACACATCGAACGGTTCGGTGTGGCGCCGGACGGCCGACTGTTCCGGAACCAGGCCGGTAACTACGTGGACGCAGCTGCGTATGGCAGGACGTGGGCGGGTGCGAGGAAGTACGTCCTGACCCGGACGGAGCTAAGGGCTGTCCCGTCATACCTGGCGGGCGCGCGACGACAGCTACGGCACCTCGCCGCGTTGTCGGAACATCCGCATACAACCAGTAGGCGGACGCTCCTCCGCCTTGCGATGCACCGCATCTGATGCCGCGCGCTGATCCACCAGGTATGACGGGACAGCCCTTAGCCTGCGGCTTGGCCGGGCGACCCTACGGCCTTCGCCACGCCGGGATCTCGTTCTGGCTGTACTCCGGTGTGGACCCGGCCGAATGCGCTCGCCGCGCGGGCCAGAGCATCGGGGCCCCCTTCCGGTACTACGCCAAGTTCCTGGACGGCGTCCGGGGGCCGGCCAACCGGGCGCGGCGCCTGCGGGGTGAGTCGGGGGCTTGGTCCGCGACTGGTCCGGAACAGTTGGTCAGGAGCGGGACAGCGAGGGGAGAGACTGGGAGTTACGACGTAAACCGGGCCCTGGTCCGAGCGGGCCGAGCGGCAGGCGCCTGACGGGCAAAAGTCCAGGTCAGGCGCCTTTTCTTGTGCCCCTAGAAGAACCCCAGCTTCTTCGGCGAGTACGACACCAGCAGGTTCTTCGTCTGCTGGTAGTGGTCCAGCATCATCTTGTGGTTCTCCCGGCCGATGCCGGACTGCTTGTATCCGCCGAACGCGGCATGGGCGGGATAGGCGTGGTAGCAGTTCGTCCACACCCGGCCGGCCTGGATGGCGCGGCCCGCGCGGTAGGCGGTGGCGCCGTCCCGGGTCCAGACGCCCGCGCCCAGGCCGTACAGCGTGTCGTTGGCGATCCGGATCGCGTCGTCGAAGCCGGTGAACGGCGCCACCGCCACCACCGGGCCGAAGATCTCCTCCTGGAAGACCCGCATGTCGTTGGTGCCCTCGAAGATCGTCGGGCGGACGTAGTAGCCGCCCTCCAGCTCCCCGCCCAGCTCGGCGCGGCCCCCGCCGGTGAGGATGCGGGCGCCCTCCTTCTGGCCGATGTCCAGATAGGAAAGGATCTTCTCCAGCTGGTCGTTGGACGCCTGCGCGCCGATCATGGTGTCGGTGTCCAGCGGATGCCCCTGGACGATCTTCTCGGTACGTGCCACCCCGGCCGCCAGGAAGTCCTGGTAGTGCCCGCTCTGGATCAGCGCACGGGACGGGCAGGTGCACACCTCGCCCTGGTTGAGGGCGAACATGGTGAAGCCTTCCAGCGCCTTGTCCTGGAAGTCGTCCGCCGCGGAGGAGACGTCGTCGAAGAAGATGTTGGGGCTCTTGCCGCCCAGTTCGAGCGTCACCGGCCGCAGGTGTTCCGAGGCGTACTGCATGATCAGGCGCCCGGTCGTGGTCTCGCCGGTGAACGCGACCTTGGCCACCCGCGGACTGGAGGCCAGCGGCTTGCCGGCCTCGGCGCCGAACCCGTTGACGATGTTGACGACACCGGGCGGCAGCAGATCGGCGATCAGACTCATCAGGAAGTGCACCGAGGCGGGGGTCTGTTCGGCCGGTTTGAGGACCACCGCGTTGCCGGCGGCCAGCGCCGGGGCGAGCTTCCACGTCGCCATCAGGATGGGGAAGTTCCAGGGGATGATCTGCGCGACGACCCCGAGCGGCTCGTGGAAGTGGTACGCGACGGTGTCCTGGTCGATCTCCGAGAGGGTCCCCTCCTGGGCGCGTACGGCGCCCGCGAAGTAGCGGAAGTGGTCGATGGCGAGCGGGATGTCGGCCGCCAGCGTCTCCCGTACGGGCTTGCCGTTCTCCCAGCTCTCGGCGACCGCGAGCGCTTCGAGGTGCTGCTCCATCCGGTCGGCGATCTTGTTGAGGAGCACGGCTCGGTCGGCCGCGGAGATGCGGGCCCAGCCGGGCGCGGCCGCGTGCGCCGCGTCCAGCGCGCGCTCCACGTCCTCGGCGGTGCCGCGCGCGATCTCGGTGAACGGCCGGCCGTTGACGGGGGTCGGGTTCTCGAAGTAGCGGCCCCGCGCGGGCGCCACGAACTCGCCGCCGATCCAGTGGTCGTAGCGGGGCTGATAGGACATCACGGCATCGGCGGAACCCGGGCTGGCGTAACGGGCCATGGGGGCGGCCTCCCAATCGCTCTCTTCGCGGTGCCCGACGCTCCCGTGCGGCGGGCGGTGCGCGCAGTGTAGGGCGGCGGAGGTTGCGTGAACGTTGCGCGGACACGCCCTGCGGACGGGTCGGGGCGAGGGCCCGTACGTGGCACATACGGCGGGTCAGCCGGTCGGCAGGCAGGCAGGCAGGCAGGCAGGTCCTGGGCCCGGGACGGGGCGTATCACCGCCGCACGCCGCACGCCGGATCGTCGTACGCCGGACGCCGGACGCCGGAAGTGGCGTGTCGGGCGTTCGGCGCCGGACGTCGGGCTGTCAGACGGGATGCCGGCGGCTTCGGTCCGGATGGGCCGGGGCCGGTGCATGCGGTGGCAGGGCGGCCGTCAGGGCTTCGTGGATCTCCAGGTCGTGCTCGCCCCACGGCGCCCGGGACCACCGGTGCAGCTGGCCGGGGTCGCGGGCGCCCAGGAGCGCGCGCCGCAGCCGGTCCTCCAGCGCGGCGCGCAGCCGCCGTACGCCCGGCGCCTCCGACAGCGGCAGCAGCGGCCCCCGGTAGCTGTCCAGCGCGGCCGTCACGTCCCCGGCCGCCAACTCCGCCTCGACCGCGTCGAGATCGGTCGTCACCGGTCGGGTGAGGCGGTACGGGCGCGAGGCGAGCAGCGGACCGGCCAGCTGCCGCAGCCGGGACATCTCGGCCCGCAGCGTCACCGGCCGCATCTCGCGCTCGCCGTACAGCAGCACCGCGAGCTGGTCCCCTGTCAGACCTTCGGGGTGGTGGGCCAGCAGCGTCATGATCTCGCTGTGCCGGCGGCCGAGCCGCAGCGGACCGCCGTCCACGACGAGCAGCGCCTCGTCCCGGCCCAGCGCCGTCAGGCAGGCCCCGGACTCCCGGACGGAAGCGGCGAGATGGGCCTCCGCGGCCCGCGCGGTGGCCTGCACCAGGGCCAGGCTGTGCGGGCTCGCCAGATGGTCGCCGCCGGAGATGTCCACCGCCCCCAGCAGCCGTCCGGTGCGCGGATCGTGCAGTGGAGCCGCCGCGCATGTCCAGGGCTGCACCTGCCGGTTGTAGTGCTCGGCCGCGAAGATCTGGACGGCGTGGTCGGCGGCGAGCGCGGTGCCCGGCGCGTTGGTGCCGGCGTGCTGCTCGTCCCAGCGGGCGCCGGCGACGAAGTGCATCTGTTCTGCGCGGCGCCGCACCCCGAGGTGTCCCTCGACCCACAGCAGACGCCCCTGTTGATCGCAGACCGCCAGCAGATGCGCCGCGTCGTGGGCGATGGTGCCGAGCAGTTCGCGGAAGACGGGCATCGCGCGGGCGAGCGGATGCCCGTCCCGGTAGGCGCGCAGCGCGGGCCCGTCCAGCTCGATCGGCGCGGCACCGTCGGAGACGGCGCGCGCCGCGGCGGACCGCCGCCAGGAGTCGGCGACCACCCGGCGGACCGGTGGCGCCACCGGCCCGCCGGCCAGGAACGCCGCATGCGCCCGTCGCACCGTGCGGGTGCGTTCCACCGGGTCGGCGCCCGCCTCCATCGCCAGCCAGGGGTTGACCACGTATCACCTCTCCACCGCCGCTGCCGCCCCGTATGCCGATGGTGCTCGTACGCGGCGAGGCGGTAAACCCCGGCGGCCGTGCCACGGATGTACGGATCCGGCTGAGCTGGGCCCGCGGGTGTCCTGGCGGTGGATCAGGGGGCCGCGCCCCGGTGGCCGCCGGCCCGCAGCCGCAGCCCGTTCGCGACGATCAGGTCCGCGGTGACCAGCGCCTGCTCGGCGTCCACCTGCGTCATGAAGACGAATGGCGGGACGACCGGCGGCACCGGGAGGGTGTCGGGGGTGAAGGTGAGACAGACCAGTCCCTCCAGGCAGCCGCTGAACCGGGTGAGATACAGGGTCACCTCGCCGCTGAGGTCCAACGAGTCGGCACTCAGGCCCAGTTCGGGACCGCCGTCGCGGGTGGTGAGCCGGTAGTCGGTGAGCGAGGCCCTCGTCATCTTCAGCACCATCGCCCTGAGCGGCCCGCCGGCCGTGGGCACCTCGGTGACTCCGGCGAGCGTGAAGCCCCGGGGCGCGAACATCGTGGTGGTCACGGTCGGCGGGGTCCGCGGCGCCGGGACCGCGGCCGCACCGGCCCGCGGCGCCGGGCCGCCGACGGCCGCCAGCAGGGCGACCGGCAGCCCGACGGCCAGCACCTTGCGCGCCGTACCGCCGCGGGCCGGCGCCGGGTCCGGAACTTCCGCCGCGCCCCCGGCCCCGTCGGCTCCGCCGGGGTTCGCCTCGTCCTCCCGTACCACCGTCCACCCGAACCCCATCGCGCTGCCCGCGATGCCCAGCCCCATGCCCACCAGGAAGCCGCCGAGGTTCGTCGCCGCGAAGGAGAGCACCGACAGGATCAGCGCGTTGATGCTCACGTAGTGGTGCGCGGCCGGTGTGCACCACAGGAACAGGCCGGCCACCATCAGCGCCAGGCCGATGCCCAGCGCGGCCAGCCCGCCGAGCCCCAGGCTCACCAGCACGGTCAGCGGCGACAGCGGCACCAGCAGGAGTTCGGCGCCGCCCAGCAGGAGCAGCAGTCCGGCCCAGAACGGCCGGGTCCGCCGCCAGTGCCGCAGCGCCGCCCGCCGCCTGGGCCACGGCAGCCGCGCGTCGAGACGGCCGGCGCACCGGGCGCGCCACGCGCTCAGAAACACTGCGTACCGTCCAGGCTCACGCTCAGCCGCAGCCCCTTGAGCCGGAAATTGCCACCGGTGGCCGACCAGGCGTGCGACCTGACGCCGGCGACCTCGATGCTCCCGGCCTGGAGCCCGAAGTCTCCCTTCGGGCCGCCGACTCCGGGCACGGCGTCCAGCGAGGCGGCGTCGCGGCCGATCTGGGCGGTGCCGAAGCGGGCGTCGCCCACCAGATCCGCACCGTCGATGACCAGGCTGTCGGCCCGCACCGCGCCGGCCGCGCCGCCCGCGGTCAGCTTGAACACGACGGGGCCCAGCGGCGTCTTCACCTCGGCCGACTGGCAGATGTCGGTGAGCGTGGCCCGGCCGATGCCGAGCAGTGCCACGGGATGGCCCGCGCCGTCCGCGTCCCGGTCGGTGTGCACATACGAGGCCAGACCCGAACTGGTCAGCTTGCCGGACGACACCTGGAAGGTGGTGCCGGACACGGCGAACGACGCGGCGAGTACGCCCTCGGCCATCACCGCCGCCATCGCGGCCACGGCGAGCAGCGCGGGCACCGCCGCCACGGCGCTCTTCTTCCAGGAGGTCCGCCCCTCGGGCGATGTGCGGAACGGTGTGCTCACTGCGTCCTCCCCGGGGCAGCGATCGACCGGCTGCGGGCGCAGCCGTGGAGACGTGCGGGTGCGCGAGGGAAGTGCTTCACCGGGCCGCTGCCAGGAGCGGCGTCGCAGGTCATAGCGGTCTGCCATACTGCGGAAAACTAGTGACAGCGGGAGACTAGGGCCGGATTTGAACAAGAGTCAACAGCGCGGACAGGCCACCCGCCCGACCGCCCGCGACACCGAGCGCTCCCAGGTGCGCCGTGCCGAACTGATAGCCACCGGACGGAAACTGTTCGCCGACACCTCCTACGACGCGCTGTCCATGGACGACATCGCGCGCCAGGCCGGGGTCGCCAAGGGCCTGATCTACTACTACTTCACGAACAAGCGCGGCTATTACCTCGCGATCATCGAGGACGCGGTGGCCGAACTCGTCGCGCGCGCCGGCAGCACCCACGGCCTGCCGCCGGCGGAGCGCGTCCAGCACATCGTCGACGGCCATCTGCGCTACGCCCAGCACCATCAGGCGGCCTACCGGGCCATCGTCACCGGCGGCGTCGGCTTCGACGCCGAGGTCCTGGCGATCCGCGACACCGTCCGCACCCGGATGCTGTCCACCATCGCGTTCGGGGCCTGGGGCCGGGAGGACATTCCGCCGCTGGCCCGTACGGCGCTGACCGGCTGGCTCTCCAGCGTCGAGGGCGTCACCCTCGACTGGATCGCGGAACAGCGGGTGCCGCGCGAGACGGTGGCCGCGCTGCTGGTACGCGGCCTGGGTGACACGCTCCGGGCCATCGAGGAGTACGAACCGAGCTGCCCGGCGCCGCCCCGCCCGCCCCGGTAGCGCCCGGCCCGGCGGCCGGCGCGGGAAAGGGCGGGAGGCCACCGCCTCCCGCCCTCGCTGCGCACCTGCCGATGTGGCTACGTGATCGCCTTGATCAGCTCGCCGCCGGTGGTGTCACCGCTCAGCTCCCAGAAGAACGTGCCGCCCAGGCCCTGCGCGTCCTTGAAGGCCATCTTCGTGCCGATGGTCTCCGGGGTGTCGTAACTCCACCACTGGTCACCGCACTTGGCGTAGGCCGTGCCGCCCACCTTCCCGGTGGCCGGGCAGCGATCCTTGATGACCTTGTAGTCGTCGATACCCGCCTCGTACGTGCCCGGGGCCGGGCCGGTCGCCGTACCGCCCGGTGCGTCCTGGGTGACGCCCTGCCAGCCGCGGCCGTAGAAGCCGATGCCCAGCAGCAGCTTGTCCGCCGGGACACCGAGGGTCTTGAGCTTCGTGATGGTGTCGGTGGAGTTGAACCCGGCCTTCGGGATGCCGTCGTACGCGGTCAGCGGGGAGTGCGGCGCCGTCGGTCCCTTGGCGTCCCAGCCACCGAAGTAGTCGTACGTCATCGCGTTGTACCAGTCGACGTACTGTGCCGCGCCCGCGTAGTCGGCGGCCTCCATCTTGCCGCCGTCCGAGGCGTCCGCGGTGATCGCCGCCGTCACCAGGTTGTTCTGCCCGAACTTGGCGCGCACCGCCTTCATCACGTTGGTGAAGGCGTCCTTGCCGCTGCTGTCACAGGTCAGACCACAGGCGTTGGGGTACTCCCAGTCGATGTCGATCCCGTCGAAGACATCCGACCACCGGGGGTCCTTGACCAGGTCGAGGCAGGACTGGGCGAACGCGTCCGGGTTCTTGGCGGCGTCGGTGAAGCCGCCCGACCAGGTCCAGCCGCCGAACGACCAGATCACCTTGAGGTCGGGGTGCAGCTTCTTGAGCTTGCGCAGCTGGTTGAAGTTGCCGCGCAGCGCGCCGTTGTCCCAGGTGTCGGCCTGGCCGTCGACGCTGGTGTCGGCGGTGTACGCCTTGTCGTAGTCGGCGTACGAGTCGCCGATGGCGCAGCGGCCGCCCTGGACGTTGCCGAAGGCGTAGTTGATGTGCGTCAGTTTGGCCGCGGAGCCCGAGGTCTCGATGTTCTTGACGTGGTAATTGCGCTGGTAGACGCCCCAGTCGGTGAAGTACCCGACGACCTTGTCGCCCGCGGCGGCCGGCTTCGCCGGGACTGCCGCGGGGGTGTGGGCCGTGGTGGTGGCGGTCGCACGCTCGGCGGTGGGGGCGCCGAGGGGGTGGGCGGAGGCCGACCCGGCGAGCAGGGTGCCGGCCAGCGCGGCCGTACACAGGGCGGTGGTGGCGGCGAGCAGCCTGCGCGGCGATCGCCGTTGGTGCGGTCTGAACATGTCGTCTCCTCGGAGGGGAGTCGAGGGATGGAGTCTGACCTGCGTTCAGATTTGGCATGAACGCGCTCAGTGTTGGGGGAGAAGGTAGAAGGACTAGACCAGTGAGGTCAATGGTTCGGACCAATTTCGTGGCCGTCGGGCAAGGGCCGGAACCGGACAGCCGGTGACGATCAACCAGTGACGTGGGGCCTCCGATCGGGCATACTCCTAGCGCCGCAGCCGCAGGTCACGGCCCCCTGTGACCCGGGGGGCGATCATCGGCTCGGCACACGGAAACCGGCGTCGCGGCCTCACCCCGCGCGCGCGTCGCCGCAAGCGCCCGACAGGGAGGAGAGCGCCGCCATGACCGAATACGGCCCCCGGCCGGTGGACCGCAGGTTGCCCACGGAGGAAGCCCGAGACCTGTTGACGCTCGTGCGTGAGCTCGCCGAGCGGGAGATCAGGCCCACGGCCGCCGAAGAGGAGGACGCCGGCCGCTTCCCGCGCGAGATCTTCACCCTGCTGTCGGAGTCCGGCCTGCTCTCGCTCCCGTACGCCGAGGAGTTCGGCGGCGGAAACCAGCCCTACGAGGTGTACCTCCAGGTCCTTGAGGAGCTCGCGGCCGCCCGGCTCACCGTCGGCCTCGGCGTCAGTGTGCACACTCTCGCCTGCCACGCGCTCGCCGGATACGGCAGCGAGCAACAGCGCGCCGAACACCTTCCGGCCATGCTCGGCGGCGGACTCCTCGGCGCGTACTGCCTCTCCGAGCCGTCCGCCGGCTCCGACGCCGCCTCGCTGACCACCCGCGCCGTCCGCGACGGCGACACCTGGACGCTGGACGGCACCAAGGCGTGGATCACGCACGGCGGCGTGGCCGATTTCTATACCGTCCTGGCCCGCACCGGCGTCAGCGGTCCCCGCGGCATCACGGCCTTCCTGGTCCCCGGCGACGCCGAGGGCCTGAGCGCCGCGCAGCCCGAACGCAAGATGGGCATGAAGGGCTCCCCGACGGCCCAACTGCACTTCGACGGCGTCCGGGTACCCGACTCCCGCCGCCTCGGCGACGAGGGCCAGGGCTTCGCCATCGCCCTCTCGGCCCTGGACTCCGGCCGGCTGGGCATCGCGGCCTGTGCCATCGGCGTCGCCCAGGCGGCGCTGGACGAGGCGCTCGGCTACGTCGCCTCGCGCCATCAATTCGGCCGCCCCATCGCCGACTTCCAGGGGCTGCGGTTCATGCTCGCCGACATGGCCACCCAGGTGGAGGCCGGCCGCGCGCTGTATCTTGCCGCCGCCCGGCTGCGCGACGCGGACCTGCCGTTCGCCAAGGAGGCCGCGATGGCCAAGCTGTTCTGCACGGACACCGCGATGCGGGTGACCACGGACGCCGTCCAACTCCTCGGCGGCTACGGCTACACCGCCGACTTCCCGGCCGAGCGCTATATGCGCGAGGCCAAGGTCCTCCAGATCGTCGAGGGCACCAACCAGATCCAGCGGATGGTCATCGCCCGTCACCTGGCGGGGCCCGAGTCCCACTGAACAACCGCACGGGGAGGGGCGGTTCGGGGCGGGGGAGGGGCGCCTGAGAGGGCTGCTGGCGGGTCTACGATGCGCGCCGCGGCCCGGTTCATCCGCCCGCCGCTCCGCAACCCCGCAGCCCTGCCGCGTGCCGAGGTGGAGGGCGCGGGCTGTCACGGACCAAGGGGTAGCCCCCGGCTGCCTCCTGGCGTACCGTCAGCTCTCCGCACCGGGACGCGGGCCGGGCGCCGTACGTATCGCCGGGGCCCGCACGTGCCAGGGAATTGGGCGCGGGAGAACGGCCGGCGGCTCGACGGGCGGTCGGGGGTGTGGCGATCCGGCCCGTCCCGCCCGCATCCGCGGCCAAGTCCCGGCTGGCGCGGCTGAGTTCCTCGCCACGGCGGCACGCATGCCGGCCCGCGGCCGGCCGGGCGGCGGCCCGATGCGCCTGCCGTGCCCGGGGTGTGGACGCGCCGGGACGGGCCGCCCGTACCGGCGGCCGGTGTCGCTGTACCGTTCCTGCGCCGACGCGCGGAAGAGAGGTGCGCGGGCCGGCGGCGGTCGCCGCCCCCGACTGCCGCTCGCTATCAGGCCGAACGGCGTATCTCCGGTACCCGGGTCGGTCGTGAGCCGGGCCCGCTGATGTGCGAGAACGGCTGCCGGCGCCAGTCCAGGCTCTCCGGGAGCGTCAGCAGCATGGCCGCGTCCTGCTCCTGGGCGTCCGTCGTGTCCTCGGACGACGGCGCCTCGGCCGCCGGACGGCCCGACCCCCGGCACACGGTCAGACCGAACGGATTCCACGGCGAGGGGCACAGCGCGTGCTCCGGAAGGGTGTCCTCGTCCGCCAGCAGCGCGATCGGCTGTCCGCAGTCCGGGCAGGTCACGCGGTACATCTCGAACGTTTCGAAAGGCTCGTACGCACCGTCGTCGTCGACGAGGCCGAAAAAGTCGTCTTCCTGAGCGTCGATCTTCGCCGCCGCGGATTCCTGCTGAGCGTGTCGCATGATGTCCATCCCCCTCGGGTGGGCCGGTCGGGCCGCCGGCTTCTCTGCCGGGCGGCCCCGGCCACCAGCAGCAATTCCCTTCATGCCGCGCGCATAATCGCCACCCCCCGCAGGACACCGGGTCACGCATGTGGCATTAATCACACTGCGGGCGCAGGGGTCTCCACGATCCGGCGCGCGCTGCGCATACGCGCCCGCGCACAGTAGGTTGGGCGGGTGGAGGAGTTGGACCGACAAATCGTGGATCTGCTCGTCAAGGACGGGCGGATGAGCTACACCGACCTGGGCAAGGCCACGGGCCTGTCCACCTCGGCGGTGCACCAGCGCGTGCGCCGCCTGGAGCAGCGGGGTGTCATCAGGGGCTATGCCGCCATAGTCGACCCGGAAGCCGTGGGTCTGCCGATCACCGCCTTCATCTCGGTCAAACCCTTCGACCCCAGCGCGCCGGACGATATCGCCGAGCGCCTCGCCGAGGTCCCCGAACTGGAGGCGTGTCACAGCGTCGCCGGCGACGAGAACTACATCCTCAAGGTCCGGGTCGCCACCCCGCTGGAGCTGGAGCACCTGCTCACCCGGATCCGCAGCCTCGCCGGGGTCTCCACCCGCACCACGGTCGTGCTCTCCACCCCGTACGAGGCCCGGCCGCCGCGTATCTGACCGGGCGGCCGACCCCGCGCGCGGTCCGCCCGCGCACAGGGGCCAGACTGTCCGGTATGAGCGAGCGCATCCCCGATCCGGCCCGTCCCCGCACCGTCCTGCTGCGCGGCGGCGAGGTGCACAGCCCCGCGGACCCCTTCGCCACCGCCATGGTCGTGGAGGGCGCCAGCATCGCCTGGGTCGGCGAAGAGGGTGCCGCCGATTCCTTCGCCGACGGGGTGGACGAGACGATCCACCTCGACGGCGCCCTCGTCACCCCGGCGTTCACGGACGCACATGTGCACACCACGGCGACCGGCCTCGCCCTCACCGGCCTGGACCTGTCCACCGCCACCACGCTCCCCGGCGTGCTGGCCCGGATCCGCGAGTACGCCGCCGCCCGCCCGGCGGACCGGATCCTGCTCGGCCACGGCTGGGACGCCAGCGCCTGGCCCGAGGGACGCCCGCCCTCCCGCGCCGAGCTGGACGCGGCCACCGGCGGCCGCCCCCTCTACCTCACCCGGGTCGATGTGCACTCCGCGGTCGTCACCACCGCCCTGCTCGACCAGGTCCCCGGCGTCCGCGAGCTGGCCGGATGGCACCCCGACGCGCCGCTGACCGGTGCCGCCCACCACGCGGTGCGGAAGGCCGCGTACGCCACGGTCACCCCGGCCCAGCGCGCCGACGCCCAGGCCGCGACGCTCGCCCACGCCGCCTCCCTGGGCATCGGCAGCCTGCACGAGTGCGCGGGCCCGGACATCTCCGGCGAGGACGACTTCACCGCGCTGCTCGCCCTGGCCGCCGAGGGGCACGGCCCGCGCGTCGTCGGCTACTGGGCCGAAGCGATCACGTCCGCAAAGGGCGCCGACCGGATCCGCGCCCTCGGAGCCCGCGGCGCGGCCGGTGACCTCTTCGTCGACGGCTCGCTCGGCTCGCACACCGCCCACCTCCACGCCCCGTACGCGGACGCCTCCCACACGGGCACCGCCTACCTCGACACCGAGGCCGTCGCCGCCCATGTCGCGGCCTGCACCGAGGCGGGTCTGCAAGCGGGCTTCCACGCCATCGGCGACGCCGCCCTGACCAGCGTCGTCGACGGCGTGCGTGCCGCCGCCGAGCGGGTCGGTACGGACCGGATCCGCGCCGCCCGGCACCGCGTCGAACACGCCGAAATGCTCACCGCGAGCACCGTCGCCGCCTTCGCCGACCTCGCCCTCACCGCCTCCGTCCAGCCCGCCTTCGACGCGGCCTGGGGCGGCGAGAGCGGTATGTACGCGGCCCGGCTGGGCACCGACCGCGCCCGCACCCTCAACCCGTACGCCGCCCTGCTCAAGGCCGGTGTCCCGCTCGCCCTCGGCTCGGACAGCCCGGTCACCCCGCTCGACCCGTGGGGCACCCTGCGCGCCGCCGTCTTCCACCGCACCCGCGCCCACGGCATCTCCGCCCGCGCCGCGTTCACCGCCCACACCCGCGGCGGCTGGCGGGCCGTCGGACGTGACGACGCGGGCGTCCTGGTGCCCGGCGCCCCCGCCGACTACGCGGTCTGGCGCACCGGTGACCTGGTCGTCCAGGCCCCCGACGAGCGCGTCGAGCGCTGGTCCACCGACCCCCGCTCCGGCACCCCCGGCCTGCCCGATCTCACCCCCGGCAACGACCTCCCGGTGTGCCTGAGCACGGTCGTCGCCGGACGCACGGTCTTCGGACGGCCGAACGAGTGACTTCCCACGGGCACGTGCCGCCGCGGGGCGTGCTTGCAGCGACTTGCCCCACCTGGGAAGGCTCGCCGCTGACCTGGCACGACGCGAAAACGACGCAGGCGGAGCACCTGTTGACAGCAGGCGGTCGGCGGCCGGTAGGTTCTGCCGAGTCCACCACAGGACGTCCGATCGGGAGACCTCCGCGCAGCCATCGAACGCAGCTGGGCCATGGGACGGCAGGCCACACCGGCACACCGTCACTGGGAGCCAGGTCCAGCAGCAGCGGCCCGGGGCGACGGAAGGTTTCAGCCGGTCGGCAGGTGTGACCCGGGTGGGGCCCGGATGCTCAGTAGACAACGGCTTTCGGTCGACCCGCAGCCAGCGGGCCCCAGGTCGGCCCGAAGAGCGCCGGGCCCCGATCCGCACCGCACCACGGCCCGCCCGCCGCGCCCGTGCCCCCGGTACCCCGGATCCGTCGTGGCGGCCCCCCGATGTACGGTCAGCTCACCATTGACCTGCAAGGAAGGCCGCGACCGTGCCATCCGGATCCGACACCACCGAAGAAGCCGTCAGCGGCGCCTCGCCCGACGGCCCGGTGCCGCCTGCCGATACAGCTCCCACGGGGGACCGGACCGGCGCCCCGGGCGGCAGCCCCGGCGCGCCCGCCGGAAGACCGGCCCCCGACGACGGGAACGGCGCCGGGGGGAGCGACGCCGGCGCCGGCACCGGTGGGGCCGCCGCCGCTCCGCCGCGCCGCCCCGGCCGCGCCCGGCGGCTCGCCGCGCTCGCCCGCCGCGAGGCGGTGCGTACCGCGCTCGCGGTCGGCTCCGGTCTCGCGCTCGCGCTCGCCTTCCCGCCGTACGACCTGTGGCCGTTGTCCCTCGTGGCCGTCGCCGCGCTCTCGCTGCTCACCCGCGGCCGGACCGTCCGCCAGGGAGCCTGGACCGGGTTCGTCCTCGGCCTGCCGTTCTTCGTGATCCTGCTGAAGTGGCTGCACGTCGTCGGCTGGGACGCGGTGATCGGTCTCTCCGTCGCCGAATCGCTCTTCGTGATGCTGCTGGGCGCGGCGCTGGCCGGCACCTCCCGGCTGCCCTGCTGGTCGCTGTGGACGGCCTGCCTGTGGGTCGCCCAGGAATGGGCCCGCGACCGCATCCCGTTCGGCGGCTTCCCCTGGGGCCGGCTGGCCTTCGCCAACACCGGCTCGCCGTTCACCCCGCTCGCCGCGCTCGGCGGCGCCCCGCTGGTGACCTTCGCCGTGGCGCTGGCCGGTGCGCTGCTCGCCGGCTGCGCCGCCACCCTGTGGGGGCTGCGGGGCGCCGGCTCGCTGCGCCGGGCGGTGCCGGCCGTCGAGGCGTTCGGGCTGGCCGCCGCCGTCACCGTGGCCGGCCTGGCGGTTCCCGTACCGACCGAGGCCGACGACAGCGTCGACATCGCCGTCGTCCAGGGCAACGTCCAGCAGCCCGGTATGGACTTCCTGGGCCGCCCCATGAAGATTCTCGACAACCACGCCACGGCCACCGAGAAGCTCGCGGCCGATGCGCGGGCCGGCCGGGTCAAGAAGCCCGACCTGGTCATCTGGCCGGAGAACTCCTCGGATCTCGACCCGTTCAAGTACCCGCAGGCGTACGACCGGATCGACGAGGCCGTGAAGGCCATCGGCGTCCCCGTGCTCGTCGGCGCTCTCGTCGACCACCCCGCCAAGAAGGGCTATGTCTTCAACGAGGGCATCGTCTGGGACCCGAAGTCGGGCCCCGGTGCCTCGTACACCAAGCAGCACCCGGTGCCGTTCGGCGAGTACGTGCCCTTCCGGGAGCAGCTCAGCAAGATCATCACGCGTTTCCAGCGGGTGCCCCGCGACTTCGCCCCGGGCGATCACACCGGCGTGCTGAACGTCGGCCCCGCCAAGCTCGGCGACGTCATCTGCTTCGAGGTCGCCTACGACGAGATCGTGCACGACACCGTGGCCGCGGGTGCCCGCGCCCTGGTCGTCCAGACCAACAACGCCACCTACGGCCGCACCGGCCAGCCCGAACAGCAGCTCGCCATGTCCAAGCTGCGCGCCGTCGAGCACGGCCGGGCCGTGGTCACCGCCGCCACCAGCGGCATCAGCGCCGTTGTCGCCCCGGACGGCAAGATCACCCACCAGATCCCGGAATTCACCCAGGGGGTCGTGTCCGCGCGGATTCCGCTGCGCGACGAAACGACGCCGGCCGACCGCGTCGGTGCGGCTCCCGAGTGGGCGCTCGCTATCGTGGGGCTTCTGTCCTGCGCCGCCGCGACAGTCATCGGCCGGCGCGGGCGTACGAAGGACAAGTAAGGGGCAGCAGTGACAGACGGCGGTCAGCGGCAATACGGTCCGCTCGGCACCACCTTGGTGATCATCCCGACCTACAACGAGGCGGAGAACATCAAGTCGATCGTCTCGCGGGTGCGGTCCGCCGTCCCCGAGGCGCATGTACTGGTCGCGGATGACAACAGTCCCGACGGTACGGGCAAGCTCGCCGACGAACTCTCCGCGGACGACGAGCACGTCCACGTCCTGCACCGCAAGGGCAAGGAAGGGCTCGGTGCCGCCTACCTCGCGAGTTTCCGGTGGGGCATCGACAACGGCTACGGCGTGCTGGTCGAGATGGACGCCGACGGCTCCCACCAGCCCGAGGAACTGCCCCGCCTGCTCACCGCCCTCAAGGGCGCCGATCTCGTGCTCGGCTCGCGCTGGGTGCCCGGCGGCCGGGTGGTGAACTGGCCCAGGTATCGCGAGGCCATCTCGCGCGGCGGCAGCACGTACTCCCGCATCCTCCTGGACGTCCCGATCCGCGATGTCACGGGCGGCTTCCGGGCGTTCCGGGTGGAGACCCTGGAGGGCCTCGGCCTCGACGAGGTGGTCTCCCAGGGCTACTGCTTCCAGGTCGATCTCGCCCGCCGGGCGGTGCAGGCCGGGTACCACGTCGTCGAGGTCCCGATCACCTTCATCGACCGGGAACTGGGCGACAGCAAGATGAGCCGCGACATCGTGGTCGAGGCGCTGTGGCGGGTCACGGCCTGGGGCGTCGGCTCCCGGGTGAACAAGATCCGCCGCCGCTGATCCACGGCGCCCCCTTCCCGTCCCCGGGAGACCGGGACCGCGCCCGGACCGGCGCGCCCTGCCGCCCCGCGGCGCCGCCCTCGTGCGGACGCCGCGGGGCGGCGCCGTTCCGCCGCGGGGGAGTACGGCGGCGACCGGACCGGAGATGATCGTCCGCGCGACCCTCCGAGGGAGGTGCGCCGGGGAGCCAGGCACACTTGAGGCATGACGTTCGGAGCCACGCCATCACCGAGTCCCCGCCCGCCCCGGCGCTCCCGCGCCCGCCGGTTCGTCCCGTTGGGCGTCGCCGCGTGGATGGTGCTGGAGATCTGGCTGCTGACCGTGGTCGCCGGTGCCACGAGCGGCCTGACGGTCTTTCTGCTGCTGCTCGCGGGCGTGCTCGCCGGCGCGTTCGTGATCAAGCGGGCCGGGCGGCGCGCCTGGCGGAACCTCACCGAGACCTTGCAGGCCGGTGGCGACCCCGCGGCCCCCGGGAAGGCCGCGACGGCGGGTGGCGGTACCACGCTCCCGATGCTCGGCGGTCTGCTGTTGATGATCCCGGGGCTGGTGTCCGATGTCCTGGGCCTGCTCTGCCTCTTTCCGCCGACCGGCAAGCTGATCCTCCGCCGCGTCGAGCGGCTGCTGACCCGGCCGGCGTCCTACTCCCCGGGCACGCTCGGTGACGCCTTCCAGCAGGCCCGGATGCACCAGCCGGACGGCAAGGTCGTCCAGGGCGAGGTCATCCGCCGCGACGATCCGCCGGCCCCGCGCCGCCAGGACCCGCCGCTGACCGGCTGAGCCGCCGCCCGGTGCGTGGGGGCCGCCCCCGCGCACCGGGGCCGAGGCCGGATGCCGCGGCCCGGCGGGAGCACCGTGGACAAGCAAGGGCCGGGGCCACCGCGGATGCGGTGGCCCCGGCCCTTGTACTGCTGTACTGCCTGAGGCAGAGTCCGTTCGTCAGGCGGACTTGCGATTGCTGTCGCGCGGATGCACGGCAATGTTCATGGTGCCGGAGCGCAGGACGGCCAGCCTCTCGGCCAGCACCTCCTCCAACTCCTCGCGGGTGCGTCGCTCCATGAGCATGTCCCAGTGCGTACGCGCGGGCTTACCCTTCTTCTCCTCGGGGCCGTCGCCATCCACCAGGAGTGAAGGCGCACCACATACCTTGCACTCCCACTCCGGCGGAATCTCGGCCTCAACCGAGAACGGCATCTCAAATCGATGTCCGTTCTGGCATGCGTACTCCACCGCCTGGCGCGGGGCCAGGTCGATGCCGCGGTCGGTCTCGTAGCTGGTCACCACGAGTCGCGTGCCGCGGAGAGCTCGCTCACTCATGAATCGTGCCTCCCGGGCTTGTCGCCCACAGGACAGGTGTCGCTGTCGTCGTCATCCGGTCAACGTCCGGTCGGCGGTGAAGATTCCCGTAATCGGGACATGCGTCGCCCGTCGTGCCGCCCCTTTTTGTACCCACCGGCGCCCGATTTGTCACATCTGGTAGGAGATGTCACCCAACGCATCCCATACTTGAGCGCGCAGTAACGGTCCGTCTGGTGAGCCAAAGGCGTACACTACCGGCCCGCGCGCCCCAAGCCTAAATTTGGTCCGGAACGGGAGCCCCCGCTACCGCGGCGACCACACCCCGACCGCCACCCCGACCGGCTCCGTCGCGCGCCCAGGGCCCCGCCCGTACCGGCCGCGCCGCTCGCGACGCCGGACGGCCGCCGGATCTCAGGCCCAGGAGTCCCGCGCGGTCAGCACCCTCCGCAGTGTCTTGATGTGATCGATTGAATGACGCCCACTGTTGCGCCCTCGTGAGCTGCGACAACATCCCATTTCGAGATCAAGTGGGGGAGCCCTGGGAGAGCCGACGCCCACGGAGCACCCCTCGGGCAGCTTCCACCGTCGGCCCACCTCCCATCACCGTCCCCCCGGTCTTGCAAAGACTCGGCGAGACGGCGTTCCATCGGCACGGTCATCTCCGAGTACGCACCCTCCGCGCCCTGCAAGCGATGTCCGAGCCGCTCCTCGGGAGCGCCCCTGCTGTGCCCGTTCTCATCGAGCCAGTGCTTGTGCGCATGCCGCGTGCCTTGAGGGGCCATCCCCTCAAGGCACGCAATGGCCGATACTGCCCCTCGCGTCCACCGTCCGCCCCGTTTCTCCGCGCCATCCACGGCAGGCCGCGAGAAGCACGGGTGGACCTCGCGCCCGGCAAATGGCCGCCAACGGCGGACGGAAATACCCAGCCACTCCCGTGTCCCCCCAACAGCGGAGGTGCAGCGTGTGGAGGAAGGGTGCGGCGCTTCACGGCGGGGTCCGCGGGCGGCGGTGGCGGCAGCGGGGCCTTCCTCACCTGCACCGTGACGGCTGCTCCAGGCGACACTCTGACCGTCGACGTCGGGGACGCCCCGGGCGCCGACAGCACTGGCTCCGGCGGCGGCGCCGGGCTGAGCGGCCGTGAGGCCGCCGCCCTCCAGCCGTCGTACCCGGGCGCGAACGGCACGCGCCGAGAAAGCAGGCCCCGACACCGCCCCCGAGTGTTCGGCGTCGAGCACTACGACGACAGCGCCGTCGCTGCCGTCGCTGCCGTCGCCGCCTTCGTCGACGGCGGTGAGTACGGCGGGTTCGCCGGCGTCGGGTCCGGCAGTGGCGGCGGCGGACGCGGGCTGACCGCCGACGGCTCCATCGGCGGCGCGGTCGGCACCGCTGCTGCCGCCGCCCCCACCTCGGGAGGCTCCGCCCACGCCCTCGTCATCTGGTGACAACCCAGCGGCCGTCGACGGGGTAGGCGGTTCCGGCACGGTGTGCAGAGCGGATTGCCGTCCTGGCCGTACCGGTGGGTGGGTGCGCGGCAGGATGCACAGGGCCCGACCTGTCCTGTTGTACAGCCCGGTAGCACAGCTGAGGCCCGGCGGTCCGGCCGTGACACGGATGCTGACGGGGCGTCCGGGGGCGTGCCCGGATATGCCAATGCGGCGGACCCCGGGAAAATGGCGGGCTGGGGCGCGTTGAGTGGACGTTCTACGGGCTCGACCGTCGGCGAAGTGGGGCGGCGCCGCGTCGGAATCGCCGGCAGGGAGCGAGCACGGTGGCGTTCGGCGGCGTAGGCGGGGAGCGTCGGGGACGGGGGACGGGGACGGGTAGGCCAGGGGAAGCCTGATCGCGGACGGTGATGCCGGCTGCGACGTTGGCACCGGTGTCCCGCGCGGTCCCGCCCCGCTCTTTCCTCCCCTTCCGGCTCTCCTGGTAGGCGCACGAATGGTCCAGGGGAAGGCGTTCCGGCGCAGTGGGCTCGTCGTCGTCGACAGTGCCGGGTTCGGGCTCAGCCGGTGGCCCGTCGGTGGCGTCGAGGTAGTCCTCGATGCAGTCCTCAAGGTTTGCGCTGTGACCCACAGATGGGCGGGCCGTGGGTGTCGGCCCGGCTGGTCGGGCAAATGGAGGGGCACGTGCTGGGAGGCAGCGGTCTCACGGATCAGTCGGTCGAGGTGCCTGCCATGTGTGGGAGCCCAGGTGCCGTGCCATTGGTTGCAGCGGCCGTAGCCGCGGTCGGGACAGGGCAACGGGTTGCGGCTGTCGCAGCGCTCAAGTTTGAGTTCTTTCACGCCGCCGCGTACCAGAAGGACGTTGCCGCTGGAGAAGGCTGCCAGGGGCAGGTGGTCGATTCGCGCCCAGGGAGGGCGCTCGATGAAGGGAGCACTGGCGTCATCGGTGGTCCACAGCGGGCTCAGGCCGTCGGCGCGGGCGATGTCGCTGCGCCTGACAACGGGGCGGGCGGTCGCGTAGGAGTGCTGGATCTCGTAACCGAAGGCAGTCCGTGATCCCCGTGGACCAGGACGTCGGTGCGGCGTCGTCCATCAGGCGCGCAGGCTTCGAGTTCAGCGGCGTACCCCGCCGACTTGGCCGCGCGGGCGATGCGTTCCTTGAGGGCTTCGTGCGTGGGATTCTCCGGCGCGGTGGGGTGCCGGATGCCGGTGGTGCAGGAACAGCCACTGCGGGCAGCCGGGATCGCTTCGTCGGCGGTCCAGGCACTCCAGGTCGCCTTTCTTCGCTTTCCCGTACAGCCGATTCCATGACCTGAGGTCAGCTGGCTCAGTGAGATGAGACCCAGCTCTGACAGGTTGATCTCACCTAATTCCTTGTGGAATACGCCATGTGCCATAGAAACGAAGCTGATTGCCGCCACTCTCAATGAACAGAGCGCAATATTCGGGGGGTTATTTGGCCTGGTCCGGACAGGACCTGGAGGAGGCGGTCCCGTGGATGTCGGCGCCGAGGGCTGTGCGGCGGAGGTGCGCCACCTGCGGCGGAACAGCACGGTTCGCCGCTGTGGCCACAGGGCTGGACGCGTTGCGGAGTGCGACATCAGCGGCGCCGGTCGGCGGCGCGGTCGGGAATCTCGATTCTCGCCACCCGGTGCGTTACGGGCGGGTGCGGTGAGTGGTGCGGCGCCGGGGTCCGTGGTGATCGAGATGCGGGCTGGGACGAGTGGCGAAGAATCGAAGAGAGACAGAAGCTGCCGATCAGGAAAGGTTGCCGGTTATGCGCAGCCAACTCGTACGCACGCTGGCCAATGGCGCTGTTGCGGTCATGCTGACCAGCGGTGCTGCCGTGGCCTCCTCGGGCACTGCCTTTGCGGCCCCGACGCCGAGCGACAGCGTGACGGCCGGCCAACAGGCGCCCATGGCGAAGAAATGCCACCACGTCAAGGGGTACTACAGGACTGCCCACAGCCACGGTAAGACCACGAAGGTCTGGGTGAAGCCCCACAAGGCATGCTCCAAGAAGTGACCACCCTGGACACTGGGTCTCCGGAGCGACGGCTTGCTCTCACCCACGCCGGCGCCGCGCTACGTCCGCCGGCCTCTCGGCGTACGCCTGCCGGTCCGGCGTCCGGCTCCCCTGAACCGGTTCGGCAGATGATCACCGTGCAGCGATCACGCTCCAGACCGGCCCGATGTCCTCAACGAGCCGTCGTACCACCCACATTGAGCCAGCGACGTTCAAGCGGTAAATGCCAGGGGCCACCCGGTCGCCGATGACCTCTGTGGCGACGACCGCCCCGCACCGGTCCAGCGTCTCCACCGGTCCTTTTTCGGCGCTCGGTCCCAGGGGGTGAGCCGTCGGCCACCGGCCGGCCGCCAGGGGAGCGGGTGCGCCAGGAGCGCCAACTCGATTGCTCCAGGCGTCACTTCTGCTGTCCGCTCTTCGTGGTGCCAAGGACCTGTTCCGCCGTCGTCGTGGCCGGCGGCGACGGCATGATGCCGCTGGAGCACACCATCGCCTCTGCCGCGCGATCCCGGGGCCCGGCCGGCGGTGCTGCCCGGGGCGTCCCACCCGGTCCCGCTGGAACAGCCGGCCCACATCAACCGGGGTGCCGTCCCCGAGTGACAACGGGCTACGTCGCCCCGAGCAGCGGATCGAGGGTCGGCGCTCTCGGGTGGGGCGTGAAGAGCAGGTCGAACCTCACATGGCGCTCTGCGCTGCGTTGTCCGGGATTCTTGGGGAGCTTGCCACGCCAGAGGGCGATCGATTTCCTCATGCCCCGTCGATTTCACGGACATCAAATGTGCGTCGAAGTCACAAGAATCGCGAACGGGCGGCCGCCGGGTGTCCTGGATTCCCCGGATGGGGAATATGCGCGGCGACCACCTCGGTGACGACCGCAGTGCGTGGGCGCCAGTTCGAATTTAGCATCGCCGTGTAGGCCCACCCCCAGGCGAGGGAGTCGAGACTCATGGAACCGTCCACGGTGCCCGCCGGTCCCGCGGCGCGGGGAACTGGTCGAGCCGCGCCACCGGAGAGTGTCTCCGCCTACAACAGCGTCGCGCAGTTGCAGACCGACCTCTGGTGGTCGATCGCGGACGAGGCCCGCAGGCTGGCGAGGCCCGACCTTGACCCCGGCGAGCGAGCCGAGGCGGAGGACGCCCTCGACCGGTGTCTCGCGGACGTCGAAGTGCTCGCGTACTACTACAGCCATCCCGGGCGCCAGGTGGCGGAGACGCTCCGCGGGGAGGCGTCCGAGTCGTACCTCGAACTGAGCCGGACGGCGGAGCGCGTCGGACGCAGTCTGATCGGCGACCTGCCCATCTCGACGGTCGCGGTCACGGGTGTGGAGGCAGCGGTTGCCGGCGGAGCGCTGCCCGACGCCGCGGACCGGCGCCCTCGGTTCGACGTCCTGGTGGTCGCCGACCTCTCCACGGCCGAGGAGGCGAAACTCCTCGGCGAGCTGCGTGCGTTGCGCCGCCGCGAGGACGCGTTCGTCTACGACGTGATCACAGTTCCCAGCTTCGTCGACGCGATGGTCGCGGTCCTGGTCAACCCGTGGATCCAGGCGGTCGTCGTCAGGCCCGACTTTCGCAACCGCTCGGCCGTCGACCTGACCTTGCTGCGGCAACTGGTGTCCGCAGCCGGGGTTCCGGGGCTCGACTACTTCACCGCCGCGGAACGGGCGCGCGCACTGGCCCGCCAGGTACGTCAGGAGAGGCCCGAGCTGAACCTCTACCTGGTGGAGCAGGCGTCCGTCGAAGAGCTCGCGACGCAGATCGGGCGTGAGTTCGACTCGATCTTCCTACAGCAGGAGGACGTCCTGGATCTGCACCTGACGATCCTGCGCGGGGTCGCCAAGCGGTATCGGACACCCTTCTACTCGGCTCTCCTCGACTACGCCCGCAAGCCGGCCGGGGTGTTCCACGCGTTGCCCGTCTCCCGCGGAAACTCGGTGGTCCGCTCGCCGTGGATCCACGACATGTGCGACTTCTACGGCCTGAACATCTTTCTGGCCGAGACGTCGGCGACCGCCGGCGGGCTGGACTCGCTGCTGGAACCGCACGGCACGATCAAGGAGGCGCAGGATCTGGCCGCTCGTGCCTTCGGCGCGCGGCGGACCTACTTCGTCACCAACGGAACCTCCACCGCGAACAAGATCGTCACGCAGGCGCTGGTGGCACCGGGAGACGTGGTCCTGGTCGATCGCAACTGCCACAAGTCGCATCACTACGCGCAGGTGCTGGCCGGCTCCCGCGTCGCCTACCTCGACAGCTACTCGATCGACGCGTTCTCCCTGTACGGCGCCATCCCCCTGTCCGACATCAAGCGGACGCTGCTGACCTACCGGCGCGAAGGCAGACTCGATCAGGTCACCTTGATCTCGCTCACCAACTGCACGTTCGACGGCATCGTGTACGACGTGGACCGGGTGATGACCGAGTGCCTCGCGATCAAGCCCGACCTGGTGTTCCTGTGGGACGAGGCATGGTTCGCGTTCGCCCGCTTCCACCCGGTCTACCGGCGGCGCACCGCGATGGCCGCAGCGGCCCGACTGGCCGAGCGCCTCGGCACCGCCGAGTACCGGGTCGAGTACGAGCGACACCTCGAACGGATCCGGGGCATGACGGACGACGAGCTGGCGGGCGAGCCGCTGCTCCCGGACCCGGACCGGGTGAGGATCCGTGCCTATGCCACGCAGTCGACGCACAAGACCCTGACCGCCTTGCGCCAGGGATCGATGATCCACGTCTACGACGACGACTTCAGCCGGCGCAGCGAGGAGGCGTTCCACGAGGCGTACATGACGCACACGTCCACCTCCCCGAACTACCAGGTCCTCGCGTCGCTCGATGTCGGCCGGCGGCAGGTCGAGCTGGAGGGTTTCGAGCTGGTGCTGCGGCAGGTCGAGCTGGCCATGACCCTGCGTGACCGGATCGCCGGGCACGCCCTCCTGGCGAAGTACTTCCGCGTACTCGCCAGCGGCGACCTGATCCCGGACCGCTTCCGGCCCGGGGGCGGCGAGTGCCCGCTGCGTGCCGGGCCGGTGGCGATGGAAGAAGCCTGGCGCGTCGACGAGTTCGTCCTCGACCCCTGCCGGCTCACCATCGAGATCTCCGCGACGGGCATCGACGGCGACACGTTCAAACACGCTCAGCTGATGGACCGCTGGGGCATCCAGGTCAACAAGACCACGCGCAACACGGTCCTGGCGATGACGAACATCGGAACGACCCGCACCGCCGTCGCGCACCTGCTGCGGGCGCTCATCGGCATCGCGGAGGAGCTGGAGGCCGGGGCCGTCCAGATGGCGCCCGAGCAGAAGCACGCTTTCGACAGCCGGGTCGACGCGCTCAGCCACGACCACCCCCCGCTGCCGGACTTCTCGCGGTTCCACGCCACGTTCCGCTCCGACCCCACCGGTGCGGCGGCCGACGGGGACATGCGCAGGGCCTACTACATGGCGTACCGGGAAGAGCTGTGCGAGTTCGTGTCGTCCGGCGAGGCACGGCGGCGGCTCACCGCCGGCCTGCCGGTCGTCTCAGCGATCTTCGTCACCCCGTACCCGCCCGGCTTCCCGATCCTGGTGCCGGGCCAGGAGTTCAGCCAGGACATCCTCGACTTCATGGACGCCCTGGACACCAAGGAGATCCACGGGTTCGACCCGGTACGCGGATACCGGGTGTTCGTCCCCTCGGCACTCGTGGACGACCCCGGCGGGACGATATGAGCCAGGAGCCGCCAGCGGGAGATGATGATGGCAATCAGCTGCGAGACGTGGCGCGAATCTCCGGCCGAGTGCGCGCCTCAACGGGTTCCCATGAGACGCGCACCCCGTGGTTTCTAGGCCCAGCAGCCCCGCGCGGTCAGCACCGTCCGCAGCGTCCCGAGGTGATCGGTCATGATGCCGTCCACCCCGAGATCCAGCAGCGCCGCCATCCGGCCGGCGTCGTTGACCGTCCACACGTGGACCTGCATCCCGAGCGCATGAGCGGACCGCAGGAACAGCGGATCGACGACGGGGATACCGGACTGCCGCTCGGGGACCTGCACGCACACCGCGCTGCGCCGTACCGCCAGGCCCAGCAGCCGGTCCAGCGGCAGCGCCCCACGCCCGTACGAACGCAGCCGCAGACCCGCCACGCCCCGGGTGCCCAGCGACGTCGCCAGCCGCGGACCGGCCAGCTGCTGCGCCCGCGCCACCCGGGCCTCCGAGAACGACCCCACGCACACCCGGTCCCAGGCGCCGGTCCTGCGCAGCAGGTCCAGCAGGGGTGACAACGCGGCCTCGGCCTTGAGATCGACGTTCCAGCGGGCCCGCGGGAACTCCTCCAGCAGCTCTTCGAAGAGCGGCAGCGGCTGCCGGCCGGCGACCCTGGCCCGGCGCACCGTCCCCCACGGCAGCGCGCTGATCTCGCCACGGGTGTCGGTGACCCGGTCGAGCGTGGCGTCGTGAAAAGCGACCAGCCTGCCGTCCGACGTGGCGTGCACATCGGTCTCCAGATAGCGGTAGCCGAGCGCCACCGCCCGCCGGAAGGCGGCCGCGGTGTTCTCCAGGCCGTCCGCCGCCCCGCCCCGGTGGGCGAACGGGAGCGGGGCGGGATGGTCGAGGTAGGGGTGGCGTACGCGGAGAGCTCGGGTCACTCGGGAAGTATCGCGCGCTCCTGCTGCGCCGCGCCGCGGGCCACCACCCGCGACGGCTGCGCCGGCAGGCCCTGGATCGCGAAGCGGCGGAGGAAGAACTGCGCCAGCGGCCCGATGGACAGCGCGTAGAGCACCGTGCCCACGCCCACCGAACCGCCGAGCAGGAAGCCGGCCGCGACCACCGTGACCTCGATACCGGTCCGCACCAGCCGCACGGGGCGGCCGGTGCGCTGGTGCAGCCCGGTCATCAGCCCGTCACGGGGACCGGGGCCGAAGCGCGCCGAGATGTAGAGCCCGGTCGCCGCGCCGTTGAGGAGCACGGCGCCCACCAGCAGCGGGATACGGATCGCGGGGGAGCCGATACCGGGGACCAGCGCCAGCGTCCCGTCCATCACCAGGCCGAGGAGCACCACATTCGACACCGTCCCCAGCCCGGGACGCTGCCGCAGCGGGATCCACAGCAGCAGGATCAGCGCGCCGGACACGATGGTGACCGTGCCGATCGACAGACCCGTGTGCCGGGCGAGGCCCTGGTTCAGCACGCTCCACGGATCCAGACCGAACCCGGCGCGCAGCATCAGCCCCATGCTCACGCCGTAGAGCACCAGCCCCAGATAGAGCTGGACGATCCGGCGCGGCAGCCGTGCTCGTGGCGTGCCGGTCGCCGTGGTGCCGGATTCTCCGGTGCTGGACACGACTCTTCCCCCTCATGGCAGGATTGGACTGATGCGTGTCATCCTGTGGCGCGTCCAGGCTCCGCGAGAAGAGCCAATTCGGGGAAGGTGGACTGATCGTTATGGCCCAGTGGACTTCAGCGGTGGGTGCGACCCAACTGGCCCGGCTGCTCCGCTCACAGGATCCCCGGGACGCCGAACCCCCGGGCGGCGGCCGCCGGCTGCCCGCCTACCGCAGTCTCGCCGACGGGGTACGCCGCCTCGTCCTGGAAGGCCGGGTACCGGTCGCCGCCCGGCTGCCCGCCGAACGCGAACTGGCCGCCGCCCACGCGGTCAGCCGCACCACCGTCGCCGCCGCCTACGAAGCGCTGCGCGCCGAAGGTTTCCTGGAATCCCGGCGCGGTTCCGGCAGCTGGACCGCGGTCCCGGCCGGCAACCCGCTGCCCACCCGTGGCCTGGAACCGCTGCCGCCGGAGGCCGCGGGCTCCATGATCGACCTCGGCTGCGCCGCCCTCCCGGCCCCCGAACCCTGGCTGACCCGCGCCGTCCAGGGCGCCATGGCCGACCTCCCGCTCTACGCCCACACCCACGGCGACTACCCGGCCGGCCTGCCCGTCCTGCGCCAGGCCCTCGCCGACCGCTACACCGCCCGCGGTATACCCACCATGCCCGAACAGATCATGGTGACCACGGGGGCGATGGGTGCCGTGGCCGCGATCTGCCGCCTGTGCACGAGCCCCGGCGAGCGGGTGGCCGTCGACTCCCCGTCCTACGCCAACATCCTCCAGCTGATGCGGGACGCCGGTGCCCGGCTCGTCCCGGTCGCCCTCGCCGAGCGGCTGACCGGCTGGGACATCCCCGCCTGGCGCCAGGTCATGCGCGACGCGGCACCCCGTATGGCGTACGTCGTCGCCGACTTCCACAACCCCACCGGCACCCTCGCCACCGAGGACCAGCGCCGCCGCCTGGTCGACGCCGCGCGGTCGGCCGGCACCCTGCTCGTCGTCGACGAGACCATGGCCGAGCTCCAACTGGACGAGGACCCCGAACCGCCCCGCCCGGTCTGCGCGTTCGACCCCGCGGGCAGCTCCGTGATCACCGTCGGCTCGGCCAGCAAGGCGTTCTGGGCCGGGATGCGGATCGGCTGGGTGCGCGCCGCACCCGACATCATCCGCAGTCTGGTCGCCGCCCGCGCCTACTCCGACCTCGGCTCACCGGTACTCGAACAGCTCGCCATCGCCTCGCTCCTGGGGACCGGCGGCTGGGAGCGGGCCATCGAGATCCGCCGCCGCGAGGCCCGCGAGAACCGCGACGCGATCGTCGGCGCCCTGCAACGGCGCCTGCCCGACTGGGAGTTCACCGTTCCGCACGGCGGGCTCACCCTCTGGGTCCGTACCGGCGGTCTCTCCGGCTCCCGTATCGCCGAGGCGGGGGAGCGGCTCGGGGTGCGCGTCCCCTCCGGTCCGCGGTTCGGCGTCGACGGCGCGTTCGAAGGCTTTGTGCGGCTGCCGTTCACGGTCGGCGGAGCGGTCGCCGACGAGGCCGTCGCCCGGCTGGCCGGCGCCGCGCGCCTGGTCGCGACCGGCACCCCGGTCGAGGCCGAGCTGCGGACGCCGTTCGTGGCCTGACGCGGGGCCGGCGGGTGCCGGTCGAGGCTCTCAGCCCTCCGCGCGGGCGGCTTCCGACCCGTTGACCGCGACGGATCCGGCGGGCCCTGCGCCCTTGACGGACGGTACGGCCGCGGTCGCGCGGCCCGGCCCGGCCGGGACCGCCGGATCACCGGCGGCGCCACCCCGCTCCGGGGCGGGCGCGCCCTTGGCGAAGGTCACCGGCCTGCCCGGCGCCGCCCCGTCGGCCGGAACCGGGTGCTCCGGCAGCAGCGCCAGGACGGCCTGCCGGTGCGCCTCGCCCGTCGCCTCGTCGAACGGGTCGGGGGTGGCGGGCACCTGGAGCCGCAGGACCTCACCGGTCCCCAGCCGTCCGTACCCGCACCCCGCCGGCATCTGCGCCGGCGGCGTGGTGTGCGGCACCGCCCCGAGCACCGCCCGTACCTCCTCCGGAGCGGCGCACCCGAGCACGACCCGCGCCCGGGTGTGCGCCCGTACGGGATCGCTCAGCAGCTCGGCACTCTGGAACTGATCGGCCACGACCACCGTCACACCGGCCGCCCTGCCGTACCGCAACGGCACCTGGAGCAGCCGCTGCGGATCGTCCCGGCCCTCCGCGGCCGCGAGCTGCGTCAGCGTCGTCGGGCGGTCCGCGAGGATCCACAGCGGCCGCCGGGTGTCGTCGGGCGCGGCCCGGCCGGCCTGCCGGGCGCGGTTCGCCGCGATCAGCCTGCGCTCGGTCTCGTGCGACGCCCATTCCAGCGTCGCCAGCACCCCCGAGAGCCCGCTCTCCACCCCCAGCACGCCACGGCGCCCGGCCAGCACGGCGAACTCGCCGGTGCCGCTGCCGTCGATGATCAGCACATCTCCGTGGCGCAGCGCCTGGAGGGCGATCGAACGCAGCAGCGTCGTGGTCCCGCTCCCCGGCTGTCCGAGCGCGAGCAGATGCGGCTCGGTGGACCGCCCGCCGGTACGCCAGACCACCGGCGGCACATCCCGTGTCCCCGCCCCGACGGCGACCGGCAGGGTCCACGGTACGGAGCCGGGATCGGTGAATCCCAGCACCGTCTCACCCGGCGCGGTCAGGAAAGGCTGCGCCGTGATATCGGTGGGCAGCGCCCCCAGAACGGTCAGCACCAGCTGACCGGCCTCCTCGTCCCAGGCGAAGTGGTACTCCCGGCCGCGGCCGGACCTGGTGTGCAGCACCTGCTCGACGCGGGCCCGGGACGGGGCCTCGCCGTCGGTGAAATACGCCGGGTACTTCAGCCGGAGGCGGACGAGGCGGCCGCTGTCGTCGAAGCGGTACTCGGTGAACGCCCGCTCCCAGTCGCCGTCATGGGCGTAGAGGGGGTGGGGGTCACCCTCGGCGGAGAAGTACGGCACCAACGCCTCGTAGAGCGCCTGCAACCGCTCCGACTCCGCCTCGCCGGGACCGGACCGTGCCGGCGCGCGGTCCCGCCCCGTCCAGGCCGCCGCCCCCGTCACCACGATGAGCGCGAGCAGCGGCCCGTACGGCACCAGCGCCACGGCCAGCACACACGCGGCGACGAGGAACAGCAGTGGGCTCCGGCGCTCCTTGGGCGTCGCGGACCAGCGCCCCCGGCCGACCACGGCCAGCCGGCGCAGTCCACGGCTGATGGTGATCAGCGGGTGGAACACGTCGGTGGCGCTGTCGGCGGCGGTGCGCGCGAATTCGCGGCTGCGGGCGATCGACGCGCTGTTGGTCAGGATGCGGGGCAGGGGGCGCCGGGCCACATCTGTCTCCTGTCGCTCGTGCTGTGGACGTGAGCGGCTCGGTGTGGGGTACGAGCCGGGGGCGTGCTGCACACGGAGCGGCCCGGACGGGACATGGCGCGGCCCGGTCGGGCGTGACTCGGGGCGCCGCGCTAAATCTTGAGACCTCCGAGCAGGCTCGCCAGGCTCGCGCCGCCCGCCTTGATGCTCGGCGCGATGGCCGAGCCCGCGAGATAGAAGCCGAACAGCGCGCAGACCAGGGCGTGGGACAGCTTGAGGCCGTCTTTGCGGAAGAACAGGAAGACGATGACACCGAGCAGGACGACGCCGGAGATGGACAGAATCATGAGGGTTCTCTCCTGGGTGGTGGGGACGGTCACCATGAGTCCTTCCAGCCTCACAGCAAGTATCAAGCCACCAAAAGCCGCGAATGGGTGATTTATCGTTGAAAACGCCCAAATGGCAGCGAGGAGAAGGTACCCGCACCGTGCCCCTGCCGGGCGGGGCGCCGGCCCTCCCGCCGACCCGGCACAATCGTGGGGTGTCGAAGAACAAACCGCGCCGACCGGCCGTCACCCCCACCTCGCCCTGCCCCTGCGGACGCGGCGAGCCCTACCGCGACTGCTGCGGAGGCTGCCACCAGGGGCGGGCCGCCGCCCCGACCGCGGAGCGGCTGATGCGCTCGCGCTACAGCGCCTTCGTCGTCGCCGACACCGGATATCTGCTGCGCACCTGGCACCCGACGACCCGGCCCGGCGGGCTGGACCTCGAACCCGCACAGCGGTGGACCGGACTGGAGATCCTCGGCACCACGGGCGGCAGCGCCTTCCACACCGAGGGCACCGTCGCATTCCGTGCCCACTACACGCTGCACGGCGAGGCCGACAGCCAGTACGAGCACAGCCGTTTCGTCCGCGAGAACGGCCTGTGGGTCTACCTGGACGCGCTGCCGCCCGGGTAGCCGCCGAGAACCGGGACGGGACCGGTCAGCGGCCGCGCAGCTGCTCGATCTCCCGGCGGTCGCGCTTGGTGGGACGGCCGGCCCCGCGGTCGCGGTGCGCGATGACCGGGGCCTCTTCGCGCGGCGGGGGCGGCGGGCTGTTGTCGACGAAGCACTCGGCGGCGACGGCCGCGCCCACCCGCTTGCGCACCAGCCGCGAGACGACCACGATCCGCTCCCGGCCGGCCTGCCGCAGCCGCACCTCGTCGCCGGTGCGCACCGTATAGGCCGCCTTCACCCGCTCCCCGTTGACGCGTACGTGCCCTGCCCGGCAGGCCGCGGCGGCCAGCGAGCGCGTCTTGGTGAGCCGCACGGACCAGATCCAGCTGTCGATGCGGGTGTTCCCCTCGTCTGAAGCCATGCCACGACTCTAGATCCAGGCAGGGGGTGAGCGGCGGGCGGGACTTCGGGCGGGTCCGCCCAGGCTTCCGGTACGCCGCCGGTACCGCGCCGACGGCGGGCCGGGACGGCCGGGTGGGGTGGCCGGGCGGGGCGGGGCCGACCGGATCCGCCGGACCGGCCGGTCCTATGCCGACGCCCGCTTCTTCGCAGGCTTCGCGGGGGACTTCTTCGCGGTCTTCGTGGTCTTCGCTGTTGTCGCGGTCTGCGCGGTGGTCTTCGCGGTGTCCCTCGCGGTGCTCTTCCCGGCTGATTTCCCCGCTGCACTCTCGGTGGTCTTCTTCGTCGCGGACGTCCGGGAGGTGCCGGGGGAGGCGGCGGTGGACTTCTTCGCGGTCTTCGTGGCGGTGCCGGTGGCTTTCCCGGACGGTTCGGATGCCCCGGAGGGTCCGGACTCCGCCGGCGCTTTCCGTGCGGTGGTCTTCCGCGTGCCGCTCCTCTCGGCGGCGGCCGGTGCCGCGCTCCGCTTCGCCGTCTTCGTCGTTCTGGCGGTCTGCCGCCCCCGGATCGGAGTGACGGAAGCCGGCGGCGACTCCGCCCCGGACCCCGCCGCCCCGACGTGCTCCCCGCGCCCCTCCTTCGCCGCCCGCACGCTGTTCTCCAGGGCGGCCATCAGGTCGATGACCTTGGCCCCGGCGGCGGCCCCCGCCTCGGGGACGGTGGGTTCGCCGCCCGCCACCTTCGCGGCGACCAGCTGCTCGACGGCCTCGCGGTAGTCGTCGTGCAGCTCGGCGGGATCCAGTTCCCCGAGCGAATCCATCAGCACTTCGGCGAGGGTCAGCTCGTTGGGACGGATCTCCACGTCGCCGGGCACGACGCCCTCCGTCGGCCGGATCTGGTCCGGCCACAGCAGGGCGTGCATCACGATCGCCCCGTCGTGTGCCCGCAGCATGGCGAGGGTCTCCCGGCCGTGCATCGCCACCTTGCCGATCGCGACCTTCCCGTGGTGCTCCAGCGCCTCCCGCAGCAGCGTGTACGGCTTGGTCGCGGCGAGGCCGTCGGGCCCCAGGTAGTAGGACTTGTCCAGCTGGAGCGGATCGATCTCGCCGGGGTCGACGAACGACAGGATCGTCAGCGTGCGCGCCGTCGGCAGCGGCAGCCGGGACAGATCGTCGTCGGTGATCGGCACGATGGCGTCGTCCGACGCCGGATAGCCCTTGCCGATCTCCTCGTTCGGGACTTCCTCCCCGTCCAGCTCGCAGAACTTCCGGTAGCGGATCCGGCCGCCGTCCTTCTCGTGGATGCGGACGAAGGAGACCGAAGAGGTGCGGTCGGTGGCGCTGTAGGTCTTCACGGGGATGCTGACCAGGCCAAACGATATCGACCCATTCCATACGGAGCGCATAGTTCGTCCCTTGTGTGGGATTCTCATCGTATGTCGCCGATCACCGTCGTGGAGGGGCGGCGCCTCGCGCTGACCAACCTGGACAAGGTCCTGTATCCCGCGACCGGCACTACCAAGGGCGAGGTGCTGCACTACTGCACCACCACCGCGGCCCTGCTCCTCCCGCACCTCCACGACCGGCCGGTCTCCTTCCTGCGCTTCCCCGACGGACCGGACGGCCCCCGGTTCTTCACCAAGAACGTGCCGCCCGGCACGCCCGCCTGGGTGAAGACCTGTGAGGTACCCGGTACGAGCGCCAGATCCAGCCGGCAGGTCCTCCTCCAGGACCTCGCCTCGCTGGTCTGGGCCGCCAACCTGGTCGTCGAACTGCACACCCCCCAATGGACCAGGAACGCCCCCGGCGTTGCCGACCGCCTCGTCCTCGACCTGGACCCCGGCGCACCGGCCACCATCGTGGAATGCTGCGCCGCCGCCGGGTGGCTGCGCGACCGGATGGCGGCCGACGGCCTCGACGCCTACGCCAAGACCAGCGGCTCCAAGGGCCTGCACCTCATCGTGCCCATCGAGCCCGCGTCCGCCGAACGGACCACCGCGTACGCGAGATCGCTCGCCGTGGCGGCCGCGGCGGCCCTCCCCGACCTCGTCGTCCACAAGATGGCCAAGGCGCTGCGCCCCGGCAAGGTCTTCCTCGACTTCTCCCAGAATTCCGCCGCCAAGACCACCGCGGCCGCCTACACCCTGCGCGCCCGTGCCACCCCCACCGTCTCCACCCCCGTCACCTGGGACGAGATCGCCGCCTGCACCGAACCGGCACAACTCTCCTTCCTCTTCAGCGATATCGCCGCCCGCCGGGAACGCCACGGCGACCTGCTCGGCCCGCTCCTCGACCCCCACCGGGCCCGCCCGGTCCCGACGGCCCCCGGGTGACCGCCGGACGCCGGTCTGCTCCCCTCGGCGGCAGACAGGGGCCGCGGCGTCGCCGCCGGATCCCGCTACCGTGGCGGGATGTCTTGGCGCACCCCGCAACCGGACCCGTACTGGAACCACAATGTGCACTACCACCGGCTGGTGCTCGACGCCGTGCCGGACGGCTGTGGGCGGGCCCTGGACATCGGCTGCGGCGACGGCCTGCTGGTACGCAAACTGGCCGGGCGGGCCCGTGAGGTGACGGGGGTGGACCGTTCCGCCGACATGATCCGTGTGGCGCGCGAGCATGGCGGACGGAGCCCGAACGCCGCGTTCCTCCGGGCGGACTTCATGACGCCGGGCCCACCTCCGGCCGGCCCCGGCACGGGCGGAGGCACCGGCCACGACACCGGCGATGCAGCCGACACCGAAACCGATCCCGAACCCGGTATCGACACCGGCTACGACTTCATCAGCGCCGTGGCCGTCATGCATCACCTGGACTTCGCGGCCGCGCTGGACCGGATGACCGGCCTGCTCGCGCCCGGCGGCCGACTGGTCCTCATCGGTCTGGCGATCAACCGGACACCCCTGGACTGGCTGATCAGCGCCGCCGGCGTACCCGCCGCCCGCTTCCTCGCCCGGCGACATGGCGGCAAGACCGATCCGCCAGGGATGCCCGTCCAGGACCCCGGTATGTCCTGGCACGAGGTCCGCCGTGCGGCCCAGGAACGGCTGCCGGGCTGCCGCTTCCGCCGCCATCTGCTGTGGCGCTACTCGGTCGGGTGGGAGAAACCGCGGGAAAGTCCCGTCAAAAGCGCCACCGAGCACCGTGCCGGGAACCGCTCCAGAAACCGCATCGAATGCCGGATCACCGGGACGGAGCAGTAGTCCGTCCGACGGTTCGCCGGGACCGGCCCGGCTGGTGTCCTGTGACGCCGAAGTCCGAGTGATGTCAGCGCCGGGGGTCTCGGCGGCGCCTGATCACCGCCCGTCCCGCCGTCAGGTCCACGGTGGCGCGCGGTGGCGCACCGGCCTCGCTGTCATGACGTATCAACTGGTCCGTTCGGCGCTGCTCGATCTCCACCCGCTTGTTCGGGTTCAGGGCGGCGACCAGCTCGGCGACAGCCGCTCCGGCGCCGCTTCCGCCGCCGCCCGTCGTCGTGCGGACCACGAGTCGCCGCAGCCACACCGGACGACCGTTGCGCAGCACGAGACGCCGTGCGCCGGACAGCAGTAGCGGCACGACGATCACGGCTGCCATGAGCAGGGAGACGATCAGCATCGGAACCATGCCAGGCCAACGTCTGTCCCTGCCTCAACCGTTCCCGGCGCCGGACCCGGTCGCCGGATTCCCGCCCGGCCGAAACGCGGGCACTGCTGCGACCAGCGATTTCGCCGCCAGACTTCGATGGCACACGCTCACCATTCGATGACACAGGACAGCCAGGGAACTGCCGGCCGCCGCCGGGGGCGGTGGGAGACCGGATGGAGTAGGCCAACCGGCGGGTGGCCGGGGGCGTTTTTAGCGTGGTCCCCATGTCGAGAGCGCGTTGGTCCACCGTCAGAGCCCGTACCGCGGCGGCCGTTTGTGCCGTGAGCCTGTTGGCCGTGTGCGGTCCGGCGATCGCCGGAGGCCCGCACGGCGCCGACGACGTTGCCGAGGTCCGGCCCACCGCTGTCCATGGCCTGCCCGATGAACCCGGGGTGCAGTTCCGCCCCAGGCCGGATGTGTCCCGGCCGCCCGAGGTCTCGGCGCTGTCGTGGGTGGTGGCGGACGCGGGGAGCGGAGCGATCCTCGCGGCCAAGGACGCGCACCGTCAGCTGCCCCCGGCCAGCACCCTCAAGACGCTCTTCGCCGTGACGGTGCTGCCGAAGTTCTCACCGGAGACCGTCCACACCGTCTCCGAGGCGGAACTGGCCGGTATCGAAGCGGGCAGCGCGCTCGTCGGCATCAAGGAGGACACGGACTACAGCGTCGCCGACCTGTGGCGCGGGGTCTTCCTCAACTCGGGCAGCGACGCGGTACGCGCCCTCGCCTCGATGAACGGCGGCTGGGCGGAGACCGTCGCGGACATGCAGGCGACGGCGGAACGCCTCGGCGCCCACGACACGCAGGTGGAGTCCGCGGACGGGTTCGACATCGAAGGGCAGTACTCCTCCGCCTACGACCTGTCCCTCTTCGCCAGGGCCGGCCTGGCCGACCGCGAGTTCCTGGGCTTCGCCTCGACGAAGACGGCGCAGTTCCCCGAGGACGGCGGGCCCCTGGCCTTCGGCATCCAGAACACCAACCGGCTGCTGGTCGGCTCGCACGGCGTGGAACCGTACCCCGGACTGATCGGGGTGAAGAACGGCTACACGAGCGCGGCCGGCAACACCTTGATCGCCGCGGCCCGGCGCGACGGCCGGACGCTCCTGGTCACCGTGATGAACCCGCGGTCCGGCGCCGACAACGCCGTGTACGAGGAGGCGCGCGCCCTGCTGGACTGGGGGTTCTACGCGGCTCCCCGGGCCGATCCCGTCGGCACCCTGGCCGCCGACGTGCCCGCCGGGGCACCCGGCAAGCCGTATGCCGGGGCGCGGCGCACCGGCCGTCGGCAACCTGCCGCCACACCCCGGAAGACCGCCGCGCCACGAGGGACCGCCGCACTCCGGACGACCGCCGAGGCCCAGGACAGCGGCTCGAACGCGCCGTACGCGCCGTACGTCTGGGGCTTCGCCGCCGTCGCCCTCGTGGGACTCGGCGCGGGCCGGTGGCGGCGCCGTAGGAAGCGGGGGGCCGCGGGCGGGGAGTCCGGGTGAGTCCGGACCGCGACCGGCCAGGACCGCGAGGGTCCCAGCCCTGACCGGTCCGTACATGCAGACCCTTGAGCATGGCGGGACCGGGGCGATCGGCCGCCGTGTGTTCATCCGATCGGTGGTGGTCCCGGAGGACGGGGAACCGCCTTGACCAGGTGAAGCGTGGCGCGACTGTCTCGGTTGTGATGACTGCCGGGCGTTGCGCGGTGTAGCGTCCTGATCAGCTGTCGTGGTTCCGAAGTGCCGGTCGCCCGTGTCGCGTTCACGGGCGTTCTTGCTGTGCAGCGCCTCTCCGGACCAGGGCGATCACCTCTGGTTCCCGCGGTACGCGGGGGCCGATTCAAGCCTTGAACGAAGGAGACAGGTATGGCCAGCGGCACGGTGAAGTGGTTCAACTCGGATAAGGGCTTCGGTTTCATCGCGCAGGACGACGGCGGCTCCGACGTCTTCGCGCACTACTCGAACATCGACGCTCAGGGCTACCGCGAGCTTCAGGAAGGCCAGAAGGTGACCTTCGAGGTCACGCAGGGCCAGAAGGGCCCCCAGGCGGAGAAGATCCGCCCGGCGTAAGCGCCGCCCACGACGGTGCCCGCTCCCGCCCCGGGGGCGGGCACCGTCGTGTCCGGCCGCTGCCGCCCCACGGGGCCGCGGGCCCGCTCCGTTCCACGGGCACGGCTCACGGGTGGCGGTCGTTGAGGATCTTCTGGAAGAGGCGGTGGTCGCGCCAGGCGCCGTCGATGTGGAGAAAGTGGGGAGCGGTGCCGAACGCCTCGAAGCCGCATTTGACCAGTACGCGCTGCGAGGCGGTGTTGTCGAGGAGGGTGCCGGCCTCGATGCGGTGCAGGCCCAGCGTGGTGTCGGCCACGGCACAGACCTCGGTCACCGCGGCGCAGGCGAGTCCGCGCCCCACCTGGTCCGCATCGATCCAGTAGCCGATGTTCGCGCTGCGGAAGGGGCCGAGCGTGATGCCGTTGAGCGTGACCGTCCCCACGATGTCGTCGCCGTCGCCGCCACCTTGCTGTGCGTCGCCGTCGTCGTGGCCCTCGTCACGGACCAGGACCCACGGCATCAGCCGCCCGGCCCGCTGCTCGGCCAGTTGGTTGCGGACACGTTCGGACTGCCCGTCAGGGGTGAAGAAGGCGTCGCCCCGGTGCGGCTCCCAGGGGCGGAGATGGGCCCGGTTGCGCCGGTAGGCCCGGGAGAGCCCCACGGCGTCCGCCGGTGTGACGGGGCGCAGCAGGACATCGGCGGTGAGCTGGGCGGACATGGTGATCATCCGGCCAGCCTAGAGGCGGCAGACAGCCGGACAAGCTCCGGTAGCGGCCCCCCCCGGTGGGTGGTCGCCGGCCACGGAACGGTGGACCGGGTCGCCGGAAGGACGCGGAGGGCGCTCCACGCCGCCCGTCCCGGATATCGCTACCGCCCCCTGCACGCACATGCGATCATCCGTTCCCATGGGGATCTTCTCGCGACGCCCGGCAGCGCGGGGCGCGGCCGGCACCGATGGGCCGGCCGGGCCTTTCCGATTCACGGTCGAGCGGGTTTTCGCGGTGCCCGCGCGCGGTGTGGTGTGCACCGGAACGGTGACCTCGGGGACCGTACGGGTGGGGCAGTCGGCGCAGCTCAGGCTGGCGGACGGGCCGCGGACGGTGACCGTCGAGGCGATCGACGTCCGGCGGCGGAAGCGGACCGGCGCCGCCGCGGGGGAGGAGGCCGGCCTCTACCTCACGGGTTTCCCGGCCGCGGAGATCCCCCGGGTGCCCGGCCACGGCGGCGCGGTGCAGGACGACTCCGCACTCCGGGGCACGGAGATCGTCGCAGAGCCGTAGGGGGCAGGGGAGCGCATCGTGTAGCGACGGGTACGGAGCGCCTCCCGTAGCGGTACGGAGAGCGGAGCGGAGCCGCAGCGCCCCGCGGCGGCTCCGGCCCGGCCGGCGAACGGAGCGGAACCGTGGCGCGGCGGTGCGGCCGCCCGGTGCAGGTCAGGGCTGCGGCGGCTGGTCCTGGTCGCCCTGTCCGCCGAACTCGTCCTTGAGCTTCTCCTGGGCCTTGTCGACCTGCTCGCTGTGCTTGCCTTCGGTCTTCTCGTCCACGAAATCGCCGGCCTTGTCGACGCCCTTGTTCGCCTGGCCTTCATGGCCCTTCAGCAGATTCTTCAGCTTGTCCAATACGGACATGGGTCATCCTCCTCGCCACGACCCCCATGACTCCAGGATCACTCCCGGCCACGGGATCTGCATCCGCGCGCCGGAGAGCTCCGCCGCCGGCCGGCCGGGAAACGCGTCGGCGGGCGCGACTACCGGCCGGTCCGTACGCGGCGGCTCAGGACGAGCTCGGGATCGGTGCCTTCAGATGATCGCTGATGAATTTGATCGAGCCGGCTTCCATGCCCTTCTGGTAGTCCCAGGCGTTGTGCCGGCCGCCGGGGACGACCTGCAATGCGGTGTGAATCGGACCCTTGCCGTAGGTCTGCTGGAACTTCTTTATCTGGCGGGTGACGGAGGCCGGCTCCTTCGTGCCGGCCTGGAAGGCGAGATAGACGTCCGGGCCGCCCTTTTTCAGTAGCTGCCCGGCCAGCTTTTCCGGGTTGTTGGCGTCCTTCTCCCGCTGGTGCCCCGCCCACAGCGGCGAGTCCGGGACGATGTCCGGGCCGCTGGCCAGCGCCGCCTTGAACCGATCGGGGTACTTCAGCACCGCCTTCAGGCTCGCGAAACCGCCCGAGGACGACCCCATGAAGGCCCAGCCGTCGCGGGACTTGAAGGTCCGGAAATTGGCCTTCGCGAGGTTGACGACGTCCTCCGTCAGCCAGGTCCCCATTTTCTGCCGGCCGGGTATGTCACTGCCGTCGTGATACGTGGTGTCCGGATTGAGCATGGGCATCACCACGATGAACGGCAGGCTCTTTCCCTCCTCGGTCCACTTGGTGAGGTTCTCCTGAAGCTTGATATCGCCGCCGACCCAGTAATTGGTGACGCCGCCCTTTTCCTGCGGGCTGCCCAGTCCGCCCGGCAGAGCTATCAGCACCGGAAACCCACTCTTGGCGTACTTCGGGTCGTTGTATTCCTTCGGGGCCCAGACCCACACGCTTCCGGTGACCCCGGACTTCGCGCCCTGGAGCGTGGCCCGGCCGATATGGGTGCCGTCGTCCAGCGTCCGGGTGATGCGGAAGTCGCTCTTGGGGCCGGTCGGCATCAGAGTGTCGTCGTCGACGGGCTTGGCCTGTGTGCTGCCCTCGCCCTTGCCCCCGGCGTTGAAGTCGACCGGGTCCCCGGTGTCGGAACAGCCGGTGAGCAGTGCGCACGAAGCGGCGAGTGTGACCGCGAGCGCGGCGGCGAGAGAGGGTTTCAACGGTGGCTCCGCGGCTGAGGCGATCGGCTGGACGTGTTGATAAAGGCTGGACGTGTCGATAAAGAGGGAAAAGGGTCGGCGATGGTTCCGCCGCCGGGCCGGTACCTTCCGGCAGCGGCCACCCGTACGGACCGGGCCGCGCACCGGCGGGGCCGGGCGGGTGCCCGTCCGCCCGGCTCGACGGGCACGGTGCCACGGCCCGGCTGAGAATGCAGCGGTGAGCGATGAACACCACAGTGCCGACGACACCGCACCGCGACCCCTGCCGTGCGACGAGGAACGCCGGCTCGCCAGGAAGGCGCTGGCCGGGCGCGCGCGGGACGCGGACGATCTCTCTCTGCTGATGGACATGCTGGGCCTGGACCCGGACCGCGACATGCGCCACGAGGCGGTACCCGGCCGGCCGCGCGGGCGCGCCCCGGGCCGTACCCGGCGGTCCGGGACACGCCGCGGCGCCTGCCGTGACGCGCGCTCGCGCCCGGCGGACCCCGGGTGAGCGGGGAGGGATCCCGAGGACCACGACGGATCCGGGTGACCCGGCGGACCCGGGTGCGGTACGCCCGCGCCCCGCGCCCTGGCATGCACCACGCCGCGCCAGGCGATCCTGCCCTGACGCGGCGTGGTGCGGTGCTGTGCGGTGACTAGCCGGCCGTCGGACCCTGCGCCCTGGTCAGCCGGAGGGTGACGATCTGGAACGGGCGCAGCGCCATCCGGACGGTGTTCCCGTCCCGCTCGATCGCCGGACCGTCGTCCGTCGGGCGCTCCAGCAGATCGGTGGTGACGGCGCCGGCCAGGTCGAAGCCGGCGGTGACGGCGGCCTTGGCCCGCCCGCCGTGCGCCTCGTGCAGGCGGACGATCACCTCGCCGCTGGCGTCGTCGGCGAGCTTGACCGCGGTGACGACCGCGGCGTCGTTGTCGACCGTGACGAGGGGAGCCGCCGCGCCGGCGCCGGTGATCCGGCGCTCGGGGAGGTTGATGCGGTGGCCTTCGCGCACGGCGTCACCGATCGTGGCACCGGGCACCAGGGCGTAGCGGAACTGGTGCAGCCCCTGGTCGGTCTCCGGGTCGGGGAAGCGCGGGGCGCGCAGCAGGGAGAGCCGCACGGTCGTCGTGGTGCCCTGGTCGCTGTCGTCCCGCACGGTGCGGGTGACGTCATGGCCGTACGTCGAGTCGTTGACCAGGGCGACGCCCCAGCCCGGCTCCTCAAGGTGGACGAAGCGGTGCGCGCACGCCTCGAACTTGGCCGCCTCCCAGCTGGTGTTGGTGTGCGTGGGCCGGTACAGGTGACCGAACTGCGTCTCCGCGGCGTAGCGCTCGGCGTGGACGTCCAGCGGGAACGCGGCCTTGAGGAACTTCTCGGTCTCGTGCCAGTCGACCTCGGTGTCGATGTCCACACGGAGCTGCCCGCGCGCCAGCGTCAGCTTCTGCACCACGCGCGAATCCCCGAAGGAACGGGTGACGCGGACCGTCGCGGCATCCTGCGACACCGTGTCGAGCGCCACCTCGTCCGCCTCCGTGAGGTCCGTGACGACGTTGCGGTAGAAGGAGTCCACGTCCCAGGCGTCCCACATGTTCGGGAAGTCCGGGTGGATCTGCAACAGGTTCGCCGCCCCGCCCGGCGCGACGGTCTCGCGCTCGGCCGCCACGTCGTACGCGGAGACGATCAGCCCGCGCTCGTCGACCTCGACGCGCAGCAGACCGTTGCCGAGGACGAATCCGCCGCCGGCCCGCTCCTCGGCACGCACCTCGGCGCCCTCGGCCTCCGCGGCCGCCAGAGCCCCGGCCGCGACCCCGCCACGGGTGTGCGGCGCCGAGTTCACCACCAGCTCGGCATCCCCGTTGCCGGCCAGCGCGGCCAGCGCCCCCGAGATGATCCCTTCGAGCTCGGCGGCGACGGCCGCGTACGTCTTCTCCGCCTCGCGGTGCACCCAGGCGATGGACGAACCGGGCAGGATGTCATGGAACTGGTGCAGCAGCACCGTCTTCCAGATGCGGTCCAACTCGGCGTACGGGTAGGGGTGTCCGGCCGCGACCGCCGCCGTCGCCGCCCAGAGCTCGGCCTCGTGCAGCAGCTGCTCGCTGCGGCGGTTGCCGCGCTTGGTCTTCGCCTGGCTGGTGAGCGTCGCGCGGTGCAGCTCCAGGTACAGCTCGCCCACCCACACCGGGGCCTGCGGGTACTCCGCCTCCGCCTTCGCGAAGAAGTCGGCGGGCTTCTCCCACTCCACCACCGGCGAACCGTCCAGATCGCGCAGCCTGCGCGCCTTGGCGATCATCTCGCGGGTCGTGCCGCCACCGCCGTCGCCCCAGCCGGTCGGCGCCAGCGAGTGCTTCGCCACGCCCTTGTCCTTGAAGTTCCGCGCGGCATGGGCGATCTCGCTGCCCGCCATCTGGCAGTTGTAGCTGTCCACCGGCGGGAAGTGGGTGAAGATCCGGGTGCCGTCGATGCCCTCCCAGCGGAAGGTGTGGTGCGGGAAGGAGTTGACCTGGCTCCAGGAGATCTTCTGCGTCAGCAGCCACTTGGTGCCCGCGGACTTGATGATCTGCGGCAGCCCCGCGGCGAAACCGAAGGTGTCCGGCAGCCACGCCTCGTCGTTCTCGACGCCGAACTCCTCCAGGAAGAAGCGCTTGCCGTGCACGAACTGCCGGGCCATCGCCTCCGAGCCGGGCATGTTGGTGTCCGACTCCACCCACATCCCGCCGGCCGGTACGAACCGGCCCTCCGCGACCGCCTTCTTGACCTTGGCGTAGACCTCCGGACGGTGCTCCTTGATCCAGGCGTACTGCTGCGCCTGCGACATGGTGAAGATGAAGTCCGGCTCGTCCTCCAGCAGCGCCGTCATGTTCGACGTCGTACGGGCGACCTTGCGGACCGTCTCGCGCAGCGGCCACAGCCACGCCGAGTCGATGTGCGCGTGCCCCACCGCGCTGATCCGGTGCGCGGACGCCGCCGCGGGCGTCGCCAGCACCTCACGCAGCTCCTCGCGCGCCGCCTCCGCCGAACCGTTGACGTCCTGGAGGTTGACCGCGTCCAGCGACCGGCCCACCGCGCGCAGCACCTCCCAGCGCCGCGGGCTGTCCACCGGGAGCTCCGCCATCAGCTCGCCGAGCACCTCCAGGTCCTGGATCAGCTCCCACACCGTGGTGTCGAACACCGCCAGGACCATCCGCGTCAGCCGGTACTGCGGCTCGTCGCCCGCCGTGTCCCGGTCGCCCAGCTGCGTGGGCAGGAACGGGTGGACATCGAGGATCACCGGGTTCGAGGCGGCCTCCAGGTGCCATTCGACCTCCTCGCCGCCCTGCACCGGTGCGCCCACCCGTACCCACTGGTTCCGCGGGTTGATGGCTTTCACCGGGCTGCCGTCGGGCGTGTAGACCAGCGCCTCGCACTGGAAGCCCGGCATCCGCTCGTCGAAGCCCAGGTCGAGCACCGCCTCGACGGTACGGCCGGCCCATTCCGCCGGAACCTGTCCCCGTACCTTGAACCAGGTCGTCGCCCACGGCGCGCCCCATTGGTCACCCACCGCCACCGGCGTGTGCGTGGCGGACAGGCCCTCGGCGATCGGGACCGGTTCGCCCGGTGCGACCCAGGCCGCGACCTCCAGGGGGACCGTGTCCGGATACAGGGCGGGGCGGATGCGCTCGTCCAGCACTCGCTTGAGGCGGGCTTCGACCAGTGCGCGATCGTCATGCATGGGGGGTGGCTCCATTGCGTCGGGGGAGGGTGGGGTGAGAAAGACAGGGGTGGCGGCGCCGGGCTACCACGGGTGCCGGACCGAGGACGGTTCCGATACGGCGAACAGTTCGTCCACGGCCCGGACCTCCGGCACGAGGGCCGGCTCGCCCTGTTCGCGGCTCAGGCCGGGGACGTGGAAGGCCGCACCGCGGGTGCCGCCGAGGAAGCGGCGGCCGCCGTCCGGGAGCACACGGTGCAGCTCGTAGCGGCGGACCGGACCGGCGGCGCGCCGCCAGGCCGGCCGCCACCGCGGTCGTGCCGTCCGCGGTGGCGGCGTCGGTGACGGTCAGCCCGCCGGGCGCGGCCGGCCGTCCGGCGGCCTCGCGGACCGCCGGCGAACCGAGCCGCCAGGCCACCGGGGCGCCGCCGCGGCCGGTCAGCCGCACGCCCAGGGCGTACAGGGTGCCGCTGCCCGGGGAACCGAGCCGCACGGTGGCGGTACGCCGGCCGTCGCCCGGTTCCACGGTCCCGGCGGGCAGACCGGTGTACGGGGCGGGTTCGCCCGGCGCCGACGGCTCGTGCAGGGCGACGGCCACCTCGACGGTGACCGGGCCCGAGGCCGCGTCGGCGCGGTGCGCGAACTCGACGACGGTCCCGGCGCCGACCGGCAGCCGGGTGGGGAAGGGCCCCACGGTGGCCGGGGCGTCGAGGACGCCGCGCACCAGCAGACGGCTGCCGCCGCGCCAGGCACCGGCGAAGTCCAGGGAGACCGTGCGCCGCCGGCCGGTGGTCCGGACCGGCCGGCGCCGCGGCGGCAGCCGGTCCTGGAGGCCGAGGTTCCACGGCGCGTCGGAGGTGGCCGCCCCGTCCTCGTACCGGCGCGGACCGTGACCGGTGTTGAAGGTGGTGGCGAACGGCAGCGCGGTGATCGTCGAACGGTCCGCGACCGCGGGCGCCCGCCGGCCGCCGCCGGTGCCGGCCGGCCGGGCCGGGTCGAGTCCCGCACCGGACCAGAAGCGGTCGTCCGCGGCGTGGAACCGGCCCGGGGGAAGGTGGGTGAGGGAGCCCTGCGACGGTTCGCCCGCGGTGTGGTCGAACGCGGCCAGGGCGCTGATCCGGGCCTGGCCCGACCGCGCCGTGGCGTGCGCCGCGACCGGCGCGCACCGCTCGGCGAGCGGCACCGTCGCCGTGTTGAACGCCAGGTCACGGTCGCCCTCGGGCGTCCACGCGGCCGGGCTCCGCCAGGTGATGCCGGCCCCGGGCATGCCGGACGGCAGCGAGTCGGGGAACCAGTACGACGCGTACGGCTGCAAGGAGTCCACCGCACGGGCCGCGGACCGGCCCGCGGCCCGCGCCGTGCCGCCCCCGAGGGACGGCCCGAGCGGGGCGGCCGCGGCACCCGCCCCGGCCGGCACCACACGGCGGCGGGACAGCGGGAACGGCTGCTGGTGCATCATGTGCTCCTCCGGAGGCGGACGGCGGTCAGCCGACCTCGTCGGGCGTGCAGACCTCGGTGATGCCACGTGCCGTCAAATGTGCAGCATCGGAGGCCAGCTCGGCCAGTACGAGAGCCGGCCGCGCACCCTGGGCGGTGAGCTTCGCCCAGGCTTCGAAGACGGCACCGCCGGGCGCGCACACCGAACGGTGCGCCGCGGCCTCGATGCCCCCGGCGTCGACCACCAGCGCGGTGCTGCGCACCTGCGGCCGGTGGGTGCGGCCCCGCCACTCCTCGACCAGCGCGGCGATCGCCCGGCCGGCCGGCTTGACCTCCCGGTCGTTGGTGAGCAGGCCCAGGCTGTACTCCAGCTCGGGGAAGTCCGCCAGCGACCGGGACACGTCGTGCGAGCACCACCAGGTGACGCCCCAGACGTCCGGGCAGTCCAGCGCGTTGACGACGGTCGCCTCGGTGAAGTGCGCCGCCCGGTCCGCGGGGATGTGCGGGGCCGGCGCGCCGACCTCCTGGAGCCACACCGGGCGGTGCGGGTCCACGGCCCATGCCTTGGACAGCTCGATCAGATACGCGGCGTGGTGCTCGGTGGCGACCGCGTCGGTGCCGTGCCGCTGCGCGGTGCCGTTGAACACCCACGAGTGGACGGCCGTCACGGCGCCCTGCCGGGCGGCCTGGGCGGGCGTGAACGGGTGGGCGTCGAGGTACCAGGCGGCGTCGTACTCGGCGTGCAGATGCAGCCGGCCGGGGGCGCCCTGCTCACAGGCGGCCAGCATCCGCTCCAGCCATGCCGCGGCCTGGTCGTGGGTGATGCGGTCGGGGTCCGGGTGCGGGCGGTCCGAGAACTGGTTGATCTCGTTGCCGAGCGTCATCCCCAGGAAGTTGGGCCGGTCGGCCAGCGCGGCGGCCAGCGTCCGCAGGTACTCCTCCTGGCCGGAGAGCACCTCGGGGTCGCTGAAGATGTTGCGGCGGTGCCAGGTCTGCGTCCAGGCGGGCAGGAAGTCGAAACTCGACAGATGGCCCTGGAGCCCGTCGACGTTGACGTCGAGTCCGCGCTCGGCGGCCGCGTCCGCCAACTGCACCAGCTGCTCCACGGCGCGCGGCCTGATCAGGGTGCGGTTGGGCTGGAAGACCGGCCAGAGCGGGAAGACCCGGATGTGGTCCAGACCGAGTGCGGCGATGGAGTCGAGGTCGGCGCGTACGGCGTCCAGGTCGAAGTCCAGCCAGTGGTGGAACCACCCCTGGGAGGGCGTGTAGTTGGCGCCGAAGCGCAGCGGGCGGTGGGCGGTGTCCTGCACGGGCATAGAGATTCCTGTGAATACGGGTGTGGTGCGGTGCGGGCGCCGCGGGTGGTGAGGTGGGAAAGCGTGGCGCGGTGCGGCGGGTGAACGGACGGAGGGTGTGCCCCGGTGGTGCGGGGCACACCGGTCAGCCCTTGACGGCTCCTTCGCCGACGCCGCGGAAGAAGTAGCGCTGGAGACAGGCGAACATCACGATCAGCGGGAGCACCGCGATGATGGTGCCGGCCGCGACCAGCCGCTGGTTGTCCGCGAACGTGCCGTGCAGGAAGTTCAGCCCGATGGTCAGGGTGAAGTTCGACTGGTCGCTCAGCACGATCAGCGGCCACAGGAAGTCGTCCCAGGCCCCCATGAAGGAGAAGATCGCGACGACCGCGAGGGTGCCCTTGACCGACGGCAGCGCGATCCGGGTGAACCGCTGCCAGGCGTTGGCACCGTCGACGAAGGCGGCCTCCTCGACCTCGTACGGCAGCCCCGCGAACGCGTTGCGCATCAGCAGGACGTTCATCGCCCCGATACAGCCGGGCAGCAGCACCCCGATGAGGGTGTTGTTGAGCTGGATGTCCCGCATCGTCACGAACTGGGCGATCATGATGCTCTCGACCGGCACCAGCATCGCCATCATGAAGACGACCATCGCGGTCTTGCGGCCCCGGAAGCGCATCCGGGCCAGGGCGTAGCCCGCCAGCGCCGCGCCCACACAGTTGGTGAGCACGTTCGCGGTGGCGACCTTGAGGGAGTTCAGCGCGAAGTCCCAGACCGGGATGATCTTCGCGACCTCGCCGTAGCTCTTCAGGGTGGGGTCGTGCGGGATCAGGCTCGGCGGATAGCTGTAGATGTCCTCGCCGGGACCCTTGAGCGAGGTGGACAGCTGCCACAGGAAGGGCCCGACGGTCAGCGCCAGCACGGCGAGCAGCAGGACATAGCGCAGTACCAGCTGCCACGTCGGCATCCGGCGGCCCTGATCCTGCTCACGGTCCCCGCGCCGCTTCTTGCTCCTGCGCCGCGTCGTGCTCCCGTGCGCCGGTCCGCGTCCGCGACCGCCCTGCCGCGCGGTCCGCGGCTCCTGCTCGGTCGTGACACTCATGCGTCCTCCTTGCGGTTGGCACGCATCACCAGAAGCATCAGGCCGAGCGTGATGACGAAGACCACCACGGACAGCGCCGAGGCGTAGCCGACCCGGCCGCTGAGGCCCGTGCCGACCTGCTGGACGAGCATCACCAGGGTGGTGTCCTCACCGGCGGGGCCGCCGGACGGTCCCGCCATCAGATAGACCTCGGAGAACACCTTGAAGGCACCGACCGACGAGAGCGCGGCCACCAGCACCATCGTGGAGCGCACCGCGGGCACGGTGACGGTCATGAAGCGCCGGAACGCTCCCGCACCGTCCACCGCGCACGCCTCGTGCAGCTCCCTGGGGACGTTGGCGAGCGCCGCCAGGTAAATGATCATGTAGTAGCCGAGGCCCTTCCAGACCGTGACTCCTATCGAGCTGAGCAGCAGCAGCCAGGGATCGCTGAGGAAGCCGACCTTGCCGAAGCCGACCGTCTCCAGCACCGCGTTGATCAGCCCGCGGTCGTCCAGCAGCCAGACCCAGATCAGCCCCACCACGACGACCGATGCGACGACGGGGGTGTAGAACGCGGACCGGAAGAAGGTGATCCCGGGGATGTGCCGCTGGACGAGCATGGCCAGCAGCAGCGGCAGGATCACCAGCAGCGGTACGGCTCCCACGACGTACAGCAGGCTGTTACGCAGTCCCGTCCAGAACATCGCGTCATGGATCAGTTCCTGGTAGTTGGCGCCGCCGACGAACTCCCCCTTGGTGAGGGTGCGGTCGTTGGTGAAGGAACTCACCACGGTGCTCAGGAACGGATACAGGCTGAAACCAGCCACAATCAGCAGTCCGGGGGCCAGGAACAGCCAGGGACTTGACGGCAGATGCGTACGGATCCCGCGGATCCGTTGCTTCGCCGTGCCCGGCGGCGGGGTGCCGGCCGGGCCGGAGACCGCGGCGGGCTTGCCCCGCGGCGTCGTATCGGTCTTCACGGTGTGTGCCTCAGTTTGTCTTGAGCAGGCGGTTGCACTCGGCGACGGCGCCGTCCAGAGCGTCCTTGGGGGACTGCTTGCCCTGTACGGCCTTGGCCACGGCGTTGCGCAGCACGGTCTTCATCTGGTCACTGAGCAGCACCGGCGTGTAGTTCACCGCGTCCTTGAGGGACTTGGCCGAGGCCACCCGCACACGGGTCGCGTCGGTGCCGTCCTCCTTGGCGAAGTACGGGTCGTCCAGCGAACCCTTGGTGCTCGGGAAGATCGTGACCTTCTTGGCGAAGGACATCTGGTTGTCCTTGTCGGTGACGAAGTGCGCGAACGCGACGGCCGCCGGCTTGACCTTGCTCTGCGCGTTCACCATCAGGCCCTGCACATACATGTTGGCCTTGCCGGTGTTGTTGACGTTGTCCGTGATGCCCACGTTCTTGTAGAGGCTCGGGGCCTCCTTCTTGAACTTGTCCAGGTCGAGCGCGCTGCCCGGGTTCATGGCCACGGACTGCTGCTGGAACTTGCGCCCGGCGGACTCGGCCTGCGCGGTGAGCGCCTGGGAGTCCAGCGCTCCGGCCTCGTACAGGTCCTTGAAGTGCTGGAGCAGCTCGACGCCCTTGAGCTCGTTGAAGGTGAACTCCGTGCCCTGGTCGTTCATCAGCCGCACGCCGTAGCGCCCGAAGTCCTCGATCGACGGGGTGCTCGCGAGCATCGCGATCTTGCGGTCGCTCTTCTCCGCCATCGTGATGGCGTTCTCGAAGAGCTGGTCGTACGTCTTCGGCGGCTTCTCCGGGTCGAGACCGGCCTGCTTGAACAGGTCCTTGTTGTAGAACATCGGGCCGGTGTTCAGGTACCAGGGGAAGGCGTAGACGCCCTTCATGCCCGGCATCTCCTGGCTCTTCCAGGCCCCGTCGAGATACTCGCCGCGGTATTTACCGGCGGCCTTTTCCAGATCGAGTGCGAGCCCGGCCTTGGCCAGCGGGTAGGCGAGGTCCGGCGACACATTGACGACGTCGGGGAGCGTACCGCCGGCGGCGTCGGCGCTCAGCTTCTGCGGGTAGCCCTCGGCCGGCTGGTCGATCCACTTCACCTTGGCGCCCGGATACTTCTTCTCGAAGTCCGCGATGACGCCTTCGAAATAGTCCTTGAAATTGGCCTTGAGGTTCCAGGTCTGGAACGTCACCTGACCCTCGACCTTGCCCGTCACCTCGCCCGAGGCGTCGGAGCCCCCAGAGCTGCCCGATGCCCCGCACGCGGTGAGGGCGAGTGCCGATGTGACCAGGACCGCGGTGGCGGCAGCTGCTCGACGGGATATACGCATGCTGGCGGGCTCCTTTGCTCGGACCAGAACCATGTCTAATTGTTTTGCGGCAGCCGTCGACGATGCGACTGATGCCTGCGTGACGTCTTCCGGATCGATCCGGCGTTGCGTCAGAATCCTGCTGGGACAGGCGAAAACATGAGACGCGCATGTCCCGTCACCGACCAGGACGACCCCTTTCCTGCGGGCCCTCGGGTGGTGATGCGGCAGACGGTACTAATGCGTTTTAGTAGGTGTCAATACCCCAGCTACCAGCGATTGTCGGGAGATCGGTAACGGATTGGTCACCGACTGGTCACCTGTCGGCTTCCGGCCGGTCGCCCAGCGGGTGACCTGCGGCTTCGTCCCCGGTATGCCGTGTATGCGCGCCCTTTCGACGACCCAGATACACGGAATGCTGACACATCGTTTGACATGCCCCGAGACGCTGATCACACTGGGGCGCACTAATGCGGTTTAGGTCGCGGTCCCGGAGCTGTCCCCCGCACCTCCGTATCCACCGCACGAGACGCGTCCGACCCACCGCACGAGGAGCCCGCCATGACAGCGCCCGGTGAGGCCGCCCGCCGTAAGCCGGCGCGCCGGCCCACGATCAAGGACATCGCCCGCCGCGCCGGAGTGTCGGAGAGCGCCGTCTCCTTCGCGCTCAACGACCGGCCCGGCGTCTCGCAGGACACCCGCGCCCGGGTACGCCGCGTCGCGGAGGAACTCGGCTGGCAGGCCAACAGCGCCGCCCGCGCGCTCTCCGGCGAACGGGCCGGCTGCGCGGGCCTGGTGCTCGCCCGCCCCGCCCGCACACTGGGCGTGGAGTCCTTCTTCCTCCAGCTCGTCTCCGGCATCCAGGAAGTGCTCTCGGCGCGCAACATCGCACTCCTCTTCCAGGTGGTGGAGGATCTCGACACCGAATGCGCCGTCTACCGGCGCTGGTGGGCCGAACGACGGGTGGACGGCGTCCTCGTCGTCGACCCGCGCAGCGACGACCCGCGGCCGGAACTGCTGGCCTCCCTCGGACTGCCCGCGGTCATCGTAGGCGGCCCCGCCGGCCTCGGCGCACCGGGTGCCGCACCGGCCGGCCAGGACGCGGCGGGCGCCGGACCGGCCCCGCACCCGGCGGCCGCACCGCCGCTGCACTCCACCGTCTGGGCCGACGACTCCAGGGCCATGGCCTGCGTTCTCGACCACCTCTACGGGCTCGGCCACCGCCGGATCGTGCATGTCGCAGGGATGCCGGGGCTCGCCCACACCGAACGCCGGATCCGCTCGCTGCGCGCCGAGGCGGATCTGCGGGGCCTCGACGAACGGCACGTCCGGTCGGTGACCACCGACTACTCCGACGCCGAAGGGGCCGAAGTCACCCGCCACATCCTCGACGCGGCCGAACCGCCCACGGCGATCATCTACGACAACGACGTGATGGCCGTGGCCGGCGCCTCGGTCGCCGCCGGGCGTGGCATCCCCGTACCGGGCAGCCTGTCGATCGTGGCCTGGGACGACTCGGCACTGTGCCGGGTCACCCACCCCCGGCTGACCGCCCTGGTCCGCGACACCGCCGGCTTCGGCCGGCTCGCCGCCCGGGAACTGCTCGCCGTCCTCGACGGCGGACCGCTGCGCACCGTACAGGGCGAACTGCCGCATCTGGAGGCCCGGGAGAGCACGGCGACGGCGACCGCACCGTAGCCCGCCGGGTGTGCCCCGTGCCTGCTGCACCCCGCACCGAAAGGGATCGGGGAGCGGGCCGGGAACGGTTGCACTGCCGGGGCTCCGGCGCCGCGCACGGCGCCCGGGGCGGACCGGCCGGGGGCGGGCCCGCCCGTGACAACCGTGATGGATCATGGTGGGATCACGGTACGGCATCGCGCGTCGGTCACCGGCCGGGTGAGGCGTGGAGGTGGCCGGGAGATGCCTTGTGGAGGCATTGCACCGTGTCAGTCGAGTTGAATCACACCATCGTTTTCGCCCGGGACAACCGGGCTTCCGCCGAATTTCTGGCGAACATCCTTCATCTGCGGGCCGGTACGGCGTGGGGCCCCTTCGTCCCTGTCGCCACCGACAACGGCGTCACCCTGGACTTCGCCACCGCCGACCCCGAAACGATCCTTCCGCAGCACTACGCCTTCCTCATCTCCGAGGAGGAGTTCGACGCGGCGTTCGCCCGCATCCAGGACGCCGGGATCGCGTACTACGCCGACCCGCACATGAAGCAGCCGGGCGAGATCAACCACCACCACGGCGGGCGCGGCGTGTACTTCCTGGATCCGGCCGGCCACGGAATGGAAATCCTCACCCAGCCGTACGGCAGCCACGGAACGTCCCCATCGGACGCGTGAACCGCACCGCCGTGCGGTGAACGGCCGACGAGGGAACGGCCGGTGCGGCGACCCGCTCACGAGGCGGACCGCCCCCGGTGAGAGGTGGTGCGGACCGGCGAGGCCCGTACTGCCCGCTCTCCAGCCCTCCAACTTGCCTGACTTGTAAGCCACTTACGAGCGGGGAGCGAAGGCCGGGGACATCGGACCGGCGCCGGCCGCTTCCGGGTTCGCGCCCTCCGCAGGACCGGTCCGGAGCCCTCCTTCCTCCGGCAGGAGGGCATCACCGTGATCGACTACCGGCCCGTCCACCGAGCCCGGTCCGGACCGGCGCCCCTCGGCGGATCGTCGCTACGCGAACGGCGGGTTCCCGGGCACGCGATGCCCGGGAACCCGCTGTCGGATCCGCTCAGTCGTGCGTCACCGTCACACCGCACCACTCAGCCGTGCCCCACCGCGACGCTCAGTGGTGCGTCACCGCCCCGGCGGCCAGCCGGCCGCAGTTCGAACCGGAGATGTCGACGCCGACGGTCTCGATCGTGCCGCCCCAGTTCACACATCGGCCCTTGGCGGCCAGGTAAATCGGTCCCGCGTAGGACGTGTAATTACCCCTGTCCTGAACGGTGGTGGAGTTCGGCTCGGTCGTTTCGAGATAGGCGTATATGTGTACGGCCTTGCCGGTGCTGTTCCGCTGCGTGATGACGCAGTTCTTCCCGGTCTTCGCGCTGTACGTCAGATACACCGTTCCCTTTCCGGTGACGGGTATGGAATTCACTACGCTGTAGCCGCTTCCGCAAGCGCCGTTGTACGCGGCGGTGGTGCGTGCCGGAGCGGCCGACGCGGTGGTGGCCGTCGCCATCGTGGCGATACTCGCCAGGGCGAGCACTGCGGATCCTGCGACGGTCCGGGAACGCTTCATGGGAATACCCCCGTTGGGTGAGGTACTTCGCGTGGCCTTTTCGTAGTGTTGGACACCGGCCGGCCGGGGATGGTTGTACTCCCGTCGGCGAAGTTCCGCCCGCTCCTCCGGCAGCTCGGCTCCCCACGCCTCAAGTGAAGCCTGGGTGCGGGGCGTTATCCCACCTCAGCGCGAATTCCCCGCCGTCCGGCAAGAGTTGATGAAGGAAAAAACAGCCGAAGATGATGATGAAATCGGCGCCGTCCGACCGCCCGACCGCCCGATCTTCCGGCCGTCACACGGCACTCGCTCCGCGTGTCCCCGCCCGTCGCTCCACAGGATCACGACCGGAGCGGCAACGGCCGGTCCCCGGCACCTCCTCGGGTGCCGGGGACCGGCCGTGCCAGTGACCGCCGGGGCGGCCGCTCGCGAGAGCTGTCAGCCGTTCGCGAGCGCCTTCAGGCGGCTGTAGGCGCCGTTGAAGCGGTTGCGGTCGCCGACAGTCTGGCCGGTGGACGTGTACTGCCAGATGGTGTGGTACTTCCAGCCGGCCGGCAGTGTGCCCACGGAAGTGCCGTACCGCGGGACCCACAGGGGGTTCGTCCGGCCGAACTTGCCGGAATCCTCGGTGCACTGCTTCCACCAGTTGGCGGAGGTGTAGATGACCGCGTCGCGGCCGGTCTTCTCCCGGTACGTCTTGAAGAACTCCGCGATCCAGCTGACCATCGCCGAGGCGCTCTTGCCGTAGCAGGTGTCGCCGTAGGGGTTGTACTCCATGTCGAGCGCCCCGGGCAGCGTCCTGCCGTCCTTGGTCCAGCCGCCACCGTGGTGCGCGAAGTACGTCGCCTGCTCGGCACCGCTGGAGTGGTCGGGCAGCGCGAAGTGATACGCGCCATGGATCATGTCGGCGTCGTAGGCGCCCTTGTACTGCTGGGTGAAGTACGGGTTCTTGTAGCTCGTGCCCTCCGTGGCCTTGACGTACGCGAAGCGCACACCGCTCTCGCGCATCGCCGGCCAGTCGACGTCGCCGTTGTGGCTGGAGACGTCCACGCCGGACACGCTCGCGGACGTGGTCCGTGGCTCGGAGCCGGTGGCGCGCTGGCCGCCCTCGTGGGCGGCGATCGTGGAGCCCATCCAGTCCTGCTCCGGGTGGGCGGGGACCTTCCTCGTATCCGCCGCTCCAGCGGTGCCGGGCAGCGCGAGGGGCAGAACGAGCACGGAGAAGAGAGAAGCGAGAGTTCCGGCCGCAAGAGGGAGTGTGCGGCGGGCCGGACCGGATCTGCGCAAGGGCATCGCGTGCCTCCGAGAGCCTTCGGTTGGGTCAGGTTCGGCAGTTTTTGAGCAGAATCCTGCCGATAAGAAGACTTATACGCTCAACTGCTCACTCTCCTGACCCAACAGGCCGTCAGGCCCCCGACGGGCCCGGCCTTGTCACCCGTCTGGCCGTCATAACCGCTCCTGGCGGCGCGATCTGACCCGGTCCGGACCGGCCCGATCTGATCCGACCTGGACCCACGGTGCTCACCGCGGACGCAGAAACGGGCCCCGGTGTACCGGGGCCCGCTCCTGTGCGCAGCGGCGAACGCGCCATTCCGCCGCTTCGCCGACTACGTCGATGTGCTCTTGTCAGCCGACTCGTTCGAGGTCGGCGCCGTCATGCTCACCTGCGTCAGTCTCTGTTCCGGCTCGTGTTCCGCTTTCCGGGTGTGGTGGCTCAGTATGCGGAGTTGACGTTGTCGATGGAGCCGTAGCGGTGGGCCGCGTAGTTGGCTGCGGCGGTGATGTTGGCGATGGGGTCGGTGAGCTTTTTGGCGGTGCCTTCGACGTGGTAGGTGTCGAAGGTGGGCTGGATCACCTGGAGGAGTCCCTTGGAGGGGATTCCGTTGATGGCGTTGATGTCCCAGTCGTTGACGGCGTTGGGGTTGCCGCTGGACTCGCGCATGATGTTGCGGTGCAGGCCCTCGTAGCTGCCGGGTATGCCCTTGGACTGCATGATGTCGAGGGAGGTACGGATCCAGCCGTCGAGGTTGTCCGGGCGCTGGGTGGCCTGCTCGGCGGCCTTCCTGGCGGAGTTGTCCTGCTTGGCGACAGCGGTCACCTTGATGCCGTCGGCGACGGACGAGCTGTCCGCCCCGTCGGCCGTGCCGGCGCCGGCCTTCGGCGCGACGGGCAGGCCGTTGGCGCTGACGGGCTTGACCGCGGCCGGCGCGTGGGAGGCGGTGGTCTGCGCGTTGCTGGGCTCCGCCGTGGCGGCCAGGGCGGTGGTGGCGCCGGCGGCGACCAGGACGACGGTGGCGACCTTGTGGGCCCGGGTGACGCGGGCGGTGCGGGGCAGGTTGAAGCTCAGCATGCGGAGTGACCTCTTCCAGGTGCTTGTGGGGCGGGGAGGCGGCCTTCGGCGGCGCGTGTGGGACCGAGGGGCATGGCCGCGTTCGCCGTTCTGGCGGAAGTCGCAGGCTCGTTCTCGGTGCTACCCGAACCATGGTTAACGCGGCTCGGGGATGGTGGCAAAGGTGTGACGTACTACCTATCTTCGTGAGATGGCCTGAGATGTCCTAGTTTGCGGCCTTGTTTGGTGGTGTAGCGCCGGAATCGTCGCGACTAGCCGGGTTCGTACGTGACGTGGCTCCTGTGCGCGGCGTCACCTGGCGGGGGCTTCGGAACCCCTTCCCGTGGCACCCCGAAGTGACCTGCTTCACCTGCGGATTGCGTGCCTCGTCCGCCTCGACTGCCTCGTTCACCGCTTCTGCCGCCTCCGCTGCTTTCGCTGCTTTCGCGCCGAATGAAGCCGGGAGTGAGGGCGAGGCCACCGGATTCGATTGGCCCCTGCTGCCGTCAATCGCCCTCGGCCGCCTTTGACCACCGTGGAACGGTCCTTGACCGGAAAGAGTTCGGACGGGCGGAAGTCCCCATGGGCCGCGACAGCGCAACGGCAACGGCGGGCCAAACCGCGAGACCGGCATCGAGACCGGCATCGAGACCGGTATGGGGATCGGTATGGGGATCGGCATGCCGCCCCGTATCGCGAGAGCCGCTGTAAGGCGGAGAGGCTGTACCGCGATAAGGCGGCGAATCTGGTCCGTTCGTAGCAGTGACCGGACTGTCGAATGGCCGGCCGGTCCCCCTTCCCGGAAAGTGGAACCGCTCTTAGTAGTCACTCACCGTAGGGAAAAGAACATGTTTCGTCGTCTCGCCGTAATTCTCATGGGCCTGCTCGCCGCGGTATTCCTCGCTACCGGTGCCGCGGCCGCAGCGCCTGCCGATGACACGGACCTCACCCCCAGGGAAAGGGCTGGTCTCCATTTCGCGGGCGACCTGCTCGGCGCCCTCTTCGGCGGCGGTTCACCGCATCACGACCGCGGATACTGACACCCGGCCGAACGCCACGAAGGCGTAGCGGGGGAAACGACAGGAACGGCGATGGTCCTACCCGCGTCATGCGGGTAGGACCATCGCCGTTCGACCAGGCTGCGTCGGCCTCTGTTCCGGCTCGTGTTCCGCTTTCCGGGTGTGGTGGCTCAGTATGCGGAGTTGACGTTGTCGATGGAGCCGTAGCGGTGGGCCGCGTAGTTGGCTGCGGCGGTGATGTTGGCGATGGGGTCGGTGAGCTTTTTGGCGGTGCCTTCGACGTGGTAGGTGTCGAAGGTGGGCTGGATCACCTGGAGGAGTCCCTTGGAGGGGATTCCGTTGATGGCGTTGATGTCCCAGTCGTTGACGGCGTTGGGGTTGCCGCTGGACTCGCGCATGATGTTGCGGTGCAGGCCCTCGTAGCTGCCGGGTATGCCCTTGGACTGCATGATGTCGAGGGAGGTGCGGATCCAGCCGTCGAGGTTGTCCGCGTAGCGCGTAGGCGTGGTGGCCTTCGGAGTCGCCTTGGGCGCGGCGGCGACGGACTCGCCCGCACTGGCGCGCTTGGCGGCCTGCTGGGCGGCGTTGTCCTGCTCGGCGACGGCGGTCACCTTGATGCCGTCGGAGACGGACGAGGCGGACAGACTGTCGCTCTTCCCGGCCGTGGCGGAGTCGGCCTTCGGCGCGACCGGCATCCCGTTGGCGCTGACCGGCTTGACCACGGAGGGCGCGTCCGAGGCCACGGTGGCGGCGCTGCTGGGCGCCGCGGTGAAGGCGAGGGCGGCCGTGCAGCTCGCGGTGGCCACCAGCGCCGCGGAGATCTTGTGCGTGCGGGTGATGCGGGCGGGGCGGGGCAGAGAGAAACTGGGCATGCGGGGTGACCTCTTCCAGGTGCTGGTGGGGCGGGGAGGCGGCCTTCGGTGGCACGTGTGGGACCGAGGGGCATGGCCGCGTTCGCCTGCTCTGGCGGAAGTCGCCGGCTTGTTCTCGGTGCTACCGGAAACATGGTTAGCGCGTGTCCGAGACAGTGGCAAAGATGTGACGTACTACCCATCTTCGTGAGATGGGTGTCGAAAGCCGGGATTATGGCCGGTATTCCCTGAGCAGGCCCGGAATGCTATCGACTACGAAAGCTCGTACGTGACGTACGTCCTGTGCTTGGCGTCACCCGGCAGGGCTCCGCCATCCCCCGGCAAAAGCGTGCGGGAGTTACCTGGCTCACGTGCCGCATGGCTCCTGCGGTGACGAGAAATCCCCCGACCGGCGAAAAGGATCTACCTGACGACGTATCTCTCCCAAGAGGGAATTGCCCGGGGGAGAGGCATTTCCGGCGCGCCACATACTCCGGGGAGAGCGGGCTGTCTCGTGCGGCAGGGGGCCTTCGGGACACGGACGAGTTCCCCGCTGATGCCGCCACGGGCGATTCCGTACACGACCCCGCCGCCGGAAACCGTAGGAGGGCGGCCTGGAACCCGTAGGGGAGAACGGGGGTGAGGCGAGGGGTGACAGAGAGGACGCAACGGAGCGGATCGGACCGGTCGCGCCGAGTCACGCGGCGCCCGTCGCGATGCCGGCGCCGGGCCTCAACCCTCCAGAAGCCGGGCCGCGAGGTACTTGACGCGGGCGTGCCACGCGGCCGTCGCCGAATCCGTGTCGAAGCCCCGCGGGCCGGTCTGCGGGAGGACGCGGCGTGCACCGTGGCCGGCGCCCTGCTCCCGGCGGGCCTCGCCCTCCGAACGCCAGGCGTCCGCGAGCACCGCCGGTGCCCGTACCTCGGTGACGGGACCGGCCGGGATCCCCTACTCCGCGAACCCCTCCGGAGCGGGCGCTCCCGCCAACGGCTTGCCCTCCGTGGGCAGTTCGGCCCGGACGGTCTCGACGGGCCGTACGAGCTCACGCTCGAAACGGATCCGCGGTCCGCCCGCCGAGCCCTCGGCGACACCTCGGCCGAGGCCGATCTGCTCCGTGTACGCCTCGTGCGGTTCGCCCCGGTCGGGAGCCACGCAGACTGATTCCCCGTCGAGCAGCCGGGACAGGGCAGTGCGGCGCAGGTGCCGGCGAGAGGCGGAGCCGGCGCCGCCGAAGGTGTGGACCAGGGTCAGCGGCGTGCCGTCGCCATCCGGGGCAAGTTCCCAGCTCAGCTGACCCGCACCCCAGGTGAAGGCGAACAGCCGGGGCTCGTCGGCGCAGGTGATCGCGCCGGTCATGGCGGGCCTGCTCCGGCCCGCCACGGTGAACGTCATCGCCCCGCCGGGCCGGAGATCGACACCCACCTGGGACGGGAACCACTGCCCGAACCCCGAATACGCCGAACGGTATGGGCATGCGGCATCAGCTTCATCACTCTGCCCCGCCCTCACACACAGGCCGGGTCCCCGGCCGACAGTTCCCCGCGTACGGCCGGTGCGAGGCAGGGGGCCGAGCTGAGCGGCCCGTCGGTGAAGAAGCGGGCGGTTAAGTCGGCTACGTCCTGCGGGCGTTCGAGCACCACCCAGTGGTCCGCGTCGGGGACGGTGAGGAAGCGGCTGTTGGTGATGGTGGCCGCGAAGTCGCGCTGCCGTGCGGGGGAGGTCACCGTGTCGTGCTCACCACTGAAGACGAGCGTCGGTACGCCGGTCAGACCGCCGGAGAAGTCCGGCCGGTCCGTCAGCGCGCGGCGCAGCGAGTCGACGGCGTGCGGTGAGTGGCGGGCCGCGTGCAGCATCGACCGCCGGACGTAGCGGTAGGCCAGCCTGCGATGCGTGACGTACCGGTGCTCGTCGAGGCACATCAGCCCTTCGGTGACCATCGTGGCGAACGTGTCGGTGTCGCCGTGCGCGAGATGTTCGGCGGCCCGCTGCCACTGGTCCAGCTGCGCGGCGCTGATGTGTGCCGGCACACCGCCGAGGGCCAGCCGCGCGATGCGCCCGGGGAAGCGCTGGGCACAGCCGTACGCGAGGCCCGCGCCGTAGGAGAAACCGAAGAGATTGATCCGCGGGACGTCCAGGTCGACGATGATGCGCTCGATCGCCGCGCACAGGAGGTCGGCGCTCGGCCCCGGTGGCAGCGGATCGGCGCTCCCCATGCCGGGCAGGTCGGCGGTGACGACGTCCGCCACCGGCCCCACCCGGTCGTCCATCTGCGGCCAGCCGAACATCCCTTGCAGCGCGCCGCCCAGGGCCATGACCGGTTCGGTGCGCCGGTCCGGCTGCCGCAAGCGCCGGTAGGAGTAGCGCACGCCGCTCACGGACAAGGAGCGGATCGTTTCCTCGGACATGGTGGGTTCCTTCTCGGGGAGACCGTCGGGAGCGGGTGGCGCCGGCGTGCGCCGACGCGGTTCCGGCCGCCACGGTCGGCGGGTGCGAAACGAGGCGCGGCGCGCACCGATCGCGGACGGCAGCACCGACCGCGGACGGCGCGCGCCGCGCGGTGTACTAGCCGCGGGTCAGCACGAGCGCGGCGTTGTGTCCGCCGAAACCGAGCGACGTCTTGACCGCGCAGTCGAACGTCGCGGGGCGGGCCTCTTTGCGGACGATCTCGATCGGGATCTCCGGATCCGGCACATCGAGATTGACGGTCGGCGGCACCAACTGCTCCTCCAGCGCGAGCACGGTCAGCGCCGTCTCGATACCGCCGGCGGCGCCCAGCGTGTGCCCGGTCATCGCCTTGGTGGACGTGACCAGGGGGTGGGCTCCGAGCACCCGTTCCAGCACGGTGGCCTCGATGAGGTCGTTGATGACCGTCGAGGTGCCGTGCGCGTTGACATGGCCGACGTCGCCGGCCGTGATGTCCGCGTCCGCCAGCGCGGTACGCAGCGCCCGCTCGATCCCCTTGCCGTCCGGGTCCGGTGCCACGGCCGCGTAGGCATCGCTGGACGCGCCGTACCCCGACACGTGGGCGCGGATGGCCGCCCCACGGGCCCTGGCATGCTCGGGCCGCTCCAGTACCAGGATTCCGGCGCCTTCGCCGATGACGAAGCCGTCCCGTTCCACGTCGAACGGCCGGCAGGCCGCGGCAGGGTCCTCCCGACGGGTGGAGACCGCCTTCATCTGGCAGGCGCTGGCGACCAGCAGCCGGGAGCACACCGACTCCGCACCGCCCGCGATGGCGATATCGCAGACCCCGGCGCGCAGCAGCTGGTGCGCGGTGCCCAGCGCGACGGTGCCGGAGGAGCATGCGGTCGCCACGCCCAGACTGGGGCCCTGTGCGCCGAGGTCCATACAGACACTGCTGGCGGCGCTGTTGACCACGGCCAGCGGGGCGAGTTTGGGGGAGACCCGGCGTGCGCCGCGCCCCGACATGAGGACATGCTGTTGGTCGTAGAAGGGCAGCCCGCCGTGCGCGGAGCCGATGACGACAGCGACCCGGCTGCTGTCCCAGGCGTCTTGGTCCAGCCCGGCGTCCGCGACGGCTTCCCGCGCGGCGATCACCGCGAGCTGCGCGAAGCGGTCCATCATCCGCTGGGCGGCGATGCCGAGGACCGCGGTGGTGTCCAGACCCTCGATGGTGTACATGAAGTCGCAGGGCAGATCGGCGAGTTCCGCTTGTGGCCGCACTCCGCTCGGCGTGGAATCCTGAGTCACGGAATGCCAGGTGGCTTTCGCCCCCACGCCCGCCGCGGTCACCAGTCCCAGTCCTGTCACCGCTGCGGAGAACGGTGTCCGGCGGGCCGTCACGCGGCGACTTTGCCGTCGACGGCCGACACCAGCTGACCCACCGTGTCCCGGGACGTCAGGGCCACCTCTTCGAGGTCGATGTCCAGCCGGTCCTCGATGAGGAGCCGAAGCTCTTCCAGGGCCAGGGAGTCCATCCGCAGTTTGCGCAGCGGAGTCTCGGTGGTGACATCGGCCGGGTCTGCTCCGAATCGTTGGACCAGCAAGGTGTTGACAACTTCTGCCGCAATCACGTGGCACTCCTCCGCTTTTCGTAGGCGATGCTGCCAACCGCGTCCTGGCGGGTGCTCGCAGGCGGCTCGGGCTTGTTCGGCCACCCTTTATACGCCTTCGTCCCGAAGACTCCCCAACCTTGGTAGCTCAATGGGGTGATGAGCGAACCGGGAGGCGGGAGAGGCGCGCGGCCCCCTGTGCACAGGCCGCGGAGGGCACCTGCTTGTCCTAACGTCATGGGCCGACGCGAAGGTACGGCCCGGAAGGGAGGTATGAGCGGGACGAGAGGTGCGGTCGGGACGGGATCGGGCGGGACCGGACAGGGCCGGACGGGATCGGATGGAAGGTGTGGTCGGCCGGAAGGAACGGTCCGGATGTTGACGGTCTCCGGGCTGTCGCCTTCAGCTCGCGATCGCCCGTCCCGGACGCCCTGTCACCAGACCTTTCGGGGCGCCGACCTGGTGGGCCGGATTCCGTTTCGCGGAGCGGCGGGGGAGGCGTCTCTGCCGGCTCCCGTCGCGTCGGATGACGAACCGCAGGCGACGGTGCCGGGCGAGACCCGGCTCATCCGGAGTGGCGTCGGCTCTGCGCTGGTTCTGCGTCGGCTCTACGGCGGGTCTGCGCACGCCCTATGGCGGGTCGATGCCGGTTCGGTGGCGCTTCGGTGGCGGTCCGTTGCTGGTTCAATTGCGGGCGCCTCGGCGAAAATGTCCGTGCGCCGCCCGTCGTCGTCATGGCGCCTGACGTCCGGTGCCGGGCGCTGCGCGGCGACTCCGCAGACGATGGCGGACGAGGCGCCGGCGCCGGAGCGGGGCTGCGCGGCCGGCGTCCGAGTATCAGAGGACGAGCGCTGGTACTCGCCAACGCCCATTCCGCCGCGCTTCGAGGGCGACTGTCGGGTCCGGACCCGCCCGGACCGCCCGTACGCCATCCGTCGGCCGGCCCCACCCGCGGTCGTCCGGGCCCGCCGACCACCGCCTTCGTCGACGTCGTCCATGCCGCGCCGTACGTACTGCCGTGGCATGCGCGCGAACAACTGCGGATGGGGGATGTCTGACGCGTGGCGTGATGCTGGTGCACCAACTCTCGCTGGATGTCGAAGGGTTGGGTGGGCGAAGGAATGGGAGTGCCTCGGCTGAATGGTCGGAGATATCCGTTCGGTGAGGGTGGGCGGGGGTGGCAAGCCGGTTCGGGGCGGCGGTCGGCGTGGGAGGACAGCTTCGCCGAGGCCAGGAGCGGAGCGGCTTGCGGTTCTGCCCGCCGCCGATGAGCGGCAGTGGGGCCACATCGGCGGACACCCTCACCACGGGTCACCGGGCCGGTGTGTGCGGTTGGCCGTCCCGTGGGCGGTGCGGCGGCCTGGCCGTGTACGAAGGTGGGGGCAGCGGTCGGCTCGGCGGCGGCTGGATCCGAGACCTGAAACCTGAGACCTGAGCGGGAGCCCCGGGGCTGATCTCCGACGCCGCGGTCCGAGGTCGCGCCTTCGAGGATGAGTGCCGAGGCCGAGCTGTGACGATGTGCGGGTCCGCGGCGCTGTCAGGCGTTGTCGAGGGAATCGGTGACGCGTCCCAACAGGCCCCGCAGGGTGCGGATTTCCTCGATCGAGAGGCCGGTCGCGGCCATGATCTTGCGGGGGACCGGGAGGGCTCGTTCCCGCAGGTCCGCACCGGCCTTGGTGAGGTGAACGGTGACGGAGCGCTCGTCCTCGGCGCTGCGCTGGCGACGTACCCGGCCCGCGGCCTCCAGGCGCTTGAGGAGCGGGGAGAGAGTGCCGGAGTCCAGCCGGAGCTGCTCACCGATGGCCTTGACGGGCTGCGGACCGCGTTCCCAGAGCACCAGCATGACGAGGTACTGGGGGTAGGTCAGGCCCAGATCCTTGAGGGCGTCCCGGTAGACGCCGCCGAAGGCGCGTGAGGCGGCGTGCAGCGAGAAGCAGACCTGGTGGTCGAGTCGGAGCAGTTCGGCGTCGGGTACCGGAAACGGGGTCATGGGTCCACATTAACCCGTTGGCCCATTGCACATTATTTGATTGTGCACGACCTAGTTGCCTACAACTCAGATGTGTGCCATCGTTGCGGCCATGGGGCGGTCGAGAGCGGCTGCCGGGCTATCGAAGGGGAATCGTGATGGACGCGCTGTACACCGCTGTCGCCACCGCAAACGGCCGCGAGGGCCGGGCCGTCAGCTCCGACGGCAAGATCGACCTCGACCTGGCCATGCCCCCGGAGCTCGGAGGCAACGGCGCGGGCACCAACCCGGAGCAGCTCTTCGCCGCCGGGTACGCGGCTTGCTTCGCCAGTGCGATGGGCAATGTGGGACGCCAGATGAAGATCGACACCAAGGACGTCTCGGTGACTGCCGAGGTCTCCATCGGCAAGGACGACACGGGCTTCGGCCTGGCCGTCGTCATGCGGGTGGAACTCCCGGACAACCTCGCGGGCGACACCGGCCGGCAGCTCGTCGAGGCCACCCACCAGTACTGCCCGTACTCGAAGGCCACCCGCGGCAACATCGACGTCGAACTCGTCATCGAGTAGAGGGGTCACTCGGGGCGCTTCCGTGACGGCGCCCTCCTTCGTGTTCGTCGACAGGGAGGGCCTCTCGGTGCTTCACGGCGGGCCGTCGAGGAAGTTCCGCAGGTGGGCGGTGAGAACGGCCGGCTGGTCCTCAGGGATGAGGGTGTAGCTGTCGGCGATCTCGACGAGCTTGGCCTGCGGCAGTAGCTCGGCCAGGCGGCGGCCGTGAGAGGGAGGCATCACGCGGTCCTCGGTGGCCCAGGCGACAAGGGCGGGGCGATCGAAGGTGCGAAGCGCCTCGGACCAGGCGAGCAGCTCGGCCTCAGGCGGGTGCTGAGGACGTATCTGCGCAGGTCGCGACGTATCTCGGCGGAGCCGACCACAGGCCGGAACCAAGCGTCCATGATTCCGGGCGGCGCCGGCCGCTTGGCCATCCAGCCCCAGGTCACCGGGAGTCGCCGCACGGGCTTCAGGCGGAGCAGGTTGAAGGCCAGGGCCAGGCCGCCGGGCAGCCTGCCGGAGGTGACCAGGTTGCTGCCCGGCAGGCCGGGCGGGTAGTTGTCGAATGCCTCGCAGGAGGTGATGACGAGCCGGCCGATGCGGGCCGTGCGGCCGTCGGCGACAAGGCTCTGTGCGCCGCCCCAGTCATTGAGCACCAGCGTGACATCGCTCAGATCGAGCTGCCCGAGGAACTCGTCCGCCGGCCGGGCGACGCCGAGGATCGACAGGTCGGCATCCGGGTGCATCGGCCGGCGGTGGCCGCTGAGCGGGAGGGTGGGGGCGACGCAGCGGAAGTCGTCCCGCAGCCCGGCGACGACGTGGCGCCAGAGCGAACCGTCCATGGCGACGCCGTGCAGCAGAACCACCACGGGGCCCTCACCACCGGTGTCCTGGTAGTCGATGGTTCCCGCCGAGAGCCCCATTTCGGGCATGAAGGCCCCCTCTGATGCTCGTGACGATGGATCAGCGACGTACCAGCCGCGCCAAACGCGTGGTGCTGAAGTGCTGAGCGAGGCTCAACGCCTCAGCGCTGTCACGCACCTGATGTGTGGTCGGCTCTCCCGTCCCGATGGTGGCCGGCCGCGGAAGCATAGAGAACTCCATGATCGGGTGAACCCGTCCCAGCCCTGCTGCCACCGCTCAGTTCCGACACCTACTGGCGGACGCCCTTACGGATATCGTTCGGAATTTTCCTTCCGCTGGCACCAGCATCGCCCTGACTGTGAAGACGGTCGAGGCCCCGGTGCTGGAGGAGCACCCATTTCCTCATCGTCACCACCTTCGAACGGGACGAATGAAGCTTCGGAGCCTTCCGCGCAGGCGTTGACGGCTTCCGCTCCGTTGCCACGGACCTCCGCCGAGCGGTGTGACGCGGCGAGGTATGCGTCAGCACCCGCAGCGAGGCCCTGTGCTTCCGGACGTGACCCGTCGCCTGACGGCAGAGTTCACTCGCCGTAGTGCTGACACCATGACCCATGACCCATGGCGACCGGCCGGCCGTCCTGGCTGGTCGTGAACGTGAGGTCGTCCGTGGGTTCGCCATCTATCGCGGAGTGTGACGGCTGACCGATGCCTGATACGGGCATTCCGGTCACCCGGATGTAAACATGGCGCATGCCCATTCGACGACTGAGCAATCTGGGGAGAGGGCGGGAACTGGCTCAGGTCCTGGTGCTGATTCCGCTCGGTCTCATCGTCGCGGTCTGCGCGGTCGATGTCCTGGCCCCGCCCGATATCCACCTGGGACCACTTCTCGTCGCGGCACCCGCCCTCACGGCAGCCTTCGCGGGACCCTTCCTCACGGCAGGGATCGGTGTGCTGGCGGCCGCCGCCCTGGTGTTCATCGGCACTCTGCGCAATGAGCTGATCACCGAGAACCTCCAGGCCCAGATCGCGGCCCTGGTGATCGTCTCCGCCCTCGTCGTGCTCTTCACCGCCCTACGCGATCGCGACGAGCGGCGCCTGACGCAGAGCCGGTCGGTGGCCGCCGTCGCACAGCAGGTCCTGCTACGCCCGCTGCCGAGATGGAGCGCCGATCTGGAGATCGCCTCCCTCTACCTCGCGGCGGAGGAGGAAGCGGAGATGGGTGGCGACCTCTTCGCCGCGGCACGTACCACGCGCAGCACCCGGTTGATCATCGGCGATGTACGAGGCAAGGGCCTGCCGGCCTACAGCCACGCCGCCCTCATCCTCGGCGCCTTCCACGCGGCGGCCCACCGTCAGGCCACCCTTCCCAACCTCGCCCGCCACCTCGACGGCGCCATCCGCTGGGACGGCGCCCAATGGCGCACCGCTCCGGAACCCGCTCCCGCCCCCGGTCCCACCGATGCCTCCGCCCCCGCCCCGGACATCGACATCGGCGCAGGCAATGACGCCTACACAGACACCGACACTGGTACCGAAACCGACACTGGTGCCGGCACCGGCACCGGCACCGAAACCGGCTTCGACATGGACATGGGCAGCGACGAGACCTTCGCGACCGTTTCCTTGCTCGACATCCCCGACCACCGGCCCGTGCTTCACACCATCACCTGTGGCCATCCGCCCGCCCTGCTCCTCCGTGACGGACGCGCCACCACCCTGCACTCCAAACGAATCGCCCTTCCCATCGGCCTCGGTGGCCTCCCCGGTGCCCCTGATTACGAGGTTGAGGCATTTCCTTTCGAAGCCGGCGACCTGCTCCTCCTCTATACCGACGGCGTGATCGAAGCCCGCGACCGCAACGGCACCTTCTACCCGCTCGCAGAGCGCGCCGCCGCTTGGAGCGCGAGCAGCCCGAAGCAAGCGTTGCGGCGCCTGCGCGAAGACTTGCTGGCGCATACGCACGGCCGACTGGGCGACGACGCCGCAGCCGTCGCCATCCGTCGGCTGCCCAGCGCCCCACCTCGCTCGAACTGAAGCATGGATTACGTCTCGCGTGGGCTCCGGCCCCGGAGAATGCCTGCTGACTGTTGCCTGCTGCCTGGCGCCGACGGAATGGGTTTTTCTCCCGGCCTACGGGCTGTGGGGTGCGGGGCAGTACACGTTGCCGCCGCTGCCCGACTTTTACTTGAGGGTGCCGACGGAGGCCAAAGTGCTGGGTGATGTGGTGGGTCCGGTACGCGGTGGAATTAGCCTTCGCTGAAGGCCAACTTCTCGTGGCCGCCCGCACCCTTGCGGCGGCTGATGCGTGCCCGATCCCGGTACCAGACAGGGCCCGATCTGCACCGGTGCTTGCTTTGCTGGGAACGACGGCTCCATAGGGGGACTGATGCCGCGGAATCTGCTGTACGGCCGGGGCTCGTGATGGCGAGCTCGTCACTCAAGGAGCAGGTCGACGGTGGTTCCGACGGCTCGGCGTTCGGCTTCCTGATAGGCGATCCAGGCGAGGGCGAGGTCTTGCCAGGGCAGGCCCACCGGGGCGTACACGGTGATGTCCTCGGGCTGAGTCCTGCCGGGGTGCTCGTGGCGGAGGATCTCGCCGAGGGTGGCGTCGGCGGCCTCGGCAGGCAGTCCGGCGTTCGCGAGCGCGCCGGTAGCGGCCGCCAGAACGCGGTCGTCGACGGTGAGCAGCGCCGCGTCCAGGAGATCAGCTGCCAGCTCTTGCTTTCCGGGTTCGTCGGCGCCGAGGCTGGTCAGATGGTGGCCGGGGCGCACATCGGCAAGCCCGAGCAGAGGAGTGCGGGACCAGGTGGCCATCAGAACGGTCGTCGCGTGGGAGGCGACTTCGGCGGTGGAGCCGACGGTGCGGCCACCATGCCGCGCGGCGAAGGCAGCAGCGCGCTGCGGGTCGGTGTCGTACACGATCAGTTCGCCCCAGCGGCGCAGTTCGCGCAGGCCGAGGAGGGTGAGTTCCGCCTGTGCCCCGGCCCCGATGACGCCCAGCGCCGCACCGCAGTGTGGGTCGGGTGCAGCGAGTCGATCGGTGCCGAGGGCGGCTGCCAGACCGGTGCGCCAGGCGGTGACGGTGGCGGAGTCGAGTAGCGCGAGCAGCTCGCCGTCCCGGCCACTGTGCAGGCAGATGACGCCGCGCAGCGCCGGGCGGGCGCCGGGGAACTTCGCGTTGACCTTCACGGTGTAGGCATTGATACCCGGTAGCAGGCCGGGGAGCAGCGCCGTGGCGGTGCCCGGAAAGGGAAGGTCGGTACGTACGCGCTGCCCGGGAGTTGTCCCGCCCTGGGCGTGGTGAAATCCGTCGCGGAGTGCGTGGAGGCAGGTGCTGGGGTCGAGTACGGCGAGCAGGTCGCGCCGAGTGAGTATGCGAGTCACGCCGATCATGCTTTCACCTGCGTGACTCTGTGGACTGTGTGACTCTGCGGACCTGGATGGACAGGGCGGCGGCGAAGCCGAGTGAGAGGGGTTGGGCCGCCCCTTTCTGTTGGTTGGCGACGCTTTACCATGGGCCGGACCTCGGCCCGAGCTGGCAACGCTCCATTCCTCCCTGTGCAGCTGGCATCGCTGGCCGTATGTTCACGGCGCTGGCCACCACCGCTTCATCGGCGTGAGCGCGAATGCCTGAGCATGGGGCCTGGGCAGGCGACCGAGCCAGGAGTCTTGGCAGTCGGTCATTGGGTGACAGTAATGATCGCCAAGGGGGCTGGCGATTCCGTGTACGTACGCCATCGTGTTCTTCGGAGATACTTCCAACGCCGCCGGGAATCTGTACTGGACCCGGTCATCCCCTTGCTTTCCGGAAGTCACCCTCGATTTCTGAACGGGAGGGGGAGGGGCGATCGCAATGGTTCCGGCCGACCGCCCGTCGGGTGAGGACGGGCGGTGCGCATCCGGATGCCAGAACGTGAGCTTCTTCCCCAGGATTCGCCGCACATCTCCGTCTTCTAGCGGTGTGCCGGCTGCGGAAGGTCCTGGTGAGTGGTGGGCAGCGGGAGGGCCCCTTGCTTCCCCGGCCGGGGACTTCCGCCAGTCCCGCAGAGCGCCTGTGCCACATGTGCCTCCATGGCGGCGTCGATGGGGCTGGGCTCAGTAGTACCGTTCCCATTGAGTTTTTGGTATCGCGTCAGATTGAAGCCCAGGGATATCTGGCGCTGACCGTCCGCGCTGGAAAGAGACCAGGTCATGGCCCCGAGTACGAGGCCATTGTGTCCCCAGAATTCTCCGCATGCCGTCTTCGTCATGAACAGCCCCAGGCCGTACCGCACCGTACTGCCCTCGATCGGTACAGTGCTCTTCATCTGTTGCAGCTGGGCAGGAGCGAGGAGACCGCCACTCAGCAGCAGACGGTAGAAGCGGTTCAGATCGGGCATCGTCGACACCAGTGAACCGGCCGTGCCTGCCCAGGACATGTTGTAGACGCTGAAGTCGCGGGGCGGGTTGAAGCCTCCGTATCCGGCCTCGTACATCTTGGCGTGCGGCCCGGTGATGTACGGCGAGCTCGGGAAATATGTATGCGTTAGGCCGGCCTTACGGATGACGTGTGTGGTGATGTACTTTTCCGGGGTCTCGCCGGTGACCTTCTGAAGGAGGAGTCCGGCAATGACGTAGTTGGTGTTGGCGTAGTGATGTCCCGCGCCTGGATTGCCCAACGGGGCTGCTTTCAGGCCAAGCCGGGCCAGTTCCACCGGGGTGAACTGGTGGAATCGGTTGTCTTCCAGGCTTTCCGGCGTCGCGAAGATCGCCGTGCCGTAGTCGCCGATGCCGCTGGTGTGGTTGAGCAACATCCGGACCGTGATGGCCCGGCCGCGCTGCCCGGGGAGGAGATCGGGCAGATAGCGTCCTATCGGCGCGTCGAGGTCGATGCGGCCCTTGCCGGCTTCCTGGAGCACGGCGACCGCGGTGAAGGTCTTCGTGATGCTGCCGATCCGGTGTCGCATCTGGGGTGTGGTGGGGCGTCCGGTGTCGACATCGGCGACGCCGGCGGCTCCCTGCCACTCCGCGGTGCCATCTCGGACGGCCGAGTAGGCGCCATACATTCCCGCGTCATGGAACGCCTTGAGAGTCCCCGTAAGCGCTGACGGATCGAGGTTGGCTCGGTGCGCGGTATCGGCAATCGCGGTGGTGCCTGGACGTTCAGACGCAGTCTGGGAGGGAAGGGCCGAGGCGGTGGGGACCGCCAGCGCCAAAAGGACGGCTGTGGCGGTCCCGGTGAGTCGCATGCGGCGACGCTTCGGGTGGGCAAGGGACATGCTGGCTCCGTCGGTTCAAGGCCCGTGTCAGGCGCACAATCTCCGTTGCCTTGATTCTCACGGAGGGGCAACGCCTGGCCATCCACCCCTGGAACTACCTTGATCCCAGGTCTATATGACATCTGTCAGGTTTGACGGAGACCTTCCTCCCATCGCGCCGTCCTGGGCCGTATGTCGCCCCCTGGGAGCAGGCAGCAGTGAGGAGGCGTGCGGGCGGTGGCTGAAGAGCGTGTGCGGCACTCTCCGGGGGCGTTGGCGCCGCATTTCGGCTGACCGGCCTCGTGAGCGGGGCGGACGACAACTCGTCTTCGACGGTGACGGGTTGGTGTAGCCGGTTCAGTTGCTCCTGAGGTGAGGCGAGGTCTCGTCCGGTATGAATCCCAGTTGCCGGGCGGCTGCTTCGACGGTCTGGGCAAGGAGGGTGGCGATCGTCATGGGGCCTACGCCGCCGGGGACCGGGGTGATGAGGCCGGCGCGGCGCCTGGCGCTGTCGAAATCGACATCACCGATGTTGGCGGGGTGGTAACCGGCGTCGATCACCACCGCGCCGGGTTTGATGTGCTCGCCGAGCAGGAACTGTGGCCGGCCGACTGCGGCGACCACGATATCGGCGTCCCTGGTGACCGACGGGAGGTCGGTGGTGTGAGAGTGGCAGTAGGTCACCGTGGCGTCGCGTGCGAGCAGCAGCATTCCGAGCGGCTTGCCGAGGATCGCACTACGGCCGACGACGACCGCGTGCTTGCCGGCCAGGTCGACGTCGTAGTGCTCCAGGAGACGGACGATGCCGCCGGGGGTACAGGAGACGAAGCCGTTGAGGCCGAAGCTCATCGCGGCGAACGAGCGCGTCGTGACGCCGTCGACGTCCTTTTCCGGAGCGATGGCCTCGAACGCGGCGCGCTCGTCGATGTGCGGGCCGACCGGGTGTTGCAGCAGGATGCCGTGCACATCGGGATCGTGAGACAGCGCGGAGATGGTGTCGACCAGTTCGGCGGTCCCGATTGTGGCGGGCAGCGCGACATGGCGGGAGCGGATGCCGGCTCTCTCGCAGCGAGCGCGCTTCATGCGGACGTAAGTCACCGACGCGGGATCCTCACCCACCAGCACAGTTGCCAGGCAGGGGGCTTGCCCCGTCTGTTCGTTGACGGTCGCAGCTCGTTGAGCGGTTTGGCCGATGATGCGGCGGGCCGGCGCGATGCCGTCCATGAGACGTGCGGTCCGGGACATGGCGTGCTCCTGAGCGTCGATGCGAGTCGCCCAGGCGCACGGCACGGACCATGGTGGCCGGGCTGCTCCCCGGTGGTACTCCACCTCAGCGCCAGTTACAGCCCGATGTCCACTGTAATGGAAGGGGTGTTATGGAGAGACACAGGTGAGCGGGGTGGGAGCTGGCCCCTTGCCCCGTCGCCCCGTCGTGTCTTGATTGTCTCGGCAAGAGGCAGGCGAAGGTCTGGTCGGCTCAAGGCCGTCCGGTGGTCGAGGAGGACGACTTGACGGCTCATGTCGTCGGCGTACTTCGGTGTACTTCCGCGTACACCGGTGCACGCCGACGGTATGACGGCTGTCGGGTGGTTCGACGCGTGGTGATGGGGCCGCGGTCGGCGTACTCCCCGACGTAAGAGCGGCGAGGCCCGGCCAGACCGAGGCGATGCGGTGGGGCGAGGTCGCTCTCCCGGGTCCGACCGCGGCCGGCCCGGAGCATGGTGGGCAGCTCAGACGTCGCTGTCGGCCTCGTCGGCCCGTTCCTTGAGCCTCTGCTCCAGATCTATGGTGTCGGACTCGGGCGGCGCCGCCACCGTCACGGGCTTGTTGATGTCGAGGAAGCGCATGGAGATGTCCAGTGGGCCTTGGGTGGTCTGGGCTCGCTCACGGAACTTCACCATGCGGTCGTCGGGTCCCACCCACAGGTCGAGGTTCAATGTGGTCACCCCGAGCTCTTTGTACTGCTCGACCGTCTTTGCGCGGCGCGTGGCGTCCAGGGGACTCTTGGCGGTCGACTTCTTGAGAAGGTCGTCCACTTCGACGGCGCCGGCGTAGTGCGTCGTCTTGATGCCCTCGACGGTCTCCTCGCCGATGTTCTTGACGTCATGGGACTGGGAGAGCATCGACGCCTGCGCCGCCGGGTCCTGGTCGGCTTGGTGCTGCATACTGCCCAAGCCGCTCTGCCCGCCGAGCCCCTTGCCTCGCATGTCGATCTTCATCCAGTGCTTGCCCTGCATTGCGGTGGCCAGCTCCTTGGCGCCGCCGATGTAGAGGGCGTCACCGACGAATCGGACCGAGAACTCACCTTCCTCCTCACCACCTGCCGCCTTCATCTGCATTTCCATGGCGCGCGGGTGGAGGTTCATGGATACCTTGCCCTCGACGTTTCCCTGGCCGGGGATCTTGCCGGATATACGGCAAGAGAAGGAGTTGAGCTTGGCTCCCTTGTCGACTGCCTTCTGCACCGCGGCGACCGGCGACGCGTTGATCTGCTCAGACTTCCCGGCATGGTCCGACGGCTTGCCGCCGGACGTAGAACACGCCGCCGTGCCGCACAGCACGACACCGGTCAGCAGCGCCCCAGCGGCACGGAACGAAGGACGGGAAAAATGGTTCATGGTCCCCCCATGAGTGCATGACATAGATAAATACGACTGATCGCGACAGTAACCCACAGCACTGACATCCCGTACGGCATATCTTCGCGGCGATCACCAGCTCCACAGACAAGCCGACCACCGCGCACGGGGTGAGTGAACCGATGCCACCCGGGACGTGTCCACGGTTCGGCATGGCCGTCGGGCCCCAATTGCGGGAGGCCGTGATGTGCCGGCTGGCCGAGCCATCTCGCAGGACACCGGATCTGGTTCGGCAGCGGCGCGGAGTTGCGTTCCGGGGGTGGCTGGTCGCTGGGTGCCTCGGGCGGACGCGGTGTCTGACAGTGGTGAGAACACCTTCAGGATTCGGAGGGTGGCTGAATCACACTCTCCGCGACGTAACGTGAGTGAAGAGTGGGAGCGCGCAGTGAGAGGCGAGTGCCGAGTGGTGAGTACTGCGTGGCGAGCAAGGTGGATGGAGCGGCTTGAAGCTTGCCGCTGAGATTTCCGGCGCACAACGTGAGCCGACAGGCACCAAGGAGCACCATATGGCGAGTCCCGAGATGTATACGGCCCGCGGCATCGTGTCACTTGATCTGAGTGCGGTAGCCGTCGGCGACGACATCGCCGGATATGTGGATGCGGGCAGCATCCTGGCGTTTCTGCCGGCAGTCACCGAGCAGCACAGAAGCGATGTGCTGCACTCCGTTCTCTTCGCGCAGCGCAGGGCTGATCGTGAGTGCGCGCGGTTCGGTAATCCTCGCCAGTGGCTGGCCGCCTACCGCCGTGCACTCGATGAAATGGGCTGGAATGCGAGTCCGCTCGGGGCACCCGGACCCGTCTCCGGATCGGGCCCGCTCGACCATGTGCTTCTGGAGGCCCTGCAATCTGCTGAGGTGCCCGACGATCAGCGCGCGGCGCTGGGAGGTGCGCTGGCAGCTGAAATGGCCCTGCCGGACAACGCGCCCGCCGCGGAAATCTTCGAGGGCGCCAGTCACAAGCGGAAGAACGCGTTGTTCCAGGTGGCCACGGTCACCGAACACGAGGGCCGGGTGGTCATGAACGGCGGCGTTTTCTGGCTCACCGCTGACTACTTCGCCCATCTGCTGCAACTCGACGTTGCCGCGAGCCACAGTCTGACGGCGGCGGTCGGGCCGATGCGCCTGAACGACGTGGTGTACGCACAGGTCCGCGACCGGGTCATGGAGAAGGTGGCCAGGGGCTAAGGGCTGTCCCGTCATACCTGGTGGATCAGCGCGCGGCGTCAGATGCGGTGCATCGCACGGCGGAGGAGCGTCCGCATACTGGGTGTGTGTGGACGTTCCGACAACGCGGCGAGGTGCCGTAGCTGTCGTCGCGCGCCCGCCAGGTATTACGGGACAGCCCTTAGGCATGGCGAGGATCCGTGGTGCGGCGCGCCACGGCACTCTCCGACGGCGAAATTCATCTGGCGGGGCCGGCAGGTGGAGGTCGGCCGCGAGCTCTGTCCGGCGGGCTTCCAGCAGGCGGCTCATGCCCATCACCATGCCCGTGTCCGCGTACGCAGATGTGGAGGGGGACAACGGGACCGGCTATCTCGATCAGCTGCACCGATCAGGCCGGCCGCACGGATCAGCCGGCTGGGCAGATCGGGCAGGTCGAGCGGCCCGTTCAGATCGGGTCACCCGATCTGAACGGACAGGCCAGGCGGGGCGTGGTCGGAAGTCGGCCGGGTATTCAGCGCCGACGGGTACCCGCTCCGGCCCGGAGCCTTCTGCGGGGGCTGGCGGCGGGGGCGGTGCCAGGATCGCCCTTGTTGCCGCCCTCGCCGTAGCTGGCGCTCTTGCCGGCACGACCGTGTCAGGGACGGCCGGTCGCAGGGACTTCTTCGCTCGGGGGTACCGGGCCGGGTGGTGTGCCGTCTCCGAAGGGCCGTCCGCCCAGTTCCTCCCGATAGTGCGGGGTCAGCCAACTGGCGAGGTCCGGGCCGAGGGGGACGATGCCGGTCGGGTTGATGCCGGTGTGCACTCGGTAGTAGTGCTGTTTGATGTGGTGGAAGTCGACGGTGTCGCCGAAGCCGGGTGTCTGGTAGAGGTCTTTGGTGTACGACCACAGCACCGGATCCTCGGCGAGCTTGAACCGATTGCATTTGAAGTGTCCGTGGTAGACGGCATCGAAGCGCACCAGTGTGGTGAACAGCCGGATATCGGCCTCCGTAATGGTGTCGCCCACCAGGTAGCGGCGCTGGGCCAGCCGCTCGGAGAGCAGGTCCAGCCGTCGGAAAACGTCGTGGTACGCGTCCTCGTACTCACTCTGCTGCGCGGCGAAACCGGCCCGGTAGACGCCATTGTTGAGGTCGCGGTAGTTGTCGGCGATAACGTCGTCGATCTCCGCGCGCCGAGCCTCCGGGTACAGGTCGGGGGCGCCGGGCCGGTGCAGCGCCGCCCATTCGGTCGCGAGGTCCAGGGTGATCTGCTGGAAATCGTTGGTGACGAGCTTTCCGCTGGGCACGTCCACGATGGCGGGCACGCTCACCCCACCGGGGTAGCCACTCTCCCGTGCGTCGTACGCCTCGCTGAGGAAGTGGATGCCGAGTACGGGATCACGGCCGCCCGGGTCCAGGGTGAAGCGCCAGCTGCGGTCGTCCTGGATCGGGTCGACGATGGCGAGCGACAGCGCGTCCTCCAGGCCGAGCAACCGCCGTGAGATGACGGCGCGGCTCGCCCAGGGACAGGCGCGGCTGGCCACCAACCGGTAGCGGCCGGCCTCGACCGGCCAGCCGTCGCGGCCGTCGGCCGTGATGCGATCGGCGAAATGGCTCCTGGACCGTTTGAAGGGTTTCGAACCGTACTCGGCGTTGGCCGCCGGCTCGCTCGTGGATTCCGTTTCGGTTTCGGGGTCGCCTTCGCTGTCGGCGGGGCGGGTCATCGCCGGGTCCTTTCGGTGGGCGGTGCTCTGAGTTCTCGGTGCGTGCGCTTGTGCCTGTGTGCTTGGTGGGCGTGCAGGTGTGCCGTGCGAGCTTTCCCGAACCACTGCGTGCCTACCAGGGCATCAGCCGCCCGGCGTACTCCTGCCGCGAGCGATGGAGCCCCCTGGGACCCCGCAGCACCGCCGCCGCTGGACACGCGCCGTCGTCGAGAGCGGGGGCTGCCCCGCCCCGGAGACGAGCCGACGGGGCGGGCGCGGGGGCCGAGTAAGGGTGTGGCGGCCGCATCGCCCGGAAAACGAGTTGCCGGCTGAGGGGCTGTTTGCTGTACTCCGGCGAATCACCGAGCGATCAAGGAGACCGTGATGAGGAAGACGTTCATGTTCACCCAGAAGGGAACTTCCGCCTCTCTTGAGGACATGACGTTTCGTGCGAATTTTGAATTTGGGAATTCTGGCGCATGCGGACGCCGGTAAAAGGAGTCTGACCGAACGGCTGCTGCATGTCACCGGTGTCATCGACGAGATCGGTAGCGTGGACGACGGCAGCACCCGGACCGATTCGCTGGCGCTGGAACGGCAGCGCGGCATCACGATCGAGTCCGCTGTCGTGTCGTTCGTCATCGATGACGTCATGGCCAACCTGATCGACACGCCCGGTCACTCGGATTTCAGCGCCGAGGTGGAACGGGTGTTGAGTGTGCTCGACGGCGCGGTACTGGTGGTCTCCGCTGTCGAAGGTGTGCAGGCACAGACACGCGTACTGCTGTGGACACTGCGACGGCTGCGCATTCCGACACTTGTCTTCGTGAACAAGATTGATCTCGGCGGTGCGCAGTACGAGGGTGTACTGCGGGGGATTTCCGAGAAACTGACGCCGTCGGTCATCCCGATGGGATCGGTACGTGACTTGAGCACACGCCGTCCCGTCTTCTCGCCTTATGGCGCGAGCGATGAAACTTTTACGGCCAGACTGACTGATCTGCTATCCGATCACGACGATGCGCTTCTGGCCGCTTTTGTCGACGGCGAGACGGCGCTCCCGTACCGCCGACTCCGCGGCGAGCTGGCCGTGCAGACCGGAAAGGCGCTGGTGCATCCGGTGTACTTCGGGTCGGCGCACCCGGGCGTGGGCATGGATTCGCTGCTCGCCGGTATCAAAGAGCTGCTGCCGGCGACCGCACGCGACGCCCACGGCGCAGTTTCGGGCGCTGTCTTCAAGGTGGAACGCGGTCCGGCCGGAGAGAAGGTCGCGTATATCCCAGCAGCGCCAGGCCGAGCACCAGGTCGCCCGTGCGCGAACCGACCTGGGTGTAGGCAAGCGTGCCCAGGGTGGTGACGGTGATCCCGGTGAGGACGACGGGGCGGCCGCCGATACGGTCGGTGAGCTTGCCGACGTACGGCAGGGCGAGCATCGTGCCGAGACTCTGCGGCGCCGGGAGCAGACCGGCGGTCAGCGCGCTGTGGCCGCGGACCTGCTGGTGGGAGAGCGGCATGAGGATCACCGCGCCGAAGACGGACAGCCGGGAGAAGAAGTTCAGCGCCGAGGCGGCGGCGGACGGCCGGTGGGTGAAGAACCGCAGGTCCAGGAGCGGGGCGGTGGAACGGGTGCGCGGCGCGTGGACGCCGAAGGCGAGGAGCAGGGCCACTCCGGCGGCCGGCAGCGGCAGCCCGGCAGTGCGGGCGGACAGTCCGTAGACGGTCAGGGCCAGGGCGGGGGAGAGCAGCGCCAGGCCGGTCAGGTCCAGCTACCGGGCACCGTGTTCGCGCGGTTCTGCGGCGGGCAGGCCGCGCCGGGCCAGGAACAGCGTGAGCAGGCGGATCGGCACATTGACGCCGCGTTGACCGCCTTCGGCCGCACCTTCGCGACGGAGGCCGCCAGCTCGGACGAGCGGGCCGCCGTCATGCGGCTGATGATCGCGGAAGCGCCGCACTTCCCGGCACTGCTCCGGACGCCTCCTGAGGACCGTCCCGTGCAGCGTGCCCTGGCCGACCGGCCGACCGAACTCGGCGCCCGGGGTCTCCTGGACGTCCCCGACCCGTCCGAAGCGGCCGAATTCCTCGGCCTGCTGGTCACCAGCCGCGTCAACCACCGCTCCTGGTGCGGGTCCGTACCGCTCGGCGAGCCCGAGATCGAGGAACTCGTCGCCGGCGGCGTACGGGTCTTCCTGCGCGCCTACGGTCCGGGCGCCGCGCACTGAACGGAGGGGGCAGCGGCCCGGCGTACGACGCGGCGGCCGGGACGGTCACCCGTAAGCGATCAGGACCGCGGAGTACCGGGATCGCACAGCCGGAAGGCACGCGCGGGCGGCGGCCGGGGTCGCCCGCGGACCCCCCTACGCGTCCGGCCCGGTCCAGCGGACCGGAAGCTGCTGCGGTCCCCGGATGAGCATCCCGGTGCGCCAGGTCAGGGCGTCCGGGTCGGTGTCCATGGCGAGGCCGGGACAGCGGTCCAACAGGGTGCGGATGGCGATCCGGGCCTCCAGACGGGCCAGCGGGGCACCGAGGCAGAAGTGGATGCCGTGGCCGAACGCGACATGACCGCGGGTCTCGCGCGTGATGTCGAAGTCGTCGGCGGCGACGAAACGCTCGGGGTCACGGGAGGCGGAGGCGAGGGCGACCAGTACGGGTTCCCCGGCAGGGATGAGCGTGCCGCCGATCTCGACCGGTTCCGCGGCGAAGCGCCAGGTGGCCGTCTCCACCGGACCGTCGTAGCGCAGCATCTCCTCCACGGCGTTGTCCAGGAGGGTGTGGTCGGCACGGAGAGCGGCCAGTTGGTCCGGGTGCTGGAGCAGCGCGCGTACGCCGTTGGACAGCAGGTTGACGGTCGTTTCGTGGCCGGCGACCAGCAACAGGAAGGCCATGCCTATCAGTTCGCCGGGGGACAGCTGGTCGCCGTCCTCGTCGCTGGTGCGGATCAAGGCGCTGAGCAGGTCGTCGTCGGCGGCGGCGCGCTTGCCGTCGATGAGGCCGTCGAGGTACTTGGCCATCGCTCCGGTCGCGGCCTGCGCCGCCTCCGGGGTCGTCGGCGCGACGATCTCGTTCGACCAGGAGCGGAACTCCTCCCGGTCCATGGAGGGGACGCCGAGCAGTTCACAGATGACGGTGATGGGCAACGGGAAGGCGAGCGCCTCCACGAGGTCGGCACGGCCGTCGGGTGCGCCGAGCATCGTGTCGAGCAGCTCGTCGGTGATCTGCTGGACCCGCGGGCGGAGCGCCTCGACACGCCGGGAGGTGAACTCCTTGGCCACCAGCTTCCGCAGCCGGGTGTGATGCGGTGGGTCGGTGTCCAGCATGTTGGTGAACAGCGGCGATTCGTCGACGCTCGCGTCCCCCAGCCCGGCGGTACGCCAGTCCTTGTTGAGCCGGGCGTCCGTCAGCGCGGCTCGGACGGCTTCGTGGCCGACGACCAGCCAGGCCATCATGCCGTCGGGGAGACGCACGCGGTGCACCGGCCCCCGGGCGCGCAGTTCGGCGTAGTAGGGATAGGGGTCTGAGACGAAGTCCGTACCGTAAGCGCCCAGATCGACAATCTCCGGCATGCGCTGCCCCTCTCGATGATGCGCGTAACCCGGCCAGCAGTCACTGTCACCGTATGCGTGGGCCCCGGCGCCGGCATCGGCCCAGCGGAGGAACCGCATCGCCTCCTGTCCTCCGAACGCAGTGCTTCCGCCGTCGTCCGGAAGGCGGGTGTTCCGCCTGGGAGGGGATGGGGTTACGGGGCAGGCGGTCCTTGAGCGCGAGCGGTCGCGGCCTGTCGCTGTGGGGGAGGCGGGATGGCCGGGCTGCGGGTCATGGGCGAACACGGCGGTATCCCGGCCGGGGCCACGCGCCGTCTCTCACCCTTCTGCCCGCCGCTTTCCGCCCGTTGCCAAGGTGAGGGGGCGGCCGTACGAAGGGGTCGGCGTGGCCTCGTCCCTGAGCCGCGCGGTCCGGCGCCGATGCCGCGGCAGATGACCCCGCGGAGGATGGTGCACCGGTGGCCTCGGACGACGATCCGGGTGAGCGGTCGGGGCCTGAGGCGGTGGTTGTGCCGAGCGGTCTACGATCGCTACCACCTGGGGTTTGGTCTCCGGGCTTGGTCTGGGGAGGTGGCTGAAGTGGCCGGTGTGGTGCTGGTCCACGGGTTGTATCACCGGCCTGAGCACTTCGCCCGGGTGGCCGCGGAATTGCGGACATCGGGCGCCGAGGTCGTCGTACGCTGCGGCTCCGTCCGTGAGTGGCGGACCGGCCACTCCTCATTCGTCGGACGGCCCGAGCTGATCACCGGCCTCGTGTGCGAACTCCTTGACGACGCCGGCTCCCCGCACCTCGCCGGTGCGGGGACGACCACCACACGTTGACCGCATGGCCACTCTGCTCCCGAGGCACACGGCGGAAGGGCCGTCCGGTGTGCGGCCACCCTGCGTAACGGCTTGCAGCGAATTACCGCGTTTTACTCTTCGCGAGGCGACCAACCGAATTATCGCGTCCTACTCTTCGTGAGACGGCCTCCACCCCATCGCAGACGTGTTGTCAGCTTCCCGGGCCACAAGCCTGATCAGCCGACCCGACCGAGCGGCTGCCGACCGGCAGACCGCGGCACGACGAATCCTTGCCACCACAGCGCCGATCAGATGAAGTCGGAGAACCATGACCAGGTCCCACTCATGAACCTCCGCGCACGGCTGCGCCGTACCCCGCCCACGCCCTGCCCCTCCTGCGGCAGCACCGACCTGCTGTGGGAGGACGAGGGTGTCTATGGCGGCGGCGAACTGCTGTGGTGGTGCGCCGACTGCCTGCACCAGTGGCATGCCGGTGACCACGCCCCACCGGCACCGCCCCAGCAGCCGTCGCTCCCGCCGCAATCCCCGACGCCGCCCCCTGCATCCACTCCTGCACCGACCCCTCCACTGGCTCCGATGGCGGGGCTGGTGTCGGGGCCGATGCCGATGCCCTTGATGCCGGCTCCGGCTCCGGTGCCGGACGTCACGGTGGCGCTTCCGGTTCGGTCGGACCCACGGCTGCCGGCTCTGCCGATGCCTGATTTTCCGCATCCCGATCCCTCGGGTTCCGACTCCCCGGGTTCCGATTTCGCGAGCCCTGACTCTCCGGTCTCCCCGCACGCTGCTTCCTGGGAGCCCGAATTCCCGGTTCCTGCGGCGCCATCGCCCGCGGGAGACGTGGCGTACCCTCCTCAGCTGACACATCCGGCGCAGCCGATGCAGCCGCCGACCGGTCTCGGCACGGGCACCGGAACCGGTACGGACACCGGCAGCAGTACCGGCGCTGGTACGGGGACGGGCACCGGTGCCGGCACCGTCGCCGAGCGCGTCATGCATGCCGCCGGCCTGATCCCGCTCGTGCCCTGCCCCGGTGCCTACGAGCCGTGGCCCTGCCGCTGCGCCCACTGCGGCCGGGACGTCGCTCCCACCTATCGCCAGATCCGAGAGGGAGCCGCCGGCTGCGTGTGCCGCCCGCGACGACGCCGTAAGTCCCGGGACCGGTGAGCTGCGGTGGGCAGGCAGGTAGGCGCCAACTGCTCAACGGGACGTGAGGCCCCTGCCACGTCCGGGCGGAGACAGGCTGTGACGTGGTTCGGCGCGATGCCGGGGAGGCCGGTCCCGGACGTCAGGGCACTGGCTGGGCCAGGGCGGACCACGGTGCGGGTGGCCCCGCGGCGAAGAAACGCAAGATGCTGAGGAGCCGGCTGGCCGGCGGCGCGGTCCAGTGGCGTTCGCCGGGCCTGGGGACGGGATCCGCCAGGCGGCCGAGGGCCCAGTGGAGGTGGTGCCACAGCACCCGTGCCTCCCAGGTGTGAGTCCTCGCCGGTGGTTCTTCAGCGGTCTCCCTTCGACATCCGGGAGATCCCGGACCTCTCGGGCCTCCCGGATGTCCCCGATATCCGTCGAGCATGGCGGGAACGGCGCTCAGCGGAAACTTGGCGAATTCGATCGCGGGGTCGGCCCACTGGGCGTCGCCCCAGTCCACGATGCCGGTGAGGTCCGCCGTCCCGGGGGTGACGAGGAGGTTCTGCGGAGCGATGTCACCGTGTACCAGGGTCTGCTGTGGTTCGGCGGGAAGATGTTCCGCCAGCCGGTCGAACCATTCGGTGAGCCAGCGAGCGGCGGAAGCGTCGAGGTATCCGTCGGCCAGCAGACGGGCCACCAGCGACCGGGGATCCTCGGCCGCATCGTCCATGGGAACGCCCGGAAGGTCCATCGTTGTGGCTGTGGCTGTGGCTGTGGCTGTGGCTGTTGTGGCCGGGGCCGGTGGGGCGGCAGGAGCGAGCTGGTGGAGCTTGGCCAACTCCCGTCCCACCTGGTGAAGGACCTTCTGCGCCACCGTCTCGGACAGTTCGAGTTGTGCGAGATCGACCCCTGGTGCCCGGCCGAGCACCATATAGGGCACGTTCATCTCGGAGCAGGTGTCATCGAAGGTGATGACATCGGGAGTGCGTACCCCCACGCGCCGTGCGGCGGGGATGACCGCCGCCTCCTTGACGAGGTCGGCGACGAAAGCCTCCGTCCGAGGGATTCGCAGCACCATGTGGTCCCCGAGGAGGTAAACGTGGTTGGCCACTCCCGAAGGGATGGGCCGTACTTCCTCGGCGGGGATCCGATGCCGAGCGGCAATTGCCGCCAGAGCGTCCTGGCTTTTCTCGTCGTCTTCCATGAACCGGCATGCTGGCACGGTTCGCTTTCCGTGGTCTCTCGTATTTCGACCACCTCGGAGATCATTCCATTGGCGGCCTCAAGGACGGGTGTCCCCCTGGCGAACACCTCGGACAGCATGAGCCATGTGTGAGGCGCGCGCCGCCGCATTCGCCGCGCATACCGCTGCCCACCACGCTGGTCAGGACGCCTACCCGCGCCGCCGCGACCGCCCACGCTGCGCGGCATGCTCCGCACGCGGCCACGTACGCGGTCACCGCCGCCAGGCGTGCTGCCGTCTCCGCCCACGCCGCCGATGCCACTGCCGAGGAAGGCGATCGGCAATTCTGGATCTCGTCGCCGGAACACCTCCGGGCGGTGGTGTTCCCCGATCGCGGCGCGAGCTGAGACGGCGCGGACAATTCCTGCCGCCGGACGGTTCTGTGCCGGCGATCTGCGCTACGGCCGGCTTCGCCGGGAGATAGCGGGAGATATGCGCTGCGTTCGCCGTCGGCCACCACCGAGATGACGGGTCGGCGGCAGCCGACGGCGATGATGTCGCCGCAGGGAGAAGCGCGGCGAGGAGAACGAGAAGCGCGATACAGAAGGCGGCGGATGGAGAGCTGAGGCGCCCGGCCGGTCTAGGGACGGGGCCCGATGGCTTCCGCGCCGTCGCGGATGGTGATGGCCATCGCCGGGCAGACATCGGCGGCGTCCAGGGCGCGTTCGTCAGCCGCGATATCGGTGTTCACCGGCCGGGCGTGGGGGCCGTCGAGGACGAACAGATCAGGTGCTGTGCCGGCGCAGACCCCGGAGGCCATGCAGTGGTGCGAGTCGATCGCGACCTGCCACGTCATAGGTGCTCACCACCCCACCGGCATGACCCGCGGCCCGCGCACGAGCATCTCGGTCTTCCACTCCACATCGCCGGCCAGATGCAGCTTCGGGAATCGGTTGACGAGGGCGCTCAGTGCTTCCTGGAGCTCCAGCCGGGCCAGTGGCGCGCCCAGGCAGTGGTGAACACCGTGGCCGAATCCCAGATGCTGATTGCCGGTCCGGGCGATGTCCAGCGTGCCCGGTGAGTCGAAGCGCAGTGCATCGCGGTTGGCGGCGCCCACCGCGACCAGAACGGGTGACCCGGCGCGTACCAGTGTGCCGCCGACCTCGATGTCTTCCATCGCGTACCGGGGCTGGCCCGCGCCGCTGCCCAGTGGGACGAACCGCAGCAACTCCTCCACGGCGGTGCCGATGAGCTCCGGCTTGGCGCGCAGCGCGGCGAGCTGGCCCGGATTGTCCAGGAGTGCGAGAACGAAATTGGGGATCTGGGTGGCGGTGGTCTCATGGCCGGCGACGAGTACGGCGATGCACAGGTCGACGAGTTCGAGTTCCGAGAGCCGGTCGCCGACGTCCCGGGCATCTATGAGCCCCGTCATCAGATCGTCCTGCGGGGAACGCCGGTGCTCCTGGACCAACCGGTACATATAGGCGCGGAGTTCCTCGCGGTTCGCCTCGAACTCCTCGGCCGTCAGGGAACTCGTCGACAGCGCGGCATCGCTCCACACCCGGAATCGCGGGCGGTCCTCGGTCGGTACGCCGAGCAATTGGCAGATCACGGCGACCGGGATGGGCAGGGCGTAGCGGTCCACCAGATCGGCGGGCGGTCCCGCGGCTTCCAGTTCGTCAAGGAGTTCATCGGTCAGCTCTTTGACCCGCGGCCTGAGCTTTTCCACCTGGCGGACGGTGAATGCCTTCGCGACGAGTGAGCGCAGCCGGGTGTGGTCGGGCGGGTCCATGCCCAGGATGCCGCCCTTGGTGCGCCCTTCGGACTGCCGGGGCTCGTCGCGCTGAGCACTCTCGGCCCGGCTGAACCGCTGGTCACCGAGGACGAAGCGGGCCTCGGCGTAACGGGTGACGAGCCAGGCCGGTTCGCCGTAGGCCATACGTACCCTCAGCAGGCCGGGTCGGTTGCGGGCCTGGTCATACTCTTCGGAGAGCGCAAGGCTCTCGGGCATGTTGAAGGGGTAGGAGACGGGTGCTGTGTCAGTCGTGGTCAATGTGACCTCCCTTGTGTAAGCACCTGCTTACGCAAGATAGGCCGCGCTCTTGGGGCGGTCAACGATGCATTGTGGCCGTCGTACGGCAGGCCGCCGGAGAGGAGTGTGGTGATGGGGGAGTCCTCGTACGACAGCGAGGTGGGTGAGCGCCGCAGGGACGCGCAAGGCACCCGGCTGCTGCTGCTCAAGGCGGCGTCGGATCTGTTCGCGGAACGCGGTTACGAGCGCGCGACCGTACGCGACATCGCCGCGCGGGCAGGGGTCAACCAGGCTCTGCTGTTCCGGTACTTCGGTTCGAAGAAAGCGCTGCTCGGGGAGGTGATGGCGCGTGGCGGCCAGGAGCAGTTGCAGGCCACCTCCGCGGAGAAGCTGTTCGAGGTGGCGCTGCGCGGCATGCTGGTCAGCGGCGGGGCCTCCACCGACCGTTCGTTGGAGGTGTGCCTGCGGTCCATCGGTGGCAGCGACGAGATCGCGGAAGCGTTCCGTGGGCTGGGGAAGGAGTACGCCGAGGTCCTGGCGACGCTCTCGCAGGCCGAAAACGGTGGATTGCGCGCCGATTTGGCGCTCTCCTGGCTGCTGGGAATTGGCTTGATGCGAGTGGTCGTCGCCAAGGAGCCGCTCGCGAGCGCCGATCCGGACATGGTGTGCGAGTTGGTGCTCGGCGTTCTCGGCAGCCTGTTGGAGGGCTTGCCGGGCGGTCAGGGCGAGAGTTCCGGCGAGGGCGCGCGCACCGGACCGGCGTAGCGGGCGCGAACGGTGCGGCGTCCGTGAGGTGGTATGGACGTGCTCGCACTTACGCCCCTAGCCTGACCCGGTCCAGACGTCAGCATCCAATGCCGAACGACCCGGTCTGCTCACCCACTCCCTTTCCGTCCCTGTGGTTCGCGTACTTCATGTGCTCCATATGCGCGGAGGGCGGTGCGCGCTCCGTATGTTCCGTTTCTTTGTCCTGGGGTGGAATGTGTGGAGCGCACGATGAAGTGACGGGCGGGGCCGGGTCGTTGGGGTCAAGGAGTCACCTCAGTGAAGTCTCGTATCGCGGCGCTGCTGAGCGCCGTCTTCCTGGCCATAGGCGTAGCCCTCTTCGTACCGACCGCGGCGGCTACGGCGTCCGTGACCGGAGACCGCACGCCAGCCGCCGGATTTGTCGTCAGCGAAGCGCAGTTCGCGCAGATGTTCCCGCAGCGGAATCCCTTCTACACCTACAGTGGCCTGACCGCGGCACTCAGCGCCTATCCGCAGTTCGCGAACACCGGAAGCGAAACGGTCAAACGCCAGGAAGCCGCGGCTTTCCTCGCGAACGTCAGTCATGAAACCGGTGGCCTCGTCTATGTGGTGGAGCAGAACACCGGCAACTATCCGCATTACTGCGACGCCACCCAGCCGTACGGCTGCCCGGCCGGTCAGGCCGCGTACTACGGGCGGGGTCCGATCCAGCTGAGCTGGAACTTCAACTACAAGGCGGCGGGTGACGCGCTCGGTATCGACCTGCTCAACAATCCCTATCTGGTGGAGCAGGATGCCGCGGTGGCCTGGAAGACCGCCCTCTGGTACTGGAACACACAGAAGGGCCCGGGGACGATGACCGCGCACGACGCCATGGTCAACGGAGCCGGTTTCGGCGAGACGATCCGCAGCATCAACGGTGCGATCGAATGCAATGGCGGCAACCCCGGACAGGTGCAGAGCCGGATCAACAGTTACCTGAGTTTCGTACAGATCCTGGGCGCCGAGCCCGGCGGCAATCTGAGCTGCTGACGCCGGCCGACGAAGCCGACGAGGCCGCTGACGCGGTGGCCGGCACGGGGCGGTGAGCGGTCGATTCGGCGGCTGCTCACCGCCCCGGACGGCCCGGCGGTCACCTCTCCGTCGGTGGCCGGCGCAGTACGTAGCGGCCGACGCACGCGGCGAGGACGATGACGCAGCCGGCGAATGTCAGGCCCGCACCGCGCAGGCCCAGCCACAGGGTCAGCGCGCCGACTCCGACGACCGGCAGCGAGATGCCCAGATAGGCGATGACGAAGAACGCCGAGATGGTGCCGCCCCGGTGCTCGGGCGGTGCCGCGGCGCTCACGGCGGTCAGGGCGGCCCGGAAGGCCAGGCCCTGGCCGGTGCCGCCGAGCACCGCACCGATGACGAGCAGCGGCAGCGATTCCACCACCAGGGACGCGCCGACCAGGAGCAGACCCACTACCAGCACCAGGCAGCCGGCCGGCAGGGCCCTGGTGATGCCCAGCCGTCCCGTCAAGGACTGCCCGGCGGTCGAGCCCAGGAACACGGTGAAGACGACCGCGCCCGAGACGGCCAGATTGCGTACGCCCAGGGTCTGGCCCACGAAGCTCGGCGCCACCGCGGTGAACAGCCCCAGCAGTGCGAAGCCGGCGAACGCGGCGATCGCCGAGGGCGCGAAGACCCCCCGGACCTCGGGCGGCACCCGGAGCGCCGCCGGACGCCGTCGTGCGGATCGCACGGGCTGCTGCCCCCGCCCCGTGGTCCCGTCAGTCCGGACGGTCCGGGCAGTCCGAACGGTCTCCGGTACGAGCCAGGTCAGGACGCCCGCGACGGCCAGCAGCGCCAGGTGCACGAGGAAGGGCAGGCTCAGCGGCCACGGCGTGTACTGGGCGAGCAGCCCGGCCAGCAGCGGGCCGCAGCCCAGACCGCCCATGTTCGCGGCCGTCGCCGCGAACCCCGCGCGCGCCTCCTGGCCGGGCTTCGCCAGCTCCAGCACGGTGGCCGTCGCGGTGCCGCTGAACAGTCCGGCGGCAAACCCGGACAACACCCGTCCCACCAGCAGCATCGGCACCCCGCCTTCGAAGAGGAAGCAGAGCGCGCTGGCCGCCGACAGCCCCAGCGCACCCAGCAGCACCGGGCGCCGGCCCACCACGTCGGAGAGGTTGCCCGCGAGGAGGAGAACGGTGATCACGCCGACGGCATACGCGGCGAAGACCACGGTCACCATCAGTTCGGAGAACCCGAGCCGCTCGCGGTAGAGGCCGTACAGCGGCGTGGGCAGCGTCGTGCCCGCCATCCCGATGGCGAACACGACCGCGGCCGCCGGATATCCGAGGCGCTGATTTCCGCCATGGCGAAGGGGCATGGTCGCCACAGTACGATCCCGCGCCCCACCGGCCACGTGATCATCCGGCCGGTACGTCCCGCTCCATGTGCTCCGGTGGACGGTGCCGTGCGCGGTCGGCCCGGCAGCGGGTACGCCGTCGCCCGTTCCGGGGTCCCGGGTCTGCCGGGCCGGTACGGGCACGGGGAGGCGCCGTTGAAGAGCGGCCTGTGCTGCGGGGAACGGCCCGGCTGCGTTCGATCTGCCGGGCTGCGTTCGATCTGCCGGGCGGCGCGAGCGGCGGAGCGTCGTCGAACGGTGGGGGTGCACGGCGGCGCTGCGGTGCAGGACGCTGCGATCGTGGCGGAAGTGGCGGCCGGTGGTGGAGATCGGTGCGGGCGGCGAGAGGATGCCCGCCCGAGTGCTGTCCAGGAGAGCTCGGCGCGGGCTCGATATGTCTCAACAGGAGTCCGTGTAGGGGTTGTTGTGGCCATGGAGTGTGTGCGCCGGCCGGCGGTCGGGGCGCCGTCAGGAAGAGAGCGGGGGTGAGCCGGACGGCGTGAGCCGGGTGCGCCGTGCGATCGACGCCATGAGGCAGACGTCAGGGGGCAGGGGACGGGGAGGAAACGGGGAGAGGCCGCGGGGGAGAAGCGGCGTGCGGCGTCGCAAGTTCCCGTATGTGAAGGCTGGTTGGAGGGCGCGTCCTCGATGCCAGCCGCGGCCGATCCACGCAGCCCGGGAGCCCGTATCCCTCGGCCAGGCACCCGCTCCCCCTGTCTGCGGCGTCACCGAACGAACCCCGGTACACCGAGCCCGCCCGGCCCCCGCGCCGTCGCAGGGGCGAGCCCGTCCACCGTCGCCGCCGCCGTGCCGAGGCAACCGGTCTCCTGCCGAGGCGATCGGTCCTCGTGCGCAGGTGACCGGCGCTTGTCGCGGTGGCGCGGCCGGGCACCGCTCACCCTGCGATCAGGGCTCGTACCGGGCCGCACGGCCGCCCGCGAGGGCCTCGGCAACCCGCCGGAATCCGTCGCGGGAGCGGCCGCTACCCCAACGTGATGACGCCGCTGAGGCGCCGCGCGCCGCCCAATGGGTGAATTGCGGGCCCCGGGCAACCCGAAGGGCCCAGGGAGTAACTCGACTGCGGCGTTCTCCGGTGGTGCCGAGTCGCGATCCGACTGACGGTGATCACGTCGCTACTGCGATGCCATGAGCCGATGAAGTGTCGGCCCTCGCAGACGCGGCGAAAGGAAAAATTCCCCATGCGCACTGCCCGCACCTTGTTCGCCTCGGCCGCCATCACGGCGGTCCTCGCGATCACCTCTCCCGCCGCGAATGCCATCACACTGACCGAGAGCCTGGGCACGGACGGCGGTCCGGGCCACAGCCGGGACCACGACCGCGACCGTGACCGTGGCCGGGACCACGACCGTGACCGTGGCCGGGACCACGACCGTGACCGGGGCCGTGACCACGACCGCGGGCGTGACCACGACCGGGGCCGTGACCACGACCGTGGCCGGGACCACGACCGGGGCCGGGGCCATGACCGTGGCCGTGACCACGAGCGGGGTCGTCACCACGACCGCGGCTGGGACCGTGGCTGGGACCACGACCACGGCCGTCGGGGTGGCCGGCCGCACGGCGGCGTCCACACCGGTGGCGGTGCCCTGGCCATGATCGTGACCGGGGACTGGGACCACGACCGTGACCGCGGTCGGGACCGTGACCGTGACCGGGACCGTGACCGTGACCGGGGTCGGGACCACGACCGTGGCCGTGACCACGACCGGGGTCGGGACCACGACCGGGGTCGGGACCACGACCGTGGCAGGGACCATGACCGTGGTCGGGACCACGAGCGGGGTCGTCACCACCACCACCATGGCCGCGGCTGGGACCACGACCGCGGCTGGGACCGTGGCTGGGACCACGACCGCCGTGGCGGGCGTCCGCACGGTGGTATCCACACCGGTGGCGGTGCCCTCGCCAAGGTCGTGACCGGGGACTGGGACCACGACCGTGACCGCGGTCGGGACCGTGACCGTGACCGGGACCGTGACCGTGACCGGGGTCGGGACCACGACCGGGGTCGGGACCACGACCGTGGCCGTGACCACGACCGGGGTCGGGACCATGACCGGGGTCGGGACCACGAGCGGGGTCGTCACCACCACCACCACCATGGCCGCGGCTGGGACCACGACCGCGGCTGGGACCGTGGCTGGGACCACGACCGCCGTGGCGGGCGTCCGCACGGTGGTATGCACACCGGTGGCGGTGCCATGGCAGTGACCGGCGGCGGCATGGCGGCCGGCGCGGTGCTGCTGCTCGGTGGCCTCGGCGCCGGGGCGTACGTCCTGCGTCGTCGCAACAACTCCGGCACCACGGCGGCCTGATCCGGCCGCAGGCTGTTTGCCTGTCGCGGCCACCGTCCCTCGCGGACGGTGGCCGCGGCGATTGCATGTGTGCTCCCCCTCCCGCCCCGCCGTCGTGTCCGCCACCCGAAAGGCACCACCCCATGGCCACCCAGCCGCCGCCCCAGCCGGACTCCTCCGCCCCCGCCCCCGCCCACCGTTCTCTCGGCCGCGCCCTGCTGTGGCCCATCGCCGCGGTGGGGCTGGGCGCTTTCCTCCTCTACAACTCCATGGGCACCTCCGCGCAGACCCAGCCGCTGCCCCGCCCCAGGGCCGCCGTCCCCGCTCCCGCCGCCCCTGACGCCCCCGACGCTCCTGACGCCCCCAGGCCGGCCACCTCGGCGGTCCAGGCGCTGCCCCCTGCCACCCCTAAGCGGCTCACGATCCCGGCGATCGCCGTCGACGCGCCCTTCACCGCGCTGACCCTCGACGCGAAGGGACAGCTCAACGCACCGGCCGCGGAGAACAACAATCTCGTCGGCTGGTACCAGGGCGGCGCCACACCCGGTGAGCGCGGTACGTCGATCGTCGCGGGCCATGTCGACACCAAGACCGGCCCGGCCGTGTTCCTCCAGCTCAGCACGCTCAAGGCCGGGAACACGGTCTCCGTCACCCGTGACGACGGCACCGTCGCGACGTTCAAGGTCGACTCCGTGGAGACGTTCAGCAAGGCGGAGTTCCCCGACGACCGGGTCTACGGCGAGGCGGCCACCCCGGAGCTGCGCCTGATCACCTGCGGCGGCGCCTACAACAAGACGGCCAAGGACTACACCGACAACGTGGTGGTGTTCGCCCACCTCGCCTCGTCCAAACGTGCCTGAACCGCGGCCCCGGAGCGGCCGGCGAAGCCCCGGGCCGTACGTGGCGGACGGCGAACCCCGCGCCGCACGTACCGGCCGGGGCACACCGGCATGCCGGAACGGCCCACGGCCGCCCTGACGGACACCCGGTGCGCCCGGAGCCGCGGGCCCACCGTCCGCGGTCGCCAGGTCGCCAGGTCGCCAGGTCGCCAGGTCGCCCCGGTGCCCCCGTACGCCGGAGGGCGTGCCGCGCGGCGCCTAGACTGGGCGTTCCGGGGACACGGGTGACGCCCCAGGGGGATGGAGAGCGGCAGTGGTGATGGGCAGCAAGGGTGGCATGGTGGATCCGCCGGCCGAGGTGCTGGCCGAAGCGGCCGCGATGTTCGGACTGCTGGCCTCGCCGCCGCGGCTGCACATCGTCTGGGCGCTGGCACAGGGCGAGAGCGATGTGAGCGGGCTCGCGGAGCGGGTCGGCGGCGCGCTGCCCGCGGTGAGCCAGCATCTGACGAAGCTGAAGCTGGCCGGACTGGTGCGCTCGCGCCGGGAAGGCCGCCGGGTGGTGTACCTCGTCGACGACCCCGACGTGGTGGCGGTGGTCCGGCTGCTGGTCGTCCAGCTGGCCGACCGCGCCGGACACCCGGCCGCGGCACCCCTCCGTGACGTCGGTGCCTGAGACCACCGCGGCACCCGGAACCGGCCGCACCGCTTCCGGCACCCGGGACGTTCCGGCCGGCCATGCCCCGCCGCACGGCTCGGGCGGCGGGGAGCCGGCCGAGCTCACCACCCTTCAGCTGCTGCGGCTGCTGGGCAGCGGACCGCGCGGCCTGACGGAGGAACAGGCCGAGGACCTTTTGGTCCGGCACGGCGAGAACACGGTCCCCGCCTGGCGGCCGGCCTCCTGGCCGCGGCGCTTTCTGGGCAGTCTGCGCGATCCCTTCACCACGGTCCTGCTCTGTCTGGGCCTGGTGTCGGCGGCCGTCGCCTCCTGGGGGACGGCCTGCGTGATCATGGTGCTCGTCGTGGTCAGCTGCGTCCTGAGGTCCGGCGGCGAGCATCACGCCAGCCGGTCGATGGCCGCCCTGCGCGAACTGGTGGCCACCACGGCCTCCGTACAGCGGCGGGCGGACGACGCGGCGCCACCGCAGGTGCGGGAGATCCCCGTCGACCAGCTCGTGGTCGGCGATGTGGTCCGCCTGGGGCCCGGCGACCTGGTGCCGGCCGATCTGCGGCTGCTGCGCGCGAGCGGGCTGACCGTGCATCAGGCGGCCCTGACCGGCGAGTCCGCACCGGTGGCGAAGTACGCAGTGGACGCGCCGTCCGACGAGAGCGCGGGGCTGCCGGAGCCGCCGCACATGTGCTTCCAGGGGAGCAGCGTGGCCTCCGGGAGCGGGACGGCGCTGGTCGTCGCCACCGGCGCGGACACCCGGTTCGCCGCCTACCGCCCGGCCCGGCGGCGCGCGCAGAGCGCCTTCGACCGCTCGGTGCACGGCATCGCCTGGACGCTGATCCGCTTCATGCTGATCATGCCGCCCCTGGTGCTGATGGCGGACGGTGCGCTGCGCGGACGCGGACTGGAGACCCTGCCGTTCGCGGTCGCCGTCGCGGTCGGCCTCACCCCGGAGATGCTGCCGGTCATCGTGACCGCCGCGCTGGCCCGGGGGGCCGCCGCCCTCGCACGTACCAGCGGCGTGATCGTCAAGCGGCTGCCCGCACTGCACGACCTCGGCGCGATCGATGTGCTGTGTCTGGACAAGACGGGCACGCTCACCCAGGACCGCCCGGTAGTGGAACGGGCCGTGGACGCGCGCGGCCGCCCCGACCCGAACGTCCTGGGCTGGGCGGCCGTCAACAGCTTCTGGACCCTCGAACTCGCCGAACTGCCCGTCCCGGACAGCCTCGACGAAGCGGTGCTGGAGGCGGCCGGGGAACTGGCCGCGGACCCGCTGGAGTACGACGGGATCGCGGCGCTGCCGTTCGACCCGGTACGCCGGCTCGCCACGGCCGTGGTCCGCCGCCCCGGGCAGCACGGCACGCACACCCTCGTCGTCAAGGGCGCGGTGGAGGACGTCCTGGACCGGTGCGCGTCGTTCCGCGCCGACGGCACGGAACCGGAACTGGACCCGGCCACCCGCGAGCACCTGCTCGGCCTGGCCGCCCAGGGTGCGGCGAGCGGTCTGCGCCTGCTGGCCGTCGCGGTCGCCGAACGCCCCGCCCGCTCCGGCGCGTACACCACCGCGGACCTGCGCGGGCTGACCTTCCTCGGACTCATCGAACTGCGCGACGCGCTCGCGCCCTCCGCCGCCGCCGCGCTGGACGTCCTCGCGCGGCGCGGTGTGGAGGTGAAGGTCCTGACCGGCGATCACCCGGGCACCGCGGCCAGGGCCTGCCACGACCTCGGCCTGGACCCCGGCGAGGTGCTCACCGCCGACCGGCTCGCCACGCTCACCGGAGAGGCGCTGGCCGCGGCCGTCGGCCGGGCCACGGTCGTGGCGCGCTGCACGGCGCAGGACAAGGCCCGCATCGTCACCGCACTGCGCGAGAGCGGGCGCAGCACCGGCTTTCTCGGCGACGGCGTCAACGACCTGCCCGCGCTGCAAGCCGCCGACGTGAGCATCTGTCCGCGCGGCGGGGTGGACGTGGCGCGTGAAGGCGCCGATGTGGTGCTCGCCGAGAAGGATCTCACCGCCATCGACGGCGCGATCACCGCCGGGCGCGGCAGCAGCGCCAACATCGCGGCCTACTTGCGCATCACGCTCTCCTCCAACCTCGGCAACGTCATCGCGATGCTCGCCGCCGGGCTGCTGCTGCCGTTCCTCCCGATGCTCCCGGCGCAGGTCCTGGTCCAGAACCTCTGCTTCGACGCCGCCCAGCTCGCCTTCGCCTTCGACCGGCCGGGCCCCGCCGCGGTGCGCCGGCCGGCCGTCCTGCGCCCGCGCGCGTTCCTCCGTTTCATCACCGCGTTCGGCGTGCTCAACGCCACCGCCGACCTGGCCACGTTCGCGGTCCTCGCCTTCGCCGTCCACACGACGGCGGGCTCCGGCGACCCGCAGATGTTCCATGCCGGCTGGTTCACCGAGAACCTGCTCACCCAGGCGATGGTGATGCTGCTGCTGCGCGCCGGCCGCCGGGCCGCCGAAGGGCGCGCGCCCGGCCCGGTCCAATTCGCCGTCGTCGCCCTCGCGGCCGTGGGTGTGCTGCTGCCGCTCTCCCCGCTGGGGCCGTTGCTGGGCATGTACGCCCCGCCGCCGCTGTACTACCTGCTGCTCGCGGTGGTCCTCGCGCTGTACGGGGTCGCGCTCGCGGCCGCGAGCGCGCGCTACGTCCGCCGGTCGGAAGGGTCCTGAGCCGACGGGGCCCGGGGAGCGGTCCCGCCGCCACCCCGGGCCCCGGCCACCCGGCCGGCGGTACGGCCCCCGAGGACACGCACCACCGGCCGGATGTCACTCACCAGTCGTCGCCGCCACCGAAGCCGCCGTCGCCGCCGCCCAGGTCCCCGCCGCCGAAGCCGCCCGAGAAGTCGGCGGCGTTGAAGTCGGCGCCGGAGACGTCGCCGCCCTCGGCGCCGAGGTCCGGGGCGGAGGAGCCGGCGAAGGCGGACGGAGCGCTGATGAGGGAGCCGAGCATGGTGCCCGCGACGAGTCCGGTGAGCATGCCGCCACCGAAGTAGCCGCCCGCCCACGGCGAGTAGGCCGGTCCGGCGTTCCAGTACGGCTGGGGACCGTTGTCGGTCTGCACCGTACGGGACATCGGCTCGTGGCCGTCGGCCAGCTGCGCCGCGTCGGCCGCGCACGCCGGCACGGCACGCGCCGCCCCGCCGGGCGGGGCCCACTGCACATCGACGGTCGACGGCCCGTGCCGCGGGTCGAAGAAGCACGGGACACGGCGTTCGGGCAGTGGCGTGCCACCGCGCCGCGCGGCGAGCGTGGCCAGCGCGAACCGGCCGTCCTCCAGCACCTCGGTCACCGCCCGGACGTCCTCGGGCCTGCGCGCCGCCGCCATCTTGGTCTTGGCGGACTCGTACGCGTCCAGGGCACCGGAGTAGTCCCGCCGCATGGCGTCGTCGGCGCCGGGCTCGGCGGGGCTGAAGTCGAGGTGCTCCAGCGCCTCGCCGAAGGCGGTGATGTCCTCGTCCACCACGACCCGCAGGGCGTCCAGTTCGGCGCGCTCGCGCTCCTCCCGCTTCTTCTTCGCGCGCCGGAACAGGGCGTACGCGCCCACACCGCCCGCCACGACCACCGCGCCGCCGATCAGCAGCCCGGTGCCGGAGCCGCCACCTGAGCCGCCACTCCAGGAGTCGGGTGCGTGCCCCTTGGCCTGGGCGGCCGCCTGCTCGGCGAAGTCCGTCACGATGCCCTTGGCGTCACCGGGGTGGGAGTGCTTCACGGCGCTCTTGAGGTTGGTCACCGCGTTGTGGGACATCGCCCGTGGGTCGGCTCCCGCGTTGAACCCGGTGGCGCCGAGGTGGACGGCGTAGACGCCGGTGACGCCGACCTTGGTGCGCAGGTCCTGGAGCAGCGTCTGCGGCGGGAATTCGGCGGTGGCGGGCAGCACGGCGACGAAGACCGGCCGGTCCGCGTCGCGGATCTTCTTGGCGAGGGCCTCGGCGTCCGCCTCCGGCAGCTGTGCCCGGACGCGGGGATCGACGTACACCGGGCTCTTCTTGAGGGCATCGGCCACAGCGTCGAGGCCGCCTGCCGCGTGCGCCGGTCGCGGTATGAAGGCCGCCGCCGCGGCCAGCGCGAGCACGGCGAGGAAGAGACCGGACAGAAGCCTGGGCAACGTCCGGCGGATGGCAGACTTGGTGCTGTTCTCCTCAACAGGGTCGGGACAAGGGGGGGTGAACTACGCCTAACCGTACGAGAGATCGGAGCAAGGGTTGTCGTCGGCGGAGCGGGCCTTGTCGGCCACGTCCGAGGGCACCTCGGCGGAGACGGAGGAGGACGCGGAGGCGGAGCCCGCGGGCTGGTCCACGTACGACTGGCCGACCGTGACGCTGATCCCGGCGGCGGTGGACTGGTGCAGCTGCGCGCCGGGGAAAAGGCGGGCGACGGTCTTCGCCCGGTCCTGCGAGCCCGGCCCGTAGGTGATCTCTGTGGTGGCGTGGTGCTGGTCGGGGGCGGTGTCGGTGATGGTGACGGTGAAGCCCGCGGACTTCAGTTCACCGGCCGCGCGGGCGCCCAGCCCCTTGACGATGGTGCCGTTGTAGACGCTGACGCTTATGCCCGCACCGGAGACCGGGCCCTCGGGCGTCGGGGACGCCGCGCCGCCCTCGGACTTGCCGCTGGCGTCCTTGCCGTCGACGGTGCGGTCCGCCCGCAGCGCCGCCCACAGCTGGTCCGCCTGGGGGTGCACGATCGCCACCCGCGCGCCCTGGTAGCGCCAGGGCAGGGTGATGAACTTGGTGTTGTGCAGGTCGATGTCCTTCATCGACATCGCGAAGGAGAGCAGCTTGTTCGCCGAGCCCAGCCCCGGGTCGACGGTCAGCGACTCGGTGGCGGCGTTCGCCAGCGGCAGCAGGGTGGAGGGGCTGAACCCCTGCGACTTGACCTTCTTGATCAGGCTGGAGAGGAAGGCTTGCTGACGCTTGATCCGGCCGATGTCGGAGCCGTCGCCGAGGCCGTGCCGCACTCGTACGTAGTCCAGCGCCTGCTGGCCCGCCACCGTCTGCGGCCCCTTGGCGAAGATCATCTTCCCGCGCTGGCCCAGATTGGGGTTGAGCTCGCCCTCGTAGACGTTCTTGGGCAGGCACACGGGTACGCCGCCGATCGCGGCCGTGATCTTCGAGAAGCCCGCGAAGTCGACGACCACGGTGTGGTCGACGCGCAGACCGGTCAGCTTCTCCACGGTGTTCTGCGCGCAGGCGGGATTGCCCTTGGCGGTCTCGCCCACGGTGAACGCGACGTTGAACATGACATTGGTCCGTGGCTTGGTCCAGCCGCCGTCGGGAAGCTTGCAGGACGGGATGTCCACGAGCGTGTCGCGCGGGAACGACACCGCGACCGCGTGCTTGTCGTCGCCGTAGACATGCAGCAGGAACGCGGTGTCGGAACGCCCCACGTCGCCCTCGCCGCCACCCAGTTTGCTGTTCTCGCCGGACCGTGAGTCCGAGCCGATGACCAGCACATTGCTGCCACCCGCACCCTCCCCGGGCCGGTCCTGGCTCACCCCGTCCGCGCCGAACGTGGTGATGTTCCCGTTGAGCCGGAGGTAGAACCAGCCGGCTCCGGCGGTGAGGAGCAGGAGAATCGAGAGCGTTATCGTCGCGGCTATCCGCACCCGGCTGCGCTTCCGCCGCCTCGGGGCGGGGGTGTCCCCGCTACGGCGTTCGCCTCGCGCCTTGTGGCTGCCTGTCACGTGTGAACACCCATCCGTGCGGTCCTTGCAAGGGAAAGACGGTTCACCCCCCGCCCAGGGTTATACAGTTGCGCAATGTAGCAAGTTAAATGGTGGACGCGGCCCGATGGGCCCGTCGCTTCGACGAGAGAGGGTGTGCGGCGATGCTGCGCAACGGGCTGGAGCCCTGGCATCTACTGATCGTGGTGCTGGTGGTGATCTTGGTTTTCGGTTCCAAGAAACTACCCGATACCGCACGCGCGTTGGGTAAATCGCTGCGGATCCTCAAGAGCGAGACCAAGGCGATGAAGGACGACGACAGCCCGGCGACGGCGACCTACGCGCCCGGCGCGGAAGGGCCGGGCGAGCCCCGTACGATCCACGCCGTGCCCGCCGACGGCACCGCACCGCACCCCCGCCCCGACTCCGGCCGCCCCGACTCCGGCCGCCCGGAGCCGGAGCGGGAGGCCAGGCCGGGTGCGCTCCGGGAGCCGGAGAGCCGGCCGGGCGCGCCCCGCTGACGTCCGTTTGGCCTCAGGGGCTGACCCCGTCGAACCCGTACCGCAGCGGTTCGCTCTTCACCTTCAGGTCCCGACGGTAGATGTGCAGTGCGGCCACGTGGACCCCCTCCTGCGGATCGCGGACCCCGTCCTGCGGATCCTCGATCGCGCACGGGCGGTTCACCTGGAGCACGCTGGGCCGGTCGGCCACCCGGACGCGCATTCCGTCCGCCGGTCCGCCGTCGAGGATGGCTGTTTCCCACCTTGGTGCGCCGTTGTTAACCATGGCCAATACTTTAGGGATTGCGCAATCTGGGAACCATCATGAGGTACCCCGCGTTGGTACCGAATGACGACCGGGCGGCGCTGCCGCGCGGTCACCCCAACCGTACGCAAGAGGAGCAGCAACACCCATGGGCGTCAGCCTCACCAAGGGCCAGAATGTCGTTCTCCACCAGGACGGCACCCCGCTCGCGGATGTCACCATCGGCCTGGGCTGGGACGCGCAGCCCACCGCGGGCGCGGACTTCGACCTGGACGCCTCGGCGATCGTCTGCGGCCCCGACCACAAGGTCATATCCGACGAACACTTCATTTTCTACAACAACCTCACCAGCCCCGACGGCGCGGTCCGCCACACCGGCGACAACCTCACCGGCGACGGGGACGGCGACGACGAACAACTCCTCGTCGACCTCGACCGCCTCGACGCCCCCGACGCCAAGGTCGGCCAGGTCGTCTTCACCGTCTCCATCCACGACGCCGAACGGCGCGGCCACAGCTTCGGCCAGGTCAGCGACGCCTTCATCCGCGTCGTGGACAACCTCACCGGCCGTGAGATGTGCCGCTACGAGCTCTCCTTGGACGCCGCCGGTGAGACCGCGATGGTCTTCGGCGCCCTCTATCGCCGCAACGGCGAGTGGAAGTTCCGTGCCATCGGCCAGGGCTACGCCGCGGGCCTGGCCGGTATCGCCACCGACTACGGGGTCAACGTCGGCTGACCCCGCCGCACCGCATCACTGATCGGCCTCGACCCTCTCACCCACCGGGGGACCCCCGTGCACCAGCTTGACCGTTTACGGGCGGAGGACGCGCCGGAATTCGAGCGGATCCTCGACCGTGCCCTGAGCTCCCAGGAAATCAAGGACGCGGTACGCCGGACCGCCGGCGCGCTCAACGCCGAGCAACTGCGCACCCAGGCGCTCCGGGCGCGGGCCGACATCGCCGCCGTGGCGTCCGCCGAATACGGCAGCTACCTCCGGCTGCGCATCTCCGCGGACCGCTCCCGCCCGCCGCAGGCCGCCACCGGGACCACCTCGCGCCTCGGGGGCGGGCTGCTGCCGGCGCTGGCCGTGCTCGTACCGGGCCTCGCGATCGTCGCCGCGGCCGTCTTCCTGCTGTTCGGTTTCGGGCTGCGGGTGATCGGTGCGTACGCCCATCTCGCCGATGAACTGGTCTTCGCCGGGCTGACCTCCGCGGGTGTCGCGGTCGCGACGACGGCGCTCGCACTGCTGTGGCTGTTCGTCACGGCGGCGCGCAATCGCTCGGCGCCGGACGACCGGACGACGGGCGGCGGCGCGGCCGGTGGCGCGGACCGCGCACTGGCGCAGGCACGCGAGGCATGGCAACTCGCGCTGCTGGAGCGCGGCATCATGCCGTTCCTGCGGGACCGGGCCGACGACGCGCGCACCGGCCGCACCGATGGCGCGGCCGGGCTCCCGGCACCGCCCCGGGCGCCGGCCGATCCGGTGAGCGCGACGAACGGCGGCAACCCGGCGCCGCGCAAGGGCGGCCCCGGGTTCAGCGCGCCCGACTTCGCCAGCCCGGATTTCGCGAGTCCGGACTTCAGCAGCCCGGACTTCGCGAGCCCCGATTTCAGCAGCCCGGATTTCGGCAGCCCCGACTTCACCGGACCGGATGCGCGGACGGGGAAGCGGGGGGAGTGACGGGCACGGCGGGGACCGGCACGGGGGCGGCGGCGGGTGCGGGCCGGGCCGCCCGCGCCCGTCCCGGCCCGCCGGTGCTCAGCGGCGGGCGTCGCACAGCGCGTGGTCCACGAGGGTGTTCATAGCCGTCAACTGGCGCTCTCCCAGGTGCTGTTCGCCGGGCCGGCTGTGCAGGGAGACCGTGAGAGCGGTGCGTCCGTCGGCGGTGGCCACGGGCGCGACGACGTAGCCGATCCCCGAGCCGTCGTGGCCCTCGTAGAAGCCGCCGCAGGAGAGCGGAGTCCGGAAGAGCCCGAGTCCGGCGCGCCGGCCGTCGGGCGTCCCCGGTTCCGCCGGCACCCGCACCGTCCGGCGCATCTCGGCGAGTTGGGCGGGGGCGAGCAGCCGCCCGGTGCTCAGGGCGGTGAAGAAGCGGTCGAGGTCGGCCGCTGTGCTGATCATGGCGCCGTCGGCGCCGGTGTCGAACGGCAGATAGGGCGCCGTGGTGTCGACGTACGGGCCGTCCGGGGTGAACTGCTGATACTCGGTGGCATGCGGCCGCGGCACCTGCGGGCGCCCCTCCGGTGCGGTGGTGTGCCGCAGGCCGAGCGGACGCAGGATGCGCGTGCGGACCTCCTGCTGCCAGGTGTGCCCGGTGACGGCGCGGATCACCATGCCCGCCAGCACGTAGTTGGTGTTGGAGTACGCATAGCGCGTCCCGGGCCGGAAGTCGGGGCGGTGCCCCATGGCCAGCGCCACCAGTTGCTCGGGGGAGTAGGTGCGGTCCCGGTCGGCCAGGTAGTCGCGGGCGCTGCCCGGAGCGACGTCGGCGACATAGTTGGCCAGTCCGCTGGTATGGCCGAGGAGGTTGCGCACGGTGATGGCGCGGCCGTCGTTGCCGTTGCCCGAGACCGTGCCGGGCAGCCAGGAGTCCACCGTGTCATCGAGCGAGAGCCGCCCCTCGCCGACGAGTTGGAGCACGACGGTGGCGACGAACGACTTGGTGGTGCTGCCGATGCGCAGCGAGCCGGCGCGCGGCACGGGCCGGTCGGTGCCCAGGACCGCGGTACCGCTGGTCGCGGTGCGGACACCGGCGGGGGTACGCAGACGTACGGCGACACCGCTGACGCCGGCGTCGCGCAGCGCGTCGGTGTCGCGCTGGAGCCGGTCGGACCGGGTCGGTGCGGTGGCGGCCGGGGCCGGCGATGCGGTGAGGAGCACGGTGAGTGCGGCGGTGAGCGTGATGACGAGGCGCGCGGATCGGAGGCGGTGGCGTTCCATGCGCCGATGCTGTGCCACGCCACCGGCCCGCGCCCATCCGGCAGGCCACCGGAACAGTGGTGGGGACAACCCGAGGGCGGCGCTGCCGGACCCCGGCCCGGCTTCGGGGTGTACCGCCGCGCGGCCCGCCCCCTCCGGCGAACCGCCGCGGCCCGCCCGCGGATTCAGGGCACGGGCACCGGTGGAGTGATCAGGGGACTTCCGTCGTCGGGGCCGCACCGGCGGCCGGGTGCGCGGGGTCCCCGTCGGCGAAGTAGGCCGTGGGCGTGGTGCCGAGCGCCCGGCGGAACATCGCGGTGAACGCACTGGGCGTGGCGTAGCCGAGACCGCTGGCGATGGCCGTGACCGGTGTGCCCTGGGCGAGCAGGGTGACCGCATGGACGAGCCGGGCCTGTCGCACCCAGCCGGACAGGCTCATCCCGGTGGCGGCGGCGAATCTGCGCTGGAGGCTGCGCGGACTCATCCGGGCGCGGGCCGCGGCGTACGCGGTCGTCCACCGCATACCGGGGTCCTGCCGGATCGCCGCGCAGACGCCGTCGAGCTGGGCATCGGCCGGCGCGGGGAGGTGCAGTGCCGGGACGGGACGCGGGGTGAGCTGGAGGAGCAGCAGATCCATGACCTTGCCGTCGCGGCCCTCGCGCGCGTACTCCACGGGAAGCCGGGTCGCCTCGTCGATGAGTTCCCGCAGCAGCGGGGAGACCGGGACGACGGCCGGCACCTCGGGCAGCTGCCGGGCCGCCCGCGGCTCCAGGTAGAGGGTCCGCATCGCGACCGCGCCCGCGCAGGTCATCGCGTGGGTCAGACCGGCCGGGATCCAGACGCCCCGGGTGGCCGGGACCACCCAGACGCCGTGGCCGGTGGCGACGGTGATGGCCCCGGTCGTGCCGTAGATCAGCTGGGCGCGCCGGTGGTGGTGCGCGGGGATGTGATGGCCGTCGGGCAGGTCGCGTGCCATGGCCGCGAGGGGCCGGGGCACGTTCTGGTAGTCGTCGCGGTGTTCGCTCTTCCCGTACATGGCGCATTCTCGATAGACGATGGCGTGGCCACGAAAGTATGCCGGTACGGGGTCGGCCTAGCGTCGGCTCATGTGATCGCACTCGACTCCGACCCCGTTTCCGCCCGCCCGGTCCGCAGGCCGGCCCGGCGGCTGATCCTGCTGCTGGCGGCCACCAGCGCCGTCACGGCGGCCAATGTCTACCTCAGCCAGCCCCTGCTGGGAGCCGTGGCCGCTTCGCTGCGGGTCGGTCCCGACCTCCTCGGGGCCGTCCCCACCGCTACCCAGCTGGGCTACGCGGCAGGCATCCTGCTGCTCGTGCCGGCCGGTGACAGCCACGACCGGCGCAGGCTGATCCTCGGCCTGGGCACGGCCTCCGCGCTCGCCCTCGCGGTCTGTGCCGTGGCTCCGTCGGCGGGGTGGCTGATCGTGGCGAGCTTCGCCGTCGGCGTGCTGTCCCCGGTCCCGCAACTGGTCACGCCCCTGGCCGTCGCACTGGCCGACGGGCCGGACGGCGGACGGGGCCGGGGCCGGACCGTGGGCACCGTACAGGGCGGCCTGCTGATCGGCGTGCTCGCCTCCCGCGCCTACTCCGGGTCGTTCGCCGAACTGGCCGGGTGGCGTGCCGTGTACGGCTGCTCCGCCGTGCTCACCCTCCTGCTGGTGCTCGTCCTCCGGCGGGCCCTGCCCCGGGTCCCGGCGGCCGCCGCGGTCCGCTACCGTGCCACGCTGGCGTCGCTCCCCCGGCTGTTCGTCTCCGCTCCGCTGGTCCGCCGGGTGACCGTCTCCGGGGCGCTGGTCGGCATCGCGTTCGGCGCCTTCTGGACGACCCTGACGTTTCTGCTGGTGGGCCACTACCGCCTGGGCCCGACCGCGATCGGGCTGTTCGGCCTGCTGGCCGCGGCCAGTGCCGTTGCCTCGCCGTACGCCGGGAGGGCGGCCGACCGGCTCGGCCACCGTGGCGCGCTGGCGATGCTCATCGGCCTGGTCCTCGTGGGATGGCTGATCCTGCTGCCGGGCGGCACCGGCCTCGGCTGGCTGATCGCGGGGGTGATCGTCCTCGATGTCGGTGTCTGGGGCGGCCAGGCCGCCAGCCAGACGGCCTTGTTCACGCTAGATCCCGCCACCCACAACCGCCTCAACACTCTCTACTTCACCCTCCGCTTCCTCGGCATCGCGCTCGGCTCCCTGGCCGGTTCGCTCGCCTGGTCGGCGGGCGGCTGGCCCGCCGTGGTGGGTACCGGGGCCGTGGCCACCCTGGCCGGCCTGATCGTCGGAGTGCTCCCCGTCCGTACTCCGGCGGCGCCGCGGCGGAGCTGACCGCCCGGCCCCTCCCACTGCCGGGCGCCGCCCGCGACACGGCCGGTCCGGCCGACGGGCCGGGAACGCGGCGTCGCGCACCCCGCCGACCGGATCGGTCACCGGTCCGGCCGCACCGCACCCTCGACGGCCAGGCGCGAGAGCCGGGCGTGGCCCCGCCGACAGGCCACCGCACGGCACCCGACCCGGCCTGACCCGGCCCGGTGCATCGGCCGCCGGACCGGGCACCCAGGCCCGGCAGGCGCCGGCCGCGCCGTCCCGTATCCGGCAGCCGCCCGCGTCGGCCGCCGGTCCGCACCCACGCGGGCGGCCCGGCCCGGCTCCACGGCGGCGGAACGGCCCGGCGCTTCCGCTCCGACGATGCCCATCGGAACCGGCACCATGCCGGACGCGGGCCCGGTTCAGGCGTGCGCGGTCCGACGGCCCGGAAGCGGGGCGCCCGCCGGCCGTTCGCCGGTGAGCCGTCGGGTGAGCGCCTCGCCGTCCGTCACTTCGTGAGGGTGCAGGAGGCCCGCGCGGTCCGGTGCGGGTCGCTTTCGGAGCGGGCGGTCAGGGTGATGCCGCCGTGGCGGGCGGCGTCCGGCCGGGCGGTGACGGCCACCGGAACGGTGACCGTGCCGCCCGCCGTGGCGGTGGCCAGGTTGTTGGGGAGCCAAGCGGCCCAGCCGCGGCCGGTGGCGGTGGCGTGCAGGCGGTAGACGTCGGCGGCGGGGGAGGACGTGCCGGCTGCCGGGTGGCCGCCCGAACGGGGGCTGGGGCGGGCGGTGTTGGTGAGCGGGAAGGTGCAGGTGGCCCGGCTGCCGACGGCGGCGCCGTGCGCCCGGCCGGTGCCGAGGGCGACGCCCCGGGGCTGGGGACCGGGACCGTCCAGGGACTTGACGGCGATGGTGTAGCTGAGGACGCCGGACGGGGTCCGGTGGAGGCCGAGGACGTAGAAGTGCAGCCGGTTGGCCCGGTCGACGTACTCGTACTGGCTGCCGGAGTCGGCGCCCGCATGGAAGAGGGCATCGCTGAGCTGGCGGTAGTCGCCCATGGTGATGTTCTGCTGTGTGCCGTCGGGGCGCCGGAAATCCGCCATCCGGATGTCTTCGGGGTGGGCGTCGATCACCCAGGCGAAGGGGGCCCGGTCCTTGTTCTTGGTCTTGGTGAGCAGCACCCCGTGGTCCGGGGTGAAGGAGTCCATGCCCATGCGGTCGACGACCTCGACGGTGTAGTTGTCGTAGCCGCCGCCGTCGCACAGCGGGTCGGTGGTGGTGTCGCAGCGCGGCGCCAGGTCGGACTTCATGGCGATGTTCACCCCGGAGAGCCCCTTCTCACCGGGCGGCGCGGCGCGCGCGGTGACCTCGGCGACGACGATCCCGGAGTCCTTGAGCGCGTCACGGTCCAGCCGCAGGACGTTCTTCTCGTCGACGGTGCCGAGTTTGATCTTGTCGCGGAGCACATGCTGGGCGCCCATGGACGCGCCGTTGGTGGCGGGGATCTGCCAGCGGGTGTGCGGGCCGCCGGGGCCGTTGAAGGAACCTCGCGAGAGCATGCCCCAGATGCCGGTGTAGCTGCGGCGGAGCGGGGTCCCGTAGGGGTTGTTGTAGTTGTCGGCGATGCCCAGGATGTGGCTGAACTCGTGGGCGTACACGGCCATGCCGGAACTCTCGGCCTGGGTGGACGAGCCGTCCATGGCGTTGGGCCAGATACGGGCCGCGGCCTGCCATGAGGTCCACGGCACATAGCGGGTGGCGGCGGAGCTGTCGCCGGTGGCGGTGGACGCCGGCGGGCCCCAGACGGCCGGTACGGCCTGCGGTCCGGCGAACTTCATCTGGCCGAACTCCTGCCAGGTGGAGGACTCGTCCTGACCGGCGGTGAGATAGAAGACGAAGTCGAACTTCCGGGTCGTCCCGTCGCCCGCGTCGGCGGTCCAGGCGGCGTTGCCGTCGGCCCTGATGTCCTTGCCGCAGGTGTCACCGGCCGGGCAGGCGCCGGGATTCATACCGTCTTCGATCCCGTACTGGTATGACTTCCACGGCATGCGGTACACGCCGAAGGCGGTCAGCTCGACGCCGATCCGGCCGCCGGAGTCCTCCATCCAGTACTCGTTGATGGTGTGGCCGTGGTTGAGGGGACCGGGTGTGTTGAGGAAGTCCTGGTAGAAGCGGGGGAGTCCGGTGCGGGGGATGCCGGACGCGGTGGGCTGGGGGTTGCCGAAGAGGGTCGAGCCGGCCGGCCGGCTGACGGTGAACTCCTCGTCGGGGTAGTCCAGGAGCACCAGCGCGCCCTTGAACATGCGCTGCGTGGGCCGGACGCCGGGGTCGGCCCAGTGGGTTCCGGGTACGGCGCGGTAGTCGGACCAGGTCATGTCGTCGGGATTGCGCCAGTGCTGCGGGTCGACGGGGCGGACGAGCGAGGGCCGGGCCCGGGGCGTGCCGTCGGGGGTGGCCCGTGCGGGGCCGGTGGCCACGGCGGCGGTCGCGAGGGCGAGGAGCGCGGCACCGGCGCTCAGCCGGCGGATTCTGCTGCGGCGGAGGAACAAGGCTCACCTCTTGTCGGGAATGCCTGGGCAAGAGCATGACAAATTGTTCGAGTTGTTCGAGCGGTGCGCCTGACCCCAGCAAAGGTAGGGCGGGCCGGGACGCGATGCCAGAGGGCCGAACCGGAGCCCACAGCCGGCACCGCCGCCCGGCATCGCCCCGCCGTCCGGGAATCCGGTCGTCGCCTCCTGGCCGTGGTGGACGGGACGGCTGCTCCGTATGGTGTGCGGGGGCCGTTCGCCGGTGTTCGCCTGCCGTACACCCCTGCGTGCACCCGCTGTTGGCGGCGGTCCCGGAAATTGTTGTGCGATACCGGAGCCGTCGAAGGGCACTTCTCGTGCGCAATCGTCTTTCCCCGTCCGTCCGCCGGACGTCACTCGCCGCGGGCGCGGCCGTTGTCCTGAGCACCATGGGCGCCGGGGGCCCCGCCCTCGCCGCGGGCCCCGCCACGCCGGTGATCTCCCTGTCGGCCGACCACCTCTCCGGCGCCGTGGACGCCACCGGGGATCCCACCGTGACCGTCACGGTCTCCCAGAGCGGCACCGACGCCTCGAAACTCAAGGTGACGGCGGCGTCCAGCTCCAAGCCCGGCGTGGCCGGTACGGGGGATGTCACCGTCAGCGGGAGCGGCACCACCCGCCGGGTGACGGTCGCCGCACACGGCGTCGGCTACACCGACCTGAAGCTCAAGGTCACCGGCAGCGGCGGCAAGACGGCCACCAGGACGCTGCACTACGCCGCGTCCGCGAAGGTCCAGTACACCGCGGACACCCGCTACTTCACCGGGTCCAGCGACGCCTCGGCCGCCGTCGACGCCGGCGACGGCTACGTCATCGTCGCCGACGACGAGTCCAACGTGCTGCGGCTCTACGACCGGAACGCCTCCGGCGGCCCCGTCAGGACCTGGGACTTCAGCTCGGAACTCGGTGTCTCCAAGGAGATCGACATGGAGGCCGCGGCCAGGGTCGGCGACACCATCTACTGGACCGGCTCGATGGGCAACAACAAGAGCGGCAAGTCCAAGCCCGACCGCTCCACGCTCTTCACCACCACCGTGACCGGCTCCGGCGCCCGTACCCAGCTGTCGCTGGCCGGTTCCTACAAGGGCCTGCGCGCCGACCTGGTCGCCTGGGACCAGGACCACGACGACCGGTACGGCTTCGCGGCGGGCACCGCCGACGGGCAGGTGCCGAAGCAGATCGACGGATTCAACGTGGAGGGCCTGGAGTTCGCGCCGGGGTCCACCACCACCGCGTACCTCGGCTTCCGTGCGCCGCTGGTGCCGCCGGAGAAGGGCGGCAAGGCGCTGCTGGTGCCGGTCACCAACATCGACAAGGTCGTCACCGGCAAGCACGCCACCTTCGGCACCCCGGTCGAACTGGACCTCGGCGGCCTCAGCATCCGCGACATCCGCAAGAACGCCGCGAATCAGTATCTGATCGTGGCCGGTTCGTGGGCGGCCGAGGACAACAGCGCCCCGTACACCCTCTACTCCTGGGACGGCGTCGCCGGGCACGCACCGGTCAAACTGCAATCGCTGCCGACGGACGACGTCGGCGGCTGGGAGGCCGTGGTGGACGTGCCCGACCTGCGGACGCCCGGCGCCCGCGCCCAGCTCATCACCGACTGCGGCTCCGCCGACCTCTACGGCGACGGCACCGAGGCCAAGGACCTCGACCACGACGAGTGGAAGAAGTCCCGCGCCACCTGGTTCACCGTGACACCGAAGACCGGGCGGTGACCCTCCGCGCGGTGCCGGGCCCGGCACCCGGCTGACCCCCGCCGCCCGTACACCGGCGGTCCGGCGACGCGTGACACCTCGCCGGACCGCCCGCCCGGGTACGCACACCGCACCGCACTCGGCCGCCGCCTCCCGCCCGCGACTTCTGCGGCAGATCACGGTTCGCCCACGCCTCTGGTTGTACGGTTGCGCAATGCAGCAAGCAAGTTCGCCGATCACATCACCGCCGAACACTGCGCCGCTGAGCAACTGGACCACCGAACCGCTGAACCACCGCACATCCCATGGAACTGATTCCGCACAGCCCAGGAGGCGGCGTGGCCTCGCGTGCCTACCCCATCCGTGATGCCCTTCCCGAAAAGCCGTTCCGGAGCAGGCTGTTGGCGCGCGGCTCGCTGCTGCGCCGGCTGGACTGGCTGCTGCTCGGCGCGGCCTTCGCCCTCTCGGCGACCGGCGCCCTGCTCGTCTACTCCGCCACCCGCGGCCGCACGGTGCTCAACCAGGGAGACCCGCACTTCTTCCTGCTGCGCCATGTCGCCAACACCGGCATCGGCGTGGCGCTGGCCGCCGGCACCCTGTGGTGGGGGCACCGCCGGGTACGCGACCTCGCGCCGGTCCTCTACGGCATCACGGCCCTGCTGGTCCTGCTCGTCCTGACACCGGCCGGCGCGACCATCAACGGCTCCAAACGCTGGATCGTGCTGGGCGGCGGCTTCTCCGTACAGCCCGCCGAGTTCGTCAAGGTCACGATCATCCTCATGATGGCGCTGGTGCTGACGGCCCGGGTGGACGCGGGCGAGCTGGCGCGCCCGGACCACCGCGGCGTCCTCCAGGCACTGGCGGTGGCGGGCTTCCCCGCCCTGCTCATCCTGCTCACCCCCGACCTCGGTCAGACGATGGGGGTCGCGGCGGTGGTGCTGGGCGTGCTGATCGCCGCCGGGGTACGGGCCCGGTGGATCATCGGGCTGCTGGCGGCGGGCGTGCTCGGCGCGGTGGCCGTCTGGCAGTTCCACCTCATGGACCAGTACCAGGTCAACCGGTTCGCCGCGTTCGCCGACCCCGCGCTCGACCCGGTCGGCGTCGGCTACAACACCAGCCAGGCCCGGATCGCGATCGGCGCGGGCGGGCTCACCGGCTCGGGGCTCTTCCACGGAGCCCAGACCAACGGGCAGTTCGTACCGGAGCAGCAGACCGACTTCGTCTTCTCCGTCGCCGGTGAGGAACTGGGCTTCGTCGGCGCGGGCCTGATCATCGCGCTGATCGCCGTGGTGCTCTGGCGGGCCTGCCGGATCGCCCGCGAGTGCTCCGACCTGTACGGGACGGTGCTGGCGGCCGGCATCGTCTCCTGGCTGGCCTTCCAGTCGTTCGAGAACATCGGGATGAACCTCGGCATCATGCCGGTGACCGGCCTGCCGCTGCCGTTCGTCAGCTACGGCGGATCGTCGATGTTCGCGGGCTGGATCGCCATCGGCCTGCTGGAAGCCATCAGACTGCAACGCCCGCTGCGCCCCTGAGACCTCCGGGGCGGACGGTCAGGGTGCCGGGAACCTCGTTCGAGGATCGCGCACAAGCGACGGGGAGGCGGCGGCCACGGCACCGGGCCGTGGCCGCCGCGGCAGGTCAGTAGCCCGGCGGTACCCGTGACGGGCGGCCGGATCCCCGGGTGAGGCAGTAGCCCGCGATGCCCCCGAGTGCCGCCAGCAACCCGCCGGCCGCGGTCCAGATCCAGCGGTCGGACCACCAGCCGGAGGACCACCCGCCGTCCGGCTCGTCCAGGGCCACCGGCTGCGCGGCCGTCGCGCTCGGCTGCGGCCGCGGTGCGGCGGTGGCACCGGGTACCAGCGGAGCGGCGAGCATGCCGTCCACCGCCTGCGAACCGCCCGCATCGGTCGCGCCGACCGAGATCTCGGCGCGCACCGGCAGACCGAGATCGTCCTGCGGCAGGTCGGTGACCGTCAGCCGGATGTAGTAGCTGCCCGGCAGCGGATCGTTCGCCCAGGGTTCGGCCCAGGCGCGGACCGTGCGCAGGGAGCAGGTCAGTTCTACGGTGCGGGCGTCCTTGGCCGCCGCCTTGGCCGGCGTGCCGTACTTGCACGCCTGGTGGCGGCGGAGCCCGTCGTACACATCGAGCTGCCAGGTGGCGGCGCCGTGCCGGGCGGCCGCCTCGGGCAGCGTCACCTTGGCCTTCACCGTGGCGCGCTGCCCCGTGTCCACGGGGACCGACCAGTAGAGGTAGTCGCCGGTGGACGCACCGGCCGTGGCCGGCTGGTCCAGCTTGATCGCGGTCGCGGTGCGGAAGGAGGTGCCCGCCTCGGTCGGAGCGGCCGCGCTCGCGTCGGCGCTCGCGCCCGGACTCGGTGAGGAACTGTCGGCCGCGGCCACGCCCACCGGGCCGAGCAGGCTCGCACCGGCCAGCAGACCCACCGTCAATTTACGTACGATGCCCATCAGTTGGTCCTCCAGACGGCGACGCGCCAACGTGAGATCCAGCCCCACAGCAGACCGGCGAGCAGACCGGCGAGAGCCAGTGCGCCCAGCAGCCACCAGCCGTGGCCGAGGCCGAAGAAGGCCGTGTCGGCCGCGTTGTCGGGCCCGTCCACCAGATCGATGCTCAGCTCGACGGGCAGGCCCGGGTCGGTCTTGACCGAGGCGGGCGCCGAGAAGGAGTTGCTGACCTGGAGGCAGACGGTCCGCGCCGGCTCGGTGTCACCGCTCGCCTTGTCGGCCGGGGCCGTGGGATAGCGCAGCCCGGAGGAGATCACGTCGGTGCGGCCGTCGCCGGCCTCCGAGCCGCGGACGATCTCCCGGCCGTGCGGGGTCGAGGCCCGCAGCAGCACCCCGTAGTCGTTGTCGACCGCCCGGTCGGCGGCGATGCTCACCGACGCGCGCAGCTCCTGGCCGGGCGGGACGTCCACCCGGTACCAGCGGTGCTCGGCGAACTTCTCGCGGTCGCTGTAGAGACCGGCCGTGAGCTTCGGGGCGCTGCTGCACTGCTGCGCGCCCTCGGTCGCCACCGGTGTGACGACCGGTTTGGCGGCGCGGTCCACCAACTGGTGGACGCGGTTGCGCAGTTGGTCGCTGTGCTGCACCGAGGTGTACGTACCGCCGGTCGCCTCGGCGATACAGCTCAGCTGGTTACGGGTCTTGGCGTCCGGCAGCAGCCCGAGTGTGTCGATGACGAGGTGAATGCCCTTGGCGGCGATGTCGCGGGCGATCTGGCAGGGGTCGAGTGGGGCACAGGTGTCCTCGCCGTCCGTGATGAGGACGATCCGGCGGGTCGAGTCGCCGCCCTTGAGGTCATCGGCCGCGCCCAGCAGGGCCGGTCCGATCGGCGTCCAGCCGGTGGGGGCGAGCGTCGCCACCGCGGCCTTCGCCTCGGTCCGGTTGAGCGGTCCGACCGGGTAGAGCTGCCGGGTGTCCTTGCAGCCGAGCTTCCGGTCCTGGCCGGGGTAGTCGGCGCCGAGCGTGCGTATGCCGAGCTGGACCTCTTCGGGGACCGCGTCCAGCACCTCGTTGAACGCCTGCTTCGCCGCGGCCATCCGGCTCTGGCCGTCGATGTCGCGCGACCGCATCGAGCCGCTGACGTCGAGCACCAACTCGACCTTGGGGGAGGATTTCGTATCTGGTGCGTCAGCGGCGGCGGGGGTGGGAAGGAGCCCGACAGCCAGCGCGGCAAGCAGCCCGCACACCCCGGCTGCCAGCCGTTTTCTTGTGATCATCGCCGGATCGTATTGAGAATTCTCCCGCACTCCAAAACGAGCCCGCGAGCGGCCCGGACCGCACGCCCGGCCGGCGGCCCGGCAGCCGGCGCGTGGTGACCACGCGCCGGTGACCCGCCGTCATGTGTCCGCAGGCGAAGTGCGGGCCCCGCGTCGCGGCCGACGGCTTCCGGGACGCCCGCGCCGGACTTCCTCAGGGCCGGCCGGGGCCATCCGGTGCGCCGTCGTCGTCCGCGACGCCCTCGACGATCGACAGCACGGTGGACGTGGGAACGACCCGGGCCACCCGCAGCCCGGCCGCGCCGAACAGCTCGGCGAAGTCCGCCTCCGTCCGCTCCCGGCCGACCAGGGACGCCATCATCATCAGGTCCAGGGTCTTGCCCTGATGCGGGGCGTTGCCCGGCGGGATGACCGCGTCGACGACGAGCACCCGCCCGCCCGGGGCCATCGCCCGCCGGCAGTTGCGCAGGATGCCCACGCTCTGCTCGTCGTCCCAGTCGTGCAGGATGCGCTTGAGCAGATAGAGGTCCCCGGGCGGCACCGACGCGAAGAAGTCGCCCTTCTCCACGGCACAGCGTCCGGCCACGTCCGAGGTGTCGATGCGGTTGCCCGCCAGCACGTGCGCCCGGTCGTAGAGGATGCCGCGCAGCCCCGGCCCGCCGCGCAGCGCGGCCAGCAGAAAGCCGCCGTGCCCGCCGCCGACGTCCACGACGGTCCCGCGTGCCGGGAAGTCGTAGCTGTCGGCGAGGGGCTCGTTCTCGGCATCGGACATGGCGGCCATGCCGTCGTGGAAGACGGCGGCGGTGTCCTCGTTCTGTGCGAAGTAGTCGAAGAACGGCATGCCGAAGATCTGGCCGAATGGCGAGGTCCCCTTCTCCAGGCAGTGGGCCATCTCCCCGCTCGGCAGCCACAGCGCCCGGTCCGTCAGCATCAGGACCGCGGAGCGCGCCGAGACGGGTGCGTCGGACCGCAGGGCGTCGCCCGCCGCGGTCAGCCGGAACCGTCCGCGGTCGTCCTCCTCGAACAGTCCGCGGGTGGCCAGCAGTCGCAGGACGCGGTGGAGGTTCCGCGCGTCGGTGCCCGTCGCCTGCGCCAGCTCCGCCGCGGTACGGGGCCCGTCGGCCAGATGGTCCGCCACCCCTACGGCCGCCGCCGCACGCAGCGCGGCCGGATACAGGAACCCCAGAGCCTCCTCGACGACCCGGGCGGAACTCCGCCGCCCCGCTGCCTCGGTGTCCGCCTCGCGAAGGTCATCGTTCATGGATCGCCTCCATATACGCCCGAACCGAAGTGCCGTGCCTGAACCGCGTTGCGCGTCCGGCACAGCTTGCCAGCCTCCCGGAGCGGGCGGTGGTGCCGTCCCGGCCCGCCATCGGAATTGAGCCCACGTCATGAGGCCCTCTTGCGCGCCGTGGTGGGGACCGGGCCGACGGCCCGGGGTCCGCTCACCGGGACGTACGCATTCTGTGCGGCGATTGGCTGAACGGATGTTTTGGGGGCATTGGTGCAGGTGATCCCTGAGGGGACCGATGTCTCAATCCGATCCTCATGGAGTAAATATGCGCATTCGCGCCGCGATCGCTGCTAGTGCCCTGGCCGTCACCATCGTCCTCGGCGGTGCGAGTTCCGCCCTGGCCGGCGGCAAGGACCACGAATCCAACCGTGGCGGCGTCGGCAAGTTCGGTGCCTGTGGCCTCTCCGCGGGCATCATCGAAGGCAACCCCGTCTTCGGTGAGGGCTGTCTGGGCGGCGACTGGGGCACCTGGGACAGCTGGCGGTAAGGCGGAAAACACCCGGGAACGCCTCCGGAGGCACCGGCCGGCACGGTCCGCGACCGTCCGTCGTCCGGACTCCGGACAGGCGATCCGGTATCCGCCGCCGGTGTACGCGGGCCCTTCCTCGTGACTGGCCCGCGCTCGGCGCGCATCCGCCGCAGCCGGCCCGGGACTGCGCCGCCGTCGCGCCGTCCCGGGCACACCCGCCGCAGCGCCGGGCCGCCGTCCGGCGCTGCGGCCCTCGACCAGCGGGCCGGGCCCGTCGGACATCGCCCGGGGACCGGTCTCGAACCGCTCCTCGTCCGGACGCGGGACGCAGCCGTTCACCAGCCGGCTTCGCGCGCGGCGGGCGCCGGACAGCCGTCGTGGCGGTGGGGCGGACGGCCCCACTACGAAGGTGCGGCAGCCGTCCTCCGGCGCGGAGCGGCACTTCCTCCACCACCTCGGCGCGCCCCTCGCCGTCTTCAGCCCCGGCACCTTCCCGGACCTCGGCAACCGGCAGCAGGCGTTTCAGGACGGCCCTGCGAACCACCGCGTCCACCTCGTGCGGGCCGGGGGCGCGGGCTGCTGCCCGTCACCGGTCTCCGGCCGGCGCACCGGCCCGGCCCTGGCGGCCGGCCGCGCACCGGCCGACGGACTCGGCGGGCGGAGCGGGCGACGGCCACCGCACCGCGTTCGCCCGCTACGAGGCATGCCGGGGCCCGTTCGCCGAGCTCCGCCAGGCCGTTGCGGCCCTCGCGACGGAGATTCCCGGCGGGGCCGGCCGGCGAAGAATCGGCGAACGGGCCGAGAACGCGATCACGCTGGACAGCCGACCCCGCTGATAGCCGGCCGTGCCGTGCCGTGGTCGGCGGGTGGTGTGCCGTCGCGGCGCCCGTCGTCAGGACGTCTTGTCGTGCGGACCGGGCGCGGTCCCGGTGTCCGGTGGCGCGTCCGGGGACCGGGTGTCGCCCGGCTCGGTGCCGGTGGGCCGGGAGTCCCCGGGGCCGTCGGCGCCGGGCTGTGGGACGCCGGACGCCGGATCGCCGGGCCGGGCATCTCCGGTCCCCTTGTGCCGGGTCGCGTAGAGGTAGCACAGCGCGCCGAGGATCAGGGCGGCGGAGACCCAGTCGTTGAGCCGCAGGCCCAGGAAGTGGTTGGCGTGATCGATGCGCAGCGCCTCGATCCAGGTGCGCCCCGCGGAGTAGGCGAGCACATAGCAGGCGAACAGGCGGCCATGGCGCAGCCGGTAGCGCCGGTCGAGCCACAGCAGCAGCGCCATCACACCGAGGTTCCACAGCGACTCGTACAGGAACGTCGGGTGGTAGAAGGCGATATCGGGGCTGTCGGCCGGCCGGTGCGCCGGGTCGATCAGCAGCTTCCAGGGCAGGTTGGTGGGGCCGCCGTACAACTCCTGGTTGAAGTAGTTGCCCCACCGCCCGATCGCCTGCGCCAGGATGAGACCGGGGGCGGCGACGTCCGCGAACTGGGCCAGTGTGATGCCGCGCCGACGGCAGCCCAGCCACGCCCCGACGGCACCCAGGGCGACGGCACCCGGGATGCCGAGCCCGCCGTCCCAGACGTACAGGGCGCGGATGGGCTCCTTCCCGGCGGCGAAGTACAGCTCCGGGTCGGTGATCACGTGATACAGCCGACCGCCGAGAAGGCCGAACGGCACGGCCCACACCGCGATATCGGCGATGTCATCACGGTTGCCGCCCCGTGCGGCCCAGCGCCGTCCGGTCAGCCACACCGCGACGAAGATGCCGGCGATGATGCACAGCGCATACGCGCGGATCGGCAACGGGCCGAGGTACCAGACCCCTTGGGAGGGGCTCGGCAGATACGCCAACGTCATAGGGCTTTCGCTCTCGCCGTACGTCCCGGACACCGCCGGGCGGACGTGCCCGACACTACCTCGGGCACCGAAACCTTCCGGAGCCGGACGGACGCCGCCGTCTTCCCGGCCCCGCCGGCGTACCGCCGCCGGTGACACAGGGGAGGGGCCGCCACTCCCGTCCGTATCCGTACGGTCGGACGGCCGACCGTACGGCGCGCGGCGACTCGGCCACCCGCGGCCCGCCGGCCGGCCCCGGGGTCCCTCCGGCGCACACCTGCCGGAGGGACCCCGAGCCCCGTCCGGGCCGGACCGGGGCAGACAGACGCGGCGCGGGTCAGGAGACCAGCGCCTCCAGGTCGGCCGCGGCCTGGCCGATGTCCGGCAGGGCGAGCGTGGCGAGCTGTGCCTGGCGCGTCCGGGCCGCGACGGTACGGTCGCCGAGGATGTCCTGACAGGCGGCGGTGAGCGCTTCGGGCCGGGTGTCGGTGAGGTGCCGGCCGAGACCGAGGGCCTGTACCCGCTCCGCGTTGAGCGGCTGGTCGCCGAAGTTCGGCAGGACCGCCATGGGCGTGCCGGTGCGCACCGCCTCCCGGATGCTGTTGTAGCCGCCGTGGGTGACGAACAGGTCGGCGCACTCCAGCAGAAGCGGCTGCGCCAGCCGGTCCGTCAGATGGACGTTCGGGCCCGGCCGGACGTCGGGCAGCGGTATGTCCGCGGTCGCCACCACGGCGGTGCAGTCCAGCTCCGACAGTCCGGCGATGATCGCCCGAAGCACCTCGGAGGGATCGGTCATCCCCGGCGGGAGCGGGGCGCCTTCGGCCAGCATGGCGCGGACCATCGGCAGGGCGGTGCCGACCGCGGCGAAGACCAGCGGCCGGTCCGTGGGGAGGCGCGTCACCCAGTCCGGCAGCCCGGCGGTGCGGTCCACGACGGTGGTCTGCCGGTAGGCCAGGACGGTGGCCGGGAAACGGGCGAAGGAGTACTCGGCCGGCAGATAGTCGAACCGGCCGTACGGGTACAGCGACGCGGGGGCGTCCTGCACGGGCAGCCCGACCTGTTCGCGCAGCCGGTTCAGGCCCGGCAACAGGGCCGCCGGATCGATCATATTGACCAGGCCGGAGGGGATGGGCAGGTGCGGGATGCCGAGCTGCTCCGCCAGCAGCACGGCGCCCAGGTCCATGCCGTCGCGGATGACGACGTCGGGACGCGCCTCGCGGGACAGCGTCAGCAGCGCCTGGTGCCCCTCGGTGGCCTGGGCGCCCGTGAGCCGTTCCAGCATCATCCGGAGAAGCGGGTTGTTCTCGGGATCGGCGCCGAGCGCCGGGGAATCGGGGGAGCCGGCGGGGACCGGGGGGCCGGCCGCGTCGGACGGCGACCCGAGCTGCAACTGCGGCAGGCACTCGGACACGGCGACCTGGTCGGCGGCGAAGACCGGCGCCACGTCCGGTGTCGACGCCACCATGACCTCATGACCGGCCGCGGCCAGCGCGCGGGCCAGTGGCAGCAGGGCCCGGCCGTGTGAGGGCGAGCCGGTCGCGGTGCACAGAACACGCATGGATACCTCTTCCGTGGACGGTGGCTGTGCGTGCCGGCAGGCGTACGCACGCCGGGCGGCGCTGTCGTACGGGTGTCCCCGGCGCGGCGCCGTGGTGCGGGCCCCTTCGTGAACGGGCCGCCTTGCGGCGCGGCCCCGGCTCCGCGAGGACCCGGTTGTCGTGCCGTGCCCCGCGTCCGCACGGAGAGGTTCCGCAGGAGACTCCCTCCCCGGCGGGCCGGACCCGAACGGTGGTGTCGAGGTCATGTCCCTCCACCGGGCCGCACAGGACAACAGCTCATGACGTGATCACCGTAAGTAGGGCACAAAGAGCACGTCAAAGCCGACTGACGGCGCCCGGTGACATTGAGCCATGACAGGTGAGCGCCCGATTCGCGGGACTCGGGGCGGGTGCCCGGCCGGTGCCCGCGGGCCCGGTGACGCGGTGCGTCCTGGACAGATCCCCCGTATGACGCATCAGGTATGACGCCTGAGAAATGAGGGAGGCGGGAGGGGGTCAGATGACATCCCACGCCACCGCGTCGTAGGCCGCCTGTACCTTCGCCATCAGCTCCGCGTCGACCGCGTACGCCACGTCATCGATCCGGCACACCGGCGCGAACCCCTGCGAGTTGGTGAGGAACGCCGCGCCGTACGAAGGGAGATCCGCGAGCGTCACGCGGCGGCGTACCGACGGCAGCCGCGGCTCCAGCAGCGCCATCGTCATGCCGAGCAGCGCAGGGGCGTCCGGCCAGACCACCGAAGCTCCGTCCCAGAACGCGATGTTGGTGATCGCGCCCTCCGTCACCACCCCCTGCGGATCCGTCAGCAGCGCCTCGTCGAAACCGGCCCGGAGCGCGGAGGTCCGATAGTGGCTCTGCCCGAACCCGCCCAGATGCTTGATGTGCGCCATCTCCCGGACGTACGGCACGGACGTCACACTCTTCGGGTGCACCGCCATCGTCTGCGGCGGCCGCACGGTGACCATGAGCGTCGCCCGCTCGTCGCCGTCGGGCCAGTGGACATGGACCCGGACCGAGGCGTCGCGGGCCTCGGCCGCCTCCAGCGCGTGCCGGATCTCCGCCCGTACGCGCTCGCCGTCGAGGTCCGCGCCGAACAGCTCCCGGGTCGCCGCGCCCAGCCGGCCGAGGTGGAGGTCCAGGCCGCGCACCCGGCGGTCCCTGACCTGCATGGCCGTGAAGTGCCCGTAGCTGGTCAGCGCGGGCACCCGCAGCGTCTCCGCCGTCGCGGGCGCACCATTGATCTCGATGTATGTCATGCACCCCACAGTAGGTGGGGAGCGGCGGGGGACCGGGGGCCTGCCCGGGGCCCGGGTACCGCCAACTCGCGGGCCGGGCCGGACCGCACACGGGGATTCCTGCGCCCGGTACCCGGTCTCCGGGCAGGTCTGCCGATACGCCGATACGCGAGCCTCTTCGCCGGGCGATCGAGGCCGCCGCACGGGAGTTGCCGGTCGCCACGGTGACCGGACGGCGCGGCCCGGCGGCTGGTGTGCGGGTACGCCGTCAACGCTTCCGTACCGGTCCTCGCCGCCGGGGACGCCTTCCTCGCCCCGCGTGTCACCCGCCGTCCCCTCGGGGGAGTTCGCCGCACGGCCCGACCCCGCTCACCGCTTCCGGCGGGGACGGGACGGCCACCCGGCGGGCAGCGGTCGACGGCCTCACCGGTAGGGAACGCGAGGTCCTGGCCCCTCGCGGTGAGGCGCCGAGGCACGGCCCGTACCGCGTCGAGGTTCTCTCGCGGCGGGCTCCGGCGCATCCGGGTACCCCCCCCCGTCAGGACATGCCCCCCCGCGTCCCTCTCGTGGCGGGGCACGTCAGCGGGATGACGGCTCCGGCAGTTCGCGGACGGCCCGCTCCAGAGCCCTGATGACCAGCTGGGTGTCCGTGTCGGTGGTACGCCAGTTGCTGAACGCGGCCCGCAGCGCGGGCACACCGGCGTACACCGTGGGTGTCAGGAAGACCTCGTCCGCCAGTTGGCCGGCGAGCGCGGCGAGCCGCTCGGCGGTGGGGGCGTCGGCCAGGGTGAAACAGACGACGTTCAGCCGGACCGGCGCCAGCAGCCGCAGCCCGTCGAGGGTCCCGACGGCCTCGCCCAGCGTGTGCGCGCAGGCCACGCAGCGCTCCACGATCTCGCGGTACCCCTCCCGTCCGTAGGCGCGCAGGGTGAACCAGGCCGCCAGCGCGCGCAGGCGCCGCGAGTTCTCCGGCGTCAGATGAACGGGGTCGGGGGCATCGCCCAGCGGGCCGAGGTAGGCGGCCGCATTCTGGAACACGCGGGCCTGGAGGTCGCGGCGGCGGGTGAACTGCACCGCGCTGTCGTACGGCACGTTCAGCCATTTGTGCAGGTCCACGCAGAGCGAGTCGGCCAGGTCGAGGCCGTCGACGAGATGGGCGTGCTCCGGGGAGAGCGCGGCGAAGGCGCCGAAAGCGGCGTCCACGTGCAGCCAGAAGCCGTAGCGGTCCCGGAGCGCCGCGATGGCCCGCAGGTCGTCGAAGTCGCCGGTGTTGACCGTACCGGCGTTGGCCACGACGACACACGGGCCGTCCACCTCGCGCAGGGCCCGTTCCAGGGCCGCGGGATCGACCGCCTCCCGGCCGGGCAGGGTGGGCACCGGCACCAGGGCGGCGCGGCCGAGGCCGAGTACCGACAGCCCCTTGACCACGCTCGAATGGGGGCTCCCCGACAGCACGCGCACCGCACCCAGGGCACCCACCCCGGCCTCGGCCGGCGAGACGCCGAGCTGTTCGCCGAGCCACTCGCGGGCGATCGCCAGCCCGACGGTGTTGGACATGGTGGCGCCGCTGACGAAAGTTCCCCGGTGGTCGGCGGAGAGACCGAAGAGGTCCCGCAGCCAGCCGATCGTCTCGTCCTCCACCTGCTGCCCCGCGGCGTCCAGCGACGACGTGGGGTTCTGGTCCACGGTCGCGGTCAGCCAGTCGCCGGCGAGCGCCGCGGGCGTCACACCACCGGTGACGAAGCCCAGGTAGCGCGGCCCCGCACCGGCCGAGAGGCCCGGCTCCCAGCGCGTGGCGAAATCCTGCAAAGCGGCCTGGAGACCGGCCCCGGAGGCGGGCAGCGGCACGGGTTCCGGCGCCCGGACGGCCTGGACGACAGGGCGTTCCGCCAGCCTGTCGAGGAAGGCGGTGGCCTGCTGCCGGGTGATGTCCAGAAGGTCCGGCAGCCGGGCGAGATCTGCTGCGAGTCGGGGGTGCACTGCGGGCTCCGTTCGTCGGTTCGCCACGACGCTAGCCCGGCGCACGACGGCCGTCCTGGTCCAATCATGGGAAACTGGACCAGTGCGGATGAGCGACGACCGGCTGGCCGGGGCCCTGGGCGAATGGCGCAGACCCGGCGTCCCGCTGAGCGAGGCACTGGCGGGCGCGGTGCGGGAAGCGGTACTCGACGGACGGCTGCGGACCGGCAGCCGCCTGCCCGCGGAACGCCGCCTGGCCACCGCCCTCGGCATCAGCCGCGGCACGGTGACCGCCGCACTGGCCCGGCTGCGCGACGGCGGATGGGTGCGCACCCACCACGGCAGCGCGAGCGCGGTCCGGCTGCCCGCCGAGGCGGCCGAGCGGATCGCACCGATCTCGGCGACGGGGGAGACCGACTCCATCGACCTGCGCCGCGCCGTCCCGGCCGCGCCGCGGACGGCCTATCTGGCGGCGACCCGGCGCGCCATGGAACGGGTGGCCCCCCTGCTGGCCCAGGACGGGGAACCAGGAGCGGGCCTGCCCGAGATCCGCGCCCTGATCGCCGAGCGGTACACCCGCGAGGGCCTGCCCACCCGGCCCGAGCAGATCCTGGTCACCTCCGGGACACGGGCCGCGCTCGCGCTGCTCTGCGCCCAGCTGCGCCCACGGGTCGCGGCCGTCGAGATCCCCACGTTCTTCGACGCGCTCAACGTGCTGCGCGGCGGCGGGGCGCGGCTGGCCGGCTGCCGGGTCACCACCGACGGCTGGGACCTGGACCAGCTCGACGACGCCCTGCGCACCGCGCACGGCGGACTCGCCTACCTGGTACCCGACTTCCAGAACCCGACCGGTGCGCTGATGACCGCGCGGACCCGCCGGACGGTCGCCGCACTGGCCGCCCGCCACGGGGTCGTTCTCGTGGTGGACGAGACCATGCGGGACCTCGACCTGCGTGACCACCCCGGCCCCGAGCCGCGTATCCGGGACGCGGTCCTGATCGGCTCGGCCAGCAAAGCGGTCTGGGGCGGCCTGCGCGTCGGCTGGATCCGCGGCCCCGCCCGGCTCATCGGCGAACTGGCCGGCAACCCGCTGTGCGCGCCGCTGTCCGCGGCACCGATGCAGCAGATGGTCGCCATCGAGCTGCTCGGCGATCCGGACCCCGTGCTGGACCGGCGCCGCGCCGAACTACGGCGGCAGCGGGACCGGCTGAGCGGGCTGCTCGCCGGGGACGACCGCTGGCACTTCGCGGTCCCGCCCGGCGGGCTCTCCCTGTGGCTGCGACTGACCGGCACCCGGGCCGACACGGTCGTCGAACGCGCCCGTACCCACCGGCTCGATCTCTCCGCCGGCCCGCGCTTCGCCGCCGACGGGACGCTCACCCACCACCTGCGCGTGCCGTACACCCCGCCGTCCGCCGCACTCGACCACATCGCGGCCGCACTCGACAAGGCGTGCCGGGACTGAGCCGGCCGGTCCCGTCCCGCCGGAGCGCGCGGCGGCCCGCCCATACCGGCGCGGCGTCGTGGAACCCGGCGTACGTCCCTGCGTCCGGCAGCCTCGTACGGGGCCCCGCGCACCGGCCCACCGCAGCCGACCGTGGTCCAGGGACGGGCGCGGCACCGGCCCGCCGCGGGAAAACACGGTGGCCGTCCGCGCCGCCGGCGGTGCGGATCGCGGCATGCCCCCGCTTCCTGGAAACCGGACGACTGGTACTGCACCCGTTCACCGAGGCCGATATGGACCAGCTGATGGACCTCGACAGCGACCCCGAGGTCATGCGCTTCCTCAACGGCGGCCGGCCGACGACTCGCGAAACGGTACGGGCCCGCGTCTTCCGCGGCTCCTCCACCACCACCCGTGCATCGGGACCCGCGGCTTCTGGGCCGCCGAGGAGAAGCCCACCGAACGGTTCCTGGGCTGGTTCGAGTTCCGGCCGCCGGCCGACGCCGGACCCGTGGTGGTGGAACCGGACTACCGGCTGGGGCAGCGGGTACGCCACCGAAGGGGCACGCGCCCTGATCCGCAAGGGCTTCACCGGCCTGGGCGTCCAACGGGTGGCCGCGAACACGACGACGGTCAACACCCGTTCGCGGCGCGTGCTGGAGAAGGCCGGTCCGACCCGCGTCCGCACCTGCTTCGGAGACCGGCCGGACGCCATCGAGGGTTCCGAGCACGGCGAGGTCGAGTACGCCCTGACCCGGGCCGACCGGGAACTGGGACAGCCGGACGACGCCGGCTGAACTGCCGATGCCCGTGCTGTGCCATGCCTGCCGGTTCGCCGGACCGGGGTCCGCCGGTCCGGCGGTACGGGGCCGGGACCGGCCCTCCGCGGTCTAGCCGGACGCCCCCGCCGGCCCGCGGAGGGCCCGGGTGGTGAACTCGTCCAGCGGATAGAACAACTCGATCGCCAGCTCCGACAGCGTCACATCGGCCGGGGCCCCGAAGGTGGCCATGGTGCTGAACATCGACAGTTCGCCCTGCGGGGTGCGGACCCTCAGCGGTACCTGCACCGGACTCGGCCGCGCCGGCGGGGCGCCCGCCTCGGCCGACTCCTCGTCCGCGCGGACCGGGTACCGGCACACCTCCTCGTACAGCGCGTGCAGTCGCTCGTCCCCGGTGGCATCGACCTGTCGCCGCAGCCGTTCGAGGAAGAGGGCCCGGACCTCGCTCAGGTTGGCCAGCCGCGGGGCCAGTCCCTGGGGGTGCAGGGTCAGCCGGAACACGTTCGGCCGTGGTTCCAGCAGCTGCGGCGGTATGCCGTCCGTCAGTACGGACAGCGCCCGGTTGGCGGCCAGTACGTTCCAGCAGCGGTCGACCACGACGGCGGGGTACGGCTCGTGTGCCGTCAGCATCACGTCGAGCGCGGCACGGACCGACGCCATGTCCGCGTCGTCGAGACCGCTCTCCCGGTACGCGGGCGCGTAGTCGGCGGCCAGCAGCAAGGTGTTGCGCGCTCCCGCAAGGGGACGTCCAGGGCGGCGGACAGGCGCAGCACCATGGTCCGGCTCGGCCGCGCACGGCCGGTCTCCACGCAGGACAGATGGCGCGCGGAGGTATCCGCCAGGAGGGCGAGTTCGAGTTGGCTGAGCCTGCGGCGGCGCCGCCACTCCCGTAGCAGGACACCCACCCGGGACGGCTGCTTCAGATCCATACCGCGGAAGGTAACTGCCCGTGGATCAAGGCGGCCATGACCTCGGAGGTCATTGAGTCCCTGCCCCTCGCGATGTCACCGTCTCTCCTGATCACGGCCGGACCACGGTCGGATCGTGGCTGGACCGGGGCCGGATCGCGCCTCGGCCCATGGACCGAGGAGACCTGTATGAGCACCCCCGCCATGACCGCCCCCCGCCCGGCGGCCGGCCGCGCGGCACCGGACCTGCTGCGCACCAGCCTGCGCGTCGACGGCTGGAGCTCCGCCGCCTTCGGCCTGGTCATGCTCGTCGGCAACGCCTGGCTCAGCGGGCCGCTCGGCCTGCCGGCCACCTGGTCCGTCCCGTTCGGGATCGCCCTGCTGGGCGGGGCCGCCGCGCTCGCGCTCATCGCCGGCTATCCGCGGATCCCGGGGCACCTCGCCGTGACCGTCGTGGTGGGCAACACGCTGTCCTGCGCGGCACTGCTCCTGCTCGCGTTCACCGACGTACTGCCGCTCACCGGCCTCGGGCGAGCCTTCCTGGTCTCCGGCGCGCTCGTGGTCGCGGTCTTCACCGAGTGCGAGTTCGTCGGCCTGCGCCGCGCCAGGAACGCCGGTGACTGACCGCACGGCGGGGCCGCGGGAGCCGTCCGGCGCGGCCCGGCAGGCGCCCGCGTCCGCTCGTCGGGTCAGGAGCGGCGGCGCGTCGGCAGGGCGCGGGGGGACGTGCCGGCCGCTGTCTCCGCGGGCTCGGGGCGTGGCCGGCGGTTGACGAGGGCGACGCCCGCGATACCGATGAGGCCGCCGAGGAGTTCCACGGGCCGCGGCCGCTCGCCGAGCCGGACACCGGCGACGGCGAGCGCGACGACGGGGATGAGATAGAGGGCGGCGGTGGCCGCGGTGACGGTGAGACGGGCGACGGCATAGCCCCAGACCACGAATCCGGCGGCGGAGGGCAGCACGCCGAGATAGACCGCGGCGAGAGTGGCGTCCGCCGGGGCGCTCAGCGCGGTGTGGACGGCGCCGGGGGCGAGGGGAGGAGGAGCGCGGTGCCGGCCCACATCGCGTAGCAGGCGACTTCGAGCCCGGTGTACCGGCGCAGCAGCGGTTTGACGGCGAAGTGGTAGCCGGCCTGGGCGACGGCGGCGGCGAGGACCGCCCACGCGGCGGCCGTGCAACGGGTGTCGCCACCGGCCACCGCGATGAGCGCGGCGCCGCCCAGAGCCACGGCCGAACCGGCGACCGCGGCGAGCGTGAGCCGTTCGCCCAGGAAAACGGTGGCGAGCAGTGCGCTGATGGCGGGCACGACGGCCACGATCAGACTGGCGGTACCCGCCGGCACGTGGATCTCGCCCCAGTTCAGCAGCAGTTGGTAGGCGCTCATACCGCTCGCGCCGACGAGGACGATACGGGGCAGGTCCCGTCCGCGGGGGCGTCGCCCTCATCCCCCGTCTCGCCCTCCCGGCCCCCACCCCCGAGCTGTGCTTCCACCCCCTGAGCACCCCCGTCCGGCGCAGCGTGCACGCCCTCCACCGCACCGGAACCGGCCGTCATCCCGACACCCGCCACGTCCTCGACCGGCTCGAATCGGCCGCGCGGACCTCACCGGCAGCCGAGCACGCCGGCTCCCGCGGCCGCCGCGGCCCCGGGCCACTCGCCCCGGCGGGTGACGCGGGCGGCGACGGCGACACGGCCGCCGGGGCGCGTGCCACGGCCCGCGCCGCCGAGGAGTGACGTCGAAAGGAACGAGTCGAACAGGGCGACGTCAAAAAGAGTGGACGCGGCGCACCCGGCCTCACTAACCTGCCGCCATGTCCAGCCCTGAGGCATCAAGACGCTAGCCACCGGTCGTTCGGTGGCCTCCTCGTGCCGTCGCGTTGACGCTCCGCCGCCCTTGCGGCCGCGAGCGGAGCCGGCCGCCACTGCCATCGAATCGCCGTAGTACGGGCTGTGTTCGTCCTGTCCGCGCGTCATCTCCCTGACGCCGGCAGGTTCTTGTGCGCGACGCTCGCGCATGCCCGGCCGGACGGTGGTCAGCGCCGACGCCGACGCGGGCACTGCCGCGGCCGACCGCTCCTTGCCGGTCCCTTCGGACCGAAGAATTTCGACCCATGACGTGGTTGCGGAGTGTGCTGTGCCATTCGCCATTTACCTCCTCGGGCTGGCGGTTTTCGCCCAGGGGACGTCCGAGTTCATGCTGTCCGGCCTCGTACCGGACATCGCGAGAGACATGCAGGTGTCCATCCCGGCCGCGGGATCACTGACCACGGCGTTCGCGACAGGGATGATCATCGGCGCGCCGCTGCTGGCCGTCCTGAGCCTGCGCTGGCCGCGACGGCGCGCGCTCCTGGTCTTCCTGACCACCTTCCTGCTGGTGCACGTCCTCGGCGCGCTCACCACCAGCTTCGGGGTGCTGCTGGCCACCCGGGTCGTCGGCGCGGTGGCCAACGCCGGGTTCCTGGCGGTGGGGCTGGCGACCGCGATCGGTATGGCCGGGCCGGACGCCAAGGGCCGTGCCACCTCGGTCCTGCTCGGCGGCACCACCCTTGCCTGCATCGTCGGCGTCCCGGCCGGTGCGCTGCTCGGCCAGCAGTGGGGATGGCGCTCGGCGTTCTGGGCGGTGGCCGTGGTGTCGGTGCCGGCCGTCCTCGCGATCCTGCGGTCGGTACCGGCCACCGCTCCCGACCCCGCCGGGACGAGCGCGCGCCGGGAACTGCGCGCCCTGCGCAGTCCGCGGCTCCTGGTGACGCTGCTCCTGGGCGCCCTGGTGAACGGCGCGACATTCTGCACCTTCACCTACCTCGCGCCACTGGTCACCCACGTCACCGGATTCGGACCCGGCTGGGTGCCCGCCGTACTGGCCCTCTTCGGTCTGGGGTCGTTCGCCGGTGTCACCGCCGCCGGCCGGCTGGCCGACGTACGGCCCGGACAACTGCTGGTAACCGGTGGGGCGTTGCTGCTCGTGGGCTGGGTGGCCTTCGCGGTGACGGCCGGGAACCCGGTGGCGACGACCGTGCTCGTCTTCGTCCAGGGCACCCTCTCGTTCGCCGTCGGGTCCACCCTGATCTCGCAGGCGCTCTACGCGGCGCCCGGAGCGCCGACGCTGGCCGGCGGGTTCGCCACGGCCGCGCTCAACGTGGGTGCCGCCATCGGCCCCTCGCTCGGCGGTATCGCCATCGGCGCGGGGCTCGGCTACCGCGCACCCCTGTGGGTCAGCGCGCTGCTGGTGGCCCTCGCCCTGGCCACCGCCGGCGTGGCCCGCGGAGTCCGGCACCGTACGGCACACCACCCCGAGGAGGCGCCCGCGACAGCACCGGCCGCTCCGTAGCCGGCACTGCGCGCCGTGCCGTGACGGGGCCGCCCGGTACTCCGGCGCGACTTCAAGATCTCCCTGGTGGATGCGCCAGTAAGCCGTTGTGGGTGGCGGCTTCGGTGCGCAGCCGCCACCGGGCAACAGCCCGGCGCAGCCGCTCTCGTCAACCGCTCGCCGACACCACCGGACCATGGTTCACGAAGCAGCAGGTGGATCACGAAGCAGCAGATGGATCACGGAGTCGTGCCGGAGTACTGGCCGTGGCTGAGGACTCCGTCCCAGGCGTGCTGCGGAGCGGTCATGGGGGTGTCCCAGGTGACGGGGGGCTGCTGTTCCCAGGAGACGTGCTGGTGGTGTGGCGCCTGCTGGTGCCAGTGCAGGTAGGTGGTCTCGTCCGCCGGTGGCGGCGGGCCCTCGACCATGCGCCGGTGCCGGCCGGTGTGGTCGGGCGCCGGGGCCGGGGTGAGGCGGCCTTCGGCGGCGAGCTGCTGTGCGCGGGCGGCCAGGAATTCGGGGTCGAGGCCGAGTTCGGCGGCGAGCGTGGTGAGGTCGGCGCCGGTGTGCCAGGCGCCGGTCAGCACCGCGTCCACCGCCGGTGAGCTCTCCGGCTCGCCGGCCTGCCCCGCGGCGTGCGGTGTCCGGCCGGACTGCGCGGGGGCCTCGTTCGCGTACGCCGCACTGTCGGGCTCCGGCGTGCCGCCCTGCGGTGCGGGCTGCCGGTCGAGGCGGGAGTGCTCCAACAGGGCCTCGGCGACCCGGTGGGCGTCGTCCTTGCCCACCGTACGGCGGGCCACCCGGACCTCGCGCTCGTTCAGCCCCAGGAGTCCGGCCACCGCTCCATCGCTGCCCACGGTCACCGCGAAAGCGGCCAGGGTGCGCGCACGGCCCGCCTGTGCCTCGTCCAGGGCGCTCTGTACGCGGCGCACCTCGTCATCGCTGCTGCAAAACGCTCGCGCCATCACCTCATGGCGCTCCCACAACTCCCTCGGCTCCATACCTGCGACAACGCCCGGACCCGGCAGATTTGCACCGCCTGCCGAAGTTGAATCACCACAAGAGGTGATATTGGGTCTAGATACTCTTCTCTCGCAGTGTGTCGTCTTTGGCGGGGCAGGTGTATGTGCAGTGCCCCCGGGGGATGCCGGACCGGGCGGCGGGTCCGGTGGCATACCGGACCGTGAGCGCGCCGACGGAAACCCCGCTGCCGGACTCCGGGCGGCGCATCGCCACCGCCCGCCGCCGTACGAGGCCCACCGGCCGGCGGAAGCGCCGCTCGCGCGATCCGGGAACGATCCGGCGTCCCCGCCTCCGGCGCCGTGTCCGCCCGCCCGCACCAGGGCCGTCTCGCGACCGAACGGGAAATCCGATCCGGGAAATCATTGAGTAATCGTTTAGTAGGTATGTGTTCGCGTGCGGGTGCCAGGACCCCATTTGGGGTACAGGCAATTCCTTTGGGTACACCGGCTCGTTCTGAAAAGCAGAGGGTTCGTTGCGTCTACTTTCGAAGGTGTGATCGCTGGTGGCCGTAAGCTGGGCGAAGGGAATCGCTATTGCTGAGCCCGCGCCGAGACTGGCTCAGTTGGCGCGTTATCTGGCGCCGCATTGGAAGGGACTGCTCTATCTGGAAAGCGAGAACGGAGTCGGGGTCGTTGCCACGGTCACCTTTTTCACGCTGATCGCCGCGGCGGTCTTCGGCGCGGGTGGCGCGGGTTTCGCGTTGCTGGCCGTGGAAGTGACGGGCTGTCACTGGATGGTCCGCTTCTGGCTGGGCTTCGACGCTGTCCTCGGCCTGTGCCTGACGGCGTCGTACTGGCTGGTGGGGCGGTACGGGCTGCGGTTCTACGATGTCGATCCGAGCACCAACCCGCTCTGGCGTCTGGTCACCATCGGAAATTCCTCCTGGCGATGTCTGCCGCGCGCGCATCGAGAGACACAGAAGCCGCGACTGCGCGCGCTCAACACGGCCGCCCGCATTCTTCTGACGGATCCCGAGGACGACCGCACCCGGGATGCGCTGGCCGCACATGCGGAGATGCTGCGAAGCCTTTCCACCACCGTCCTCGCGGACAGCACCGCCCTTGCGAACAGCCGCCCCGAATTGCCGCACGGTGCCGTTGTCGTGCGCCCCCTCCCGGTCGATCCGCACTCCGGAATGCGCAGGGGATCCGCTCTGACCGATGGGTGCGGGACGCTTTCCCTCGCGGTGCCGCTACAGCACAACAGCGCCCCTACCGAGGCCGGTTGAGGAGATCCGGCGCCGCGCTCCGACGGGGTACGGCCCCGTCGGAGGTGGGATCGCCGCCATCAGGGGGAGACACCGTGGCGGCGTATGACCGGGTCGTTCGTTCGCTCGTAGCGCTCCCCATGACGAGCGGCGGGCCGCATCGGGGGTGTGCGGGGAGCAGTCGGGGGCGGGGGGGGGGCCCCGCGCCCGCCGGTGGTGGCCCCCGGCTTGGCGGGTCCGGTACGGTCCGTTCCGGTCCGGGCGGCCGGCGGTGCTCCGTCGAAGCCCCCGTTCCCGGCGCCGAGAACGCCGGGGACGGGACGCCGTCGGGGCCGTACAGGTACACCTCGGGTGAGCAGCCGCAGCAGACGCGCGCAGGCCGCTGATGCGCTCGTGTGGCGGGTGATGACCTGATACGTACCGCGTTCGTACGCCCCGGTCTCCCACGCCCCGCCGGGGGCCTTCCGCAGGAACAGGAAGTCGGGGGAGTGGGGACCGGTTCGTGGACGCTCGCGATGCGCGCCGAATCCGTCGTTGGGCGGGCACTTCCAGCTGCCCGTGTCGGCCGGCCCCTCCCCGTACTTCTTGAGGGAGGCGTCCGGCGACAGCTTCCCGGTCCGCTGATAGCCCTTCAGCAGCGGGCCGACCGGCATCTGTTGTTTGTCCGGCAGCCACTCCGGCCCGAGCCGTGCGTCGTCGTGGAACTTCCCGGTACAGGGCGCGTGCGGGGACGGTGCGGCCGCCGGCCGCTCCTCGTGTTGCGGAGCGGCGCCGGCGGCCGGGGCCGCCGCCAACCCGGCGGCGAGGCCGAGGGCGGCGAGTACGGTGCGAATTCGGTTCACGCGGGAATTCCCGTACGCGCCGATGATCACGGACAGCTGGCGCAGGGTAACCACCCCGTCGCGGAGACAGCCGATGCCGCGTCTGATTCAGGACACCGGTCCCGCGGGCCGGCTCCGCGGAGGGAGCACGCGGGGCCGTCATCCGGAGTGAGCGCTCATCGGGTGCGCCTGTCGGGTGCGCCGGTTCTCCCGCGGCCGGCGTTGTCGGGGAGAGGGGGCGGCGCGTGGTCGGCGCAACTCATGTTCCGGCGAGCCCGGCTGTCGGCCGCGAGGGACGCGTCGCGGGCGCCAGGACCGGCCGCGGCCCCAGGTCCGTCCCTGCACTCCGCGTCCGCGTCGGCGCACCCGAGTACACAGGAGCTTGTCCTTGTCCTTGGCCTGCCCTCTTGGCTGCCCCTCCCTGCCACCGCCGCAGACCGGTGCTCCGCCCGGCTCCGGGGGTGGGCCGTGGCGCATCACCGGAGCCACCCCACAGCCTGCGCGACGAGGTGTTCCGCGACCGGTCCCCATGAACCTCCGGCAGGCGGCGTGGCTGTGGTGTGACGATTGCGCGGAGTGACCCAGCACAGGCCCCCGGGCGGGTCCGGCGCCGGCCGGTCAGGGGTGCGCCGTCGGTGCCGCGCGAGTGGTCGGGTGCGCGGATGCGTCCTGGTGGGATCTGTGGGTTGAATGGAATGACGGGAGATTCGTCACGCGCCCCGGTCCGGTGCCGGGACCATGATGGGGAGGCCGCCATGTCGTTGCAGAACAAGGCCGCTCTGGTGACCGGCTCCTCCAAGGGTCTGGGCAAGGCCGTAGCGCTACGGTTCGCATCGCGCGGGGCGGACGTCGCCATCAACTACTCCCGGGACAAGACGGCAGCCGACGAGACCCTGGCCCAGGCCACGGACTGCGGGGTACGGTCCATCGGCGTCCAGGCGGATGTGTCGGACGTCGCCGGGATCGAGGAGCTCTTCCAAGCCACCCTCGAAGCCTTCGGCAAGATAGACATCGTGGTGGCCAACGCGGGCATCGAGAAAGTCAACATCCCGGTCGTCGACATCACCGAGGACGATTACGACTTGCTGTTCCGGGTCAACACCAAAGGGCCGTTCTTCGTGCTACAGGCCGCCGCGCGGCACATCGCCGACGGTGGCCGGATCATCAACATGGCCTCCAGCTCCACCGCGCGACCGCAGCAGGGCCTCGGCCTGTACGGGACCAGCAAGACCGCGCCGAAATACCTGGTGAGAGTCCTCGCCCAGGAGCTCGGACACCGCAAGGTCACGGTGAACTCGCTGCTCCCCGGCCCCATCGACGGCTCCGGGATCTTCACCGGCGTCAGCGATGACGACCCCTACAAGAAGGCGCTGCTGGACACCGTGCCGATCGGCCGCCTCGCCACCGCGGAGGATGTCGCGGATGTCGCGGAGTTCCTGGCCGACGATCAGTCGTTCTTCATCACGGGCGAGGAGATCCTGATGAACGGCGGCTCCAGCAACTGACGCCACGCCCTGACGAGCCACCCGAGTTCGGACGCGAGGAGACGGGTCATGAGTGGAGCGACGATGCGGGCGGTACAGGTGGTCGAGGCCGGCCGGCCCTTCGTGGTCACCGAACTCCCCGTCCCCGAACCGGGACCGGGGCAGGTCCGGGTGCGGGTACGCGCCTGCGGGGTGTGCGGCGGCGAGAACCTCGCCCGCCTCGGCCTGCTCGGCGTACAGCTGCCGCGGGTGCCCGGCCATGAGATCGCCGGGGAGGTCGACGCCGTCGGCCCCGGCGTGACCGCCTGGCAGCCGGGCGACCGGGTCGGTATCGGCTGGCACGGCGGCAGCTGCTTTGTCTGCGACCACTGCCGTCAGGGCGACTTCACCAACTGTGTGGACGGCAAGATCGTCGGAGTCTCCTACGACGGCGGCTATGCCGAGTACGCGGTGGCACCGCAGGACACGCTCGCGCGGATCCCCGACGCGGTCCCGTTCGAAGAGGCGGGACCGCTGATGTGCGCGGGCATCACCACCTTCAACGCGCTGCGCAACTCCGGCGCCCGGCCCGGCGAGACCGTCGCCGTCCACGGCATCGGCGGCCTCGGCCACCTGGCCGTGCAGTTCGCCGCAAAGATGGGCTTCCGCACGGTGGCCATCAACCGCGGCCGCGGCAAGGAGGATGTCTCCCGGCAACTGGGCGCGGACGAGTACATCGACAGCGACGAGGGCAGCGCCGGCGAGGCACTGACCAAGCTCGGCGGTGCGAGCGCGGTCGTCTCCACCGTCGGTCACAGTCCCTCCCAGGCCGATCTCGTCCAGGGGCTGAAGCCCAACGGGCGCCTCGTAGTGATCGCCACCGGACAGCAGCCGCTCGAAATATCGCCCGAACTGCTCGTCTTCGGCCGCCGCACGGTCACCGGCTGGTACAGCGGCCACGCCAAGGACAGCGAGGAGGCCATGGCCTTCGCCGCACTCAAGGGCGTCCGGCCGCTGGTGGAGACCCATCCGCTCGCCGACGCCGAGAACACCTTCCAGAACATGGGCAAGGCCCGGTACCGCGCCGTCCTCGTTCCATGAACAGGGCGGGTCACCATCCCGCCGTACACCGGCCACCGCACAGCCACAAGACGGGAACTTCATGAATCCGACCGCGCTCCACTGGATCAACGGCGAATGGGTGGACTCGCAGGAGCACGCCGACAGCGTGAACCCGGCCACCGGAGAGACGATCGGCCGGTACGCCAACGGGGGCGAGAGCGAGGCGGCGGCCGCGATCTCGGCGGCCGGCGCGGCCTTCGAGGAGACCTCGTGGCGGGACGACCGTCTGCTGCGCGCCCGGGTGCTGAACGAGATGGCCCATGTCTTCGCGGCCCACACCGAGGAACTCGTCGAGGCACTGGCCCTGGAGAACGGCAAGCTCAAGCCGCATGCGCGGTTCGAGGTGGAGATGGTGCCGCCCAAACTGCGCTTCTACGCCGCACTGGCCCGCACCGACCACGGCCGCGCCATGGAGGTGCGGCCCGGGACCTTCTCCATGGTGCTGCGCCAGGCGCGCGGTGTCGCCGGAATCATCGTGCCCTGGAACTCGCCGGTGGTCCTGCTGATCCGTTCACTCGCCCCGGCTCTGGCCGCCGGCACCACCACCGTCGTCAAGATGCCCGGCCAGACCGCCCAGACCAACTCCCTGATCTACCGGCTCTTCTCCCAGGTCACGGCCCTGCCACGTGGCGTGATCAACGCCTTCACCGAGCTCCACGGAAACGGCGCCCGCCACCTGGTCGCCTCGGCCGACGTACCGTGCATCAGCTACACCGGCAGCACCAAGGTCGGCCGCGCCATCTCGGCCACCGGCGCCCAGCACCTGAAGCGCTTCGGTCTCGAACTGGGCGGCAAGACACCGATGATCGTCTTCGACGACGCCGATCTCGATGCCGTGGTGCCCGCGCTGGTGACCGCCCTCACCGTCTTCAACGGGCAGTTCTGCATGACCGGCAGCCGCCTGCTGGTCCACGAACCGATCGCCGACGCCCTGCGGCAACGGCTGGTACCGCGCCTGGAACAGCTGCGCGTGGGACCGGCCAGCGACCCGGACAGCGAACTCGGCCCGGTCATCGACAAGTCCAGCGCCGAGCGGATCGACACCGTGGTGAAAACGGCGATCACCGCCGGAGCCAAACCGCTGGTACGCGGCGGACCGATTCTCGACGGCCCGCTCGCCAAGGGCGCGTTCTACCGGGCGAGCCTGCTCGAAGTGGACGACAACTCCCTGGACATCGTCCAGGAGGAGACGTTCGGCCCCGTGCTCACGCTCCAGACCTTCGGCAGCGAGGCCGAGGCGGTGCGCCTGGCCAACGACAACCAGTACGGACTCGCCGCCAGTATCTGGTCCCGCGATATCGACCGTCCCCTGCGGGTGGCCCGCGCACTGGACGCCGGCACGATCTGGATCAACGACTGGGCCAAGGTCTACGACGAGTTCGAGGAAGGCGGCTTCAAACAGTCCGGCCTGGGCCGGATGAACGGTCTGGCGGTGATGGAGGACTTCCTCGAACACAAACACATCACCCTGACCGCGGGGACGATCCCCACCGGGCCCGCCGCACGGGACCCGCGTGGCCGGTGACGGTTCGTGGGGGATGACACCGCCTCACTACCGGGCTGCATGACCACTGGGCTTCATGACCACCGGGCTGCATGGACGCCCCATCTGGTGCACACGCCCCCCCGGGTGGGCTCGTCCGAATCTTGCGCGCGGGCCGCGTGGGGACGAACGGGGACGCGCGGGGGGCGCGGGGAGGCGTGGACAGGGGGCTCGGTGGGCGAGCCTCGTACCTGGTATCTCGTACCTCATCCCGCACCCCCTCACCCCCCCTCACCTCCTTCATCCCTCGTACCTGGTTACATCGCCGAGGCGCTGTCCGAAGGTGAACAGAAGTTGGCAGTCATGCTCTCGGAACGGGCAATACGGTGGCGTTCACGCGACTGATTCGTACAGAAAACGCCGCGTAGCGGGGTCCGCCGTGGACTCCGGCAGACACGTGGTTCATGTGATGGCCTGTAGAGCGCCTCCCTGACGAAACGGTACCGCCGTGGTTGCATCGCGGCGGAGGTGATCTTGCATGACCGGATACAGACAACGGGACAAGGGAATGCGGGCGAGCACATCACGGCGTGCGGTGCTGACCACCGCCGCCTTGGTGCCGGTACTGGCCGGTGCGGGGGCGGCGGACGCGCGCGCCGCGGGCACCCACGCCGGGCGTCGCCAGGAGCTGATCGAGTCCGTGCCCACCACCGAGGACGACTGGCGGGGTGTCACCGAGGTGATGGGGGTCCGGGGCAGACTGGCCGGAGGCACGGTCTACCGGGTGGACCTGCCCCGCCGCGACCTGCGGGTGGTGTGCCAAGGGATCCCGCTCAACGACACCATGGGGGTCGGCTCGTTCTTCTCCTTCGTCCAGTATGCCGACGGCTGTACGACGGTGATGGGCGACATGGGGGTCCTGGAGCGGGAGCTCCAGCATGTGATCGACGCCCTGAACGCGCACGGAATCGGGCAGGCCGCGGTACACAAGCACCTGCTCGCCACCGAGCCCGCGGTCTGGTTCCTGCACGTCCACGGGGTCAGCGACGACCCGAGGACGCTGGCCCGGGGGCTGCGCGCGGCGCTGGCCAGGACCGGTACACCGACGGGGACGTGGCGCCCCGAGGCGGTCGACATCGACCTGGACACCGACGGCATCGACGCGGCGCTCTGCGCCGAGGGTGCTGCGGAGGGGGACATCTACAAGATCGTCTTCGCCCGTCGCGAGACCATTACGGACCACGGCCGGGTGCTGCCTCCGATGACGGGGGCCACCACCGCGCTCTCCTTCCAGCCGGTCGGCGGGGGACAAGCGGCGATCAACGGCGACTTCGTGATGACCGCCGACGAGGTCCAGCACGTGGTGAAGGCGCTCCGCTGCGGCGGGATCGACATCGTCTCGCTCCACAACCACATGCTGATGGACGAGCCCAGGCTGTTCTACCTCCACTTCTGGGCCGTCGACGACGCGGTGAAACTGGCCAGGACACTGCGGAACGCGGTGGACGCCACCAACATGACACCGGCGTCGGGGGTGGCGGGCTAGGAGTTGTCTTCAAATGTCACGCCCACATCAGGAGCGAGGCGAGGGTGGCGGCTGCCTGGTAGGACTCGGTGGTCTTGTCGTAGCGGGTCGCGATGCCGCGCCACTGCTTGAGGCGGTTGAAGCACCGTTCCACGACGTTGCGCTGCTTGTAGAGCACCTTGTCGAAGGCTGGCGGACGTCCGCCTCGGCTGCCACGCCGGAGTCGGTTGCGGATCTGGTCGGCTCTCTCGGGGATGGTGTGGGCTGATGGCGTGCCGTCTCAGCCAGGTTCGTATCGCGCGAGAGCTGTAGCCCTTGTCGCCCGGCACGTGGGTGGGCCGCGTCCGGGGACGGCCCGGGCCCGTGCGAGGTACCCGGATCGCCTCCATCACGGTGGTGAACTGGGTGCAGTCGTTGGTGTTGCCGCCCGTGAGCACGAAGGCGAGCGGGCGCCCGAAGGCGTCGCAGGCCAGGTGGATCTTGCTGGTCAGACCGCCCCGGGAGCGTCCGAGCGCGGGGCTGCGGAGCCCCCTTTTTCGAGCTCCGGCGGCATGCTGGTGGGCGCGTACGACGGTGGAATCGACCGACACCAGCCAGTCGATTTCCCCGGCCGCGTCCGCCCGGGCAAGCCGCTCTGCTGGCCCAGGGGACAGCCGGGCAGCGCCTCGCCGATGCTGTGCCGTCCCTCGCCACCGCGGACCGGCGGCTGCGCGGGGTGCTGGCGCAGTACACGACCGGCCGCGGCACTGCGGCCGAGATCCGCTCGGGCACTCCTCGCGACCGCCTTCACCGGCCGGCGAAATCTGCTCTCCGGCGGTCGCGACCCAGGCGTGGAAGCTCGCGGGCATGGCCCGGGCGCCCAGGACGAGGTGGCACCCCCGGCTTCACCCGAACGAGTGCAAAATCCCGAGCGTCGTTGACGTTCGAGCGGCGTGAACAGCAACGCCACGCTGCGAGTCACCGAATGCGGTTGAGCAGGCACCTATCGCTACCCGCCAATGGGGCGGGTGACTCCCTCGACCACGGTGGCGCCCAGCACCACATCCTCCCCGCCCGCGGCCACGCCGGCCCCCGCCATGGCCGTGCTGCGCCAGAGGGACAGGGGGTCGAGGTCGGCCAGGTCGGTGTCGTCCCAGCTGACGTATCCGGCCGTGGGGAGGTAGAGCCCGGTGAGCGGCTTGGCCTCGTCCGCTGCTGCCCGAGTCGCTGCGTGGACGGAAGCGGTACCGTCGCGATGGAGCGTTCCTTGCAGTCGATCTGCCCGCGCCACCAACGGGGTTGGCAGGCGACCACGGCCTCGTACATGCGCCGGGCGTGCTGCGGGTCCGCCTCGGGGAGCCAGCGCGTCGCACGGGCCAGGGCGATCCGGGCGCGCATCCGCCTGCCCTGCGGCAGGAACTTGACCGCGAGAGCCAGGGTCATTGCGACGCTCGCCGGAACCCTACGCCGCCAGGACGGACGGGCCGGGGCGTGGATCATCTGCGTCATCGCCGCCTGCCCCATTGGAAGCGACGCCGGCGTGCGGGCTCGGCCAGCAGCCCCATGGCACGCAGCTGCTCGACATAGGCGTTGATGGCGGCCCCGGTCGCGGCCACATCGCCGTTCACGGGTACCGCACTCTCCCCCTCGACGCTGCCGTACAGGGCGATCGCGTCCCAGATGCGCGCGCCGAGGCCGGAGAACATCCGCCACTCGCCCGAGCGCAGGTTCAGCAGCGCCGTTCCACCGGGGCACCGGGCCCACCGCACATGCACCGCAGGTGTCAGCATGCCGGCTCCAGACGCGTGCCGTACGCGGCGAGCCACTGGCACGACATCACCAGGCGTTGCAGGTCGTAGAGGGCGCCCGCCTGCCCCCCGGACACGCCGGCCAGGGCCGCGACGGCAGGCTTCGGGTCCAGGAGGCCGCCCGTCACCAGCGGGCTGGTGCGGATCAGCTCGACGAGGGCCTGCCGGTTGTGGATCGTCCCGGCGGTCAGCCGGCGGGTGAAACTCCCCTTGGAGCGGCGGCCCGTCAACCAACTCGGCAGGGACGGCAGGGCCGCGCCGAGCGGCGGCTTGAAGCTCGTGACGCCGTGCCGCTCCACCGGAGAGATCGCGAACGCGGCGCGCACGACCTCGTTGTCCAGGAAGGGATGGACCTGCGGCACGCCCCAGTACGCCGCCAGCGGGGCGGTGTCCCGGGCGTCCGCGCCCACCAGCCGCAGCGGGACACGCTGCTCCGCCAGGTCGGCGCCTCTGGTATTCGGGTGATCGACGTGAGCGAGACTGACCCGTCCGCGGCTCGGTGCGCGGGGTACGCCTGGCGGACGGCGGTGTCCTGGCGGCCGACGCGGTGGTGCTCGCGGCGGGGAGCGTCAGCGGGGATCTGGCTGCCGGGGTGCTGCCGGCCGGTGCGGTGCCTCCCCTGTTCCACGGGGCGGGGTCCGCGCTGCTGACCCGGCGTCCGCAGCCGGACGGCGCCACTCAGGTGATCCGCACCCCCAACCGCGCCGCCAGTTGCGGCGTGCACCTGGTTCCCCTGCCGGTCACCGGCGAGCACTACCTCGGGCGACCAACTTCATCACCAGCCGGCTCCCCGCCGGGCCCGCCGTGGGCTCCGCCGAGACGCTGATCCACGCGTTGCGCGAGGAGATCGACGGCACGCTGGCCGCCAGCCAGCTCACCGGGTGACTGTGGGGCAGACGCCCGATCTCCCTGGACTGCTTCCCGCTGATCGGCCCCTGCTCGGTGGCGGGACTGCTGTTCGCGACCGGGACCTACCGCGACGGCTTCCACTGCTCCCCCGTCATCGCCCGCCACCTCGCCGACCACGTCCTGACCCCGGGCCCGCCGGACCGGCGGCTCGCCTGGTTCACACCGGAGCGGGCGCCGGTCGAGACCATGACGGTGGCGCAGTCGATCACCGAAACCGCGGCCCACGCCGCCGAAACCGCGCACGAACACGGGCTGGTCCTCCCGGTCTTCCTCGACGACGCACCTGTCACCGCCTACGTCGAGCAACAGGCCGGCCGGCTGTACGAACAGCTGGCGCATCCGGTGGCCCCGCCGCCCGAGATCCTCTTCCTCGCCTTCGTCCTCGCCGCCCGCGACACCGGGCACCCGCACCCCGCCCGGCAACTGGCCGACTACGGCCTGGGGAACATCGGTACAGCGGTTGGCGCTGAGATTGATCATGGTCGGTCAGCACACCGGCTGGAGGCTCCGCTGGGGTTCACGGAAAGATCGCCGGGCGGGTGCCGGGGCTGGCTACGGTCCGCTCGTGCCGGTGGAGTTTCTGACTGATGAGCAGGCCGAGGCGTACGGGAAGTTCGCCGAGGAGCCGACCCGCCCCGAGCTGGAGCGGTTCTTCTTCCTGGACGACGTCGACCGCGATCTGATCGCCCGACGGCGCTCCACGTACCACCAGCTCGGCTTCGCGCTCCAGATGTGCACGGTGCGCTACATCGGCCGGTTTCTCCCGGACGACCCGCTGGAGGCGCCGTCGCCGGTGGTCGAGCACCTGGCCGCGCAGCTCGGCATCGAGGACCCGTCGGTGGTGAAGCGGTACACCGAGCGGCCGAAGACTGCGTACGAGCACGCGTGGGAGATCCGGGACGCCTACGAGTACCACGAGTACGACGCCCCGGAGTGGTCCCGGCGGTTCCGCACCTTCCTGCACGGCCGGGCGTGGACGCACGCCGAGGGCCCGAAGGCGCTGTTCGACCACGCGGTGGGGTGGCTGCGCCGTAATCGGGTGCTGCTGCCCGGGGTGTCGGTGCTGGCCCGGCAGGTGTCGGAGGTGCGGAAGGTCGCGGACAAGCGGCTGCACGCCACCGTCGCGGGCGCTGCCCGCCGCGCGGACCCGGCGCTGCCCGGCGACCTGGTGGCGATGCTGAAGACGCCGGAGGGCTCGCGGTTCTCGGAGCTGGAGCGGCTGCGCCGGCCGCCGACGCGGACGACGGGTACGGCGTTCGCCCGTGCGCTGGAGCGGGTGGACGAGATCGGCACGTACCGGCTCGGGCGGTTGAAGCTGTCGTAGATCCCGCCGAACCGGATGGCGGCGCTGGCCCGGTACGCGCTGGGGTCGAAGGCGCCGCTGCTGGAGCGGGCAGCGGAGCCCAAGCGCACGGCGATGCTCACTGCGGTGATGCGGCACCTGGAGGCGAAAGCGATCGACGAGGCCCTGGACCTGTTCCAGGTCCTGATGGCCACCCGGCTGCTGAACACGGCGAAGCGGAAGACGGAGAAGGAGCGGCTGTCCACGCTGCCCCAGCTGGAGAAGGCGTCACGGGTGCTCGCGCGGGCGGCGAAGGTGCTGTTCGAGGAACTGGAGCTGGTCGAGGAGCAGGAGGCGGACCTGGACATGGCCGCGCTGTGGGCGGCGGTGGAAGAGGTTGCGCCGCGCGCCGCCGTGATGACCGCGGCGGCCACGGTGGTCTCGCTGGTGCCCGAGGACGAGAACTCGGCCGAGGTCGCCATGCGGGCCGCGCTCGCGAACCGGTACGCCACGGTGCGGCCGTTCCTGTCACTACTGGGCGAGTCGAAGGCACTGGACGCGGCGAGCGCGGGCAAGCGGGTCCTGGCCGGTGTGCGCGGCCTGCCGGCGCTGGCCCGGCGGAAAGTGGGGGTCAAGCCGCTGCTGCTGCGCGAGGTGGACGACAAGCTCGTGCCGCCCGCGTGGCGCAAGGCGGTCTACGCCAACCCCGATTTGCCGCAGGGCGCGGTGGACCGGGACGCGTACGTGGTGCGCGTACTGGAGCAGCTGCACCGGGCCCTGAACAACCGCGACGTCTTCGCCGCTCCGTCGCACCGCTGGTCCAACCCGCGGGCTCGCCTGCTGGACGGGCCCGACTGGGATGCGGTCGAGGAGGACGTGCTGGCCGGGCTGAGCCTGGACATGCCCGTCACCGAACACCTGGCGGAGCTGGTGCGGGGCCTGGACGCCGGATGGAAGCAGCTCGCCGAACGCCTGGAAGAGGCCGGGCCGGCGGCGAAGGTGTCGGTCGAGGTGCAGGACGACGGGCGAGTGAAGCTGAACGTCGACAAGCTCGGCGCGCTCGGCGAACCGAAGTCCCTGACCTGGCTGCGCAAGCGGGTCGAGAGGATGCTCCCGAAGATCGACCTGCCGGACTTGCTGTTCGAGGTGAACGCCTGGACCGGGTTCCTCGACGCGTTCGTGCACCTCGGGGACGGCACGACCCGGATGAAGGACCTGCCCACGTCGGTGGTCGCGCTGCTGGTGTCGGAGGCGTGCGACATCGGCCTGGCCCCGGTGGTGAACCCCGGCTACGAGGCATTGACCCGGGCCCGGCTCGTGCACGTCGACCAGTACTACCTGCGCGCCGACACCATCGCCGCGGCGAACGCGCGGCTGATCGCCGCCCAGGCCGAGGTGCCCATCGTGAAGTTCTGGGGTGACGGGCTGCTCGCCTCAGTGGACGGGCTGCGGTTCGTCGTCCCCGTCCGGACCGTGAGCGCGGCGCCGTCGCCGAAGTACTTCGGGTTCAAGCGTGGCATCACCTGGCTGAACGCCGTCAACGACCAGGTCGCGGGCATCGGGCAGATGGTCGTGCCCGGCACCTCGCGCGGCTCCCTGCACATCCTGGACGCGCTGCTGAACCTCGACGGCGGCGTGAAGCCGGAGATGGTGGCGACCGACAACGCCTCGTACTCCCGTACCCTTCAAGCAGGCTCGATCGGGCATGAGCGGGGACCCGGGACACCGGTGCCACCGCTCGCTCTCGCTGCTAATTAAGAGCTGCGATCAGGATCGCTACAGTACGGGCGTGCAGGTGGGCACCCGGTCGGGCTGTAAACTCGGCGTCCAGTCAGGAAGGCCGGATGCGACTTGTAGCAGCCTGCCCATCAAAGGGCTCTTCACGACTCCGTCGGCCGGCCTTCCGGACGCCCCATAACTGCTGATTAAGAGTGGCGACTCGATCGCTCGTACGGACTTGCTGGTGGGTGTCCCGACTGTCTGATGATCGTTGCATCTGTAGCCACGAAGACTGGATGCGACTCTCGTACTCCTGCCCATCATGGGGCTCATGTCGACTCCGTCGGCCAGTCGACATGGTGTTCGGCCTGTTCAAGATCCTCGGCTACAACTTCAGCCCCCGGTTCCGTGACCTGGACGACCAGCGGTTCTGGCGGGCCACCCTGCCCGGCGTCGCCACCGGCAGCTACGGCGCGGTGGAGGACCTGGCCCGCAACCGGTGAACCTGAACAAGGTGATCACGCACTGGCCGGACATGCTGAAGGTCGCCGGTTCCCTGCTCACCAACCAGGTCCGCGCCTACGACCTGCTGCGAATGTTCGGACGCGACGGGCGCCCGACCCCGCTGGGTGCGGCCTTCGCCGAGTACGGACGGATCGCGAAGACAGAGCACCTGCTGCGGGGGGCGACCCGGTGGACGACACCTACCGCAGACAGATGAACCGGCAGCTCACCGTGCAGGAGTCCCGCCACAAGCTGGCCCGGGACGTGCGCCACGGCAAGCGGGGCACTATCCACCAGGCGTACCGCGACGGTATGGAGGACCAGCTCGGCGCGCTCGGCCTGGTCCTCAACGCCATCGTGCTCTGGACCACCCGCTACATCGACGCCGCCGTCGTCCAGCTCCAGGCCGAGGGCCACGAGCTCCGGGAGGAGGACGTCGCCGGGCTCTCCCCGCTCAAGCACCGCAACCTGAACCTGCTCGGCCGCTACAGCTTCACCCCGGGCGTCCCATCCGCCGGCGCCCTGTGCCCGCTGCGCGACCCGGACGCGTCGGAACTGGATGAAGACGAGACCGGCGCGGAATGAATCCGGCCCGCCGTTGCCTGCGGCCCGGCGCAGGCTCGCCCGGTTGGTCAGAGGAGGGCGCCGCCGGAGACCTCGATGCGCTGGGCGGTCATCCAGTGCAGGCCCTCGGACGCCAGCGTGGCGATGGCGGCGCCGATCTCCTCGGGTTCGCCGACGCGGCCGAGCGCGGTCTGCCCGGCGAGACCCTGGCGCATCTCGGCGTCATCCCGCATGGCACCGCCGTTGAAGTCGGTGGCGGTCGGCCCCGGGGCAATGGAGTTGACCCGGATGCCGCGGGGGCCGAGTTCCGCGGCCAGAGTGCGGCTCAGGGCCTCGACGGCGGCCTTCGAGGCGGAGTAGACCGAGGTCGCGGGACTGGTGTGGCGAGTCAACGACGACGAGACGTTGATGACGCGGGCGCCCTGCGCCAGCAGCGGCACAAGCGACTGGATGAGGAAGAACGTGCCCCGCACGTTCGTGCCGAACACCGTGTCGAAGTCGTCGGCCGTGACAGCTTCCAGCGGGCCGAAGACACCCACCCCCGCGTTGTTGACCACGATATCGAGCCGCGAAGCCCCCCAGCGCTCAAGCAGTCCGCTCAGCTCGGAAGTGAAGGCTCCGAAAGAGGAGACGTCGCTGATGTCGAGACGCACGACAGCGGCAGTCCCGCCCGCAGCTTGCACTTGCTGCGCCGTCTCCTCGGCCCCGGCCGCATCACCGCGATGGGTGACCACGACCCGCACCCCGCGCGCCGCCAGGGCAAGAGCCGTACTCCGACCCAGGCCACGGTTCGCACCGGTCACCAGAGCGATCCTGTCGACTGTCATCAGCTGCTCCCTCATCGCACGGCACCCGAGAGACGACGGGCGCCGCAATCAGATGCGAGTCGCTTGACTCGCCTTTCCAGCGCACCGTAGGCATGCCAAAAGAGGCGAGTCAAGTGACTCGCCTCGGAGCTAGGGCATACTGCACGCATGGCAGCAGAGCTCTCCACACATCACCGCCGCCTCGCCCAGCAAAAGCGTGAGGCGATCATCTCCGCAGCCACGGACCTCTTCCTGAACCGCGGTTACGACGGCACTTCCCTCGCCCGCATTGCCGAAGGGGCGGCAGTCTCGAAGTCCACCCTGTTCAAGCAGTTCCCCACCAAGGCAGCCCTCTTCGAGGCCATCGTCGCCGAGTCCTGGCAGCGCGACGCCGGAGGCGCTGTCGCACGGCCTCAGGCCGGAGACCTGCGTTCCGGCCTGACCTCCATCGGTCACCGCTACGCCGACCTGATCGGCCGGCCCGGCATGACAGCCCTGTTCCGCATCGTCATCGCCGAGTTGCCCCGCTTCCCCGAACTGGGACGGATGCAGTTCCAGCTCGGCAAGCTGCCCTACTTCACCTCGGTCCAGCACTACCTGGAGTCGGAGCACGAGGCCGGTAACGCCGACGTCCCGGACGCCGAGAGCGCCGCCAACCAGTTCCTCGGGATGATCGCCAACTACGTCCTGTGGCCCCGCATGCTGCTGACCGACTGGGACCCCGCAGCCTCTGACGTCCGCTACGCCGTCGAGCAGGCTGTAGAGACCATGCTCGCCCGCTACACCTCCGATCGACCTGCCTGATCCGAAGCCGGAATTCGTACGCCGGCACCGGGTGCTGGAGGGGCCCGCGGAGCTGCGCCCGTGCGGACCTTCGCTGTCGGGAAACGATCGAATGACGACAGGCGGCCCGCGCGTCCAATCGACCCTGGCTTTCCGGGGGTTCGGAGGGGCGCGAATCCCATCGGATCCGATGGTCGTTGATGACAGGGTTGGGCGACAGGCAAGATCAGATCCACCGCATCGAAGGTCCCCGAGATGGCGAACCTGGTCTACAAGCGGGTCTCGACCGACCAGCAGTCCACCGCCCGGCAGAACTTCGTCCTGGACGAGGCCGGGATCGAGGACCCGGTCGTCTTCGAGGAGGAGGCCGGCACCTCCAGCCGCCTCCACCCGCTGCAGCGGCCGAAGTTCGCCGAGCTGCTGACGTACGCGCAGCCCGGCGACGTCGTCCACGTCTCCGAGATGTTCCGCCTGGTGCGCGGCACCGGACACATCCCTGCCACTCGCCGACCGCGGCCCCGTGATGCGGCGGGTGTGGCCGGCACCCGAGTAGCGCGCGGCCTGCGCCCCGGGGGCGGAGGCACTCTCCGGCTGGCGCCGGACTCGCTGGCAGGGCTACGGCCGCCGCCGAGGCCGACCGAACCTCTCACCGCCGCCTCGCTCATTCCGGCCGAGCGCGACGTAGTGGACGTCGGCGCCGGCGCCAACCGATCAGCCACCACCACGTTCTCACTGGTCAACGGCGCGTCTTCCTCGATCGGACGTCGCGCGAAACGGTTTACCGTCTCCCGTGCTCCGTTCCGAGGTTGCTGACCGGACACTCCCCCGCATGTGAGCCGGGGCCGTTGACTGGACAGACCCACCCTCGCAGGGAGGTGACGATATCGGCGGAGAGCCGGGAGCTGAGGGCTTCGACCTCGTCCAGGGGGTAGGTGTGGTTGCCGGGAAAGAGGCGCGGTGCGGCCGGTTGGCTGCTGATGTCGTTCCAGCCGGCCAAGGCCTCCCGGGAGATGACGGGGTCGTCCTCGCCTCCGTAGAGGGCGAGTTGGGTGTCCAGGGGTGGCCCCTGGTGGGGCGGGCACTGCAGGGCGAGCAGGAGGTCGGCCATCATCGGAATCCAGGTGTTGATCAACGCCCTGGGGTCGCGCTTGGCGTGGTCGGGCAGGCGGCCGAAGAGCTTCTCGATCTCCTTCCGGCCGCCGAGCAGGACGTCCGGGGCCCGTGCGGTGAAGTCGGGGTGGTGGGGGGCTGCCATGGCGGACAAGGCGAGCAGAGTGGGTGGGCGGCGCCCCTGCCGGGTGAGGCATGTGACGGTTTCGTAGGCGATGAGAGCGCCCACGCTGTGACCGAACACGGCATACGGGTGGCCGTCGTCGTCCTGGTCGATGCGTTCCGCGAGGAGCTGCCCGAGGCGGTGCGGGTCGGTGTGCACCGGCGTGCCGGTGGCACGTCCACGTCCGGGCAGTTGCAGGGCGAGCAGGCTGACGGCCGGCGGCAGGTAGGAGGTGAAGGCTTGGAAGTAGGGGGCGCTCATCCCCGCGGGCGGCATGCAGTAGAGGCGCAGGAGGTGTTCGTCGCCGGAGGCCGGGCGCAGGGCGACGAAGTCCGGCTGGTCGATGGAGGTGGTGGGGCGGGGTGCGCTGTGCGTCGGGATGCGGGCGTTCATGCCTGGTCACTCCGCTCGGGGCCGGAGAACGTCTCGGTGGGCTCGGGGGAACCCGGCTGCTGGATGCGGTGCAGGGCTCGCTTGGCTATGTCAGAGAGGTGGGGGGCGCCCATCAGTTCCAGCGTGGGGATCTCGCAGCCGAGATGTCTGCGCAGCGCCGTGGAGAGTTCGAGGAACATCAGGGAGTCGATGCCGAGCAGGTCCAGGCGGCAGGTGCGGTCGAGGCGGTCCACGGGGGTGTGCAGGACGGCGGCGGCAAGCTCGGCGACCTTGTCCTCGATCAGGACGATGGCCTCGCCGTCGCTCATCGCGGCCAGTTTGCCGCGCAAGGTGGTGAGACTGTCGGTGCTCACCTGATGCCGCTGGAGCAGTGCGCCGGTCCTGGGCGCCGCGAGGCGGGGCAGGACGCGGCTGATGCTGTCCCAGTCGAAGCGGCCCAGTGCGACGACGGGGCCCGTCCGAGTGTCGAGAAGCCGGTCGAGTGCGGTGAGCGCGTCGGTGGCGGTGACGGGGGCCATGCCGTAGGAGGCCATCTCCTCGATACGTCCGGTGCGGTGGACGAATCCGGCGTCCGCGATGACACCCCATTGGACGGAGAGGGCGGGCCTGCCGCGTCGGTGCCGCGCTCGGATCAGCGCTTCCGTCGCGGCGTTGGCGGCCACGTAGGGGGCTTGCTGGATGTTGCCGTCGAGGGCGGCTATCGAGCTGTAGGCGAGGAAGAAGTCGGGATCGTGGTCCTCCGCGAAAGCTTCGAGCGCATGAAGTCCCGTGATCTTGGGGGTGAGAACGGTTTCCAGGTGGGTGTCGGTCACGTCGACCAAGGGAGCGTCCTTGAGAACCATGGCGGCGTGCACGACACCGCCCAGACGCCGTTCCCCCAGGGCGGTGCGCACGGAATCGAGGGCACCGGGCCGGGTGATGTCGGCGCCGTGCACGGTGACCTCGGCCCCCGCGGTGCGAAGCTCGTCAAGAAGTGTCGCGGCACCGGGCGTTCGAGCGCCACGGCGTCCGATGAGATGGAGATGGCGGGCGCCGCGTGCGGCGAGGTGTCGAGCCGTGGCGGCGCCGAATCCTGCCAGGCCACCGGTGACGACGTAAGCGGCGTCGGCGTCCAGTGCGCTCGGCGGCCCGCAGTCGAGGACCGGCGGCGGGGCGTCGAAGCTTATGACGATCTTCCCGATGTGCCGGGCGTGGCGCAGCAGGCTGAACGCCTCACCGAAGCGGTGCGCGGGGAAGGTCTGATGGGGCGCCGGCCTCCAGCGGCCCGTGGCGACGGCTTCTGCCAGCTGAGTGAAGTGGCGCCGGACCACGGGCGTCCGCCGGTCGTGCAGGTCCAGGGTGTCCACGCCGAAGAACGAGACGTTGCGGGCCAGGGGGGAAACGGGCACTGGTTCGTCCCGCTCGGCATCGCGTCGGCCGAGTTCGATGAAGCGTCCCTGCGGGGCGAGCAGATGCAGGCTGCGCAGACGGGCCTCGCCGGGCAGAGAGTTCAGGACGACGTCGACACCGCGGCCGTCGGTCAGGTCTGCGACCTGCTCGGCGAAGTCCAGGGTGCGTGAGTCCAGCACGTGCTCGACGCCCAGCAGGCGCAGCAGGCTCCGTTTGGCGGGGGTGCCGGCCGTGGCGATGACGTGCGCGCCGGTCCGCTGGGCGAGTTGCAGGGCGGCCAACCCGACGCCCCCGGCGGCAGCGTGCACGAGGACGGTGTCGTCCTCGGTGAGGCCGGCGCACTGCTGGAGAGCGTGGTGGGCGGTGAGGAACGCGGTGGGCAGGGTGGCTGCCGCGGTGAATTCCATGGTGTCGGGCAGCGGTATGACGTGATCGCTGGAGGCGAGAACGTGGGAGGCCAGGGCGGTGTGGGCCATGGCAGCGACACGGTCGCCCGGTGCGAGACGGGTGACGCCGGGGCCGACCGCGGTGATGGTGCCCGCGCAGTCCAGGCCGAGGCCGAGGAAGCCGTGGCGCCGGGCTGCGGGCAGGGAACTGTCACCGGTCGCGGTCAGCAGGTCGTGGTGGTTCAGCGCTGCCGCGGCGGTTCGGATGAGGACTTCTCCTGCGGCCGGGCGGAGCGCGGGGGCGGCGTGCCAGGTGAAGAGGGGATGCCGTCCGGGGGCGTCCACGTGCAGGGCGTAGTGGGGCTCGGATCCGGAGGTGGCCTCGGTGTCGGGCAGTGAGGTGACACGCGTGGCGAAGCGCCCGTGCGGCGTGAGGACCACCTCGTCGTCGACGAGCTCCTCGGGGCTGCCCGCCGCGGCTGCGCTGCCCTCGAGGTGGTGCAGTTCGTGCAGGAGCCGCTGAAGGGTGCCGTCGTCGCCGGGTTCGGTCAAGGCGATGCGCCGTACGCTCAGCGCGGGGTGTTCGTTGGCCAGGCTTCGCGCGGCGCCCCACAGGGGGGCGGCATGGGGGGAGGGTGGCGGGGTAAGTGGCAGCTGACTGCCGGCGTCGACGATCCAGACGCGCAGACTTTCTTCGCGGGTCTGGGCACTCCGGGTCCAGGCACGGGTGAGGTCACGCAGTGCGGCAAGCTGCCGGACGCCGTGGTCGGTGTGTTGCTGTGGCCCTGTGTGGTCGGCTGGCTCAGCGAGGAGGATCACGTCGCTCACCGGTCGGGCGGGACGGAGGCCGTCTGCCGCACCGGTCAGTTCACGGGTCCAGGAGTCCGCACCGCTTGCCTCGGTGATGTGCTGGACGCGGCCGTCGGGGCTTGAGGCGAGCAGCGCTCGGGTCAGCCGGGTCACCAACTCGGTGGGGGCGTCGGCGGTGGGTGTGCTCAGCAGCCAGGACCGGTGCGTCGCGTTGTCGAGAGCCGCCTGGGCGGCGGAGGGCCGTCGCCCCTCCGATGCGGCGGGAGGAGGAGTACGGTCCGCCGTCTTCTCGGGGACGGAGCGGGCGGTGCGCTCTGCCACGATGAGGGACACGTAGGGCCGGTCCGCTGCGGTGTCGTCATACTGCCCGGTGGTCGCGAAGCCGCAGTCGGCGAGGAGTTCGGGCCAGCGGTCGTAGGGCACCAGTGGGCCCTCGGGGCGGACGCCCTGGTCGGTGGAGAGCCAGAAGGAGTCCAGCAGGCCGAACACCGAGGCCAGGAGTTCCACGCTGTGGGTCTCCAGGGCGATCAGCTGGCCGCCGTCGGCGAGCAGGGTGGCCGTGGAGCGCAGGGCGCGGGAGATGTCGCTCGTGGCGTGCAGGATGTTCGCGGCGATGACGAGGTCGTAGACGCCTGGTTCGAAGCCTTGGGCCACGGGGTCACCGTCTGCGTCCAGCACCTGGTGGGTGAGGAAGTCGTAGGAGTGGAAGCGCTTCTGGGCGGCGGGGAAGAAGGCGGGTGAGACGTCGGTGAAGGTGTAGTGGACACGCTCGGGCGGCAGGTGCGGCAGGAGGGCGGCGGTGGTGGCGCCGGTGCCCGCCCCGACTTCGAGGATGCGCAGCGGCCGGTCGGCGGGCCACCGCTCGACGATGTCGCGGACCCAGCGGACGAGCGCATGGGTGTGCGGAGCGAAGAAGGTGCTGGCCTCGTAGAACCGTTGGACGAGGTTGTCGGACTCGGAGAAGAGCAGTTCCAGAGGGTTGGCGTCACCGGTGAGGACATCGGCGAGACGGCCCGCGCACACACCGTAGGTGAGGACGGTGACGGCCTGACCGGGAAAGTCCTCGAGCAGACGGCTGAACAGCTCTTCGGGGCGTGGCGCGGCCGGAATGCTCCAGGCGTCGGGCCCGGTGGCGGTGAGGGTGCCGTGGCTGACGGCCTGGAGCAGCAGGACGTCGAGGAGCTTCGCGTGCCTGGGCTCGACTCCTGCGTCGACGAGGTCGGTCAGGCCGAACGAGGAATGCTTCCGGGTCGGGAGCAGGTGGCGCACGGCCTGGGCCGTGAAGTGGGCGCAGACTTCGAGCAGACGGGGCCGGAGCGCGTCGCTGATCCGGTGCAGCCGGCTCAGGTCGGCGTCCTCCTGTGCCCTGACGACTGCCGGAAGTGACCGCGGGTCAGGAAGCGGGCTCCGGGCGGGTCCGGGCTGGCCGGGTACGGGCGCCGCGCGCAGGACTTCGGTGAGGCGGTCCAGCTCGTCCGCGGTCGCGGTCTCGAACCGTCGCAGTTCGCAGCCGAGCAGTTCCATGCACACGTCACCGTCGTCGTTGCACACGGTGATGTCCCACCGGGCGTCGGCGCCGGTGGCGCGGGTGACGTGGGTGAAGCCGGAGGAGGGCAGGGCCTGCCAGCTGCGGACGGTGGTGATGCGGGCAGGCAGGAACGGGGCAGGCCGGGCCGCGGTGAACATCAGCGGCAGGCAGGTCTGCAGGGCGCCGTCCACCAGTGTGGGGTGGGCGATGACTCCGTGTCCGGGCTCCGTCGGCGCGGTGGACTCGTAGCGTGCCAGGCTCTCGTCCGGCCCGGTGTGCAGGTGTGTGACGGTCCGGAACGCCGGCCCGTAGTCGAGCCCGGCCCGGTGGGCGGCTGCGTAGTGCTCAAGGCCAGGGCGCTTGTCCGGCAGGCGGCGTTCCAGGGCGGCGATGTCCAGGCAGGGAGGCTGCGGGCGTAGCAGACTCCGCACACCGGCGCAGACGTGCTCGGTCCAGTCCTGTTCACCCGTGCGGCTTCGGATGGTGAGCCTGCCGTCCTGGGCGAGGTGGGTGGCCAGGTGGACGTCGTCCGCGTCCGAGGGGCTCGCCGAGTCGGCGCTCCAGTCGAGGGTCAGCGCCCGGTCGATGGCCAGGCCGGTGATTTCGAGTGGTGCGTCGTGCCGGCTCCGCGCGGCGGCCAGGGCCATCTCCACGAAGCCCGCGGCGGGCCAGACGACAGCATCTGCGACCCGGTGGTCTTCGATCCAGGACAGCCGGTCGGTGTCCAGACGGTTCAGCCACGCAGCTTCCGGCCCGGCCTGGCGGGATCCGAGGAGGGGATGGCCACCGGTGGTGTCCCCACCAGGGGTGTCTTCCTGCCACCAGGACTGGTCGCCGTTCCAGTGCCGCTCGCGCTGCCACGTCACCGCCGGCAGGTCGGCCACCGCGCCGGGGCGGGGGAAGTAGCTGTCCCAGTCCACCGCCGCTCCGGCGGCGAGTACCCGCAGGACGGTCTGTCGCAGTGCGTCCGCGTTGGCGAACGTCCGGGACAGTGTGGGGACGATGACCCCGGGGGCGTGGGCTTCGCCGGTGGCACGTCGCAGATAGGCGGTCAGCACGGGGTGAGGGCCGATCTCGACCAGGACGTCGCAGGCGGCCTCGCCGGCTGTCAGTACGGTGGCGGCCTGGTGGAAGCGGACGGGGCGGCGGATGTTGGCCCACCAGTATGCGGCGTCCAGGTCGTCTCCTGAACCGGTGCGGCCGGTCACCGTGGAGATCATGGGTATACGGAAGGACCCCGGGGCCAGGGATTCCAGTGCACGGGTCAGCTGGTCACGCACGGGGTCCATGGCCGCCGTGTGGAAGGCGTAGTCCAGGCCCAGGTCGCGGAAGAAGACGCCGTCGGAATCCAGTGCGGCGCCAAGGGCCGCGAGGTCCTCGTGCGAGCCTGCGAAGGTGACGTCCTGGTCGGAGTTGATCGCGGCGATCTCCACGCGGTCGTGCAGCCGATCCCGCTCGAGCCGTTCCCTGGCGGCATGTTCGCTCAGGCCCACCGCGGCCATTCCCCCCGATCCTGCGGTGGCGGCCTGCGCCAGGCTGCGGGCGGCGATGACACGGCAGGCCTGGGCCCGGGTGAGGCCGCCTGCGCAGTACGCGGCGGCCACTTCCCCGACGCTGTGTCCCATGACGGCGTGCGGATCGACGCCCCGGGCGGACAGTGCGCCGACCAGACCCGCCTGCACGGCGAACAGCACCGGCTGCGCGACTTCCGTACGGTCCCAGCGGGAGGCGTCGGGACAGGCCAGCTCCTCGCGCACACTCCAGCCGAGCAGGGGCTCAAGTTCGCTGCTGACGGCTTCGACTTCCGCGGTGAAGGCGCTGTCCTGGCCGAGGAGTTCGGCGCCCATGCCCGCCCACTGCGAGCCGTTCCCGCAGAAGACGAAGCCGATCCGGCCTCCGCCCACGAGGCGTTCGGTGGCAGTGTCGATCCCCTGGCCTCGTGCCGCCTGGGCCAGGACTTCGGCGGCCTGGGTGAGGCCGGTCGCGAAGAAGGCCGTGCGGTGGCGGCGCCGGGTCCGTCGTCGGCACGAGGTGTAGGCGGCGGCGTACAGGGCCTCGGGCCCCTGTGAGGGATCGGCGGCCAGTGCGGTGAAGTGCTCCGCCCAGGACTCCAGGGTGGCGGTCAGCGCCTGGGGCGTGTGCGCGGAGACGATGACCGGCAGCGGCCGTGCCGCGGTGCTGACGGCCGGCGCGGCGGCGACCTCGCCCACCGCGGCGTTGTCGGCGGCATCCGCCAGGGCTGGTGCCGCGGCCGGTACAGGCGGTGAGGCGAGGACGGCGTGCGCGTTGGCACCGCCGATGCCGAAGGAGTTGATGCCGACCACCACACGGCTGGTGCCGGGAACGGGACGGGCGGCGAGTACCGGTCGCAGACCGAGGCGGTCGAAGTCGATCTTCGGGTTGGGGGGATCGGCGTGCAGAGTCTGCGGTATGGAACGAGATTGGATCACGACCAGCGACTTCAGGAGCCCCGCCATCCCGGCCGCTGCCTCAAGGTGCCCGAGATTGGACTTGATCGAACCGATCGGAAGCGGTGCGTCGGCACGGTGGCTGCCGAGTACCTCCCCCAGCGCGGCGGACTCGACGGGGTCGCCGACCAGGGTTCCGGTGCCGTGCGCCTCCAGGTAGGACACCTCACGCGGGTCGATGCCGGCGGTGGCGTACACGCGGCGCAGGAGTGCTGCCTGGGTGCGTGCACTCGGCGCGGACAGGCCCACGGTGCGCCCGTCGGAGTTGAGTGCGGTGGCCAGGATGACGGCGTGCACCCGGTCGCCGTCGGCGAGCGCCGCGGCCACGGGTTTCAGGACGAGCATCACCGCGCCCTCGGAGCGTACGAAGCCGTCGGCGGCGGCTCCGAAGGGGTGGCAACGCCCCGTCGGGGAGAGCACTCCGGCCTGCTCGAAGCCGACGAAGAGGCCCGGTGACAGCATCAGGTTCACCGCGCCCGCCAGGGCGAGCGGGCTGCGTCCGGTACGCAGGTGCTCGCATGCCTGGTGCAGCGCGGTCAGGCCGGAGGAGCAGGCGGTGTCCACGGCGTTGGACGGGCCGGTCAGATCCAGTTCGTACGAGACGCGGTTGGCCGTGGTCGACAGGAATCCGCCGGTCGCGGTGTAGGGGTTGCTCGAACGCAGGCGGCGGGCCTGTAGGTCGGCGTAGTCATGGCTGGAGACGCCGGTGACGACGGCGGTTTCGCTGCCCGCCAGGGAATTGATGTCGAGGGCGGCGTCGTCGAGGGCCTCGACCGCGCACTCGAGCAGCAGACGCTGCTGCGGGTCGATACGGGAGGCTTCCCTGGGAGTGACGCCGAAGTACGAGGTGTCAAAGCCGGTGACTTCCGGTTCGGGCAGGAAACCGCCCGCCGTGGAGTGGAACTTACCCGGTTTCCCGGGACCACGGGCTTGATGGGCGCTGAGGTCGAAGCGGTCCGAGGGCATGGTGCCGACCAGGTCGCGCCCTTCGTGCAGGGCCTGGCCGAGCTGGTCCAACCGGTGGATGCCGCCCGGCAGGCGCAGGCCCACCCCGACCACCGCCACCGCATCAGCAGGCAGGCAGGCGGGATCGGAGGCGGTGGTGTACGCAGAGGAGGGACGGGGTTCAGCCATGGGGGTCTCCGTGTAAGCGGCGCAGGTCCGGGTCTCAGTGATGGTGACGCAACAGCTGGGGGTGTTGGTTCGGCAGTCACGTACTGAGGCGATTGTTCGGACCAGTCCGCGGTGTCCACTCCCGGAGCCGTCAGGCCGAGGCGCTACCCGGTCGGCCGCACGGGCTTCCGGCCCCATACGGAGACGGCGTTCATGCCGAGATCCGTGAAGCCCGGATGGTCGATCAGAGACAGCGCCGCGTCCAACTCGCCGGCCAGGGCGGCACTGCTCAGGGCCGCGAAGTCGCGGAGTTGGGCAAACGACAGACGCCAGAACTCATCCGCAGGACCGCCGTCACCGATCATCACCGGCTGCACCCTCATGCCGCCGAAGGTGAAGCCGCCGTCGGTCACCAGGGCTTGCAACCGTCGGCCCAGGCGGAGATCGCTGCCCTGGGAGACCCCGAGGGTCTGCTCGGCAAGGCGCAGCCCCTGACGCATCACCGGGTGAGGGGAGGCATCGGCGGGCCCCAGGTCGAGGTCCTCGACCAGGAGGAGACCACCGGGACTCAGCCACTCGGCCATGGCGGCCAGCACGTGTGCGGGGTCGGCCAGATGGCACAGGACCATCCGGGCGTGGATCACCTCGAAGGAGTCGGCGGGAAAGCCGTCCTGGGTCACATCGTGGCGCAGGACGGTGATGCGCTCTTCGGCCGCGAGCCTCTCGAAGAAGCGGGTGTCGATATCCGTCGCGGTGACGTCACCGTTCGGACAGACCCGGGCAAGTATGCGGGCCACCGACCCCGCACCTGCCCCGACTTCCAGACAACGGGCCGTGGCAGGCACGCCTGCCTGCCTCAAGTATCGCTCGGTGAGCGGATCCCACAGGTCCTCCAGTGCACGCAGCCGGCCCTGCTCACCGGCCTTCTGATGCCCGAAAGCCCCGGTCTCGTAGCCGGGCGCCGTCTCGGGACCGGGCCGGCGCCCGGTGACGGGGTTGAGTCGGGTCATGGACAGGTCTCCCTGGGCCGAGTATCGAATGTGCTGGTCACAGCCACTCGTCGAGGGTCGCTACACGGGCGGTCGCCTCCGCGGCCGGACCGCGAGCCTGACGGGTCTCGTGGCCACGGAACGGTACCTCTTGCGGTGATCGATGCCGCACCCGACCGCCTGCGAGGCTTGCACGCCCAGCGGGACCTCCAGGAGTTGCCTTCAAATGTCACGCCCACATCAGGAGCGAGGCGAGGGTGGCGGGCATTCCCCCGGTGTGAGGACACCCAAGACACTGGATCTTGAGTCCAGGAGAGGGAGTCCCCGTGGGGATGAAGCACTATCCGCCGGAGTTCAAGGCAGACGCGGTCGCGCTGTACGAGTCGCGGCCCGGGGCGACGATCAAGCAGGTCGCCGGGGATCTGGGGATCAATGCGGAGACATTGCGCAACTGGCTCCGTGCCGCGGGGACGGGCGGACGCCGGGCCACGGCCGAGAAGTCCGGGCAACCGCAGACATCCCTGGAGGCGGAGAACGCCGCCTTGCGCCGGGAGAACGCGGAGCTGAAGACCGAGCGGGAGATCCTTCGGCGGGCCGCGAAGTATTTCGCGGGCGAGACGCGCTGGTGAGCAGCCGCTTCCAGTTCGTCGCCGACTTCCAGCGCCGGTTCGGCGTGAAGCGGCTGTGCCGGGTGGGGCTGTCCCGCTCGGGCTTCTACCGGTGGAATAACACCGCGCCGGCCAGGGCGGCGAAGGCCGCCGCCGACGCGGCCCTGGTGGAGCGGATACGCGCTATCCACGCCGCCTCCGACCAGACGTACGGGTCCCCGAGGGTGACCGCCGAGCTCCGCGACACGGGCGTGAAGGTCAACCACAAGCGCGTCGAGCGCGTCATGCGGACCTTCCGGATCGTCGGTGTGCACCTGCGCAGGAAGCACCGCACCACCATCCCGGACCCGGCCGCGGTCAAGGCCGCCGACCTGATCGGCCGTGACTTCACTGCCGAGCTGCCGAACACCAAGTACGTCGGCGACATCACATATCTGCCGGTCAGCGGCGCGAAGCCGCTCTATCTGGCGACCGTCCTCGACCTGTGCTCACGCCGCCTGGCCGGGTGGGCGATCGCCGACCACATGCGGGCCGAGCTCGTCACCGACGCCCTCGCGGCGGCCGAGCGGACCCGCGGCAGCCTCGACGGGGCGATCTTCCACAGTGACCACGGCTCGCAATACACGTCCAGGGCGTTCGCCGACGCCTGCACGAAGGCTGGCGTGACCCAGAGCATGAGCGCCGTCGGCAGCAGCGCGGACAACGCCGCCGCCGAGTCCTTCAACGCATCGCTCAAGCGCGAGACCCTCCAGGGCGCGAAGGCATGGCCCACCGCCCGCCAGGCCCGCCTCGACACCTTCCGCTGGGCCGGTCGCTACAACACAAGGCGCCGACGCTCCCGCCTCGGACAACACTCCCCGATCACCTACGAGACAACCTTCACCGAACCATCAACTACCCTGACCAAAGCCGCATAAGAGCGTGTCCTCACATCAGGGGGAAGCCCGGACACCGCCTAGGGCCGCCTAGGGCGGATGCCGCTCCCGCCCGGACCACTCGCTAGTTGTCGTGACGGTCAATGGGTCCGAGTGCGGAGGTCTGGGGTGGGCGGCTACGCAGAGGCGGTGCGGGAGCGGGTGCGGGCGGCGCGGGCCGCTGTGGAGGAGGCGCGCGAGGCCGCGGATCCGTACGCGCTGGCCGTGGCGGAGGACGAACTGGATGACGCGCTCCGGCTGGCATCCAGCGTGGACGTCGACCCGGACGGCGTGCCGGAGAACGGGAGCCCGGCGTGAGCGGGGCGCAGGTTCCGCTGTATGAGGCGAAGGCGGAATTCTTCCGGATGCTGGGGCATCCGGTGCGGATCCGTGTACTGGAGCTGTTGCAGGACGGGCCGACGCCGGTACGGAACCTGCTGGCCGCGATCGAGATCGAGCCGTCCAGCCTCTCCCAGCAGCTGGCGGTGCTGCGCCGGGCGGGGCTCGTGACCGCGACCCGGGGTGGCTCGACCGTGGTGTACGAGCTGGCGTGCGGGGACGTCGCGGAGCTGCTGCGGGCGGCACGGCGGATCCTGGCGGAGCTGCTGGCGGGGCAGGAAGCCCTGCTGGTTCAGCTGCGGCAGCCCGGTGCGGGCGTGCGGGCGGACGCACCGGGAGGGGAGCGGACCGGGCGGACGGTGCCCCGGTGCCTGGCCGGCACCCGGCCGCCGACGCTTCAGCAGACCCGCGCCCTACGAGATGGAGAGCAGCCATGACCGACGACACCACCGACGAACCCGCCGCCCCGCCCCGCTTCGGGGGAGGTATGAGCGAGGCCAGGAAGGAGCGGGGCGCGTCCTGGCGGGTGTTCATCTACATCGCGGGCAGCCATCTCCTGCTGGGGTTCCTGGCGCTGCTGTTCTACCTGGGCAGTCACGCCGGAAAGTAGGACGGCCGGTCCGGGGCGTGGGGGAGAGCGGATCCCGGTCGCTGACACCGTGGCCCGTCGACGCCTTGGGCGCCGGTGGTATGGACCACACCATGTGCACCGGGCGCCACGGACGGTTCTGGCTCAACTTCCGTGAAGCGGTGGCTCTCTATGATCGGTTTGGGCAATCCTCACCCGGGGCCCGCATGCCGCTCGGTCAGCGGCGAGGATGCGGCAGATGCCGCTCTCAGCGCAGGTAGCGGGGTCGGTTGCGGAGGCACCGTCCGCAGCGGCGGCGGACCGCCGTGTGCCCCGTCACCACTCGCGGCGCCGGACCGGCCGTCGGCCGGCTCACCCAGGTACCGTTCGGACATTGCGAGGATCACACCGGGCACCTTCGCCGAGTTCCCGGCCCCTCACGCGGTCGCGGATCCTCCCGGCGTGTTCGATCAGGTTCGGCACGTCCGTGCGCAGCAGTCGGCCGTCGCGTTTGACCGTCCGTCCGGCGACCAGGACGGTTTCCACGTCGCCGACGTCCATCGACAGGACAACCGTCGCGTACGGGTCGTAGACCGGCGCGGTGCCCGGCCGGTCTGTGCGCAGCACGACGAGGTCGGCCTGCTTGCCCGGGGTGATGGAGCCGGTCCGGTCGGCCAGGCCCAGCGCCCGTGCGCCGGCGATCGTGGCGGATTCCAGGACGTCCCGCACCGTCATCGCCCCGACGTCGCGTGCGCTCGCCATGTGCTCCGCCGCGCAGAACGCCTGGTAGCGGGCGAACTGGAAGGCGGCACGCAGGGGGCCGAACATGTCGGATCCGACCGTCGATTCCACATCGGTGCTCAGGCTCGGCCGCAGGCCGGCCTCGGCAGCGGCGGCGAACGGCGGCTCACCGTGGCCCATGATCATCTCGATCGCGGGGGCGATGGACACCGCGCCGCCGCTGTCGGCGATGACCCGCATCTCGTCGGCGTCGAGCCCGGTGCCGTGGATGAAGACACCGCCCGGCCGAAGCACGCCCAGCTCCCGCAGCCGGCTGACCGGGCGGGGCAGCTGGGGCGTCGCGCCGGTGTGCGGGGTGGCCGGCACGTTCAGTTCCGCGGCCAGCGCGTAGTCCCGGCGGACCGTCTCGTCGTCACCCCACAGGCCCGGCGACAGCGCCATGCGCACCAGTGCCCCGTCGTCGTGCAGCAGTTCGGACCGTACGCGGCGTACGTCGGTCGACAGGCCGCCCGGCACGGGGTGAAGGGCGTCCGGTGCGGTACCCCGGACGCTTTCCATGTAGGAGAACACGGCGCGCAGCCCGGATTCCTTCAGCGCCGCCACGCCCGCGTCGGTGTGCGCCGGCGAATTCTGCACGTTCGCGGTGTCCAGAACCGTGGTGACCCCGGCGTCGAGGGCGCTCACCGCGCTGAGCAGGGTGCCGAGGTGGACCTCCTCCGGTGTGGCGGCCGGGCCGATCCCGTTCAGGAAACGTGTGAAGTAGTCGCCGATCGAGTCATCCGCGCCCAGGCCGCGGAAGGCCGCCTGCCACATGTGCCGGTGGGTGTCGACGAAGCCGGGAATGATGATGCGGCCCGCCGCGTCGACCACCTCGGCCCCCTCGGCGTCGGCTCCCGGCCCGACCTCGACGATCCGCTCGCCCTCGATCAGCACATCAGCCGCGTCGAAGTCCCCGACAACCGGATCCATACTCAGGACACGACCGCCACGCAGCACCACACGTCGTTCGTTGCGATCCGTTCCCTTGTTCATGACACCACCATGGGTCCTCGGGTTCCGTTGAGGTCACCCCTTCCGACACGCACGCGGACCGCCATCCGTGCGTAGCGACAACGCACTCCCCCTCACCGCCGCCGGGCGGTCACCGCAGGTGCGGTGGCACTCCGCGTGGCCATCGGTCACCGCTGCCGGGGCAGCTGGCCGATGAAGGTGTCCGCCGCCGGCCGGTGCCCGGCGAGCGGGTTCAGTGCGGGTGCCCCAGGTAGGGGAAGTCGGGGAGCAGATCGGTGTGCGGGCCGATGTAGTCGGTCGGCACCCTGCCGTTGGTGAGCATCACCAGCCGGGCGGAGGTGACATCGTCGGTCAGCGTGCGTCCGTTGGGGTAGCAGGCCGGACGGCTGCGGTCGTAGTGGAGGATGTCGGGCAGGACGGCCCGCAGCTGCTCCTCGGCCGCCTCCGCGCTGTAGCCGCCGAGGTGCTGCAACACCGCTGACCACGGCTCCCGGTAGGTGTCCCAGTCATCGGCCGGTTCGCGGGCGTTGTACTCGTCCTTGGCGTCCTCGGCGTTGAAGTACGCGGTCAGGGAAGGGTGGGCGCCGCGGTCCACGGACACCAGCGCGCCGTTCTTGCGGACGCTCACCCGCGCCCACGCCCCGATCCGCGGGTCCGGGCCCAGTTCGGCGTCGGGTGCTTCCAGCACGATGCCGAAGACATTCTTGTCCACGCCCCAGTCCACACCTGTCCACTGGAACTCGTGGACGATGCCGTCGAGATCGGCGAAGAACGGGTCGCTGCGCAGCCCGACGCTCAACCGGTACGGGCCCTCGTCGATCACCTGGGGTTCCCCGTCGAAGCTGACCGGCACGTCCGCCGCCAGCTGCTGTCCGCTCACCTCGTGGTCGCGTGCCGCCGCTCCGTTGGCACGGTGCACGGTCATGGTCTGCACGCCGTCCACCGGCTCGGAGAAGGTGAAAGTGAACGCCACGTCCGCGTGGTGGTCGCCGTCGGAGTCGATGTTGATCCGGTACACCGCCTGAGGGTGGAACGCGGCTCCGCCGGTCGGCGCGACCGGGTTCACGTTCATGATCAGTACGGTCCGGCCCGGCTCCGGCGCGGCGAACGCGAACAGGTCGGTCAGATCGAGCCGCGCGTCGCCATCGGGTGAACGCAGATGGGGGCCACTGAGATGGTGCGACAAGGCGGTCTCCTGCCTCTGGTTTCCGGTGTGCTGCCCACGACCCCGCCCGAGGTCATTGCTAACACGCCCCACGACCGGCCGTCCCCCGCAACGCTCCGGCCGGACGGCCACGCCACACGCCCGGCCGCGGGAACCGGTGACCGGCCACAGCACAGCCCTCAGCCCTCGCGGTGATGGAGGAACAGCGGGCCCCCGCCCGCAGAACGGTGTTCGCCGGCTCGCCGCTCACGGGGCCGGTCAGCCTCACATGCCGTGGGCCTGCATGCCGGGCCACAGCCGCAGGAGGACGAGAGGAAACCAGTTCTCGGTGGACGTCGCCGGTGTGGCGGACGGGGCGGACGAACACCCCGCCGGGCCGCAGCACGCGGCGGACCTCGCCGACCAAGGCGTGGCTCTCCTCGTCTCCTGGCCCGGACCTGGATCGCCGTCGGCCTGGCGGGTGTCCGTCAGGGCCCGTCGCAACTGGCCGGGCACGGGAAGACCGGCCGGACCGTCCGGCGTCCGGTACAGCCGGCACGTCAGCCCCGGCGCTCGCCCCGTTCGTCGCTGGGGAACCAGGGAAGCTTCACAGCAAGGGACACCTGGACCCTCGTGGCCCGCACCGGGTCCACGCTCTCCCGCTCGCGCAACTCCAGGTACTCCGCCGGGCCTCGGGCATAGGCATCGATCGTTCTCGGCTCCCGTCCCAAGTCCTGCCAGACCTGTAGCCAGGCCGCTGCCTGCTCGTGCCGACCGAGTATCCGCCACTTCTCCCTCAGCTCGACCATCTGGTACCGCTGATCCCCTCGGTCCATGGGTCCCCGTACGAGACCGCCGGCCTCGCAGGCGATTCCACGTAACTTCCGGGCGCCGAGTGACCGCAGGGAGCGACGATCCCAGCCGTCTGTTCCGCGACGTCCTCGCGCCTGATTCACCAGGCGCTCGCCCCGCCCAACAGCCAGTTCGCCAGAAAACTCAGCGCGAACACCGAGTCGTTGCGACCCCACGACCAACTCCTACTGGCTGAACCGTGTCGATGCCCAGTATCTCGTGACCCTGTTTGTAGAACCTGACGCTGGTTGGCTCGTTGGGCTCAGCATGATTCTCTCCATGGAACAGCTGGATGCTTTGCGGGAGTTGGCCGCGTCGCGTCATGTGCCTGCCGATGTGGCCCTGCGGGCCCGGATCGTGTTGTGGTCCGGCGAGGGCAGGCGGCGCAAGGACATCGCCGAACTCGCCGGGGTGTCGCCGGTGACGGTCGACCGTTGCAAGGCCCGCTATGCCGCACACGGTCTGGCCGGGCTGGCGGAGAAACGCCGTGGCGGTCCGTGCGACCAGGTGCCGCCGCAGACACGGGGCCGCGTGATTGCCTTGACGAAGATGTCCCCGCCGGCTGATTCCGGGCTCGTGCACTGGTCGACCCGGACCCTTTCGTCATACCTGAGGCGGCGTGAGGGCATCACGGTGTCCTGGCATTACATCGCCCGCGTCTGGCGTGAGGAGAACCTCAAACCGAACCGCTCGGGCGCCTCCAAGGTCTGAAGGGCCCGGCGTTCGCCGAGAAGGCCGTCGGCGCGATGGGCCGGTATCCGGCCCCGGCCGACGGTGCGGTGGTCCGGTCCACCACGAGAAGACACAGGTCCAGGCACCGGACCGGACCCGGCCCGTCCTGCCGGCCACCTTCGCGGCCACCGAGGGACGAACCCACGACTACGTGCGGCGCGGCACCACCGACCCCTTCGCCGCCCTCGACGTCACCACCGGCGAAATGCGCGGCGAGGGCAGGCCGAACCGGAATGCCGTGAACTTCCCGGCATTCCTGAAGCAGGCCGTCACACCGCACGCGGGGAAGCGGATCCGCGCGGTCCCTGACAACCTCTCCACGTACGCCACACCACACCACGCAGGAGGTCAGGGAGCGGCGGGCGAAGAACCTGCATGTCCACTTCCGCTTCCATGTCACCCCGTCGGCTCGTCGTGGCTGAGCCAGGTCGAGATCTGGTTCGGGGGATCCTGGCCCGGCGGTCGAACCGATGCTCCACGTCGCCGGCGTCGAACGCCCTGATCCAGCAGATTCGCGGCTGCGTCAACTCCTGGTACGAGAACGCGAACCCCTTGACCTGGACCGCGACCACCGGTGAGGTCCTCGCCACGGTCCGCCTCGCCCGGACCAACATGAAGAAACCGGACAGGAGTAGATCGAAGTGACACAAACAGCATCACGCGACAGTGGCTCAGTGCCATGCGGTACTTGCTCAGGAAGATGAAGTGTGGTGCTGGACACTCTCAGTCCAGAACGCGGACGAGAACAGTCTCATGGCCGACGTGCACCGGCTGAAGAGGCGCATCCGACATGGTGTTTTCGTGGTCGTACTTCGGGGTAACCAAAACCGGAGCCTATCGGTCCGTAAATTTACATCTCGCGCTCACCGAAATTTGTTCTTGGGGCTGGTTGCCTGAATCAGCCAAAGCCGATAGCGTTCTAAGGGTGGTGATCAAGAGCCGGGGGTGTCGGACCTTAGAGAGGGGCCCTTTCGGTTGGATGCGCAAGCGTTAGCCCCGCACTCCGGTCGAATGACGACTGGAATTGCGGTAGTTCCATGGTGAGTGGGGTTTTCATCGCGACGGTTTTTGTAATGGTGGCCGCGCCGGGGCCGTCATTCATGGTGTTGGTGAACGAGACATTGCGTTTCGGGCGCGGGGCCGGGCTGGTGACCATTCTCGGTAGCAGCACTGGGCTGCTCATGTGGGCGGCGGCCTCCACGCTCGGGCTGGCCGCGCTGATGCAGACCTCTGAGGCGGTGTTCACCGCCTTCAAGCTGGCCGGTGCCGCCTACCTCTGCTACCTCGCGGTGATGACGGTGCGCAACCGGCGGAACTTCGGCCACCAGCCGGCGGAAGCGCTCGAGGGGTACGGCGCGGCCACCCTGTGGCGGTCCTACCGGTCAGGGCTGGTCACCAGTGCCGCCAATCCCAAAATGGCCACCGTATACCTGGCGCTGATCCCACAGTTCCTGCCGCCCGGCGGCGGTTCGCCCGCCGACGTGGTCACGCTGACCGCCGTACAGATCATGATCAGCGCCGCCTGGTACGCGGTGGTGGTCACCCTGGTCGGCTTGGTGAGGCGGCTGCTGGCCAAACCGGCGGTGCGGGTGGGGCTGGCCTGGGTGAGCGGGGCGATCCTGCTGGTGCTCGGGCTGCGCACCGCGGTGATGACGGGCCCCATGGCGTAGCGGGGCGGCCGGAGAAGCGAAGAACTGTCCCAAGGAAGAGGGATTACCTTGACGTCTCCTGAAAAGGTTGACATTGACGCTCAGGTGTGCGGAATCATCACGGATGTGCTCGGTTCGTCCGCGCCGGCCGAGATCAGGCTTGATGACGAGTTGCACGAAATCGGAATCGAGTCGTTGACCATTCTTGAAATTGTCGTCCGAATTGAGAATGAGTGCGGCATCAAGATCGGTGACAGTGAGATCTTCGAGGCCGCGCTGAGCCGGGTCGGCGATCTCGTGAAGTTAGTCCAGTCGCACGTTGGAAATTCCTAGAAATCAGGATCGGAAAAGCAATGGTGAATTCGGCAGAAGCATCGCTGACCGCTGAAGAAATCGTTCCCACGCACTGGTACAACGTGCTGTCCGACCTCACCGGCGTCGAGGACGCGGCGAAGCTGCGCCAGGCAAGGCCGGAGACCCGTAAGGACGGCGGCGCGGTCGCCCCGCAGATCCCGCTCTCGATGTACCGGCAGAGCATGGGCCGGGAGCGGTTCGTGGAGATCCCGCAGCCGGTGCGCGAGGAGTACCTGCGCTGGCGGCCGACCCCGCTCAACCGGGCCCGCCGGCTGGAGAAGCTGCTCGACACCCCGGCCCGGATCTACTACAAGTACGAGGGCACCAACACCACCGGCAGCCACAAGCTGAACACCGCGCTGGCCCAGGCGTACTACTACAAGCAGGCCGGCATCACCAGCCTGACCACCGGCACCGGTGCCGGCCAGTGGGGCTCGGCCCTCGCCCTCGCCTGCCGCATCTTCGGCCTCAAGTGCACCGTCTACATGGTCCGGGTCAGCTACGAGCAGAAGCCCTACCGCCGGATCATGATGGAGATGAACGGGGCCGAGGTCATCTCCAGCCCCAACGAGAACTCCGAGGCCGGCCGCGCCGCGCTCGCCCGCGACCCGAACACCGACGGCAGCCTGTCCATCGCCAACGCGGAGGCATTCGAGCACGCCCGCCAGGTGGAGCGCTGCAACCTCTCGGTGGGCAGCGGGGAGAATCACGTCCTGCTGCACCAGACCGTGATCGGGCAGGAGGCCGTCCGGCAGTTCCACGCGATCGGCGACTTCCCGGACGTGGTGATCGGCTCGGTCGGCGCGGGCAGCAACTTCTCCGGCATCTCTCTGCCGTTCTTCCACGAGAAGGTGCGCGAGGGCCTGGACACCCGGTTCGTCGCGGTGGAGCCGGAGGCATGCCCGAAGCTCACCAAGGGCCGCTACGCCTGGGACTACAACGACTACACCGGCATCACGCCGATGACCAAGATGTACACCCTGGGGCACACCTTCGTCTCCCCGGGCATCCACGCCGGCGGCCTGCGCTACCACGGCGCCGCCCCCCTGGTGAGCGCGATGTACGACCAGAAGCTGATCGAGGCGGTGGCCTACCCGCAGGGCCCCGTGTTCGAGGCCGGCATCACCTTCGCCAACGAGGAGGGCATCATCCCGGCCCCCGAGTCGGCGCACGCCATCCGCGCCGCGATCGACGAAGCGCTGCTGGCCAAGAAGGAGGGCAGGGAGAAGGTCATCCTGTTCAACCTCAGCGGCCACGGACTGCTCGACCTGTCGGCCTACCAGCAGTTCCTCAGCGGGAACATGACCGATATGGCGGCCTCGGACGAGTTGATCGCCGCATCTCTCGGCCGCTTGCCGGTCATGGACGACCTGGACGCGGCACCGCGCTGAGGACGAGCTCTACAGATGGGGTGACAGGTCGTGCGACACCTGACTGACGAAGTGCTGGACGTCGCGATCGTGGGCACCGGTCCGCGCGGGATCTCGGTGTTCGAGCGGATCGCGGCCAATCTGAGGGCCGAGCCGGAGCCGCCGAGGGTCAGAATCTGGCTGATCGATGCGGTGGAACTGGGGGCGGGCCGAATATGGCGCACCGACCAGGAGACCTGCTTCCTGATGAACACGGTGGTCGGTGAGATCAGCATGTTCTCCGGGATCTCCGACGGCGAGCCATGCCGGCCGGGCGCCGGCCTGTCCTTCCATCAGTGGTTACCCACCCAGCCGGACCCGGCGCTGTCGGGTCTGGGCCATGACGACTACGCACCGAGGTACGCCTACGGCAGGTACCTGCGGTACGTGTACGACTCGGTGGTGCGTGGCATGTCCGAGCTCGGCGAGGTCGTCGAGGTGGTCGGCAAGGTGACCTCGTTACGGGAGACCGGGGACAGCTACGAACTTCGAGTGTCCACTTCGGACGATGAGTTGACCGTGACCGCCGACGCGGTGGTGGTCACCACCGGGCACGCCCTGGCGGAACTGTCCGAGCAGCAGAAAGAGTTGGCGCGGTTCGCGCAGGACCGGCCCGAACTCCGCTACCTCAGCGGGGATTCGGCCGCCGACCTGGAGCTGTCCTCGATCGCGCCGCGCGCCGCGGTCGGTGTCGTGGGGCTCGGCCTGTCCTTCTACGACATCCTGATGTCCTTCACCGTCGGCCGCGGCGGGAAGTTCAAGGAGAGCGTCGACGGGACGATGTTCTACGTGCCCAGCGGCAACGAGCCCAGGGTGGTCGCGGGCTCGCGCAGCGGGTTACCGATCCATTCGCGGGGCCGCAACCAGAAGGAGGTGACCGGCCGCGCCGCGCCGAAGTTCCTCACCTCGGCCGCCGTCGGCCGGCTGCGCGAGCGCAGCGTGGCGCACCGGGGCAACCCGACCCTGGACTTCGACCAGGACGTGCTTCCCTTGTTGCAGGCCGAGATCAACTATGTGTACTACACCACCCAGGCGAGAACCCAGCACGGGCCGGAACGCGCCGAGGCGGTCGCCGCCGAACTGCGCGCACTCGGCCCGGAACTGGCGAGCTGGCGCGAAGTGGCTCTGCGCCACGGCCTCGACGACGTGGAGCCGGTCAACCTCGACCAGCTGTCCAGGCCGTTGCACGCCAAGCGGTTCGACTCCGGTGCCGGCCTCCTCGCCGAGGTGAGGCGAATCCTGCTCGCCGACATCGCGGAGGCCCGTCAGGGCAACGTGGACAGCGCGCTCAAGGCCGCGCTGGACGCCATCCGGGACTCCCGCGAGGTGCTGCGGCACGCCGTGGACTTCGGTGGCCTGACCCCGCGATCCCATCGGGCCGACTTCCTCGGCCGGTTCGTCTCGCGAACCTCGCTGCTGTTCACCGGCCCGCCGATGGAACGCACCGCGCAGTTCCTGGCCCTGATCGACGCCGGGGTGCTCGACCTGGTGGGGCCGGATGTGGTGCACGGAGGCGACACCGAGCAGGGCCGGTTCTTCATGGAGTCCCCGGCCGTCGAGGGCTCGCGCAGGCACTGCGACGTGCTCATCGACTCGCGGATACCGACCGCCGGCCTGGTACGCAACACCGATCCGCTGATGCGGCAGCTGGTCGACGAGCGGCTGGCCGTCGGGTTCGTGCACACCGACGCCGACGAGGAGTTCGAAACCGGCGCATTGCACATCACCCCGGCCGAGCGCCGGGTGATCGCCGCCGACGGCCGGCCGCACCGGGCCGTCTACGCGCTGGGCATCCCGACCGAGCGGGTGTGCTGGTTCACCCAGATCGGCAACGGCCGGCCGGGCGTGCACACCTCGTTCTCCAGAGACGCCGACGTGATCGCACTCAGCGTGCTGCGCCGGGCCAAGTCCAACGCCTTCCACTGATCGGGGACAAGTTGTTCGGGCAAGACGATGCGTACCGGGAGTTCCGGGCCGCACGGGACCTCCTGTTACACCACGCCGAGGACCAGGACGCCGCGCGCAAGGCGTTCCGGTGGCCGCGGCCACGGCGCTTCAACTGGGCGATCGACTGGTTCGACCGGATCGCCGAGGGCAACGACCGGGTGGCCCTGCGCATCGTCGGGCAGGGCGAGCTGACCTTCCAGGAGCTCTCCCAGCGCTCCGACCGGGCCGCCGGCTGGCTGCTGTCGCAGGGCGTGCGCCGGGGCGAGGTGGTGATGCTGCTGATGGACAACCGGATCGAGCTGTGGGAGCTGATGCTCGCACTGATCAAGATCCGTGCCGTTGTCGCGCCCGCCTTCATCACCATCTCGCCCGAGGAACTGCGCACCAGGATCGGCAGGGCCGGAGCCAAGTATGTGATCGCCGACCACCGGATCGTGCCGGGGCTCGCGGTGGACGGACTCCAGGCCAAGATCATCGTGGGCGGGGAGCACGAGGGCTGGGCCGACTTCGCCACCTCGGCCGAGCACGAGGGCGACTTCGTGCCGGAGGGTCCCACCGAGGCCGACGAGCCGCTGTTCTACTACTTCACCTCCGGCTCCACCTCGCGGCCGAAACTGGTGGTGCACACGCACGTCAGCTACGCCATCGGCCATCTGGCGAGCATGTACTGGAACGGACTGAAGCCGGGGGACGTACACCTCAACGTCTCCGCCCCGGCCTGGGCGAAGTACCCGTGGAGCTCGCTGTTCGGACCCTGGAACGCCGAGGCCACCGTGGTGTCCATGGACAACGCCGAGGCGACCCCGCAGCGGCTGCTGGAGGTACTGCGGACCGGGACGATCACCAGCTTCTGCGCCCCGCCCAGCATCTGGCGGGCACTGATCCGCACCGGGTTACCCGACGGCCTGCCCGGGTTGAGGCACGCGGTCAGCGTCGGTGAACCGCTCATGGGTGACGTGGTCGAGCAGGTCCGCGAGCTGGCCGGGGTGACCGTCCGCAACGGGTTCGGGCAGTCCGAGGTCACCGCCATGGCCGGGGTCACCGCCTCCTCCCCGGCGGACCCGGTATCCATGGGCCACCCGCTACCGGGCTACGAGCTGGTGGTGGTCCGGCCCGACTCCGACGAGCCGGCCCAGGAGGGCGAGCTGTGCCTGGACCTGGCCAACGAACCCGTCGGCATGATGCGCGGCTACCTGGACCCGGCGGACAACGCCACCAGCCACACCCCGGGCGGCCTCTACCGAACCGGTGACCTGGCCCGGTGGAACAGCGACGGTTCCCTGGTCTATCTCGGGCGGCGCAAGGACGTGTTCGAGGGGCCGGACGGCGCACTGATCGCCCCACTCGAACTGGAACACGTGCTGGTGCTGCACCCCGCCGTCGCCGAACTGTCCGTGGTACCGGTGACCGAGGGCAAGGCACTGGTACCCAAGGCGTACGTGGTGCTCGCCGCCGGATGGAACGCCACCCGGGCCACCGCCGAGGCGCTCTTCGCGCACCTGCGGGAACGGCTGCCCGCGCCCAGGCTCGTACGGTTCCTGGAGTTCGTGGACGATCTGCCGCGTACCGAATCAGGGAAGGTCCAGCGAGAGGCCGTCCGGGTGCTGCGCAGGTCCCGGATCGTCGAGTTCACCGCGGAGCTGCCCGCCGCCCAGGCTTGACGTGAGCGACCTCGTGTCGCCCCGCCAAGCGGTTGCCGCACCGCTCGACGGCCGGCGGGACGCTGCCACGCCCGCCCGCGCGAGTCGGCACACCGGTTCCACGACGCCAGCGGGCCGGGCCGAGACGCGTGCTGCGACGACTCGAAGCCGTGACGGGATGCCTCTGTCTCGCCGTGCTCCCGGTGCGGTGGCGGGCCGCCGGGCCCGACGGCCTCACGGCCGCGCCGAGAGGGTCTGCCGCCAGTGCTCGGCCGCCTGCGTCATGTCGTGGCCGAGGTGCTGGAAGAACTGGCTCGTGGCCCGCAGCCGCGCCCCGGCCGGAGAGGCACTGCCGAACAGGTCGGCCCCTTGCCGGGTGAGGTCTTCCCACCTGGCCATCGACTGGACGCTGACCAGCCACGCCTGGTACCAGACGTGGTCGTCGATCACGTATCGCTCGCGTCGGCCGTCGCGCTCGCGGCCGACCAGGCCACGCTGCTCCAGCCAGCCGACGGCCTTGGAGACGGATGCCGGGCTGACCTGTAGCTTGGCGACCAGCTCGGGGGCGGTGAGGCTGCCGGTGTCGCTGGTGAACAGAGAGACGAGGACCCTGGCCGTCATCGCAGGAACCCCTGTCCGGGCCATCATCTCGGCGAACCTGTCCTCGAACTCGTACTGCGCCCGCGGGGCACGCTCGCCGGTGCCGGCCGCCGTGACCGGGTGCGGCTTGCGGCGGCGGGCCCGCCACTTGGTCGCCTGCTGTGCCTGGTTCGCCCGATAACCGTGGGGCCCACCGTTGCGCCCGACCTCGCGGCTGACGGTGGACCCGGGGCGCCCCAGTTGGCGGGCGATCTCGGCGTAGCTGAGCCCCGCTGCCAGCCCGGCGGCGACACGCTGACGCTCCTCGTGGGTCAGACGACCTCCCGGCACCTCGCACTCCTGTTCGTCATTCGTCAAAGAAAGCCGATCGCACCGGCCAGTGCATTCAGCTGCCATGTCATTGCGCCGACGATACTGCCTCTACCTGCTGGAATGCCGATGAACGGTTGCGGCTACGCGAAATGCAGTCCTAGCGTTTCGCACATCGCAAACGATGCGTGTGGAAGGAGACCGACATGACCACCTCACTGCCGACCACGCGACCGGCCGACCGGCCGTTCGACCCGCCCGCAGGACTGGCCGAGCTGCGCGAGGCGCGTCCGCTGAGCCGGCTGAACTACCCGGACGGACACGTGGGGTGGCTGGTGACCAGCCACGCCCTCGTACGTGAGGTGCTGGCCGATCCGCGGTTCAGCGTCCGGGCCGAGCTCAGGCACCTGCCGATCACGGGTGCCGCGGGCAGCAACCGGCCCGCGCCGCCCGGATTCTTCAACGCCCTGGACGCGCCGGAGCACACCCGCTACCGCCGCCTTCTCACCGGCCAGTTCACCGTGCGGCGCATGCGCCGGCTCACCGAGCAGATCCAGGACATCACGGCCGAGCACCTCGACGCGATGGAGCGGCGCGGCTGCCCGGTGGACCTGGTGGCGGCCCTGGCCCAGCCGGTCCCCGCGCAGGTGATCTGCGAACTGCTCGGCGTGCCGTACGCGGACAGGGCGCGCTTCCAGGGGCAGGCGCTGGACATGTTCCGCCTGGACTCCTCGCCGGAGCAGATGGGGGCGGCCTACGCGGCGGTGCAGGGGTTCCTCGGCGAGCTGGTGCCGGCCAAGCGGGCGGAGCCCACCGACGACTTGCTCAGTGACCTGACCACCGGCGACCTCAGCGACGAGGAACTGGTCAACATCGGCTTCGTGCTGCTGGGCGCCGGGCTGGACACCACGGCCAACATGCTCGCGCTGGGCACCTTCGCCCTGCTGAGCCACCCCGGCCAGCTCGCCGTCCTGCGCGCGGATCCGGGCATCGCCGGCCACGCGGTCGAGGAGCTGCTGCGCTATCTGAGCATCATCCCGTTCACGGTGCGCACCGCGGTGGCGGACATCGAGCTGCACGGCGAGCGGATCAAGGCCGGCGAGACGGTTACCGTCTCGGTCCCCGCGGCCAACCGCGATCCCGAACGCTTCGCCGATCCCGACACCCTCGACCTGCTCCGCCCGGCCCGCGGACATGTGGCCTTCGGTCACGGCGTCCACCAATGTCTCGGCCAGCAACTCGCCCGCGTGGAGATGCAGGTGGTGCTTCCCGCACTGCTCACCAGGTTTCCGACGCTGCGCCTGGCGGTTCCCGCCGAGGACGTGGCGCTCCGTACCGACATGCTCATCCACGGCGTGCACCAGCTGCCCGTCACCTGGGAGGTGTAAGGGGTGTCGGCCAAGATATGCCTGGTCACCGGAGTGTCATCAGGGATCGGCCGCGCCACCGCGCTGGAGCTCCTGCGCGCGGGCCACACGGTGTACGGCGCCGCGCGGCGAGTGCGCAGGATGGACGACATCCGCGCCGCCGGCGGCCACGTCCTGGAGATGGACGCGCGAAACGCGGAGGACCTCGACCGGGTGGTCGCCACCGTCCTCGATGAGCAACAGCGGATCGACGTCCTGGTCAACAACGCCGGAACCGTCCTGCACGGCGCCGTCGAGGACGTGCCGCTCGCCGCCGATCGACGAGACGTTGACGATCGTGCCGGACCGCTGCTCGCGCATGTGCGGCAGGACGAGCTGGACCAGCCTGGCCGGTGCGGCCACTTTCCGGTGCTGGAAGTGCCCGGTGTGTTCGTGGCCGACGAGCTGCGTGCATCATTCGCCGGGGTCACCGTCTGACGCCGTGGTGCAAGCCCGGCTTCGTCTGTGCGTCGGCAGGAAGCTCCCGCGGGGCGCCTGAGGGGGCGGCGAACGGCCGGGCAGCAGCCCCGCATCGGCTCGCCATCGCCGCACTGCGTCCAGGAAGGCTCGGCTGTAGGCGTGAACATGCGGGCGGTCCCCACGACTTCAGCGCTGATTCGGTCCCGAGCTGCCGAACTGCCGAGCCGTCGAGCGGCCGAGCGGTCGCCCGGGAATGGACCAGCTCGCGTCACACCACGGCATGCTCAGCCCTATTGCCCTATTGCCCTATGCCGATTCCTTCGCTCGTGATTGTCAGGCCGAGCGCATCATCGCGCGGACGTTCCTGCCCTGGGGAACGGGTGGTTGGGGCAGCCTTGACGGATTTATGACATTCCTCGGTCCGGTTGGAGGGGAGGAGTGGAGGTGACCAGGGTTCTGGCGGAACATCCGTGAACCGCCGAGCAGGAATGGAGTGTTCGTGATGCGAACTACCCGGAAGATCGCCGTCGCCATTGCCGCCGTCGTGCTGGTGGGCGCGGCGGAAGGGGGAGCGGCGCAGGCGTCGTCGCCGACGGCCACGGCGGCCGGCGGTCCGGCGCCCTCCGCGTGTCGTCCGGCGAACCACATCGCCAAGATCACCGTGGGTCCTGCCACCTCGGGGCACCACCACTACCGGGTCACCATGACCGCAGCGCATGGGTACGACCCGTGCCAGCTGGCCGGATCACCGACCGCCGTGCGGTTCTACCACCACGGGTCCCGCACCAAGGTCACCGCCGGCGGCTACGGCCCGCAGAACAAGGTGGTGAACTTCGGCCCCGGTCATCCGGTGCACTTCGACATCCAGGTCCCCCACAGTGCCGACGGCGCCCCCGCCGACGAGGCGGCCTTCACGCTCAAGACTCCGGACGGGGTGATCCCCGGCGAGTCCACCGCCGACGGCCCACTCACCGTCGGCACCGGCACCCTCGTCGGCCCGGTCCAGCCCGGCGCCTGACCTCGACCCGGACACCCCGGCAGCATCCTGAAGCTTCCGCTGCCGCAGGATTCCGCCAAGCCTGGGAGTACACCCTCGACAGGCCGCCCACACCGGTGGCCTGTCGTCGTGTAGGGAATGGGTGCCATGGCGTCTCATGCCTGCTCGCAGGGCGTCGAGTGCACCTGCATGACGCGAGGCCGCACCGGCTCTCGACGAGTCCGCACAGCACCGATTCGCCCGTGGCTCCCAGGTGGTATGGGCAGATGACCGTAGAGCCGAACCGGTAGTGGTCGGGCCCCCTATGCGCTGATCAGTCGGGCGGCCAGGTCCAGGTCATGGGGCGGATTGCCTTCTTCGGCCAACCCGGCCGTATCCGTCACGATCCCCTGCCTGCCCGACAACCCAGCACTGGTCCCGGCCGCGCGGTGAACGGCGAACAATGGACGTGCCACCGCCGTACGGGCGTCGTGCAGGGCTTGGACGTGCCGGTCGTGGCCGATCGCGACCACCCCGCAGTCCGGACAGCCGGTCAGGTCGGCGTCGGACTCGACGTCCAGCACCACCAGACCCTGCCCACCGCCAACGTCGGGATCGCGAACGACGTCGAGGACGTGCATGTCCTCCACGTCGGACATGCCCTCCACGTCGGACAACTCATCGTCCGAGCGCACCACAACGCGCCAGGATCACATGTAGTGACGCACGCGGGGCCCTCTCCTGCTTCAGTTGCCTGGTCGCTGCTGATCTCGGAAGGTCTCGCTCCGCCTCGCCCTCGCGCCACGCCGTGGACCCGGACACCGCGAGACGGCTCACCCAGACTCATCCACGCGAGCCAAAAGAAGTCGGACGGCGATGTCGAGAACCCGTGACTGGCTCCGTCCCCGCTTTGAACGCGGCCGCAATGGGTCGCACCAGCACTGAGGAGAACACGATGGCCAAGTACCTGCTGCTCAAGCACTACCGTGGCGCCCCGGCTTCGGTCAACGACGTGCCCATGGCCCAGTGGACGCCGGAGGAGGTCTCGGCCCACATGCAGTACATGCACGACTTCGCAGTCCGGCTTGAGGGGACCGGCGAGTTCGTCGACGGCCAGGCGCTCGCCCCCGAGGGGACGTTCGTCCGGTACGACGGCGAGGGCCGCCCGCCGGTCACCGACGGCCCATTCGCCGAGACCAAGGACCTCATCGCCGGCTGGATGGTGATCGACGTCGACAGCTACGAGCGCGCCATCGAGCTGGCCGGGGACCTGTCGGCTGCCCCCGGGGCGGGCGGGGAGCCGATCCACGAGTGGCTTGAGGTGCGCCCGTTCCTGGCTGCGCCGCCCACCCTCACGGAGTGACCCCTGAGGTGAACGAGGTCCTGCTCCGGAGCCTCACGCCGAGGGCGCTCGGGTTCCTTGTCCGCCGTGGAACCGACTTCGCGGTGGACGAGGGACGCCGTGCGGACGCGCTGGTCGAGGCGGTTCGCGTCTGGTCGGCTGCCCCCTCCCCATCCACTTCGAGCAGGGGATACTCCACGCGGGACCCGAAGGGCTGGCTGGGCACCGTGGCCTGGCGCCGGTTCCTCGACGCAACCCGGGCGGACGCCGCCCGCCGCAGGCGTGAGTTCCTTGTCGACGAGGAACCGGCGCTCGGGTCCGCGCCCGACGGTGGACGACACGCTCCAGCTCTACTTCCTGTGCGCCCACCCGTCGCTGACGCCGTCGTCCCCGGTCGAGCTCACGCTGCGCGCCGTCGGCGGGCTGACCACCCCCCGCCAGTTCTCCCAGGTCTACCTGGTGGCCGAGGCGACCATGGCGATGGGGGCGTGCCCGGCCGGAGGCTGGGGGAGGATCAGCGGCGATCCGGGCGCCGGGCCAAGCCCTCCGTCTCCGGCGTGCGGTTCGACCGGCCCGGCGATGTCGGGACCGTGCTGCGCGTCCCCTACCTGGTCTTCAACGAGGGCTACTCCGGCGACATCGACATAGACATCGACATCGACATAGACCTCGCCGCCGAGGCCATCCGGCTCGCCCGGCGGCTCGCGGCCGCGATCGACCACCCTCAGGTGGCGGGGCGGCTCGCCCTCATGGTGCTCCACCGCGCCCGGCGCGCCGCCCGGACCGCGCCCGACGGCAGCCTGGCCTGGTGCTGCTCGCCGAGCAGGACGGCAACCGGCGGGGCCCTGCGCCGATCGCCGAGGGCGTCGAGATCCTTCAGGCGGCCGTCGCCCTCTCGTCGCGGCCCTGGAGGATCACGCAGAAGCCGACCTCGAAGCCCTCGGCGTGGTTTCGGCGCAAGCGCCGGGCTTGCTCCTGGCGGCGGGGGAGTGTTCCGCGGCAGCGGTGCGGGCGACCTTGTCCGGTTGGCCGGCCGGTGACATCGACAACCCGCTGTTTGCCGTTCCGAGCGTCTCGGGGGCGCGTGGGAGCCGCGGGAAGCTCGGGGGCCTGCGGCCGGTCATGGAGATCGTGGGGGATACCGCACGGCCTGACAGGCCACCCGGCGCCAGCAGACCGAGGCCGCCTACCTGCACACGGGAGCTCGCCCGCACCGTAAGGCCAAGGCGAAGTACCACGATCCGAGACGCGGACCCAAGACAAGGCCCCAGAAGGCGGGGGACGGTCAATCGATCTCAGCGTTGAGCTCATGACGCCGCTGCGCTGCCCGGCCCAGCCAGCCGCGCTCCGCGGCCGGCCCGGCGAGTGTTCCCCAGTCACGCGGCCTGCTACCTCCCACTCCACGAAGTACCCCAGGCACCGGCTGGCACCGCGTATCTCTTCCCCGATGTCAGCGCGCTCGGGCTGCCCGACGAGGAGGTCGCCGCCCGCCTCGTCCGCGACGCGCACCTCCTGATAAACCCCGGCTACCAGTTCGGGCCGGCGGGCCGCGGCCACTTCCGGATCTGCTACGCCCGCGACGAGCGGCAGTGGGCCGACGCCCTGGAGCGCACCGTGAACACGCTCAAGGCACTCGGCAAGGAGCAGGGGCTGTGAGCGGCGCGGAGCCGATCCCGCCGGCAGGCCGGGCCGTTCACACCGAGGCGGCACCCCCCCCGGCCGGCGCGTACACCCGGGCCGTGCGCGCCGGCGACCTCGTGTTCCTCGCGGGCCGGACACCTCGCCGCACCAACTGGGAGCGCACGACCACCGAACCCTTCGCAGCCCAGGCCCGTCAGGTCATGGACAACCTCGAAGCGGTCGCCAAGGCCGCGGGCGGCAGCCTGCACGACGCGGTCAAGGTGACCGTGTACCTGTGCAACCCCGACCGCGTTGAATTGACACCCCCTCTCGCTGTTACTCGTGGGGGATATCCGGCAGGAGCGGGGAGGCGGACGGGCCGGGCCGACCGGTCGCCGGTGACCGGTCCTTGTCTGTTGTGTGACCGATCGGTGACCGCGGCGGGAACCGGCCGGACGTGCTGGTTGCCTACAGGCATGCACAAGGACATCAACCCCCGCCGAACCCGCCCGCTTTCCCGCCGTCGCCACCGCCGGACCGCCCTCGCCGCCCTGCTCGCGGCCACGGCCGTGACCGGTGCCGCGCTCACCGGCTGCGGAGCCGGAGACAGCAAGGGCAACACCGCGAAGACGGACGACGACGCCAGGACGACGCAGACGGGCAAGAAGGTTCTCTGGCTGGGCGACTCCATCGCCGCGGCCGAGGCCCCTCCCCTGGAGGCGGCGCTGAAGGCGAGCGGCGTGGAGTTCAAGAATGCGTCGTCCGACGGCGGCGGCACGATCGTCGAGGGCGACCCGATGGCCGGCAAGATTGCGGAGGGGACGTGGAAGGACCTCGCGAAGAGCATCGACTCCTTCCGTCCGAACGTGATCGCCTACCAGATCACCACCTATGACTGGGGCAGCGCCGAGCAGCAGCGGGCCTCGTACGAGAAACTCGCGAAGACCGTGCAGGATGCCGGTGCCGAGCTGGTGATCGTCTCGGCCCCCCCGTTCAAGATCGATGACTTCTACAAGAAGTACGAGGGCGCGATCGCGAGCGCGCCGAAGGCCGCCAAGGAGGTCGCCGACCACAGCAACGGCAAGGTGAGGTTCGTCGACTCCTCCGCCCTGTGGGGCACCGAGGCCGGGGCCGGGAAGGCCCAGCGGGCGTCCGACGGCATCCACTCGTGCCAGCAGGGGTCCGCCGCCTTCGCCGCCTGGTTCACCAAGCAGATCGGCACGGCGTACGGGTTCACACCCGCGCCCGCGGACAAGTGGGCGACCGGCGCGTGGACCGCCGATGAGCGGTACGGCAAGCTCAGCTGCCGGTGAGCCGCGTGTCTCTGCCACCTTCCCGCCGCCGCCCCCGGCCCGCGCGTCCCCCTGCCCGTACTGCCCACATCGCCCCACTCGACGGTCTGCGCGGGCTGGCCGTCCTCGCCGTCCTGCTCTTCCACGCAGGGCACCTCGCCGGCGGGTTCCTGGGCGTCGACCTCTTCTTCGTGCTGTCCGGCTTCCTGATCACCGGCCTGCTCCTGGGGGAGACGGCGACCCGGGGCCGGATCGCGCTGGTCACCTTCTGGGGCCGGCGGGCCCGCCGGCTGCTGCCGGCACTGGCCGTCGTGGGCGTCGCCACACTCCTGCTCACGTGGGCGTTCGGGGCTCCGTCCGTCCTGCTGTTCGCGCTCGACGACGCGCCGTGGGTCGCGGCCCAGGCGGTGAACTGGCACTTCATCACCGAGCAGATCGGGTACTGGAACGCCTCCGGTACCCGGGTCTTCGCACACCTGTGGAGCATCGCCGTCGAGTGGCAGTTCTATCTGGTCTGGCCGGTGGTCGTGGCGCTCGCCGGGCGGGGCCGGGGCGGTCAGGGGCGGGTGGCCGTGCTCGCCGGTGCGGGAGCGCTCGTCTCACTCGCGCTGCTGGTCGTCCACGGGGACGCCGTGGACACGACACGGGCATACGAGGGCACCGACACCCGGGCGTCCGCGCTGCTGCTCGGCGCGCTGGTCGCCACGGCGCCGGTCCGGCGGCTGCTTGCCCGCGTCCCGGGTACGGCGTCCGACGGGCTGTGTGCCGCGCTGGCGTGCGGCATCGGCGCCGCCTGGGTGCTGACGGACGGCCAGAACGCGCCAGGGCTCTTCCAAGGCGGCCTGTTCGCGCACTCCCTGGCCTCGGCCCTGTTGATCGGGCTGCTCGCCCGGAGCCCGGACGGGCGCGCCGGGTGGCTGGCCGGCAGCGCGATTCCCCGACGGCTCGGGGAGCTGTCGTACGGCCTGTACCTGTGGCACTGGCCGGTGTACCTGCTGCTGCCCCGGACGGTGTTCGGCATCGGCGGATGGGGCCGCACAGCCTTCGCGATCGGGGTGTCGCTGCTGGCCGCGTGGGCGACGAAGGTCCTGGTGGAGGACCCGGTCCGGTTCCGGGCACGATGGGCGACCGGACGCCGGGGCCTGACGGCGCTCGCGGCCGCCCTCGCCGTGGTGGCGGGCGTGTGGACGGCCGTACCGCAGCCGCGTCCCGGCGCGGCAGCAGTGGACGTCGAGCGGCTGACCGCGCCGTGAAGCGGAGGTGCGGCGGATCCGTCCCGGTCCGGGGGGAGACTGGGCGCATGCCGACGAAGGCCCCTGCGGGGCGGACGGGATCCGGGGTGCGGGCGGCCCGGACCGTCGGCGCGGCCCTCCTCGTGGCCTGGGCGCTCGCCGCCTGCGGTGTCCCCGACGCCGGTCCGACGGCGGACGGTGCTCCGGCCGGCGGGGCCCGCGCGCCCGGTACCGCCCCCTGGATGCGGGTGTACTTCGTCGCCGCGAACGGCAGCTGGTCCGTCGCCCGCCCCGCGCCGGCCGACGCCGGACCGCAGCAGGCGCTGGACGACCTGCTGGCCGGACCGACCCGGGACGAGCGGCAGCGCGGACTGGTCACCGCCCTGCCGGCCGGCACGCACCGGGTGCGTGCCGAGTCGACGGCACCGGGGACGGTCGACATGTACCTGCCGTGGCTGGTAGCCGAATTGGACCGGGCGGCGGTGAACCAGCTGGTGTGCACGGCCGCCGCGGCGCCGGGGATCCCGGGCGGGAAGCGGCCGACGGACGTGGTCGTCCAGGTCCACGAGTCGGGCGTGTCCGGCGGGCCGTGGAAGGTGATGTGCGACGAGACCGGCACAGCCGCCCCGGTGGGAGCACCGCACAGGACCGGCTGACGCACCTTCCGAACCCGAATGGATATGTTCAACCCGTATCCACCTCTTTGCCCCTGAACGGCAGCAGAGGGTGGCTTTGCCGACGAGCGAGAGGAGAGGACCGGTCCATGACACGCGTCCTGCTGATCGAGGACGACCCTGCCGTGCGCCGCGGCGTCACCCTGGGGCTGCGCCGCAATGGCCACGAGACGGAGGCGGTCGGCACCGGAGAGGACGGCCTGGAGTCGCTCGTGCCGTTCGCCCCGGACATCGTCCTGCTCGATCTGATGCTGCCCGGCATGAGCGGCCTGGAGGTGTGCCGGCGCGTCCGCGAGACCAGCCAGGTGCCCATCGTGATCCTCTCGGCCCGCGGTGACGACATCGACGTCGTGGTGGGCCTGGAGGCGGGAGCCGACGACTACATCGTCAAACCCGCCAGTGTCGAGGTCATCGAGGCGCGCATGCGCGCGGTGCTGCGCCGCATCGCCCCGACGCAGCCCGCCGCCGGTCACCAGGACGGGCCCTCGGCCCACGGTGACCTGGAGATCGACGCCTCGGCGGTGCGGGTGTGCAAGCACGGACACGAACTCACGCTCGCCCCGTCCGAGGTGAAGCTCCTGCTGTTCCTGTCGGCCTCCCCGGGGCAGACGTTCAGCCGCCGCCAGCTCCTGGAGGAGGTCTGGGAGCACAGTTACTACGGCGACGTACGTCTCGTCGACGCGTGCGTGAAGCGGCTGCGCGCCAAGATCGAGGACGACCAGCGCAATCCGCGCTACGTCCAGACCGTGCGCGGCTTCGGCTACCGCTTCGGACCGCTGTGAAACGCCGCCGCTTCCCCCGCCGTCTCGTCCCGAGGGGCCTGCGTACCCGGCTGGTCCTCGCCTTCCTCCTGGTCGCGACGCTCAGCGCACTCGCCGCCACGGCCCTGACGTTCCGTCAGGCCAGGGCGGCGATCCTGGACCGCGCCCGGGACGACGCCGTCCACGACCTGCGTGCCCAGGTCGGCTCCCTGGCCCCCGACCTGCCGGCCGCACCGGCCGCGGCGGACCTGCGGGCCCTGGCCCTCCAGCTCGACCGGGCCGAAGGCTCCCGGGACTGGCGCACCGCGGCCGCCTACCGCGATGGCGCCCTCGTCCCGGGCGCGGGCCCCGCGCCCGCCCTCCCCGAAGAGCTGCGCGGCGCGGCCGCCTCGGCTCGCACCGCCGTCGTCCAGCGCTTCCACCACGCCGACGCGCCCTGGCTCGCCGTCGCCCTCCCGGTCATGCGCGCCGACCGGCCGGACGAGCCGTCCGGGCTGGTCGTCTATGCATCCTTCTCCCTCGCCCGCCAGGAGCGGGACGTCGCCGCCCTCGTCGTGGCCGCGCGGGCCGGCGCCCTGCCCGTCGTAGTGCTGGCCATCGTCCCAGCGCTGCTTGCGGCCCGCCGTGTCCTGCGCCCTGTACGGCAGCTGCGCTCCGCCGCCGAGGACATGGCCGCGGGCGCCCTCGACACCCGGATCGGCGTCACCGGCGATGACGAACTAGCCGACCTCGGCCGCACGTTCAACACCATGGCCGCCACCCTGCAAGCCGACGCGGCCACGCTACGGGCCATGGAGGCCCGAGCACGCCGCTTCGCCGCGGACGTCTCCCATGAACTGCGCACCCCGCTCGCCGCGATGACCGCCGTCACCGGCGTCCTCGACCAGGACGCCGCCTCCGGGCGCGTGGATCCCGAGACCGCCGAGGCACTGGAACTGGTCGCCGACGAGACGAACAAGCTCGTCCGCATGGTCGAGGACCTGATGGAGATCTCCCGGTTCGACGCCGGCGCCGCCATCCTGGAGATCGACGAGATCGACGTCGGCGAACTCGTCGGCAAGACGCTCGCGTTGCGGCACTGGCAGAACCGGGTCGGCACCGCCGTGCCGACGGGCCTGGGCGCGCGCCTCGATCCGCGGCGCATCGACGTCGTCCTCGCCAACCTCATCGGCAACGCCCTGCGCCACGGCGGCCCGTCCGTACCGGTGGATGTCCGGGCCCGCGCCGAGGCCGACCGGCTCGTCATCACCGTCACCGACGGCGGTCCCGGCATCCCGGCCGATGTCTTGCCGCACATCTTCGACCGCTTCACCAAGGGCGACGCGGCCCGGACCCGCAGCGAGGGCAGCGGCCTGGGCCTCGCCATCGCCGCGGAGAACGCCCGCCTGCACGGCGGCACCCTCACCGCTGCCAATGCGCCCGGCGGTGGCGCGGTGTTCACCCTCACGCTTCCCCGGGACCCGGCGTGAAGCGGGCCCTGCTCGCCACGGCCCTGGTGGTGATGGGGTCTCTGACCGCCTGCGGCATCGACGACGCGGGGCCCGTCCGGGCCGGCGTCCCCGCCTCCGGCCTTCCGCTCCCGGGCCGCCACCCGGCCGCCGCCCTCCACGTCTACTTTTCCTCCCCCGTCGGCCTCGAACGCGTCTCCCGCCTCTACAGAGGCCCCGACGCGCCCCAAGTCGCCATGGGCCGGCTCGTCCAGGGCCCGGACCCGGCCGAACGCACCCGGGGCCTGGTCACGTTCATCCCACCCGGCACTCCCGCACCGACCGCCGTGACCCGGGAGCGGGGCACCGTGGACGTCTACCTCCCTCCGGCCTGGACCGGCAACCGCACCGCCCTGCGCCAATTGGTCTGCACGGCCGCCGATGCGGTGGGGGAGGTGGGCGGTACCAGTCCGGAGGACGTCCGGGTGCGCCTGCACCGCGCGGAGGGCGGCGCAGCCGTCACGGAGGCGTGCGTACGGTAGGGCCGCGGGGCCCGGCCATTGCCATGGTGGTGCCGGGCAAGCGCTGTGGTTTCGGCGCCACCGCCTCACACCCCCAGGGCAGCGCCCACCGCAAGCCTGGATTCCCCGGCCCCGGACCGCGAGGTGGTCACCAAGCTCGGACTGGATCACCGACTGGCGCAACCGGCGGTGCGCACCTGGTGCGGAAGTACACCGCACCGCACGCCGCTTGACGCAAGGTGACGGTGCGGGTGCGGGAGGAGAGGTCTCCCCATGAACGGAGGTGAGGTGTCGGCCACCTGCAACAGGAGCTGTGCGCGCCGTTGGACCCAGGTGGCGCCGGCCGTGGCGAACCGGCCGGGCCGTCGTGCGGCCCTGCGTCAGCCGACCGGGGGCCGGGGGTAACCCTTGCTCTCGGCGTACGTCTGGTAACCGAAGAAGGGGATCCAGGACGCGTAGTGTTTCGCGGGCTGCCTGGGCCAGTCACTGAACGACGTCTGGGCCCAGCCGCTGATCCGGTCCATGTTCTCCCTGGCCTCGCGGGTGACCGTGGAGATCATCCCGAGCATGTAGTCCTTCCAGTAGGCGTCGGTCTCGACGCCCATGGAGATGTTCCAATTGCCGTTGGCCCGCATGAAGTCCACCAGATCCAGACTGCGGGTGGGCGCGAGCGTGCCGAAGAACCCCTTGTGGTCCTGGACCCACTTGTCGGCTTCGCCCCTCATCATGGTGATGATCTTGCCTCGGGCGTCCGTCAGCGCCGCCGCTTCGAGGCGGTCGATGGCCGCCAGCTTGTCGGCTGCGTTCCGGTGGAAACCCTGCTTGGCAAGGTGGTACTCGGCCCGGTCGGCATGCGCCCCGGGATCGTTCCGCCGCTGTTCCCTGAGCCCGGCAAGGTTGAATTCGCGCTCTGCCTGCACCAGTTCGCGCTTGGCCTGGTAGTGCTCCTTCACCTGCCGGTCCGAGTCGAGCACTGCGTCCCGCATGCACGTCTTGAGGTGAGCGGCGAACGCGTCCGGGAGCGGCGGATTCGCCAGGAAGACGTCGGCGAAGGTGTACATCAGCGCCGGGACCGCGATCAGGAAGCCGGCTGGGCCGAGGCCCGGGGCCAGGGCCACCGCGCTGCCGACGACGGCAGATCCGTCCACGGCGATGTTCAGCGGATGGCTTCCTTTGCCCTGGTTCGCAATCGTGTTGCCGAGCGTTCCCACGTCCGCCAGGAGACCGGCCCTGCCGGCCAGTTTTCCTGCGAACTTGGCGAGCTTCTTGAAGAAGGGAGTCTTGCCCAGTTTCGCCAGGGATTCGATGGAGCCGAGCGCCGTGCTCACCGTACTGACCGAGGTGGTTCCCACCACGATCGGATTGATCTCGTCGGCAGTGACCGAATTGCTCAGCGCGGACAGGTTGATGACAGTGCCCCCCAGCGATCCCCCGCGCCCGAGCGCCGCACCGGCCTTCTTGAAGTCGAAGGCCCGCGCCCCGTTCTTGGCGAGAGAGGCGAGGCCGTCGAGGCCCCGCGCCAGTCCTGCCTGGGCGACAGGGTCCACCGGAGCCTTCGGGACGTCCAACTCGGGCGGGTCGGTGCGGGGGCGGTCCCGGTGCGGCATCATCGAGTCGAGCTGATGCCCGAATTGTGCCTCCGGCGATGCCTCCTGGAAGGCGGGTAGCAGGTTCTTGCCCAGCGAGGAGCTCAGATCGCCACTCGCCCCGAGGTCCAGGTTCTCCGGCTCGTCGTGGACCTGCACCAGAGGCATCGAGTCCATGGGACTGCGCTGGCCGCGGGGGACCAGCGTGACCCTCACCTCCCCGACCGGGTCGAACCCGAATCGCGGCCGAGGGAACGCGTGGGGCCTGCCATCGGCCGGGTAAGGCCCGCCGTCCCACTGGCAGTTGGTGTTGTACCGGTCCCGCCAGCGGGCGTAGACATAGAAGACGGTGAAATCACTGTCGGCGGCACATGCCGCAGTAAGGGTGTTCTCGGCGAATTCCCCTTCCACGGTGCACCGGCCCGGCATTTCCACGGTCTGCTGGAACACCGGGGACCGCGCGCTCTGCTGGTACGGAATCGGAGCGGCGGCAACTCCCCCTTTCGGGTCCTCGATGTGATCGACGCCGGCACGCAGCCACTCCATCGCGTCCGAGACATAGTTCCCCGGAGACTGCTCATAGGCATGCCGCCACTGATGCAGGGCCTGTCGTGCCTGGGCCCCGAGGCCACTGATCGCGGAGGCGGCGGTGGAGAAGGAGGACACGCCCGACACATCGACCGGCGCGGTGCCGTTCTGCCGCAAGTGATCCTGGAGGTTCGAGAGCGGGACCGGGGACGGCGGTGTCGATGGCGGTGGCTCCGCGCCCTGCCGCGCCCGGTCCGGCCCCGTGGGCAGCCGATGAGGGCGTTCGGGCAACGGGCCCGCGACGGATCCGAGGTAGAGCGCCAAGGTGAACATCTGGACCGGTGTCAGCCGGTGGCAGTCGCGCCCACCCCCCGGAGCCACCGGGCTGTGCCCCATCAGGGACTCCACCGAGTGGGCACCCTGCCGTCGGTCTGCAACCTCCCTCTTCACTTTCTTCATGGGGAGCTGTGCCCTGCGGCGTGTTGTGTCATGGTCGCTCTGGGGCGGCATGGTGTGCCTTTCGTGTGGTGCCGGGAGGCGGGGCCGGCGGCCACCACGCGCCGAGCCCGTGTCATCCGGCGGGCCGGTATTCCCCGCGGGCTTGGGGGCGGCGTTGCCTCCGAAGGACGGGCGCCAGGGCGGGTCCTGCCGGGACAGGGCAAATCAGCGCGGGCCGCCACTGAGGAAGTCGCGACGTGCTCCACATCGTGCCGGTGGCCGCCGTGCCGGCCTTCCCGGTCCGCGTCGTGCGCACGGTGCACCTCAGCGCGTTTGTGATCCTGCCTTCTCGAATACGAGAGTAAGGCGCCTCACGTATCAGCTGCCTCGGCGAAAGTTGTCGGATCCCGACCAAAGTACATCTGGTTCCGACTTCCGACGCGGTCGGCTGACGGAAGGTCAGCGGCGGCAACCGCCGGGGCCATCGGGCCGACTGCCCGGCGCCGGAACGACGGAGCTCAGATACGTCAGCCAGGTGAGCACCTGAGCCGGTGCCATCTCTCCCGGGCCGCGCCCGCTGGGCATGACCTCCGCGAGGCCGTTCGCTTCCGTTCCGCTGTCTCGCGCCGTTTACCTGTCATGCTCCGCCGGGAGTTGGCCCGTCGTTCGGCCACCGGATCTGCCCGGGTCACGTGCGGGCGCTGCCGGCGACCCACTCGGTCCAGGGCATGTTCCAGGCGTTGAGTCCGTTGTCCGGCTTGATGGTGGTGTCGGGGGAGTTCTTCACGATGACGATGTCCCCCAGCAGAGAGTTTTCGTAGAACCATGCCCCATCGGTGGACGGGTCGGCTGCCCCCTTGGTGTCCTGAAGGCCGACGCAGCCATGACTGGTGTTTCTGTTACCGAAGACCCCGTTGCTCCAGTAGTTGCCGTGGATGAAGGTGCCGGAGGTGGACAGGCGCATGGCGTGCGGCACGTCGGGGATGTCGTACTCGCCGCCGAAGCCCACGGTCGAGCCGTCCATGCGGGTCTCCCGGTGCTTCTCGGAGATCACCATCTGTCCGTTGTACGTCGGGGTGCGATCGCTGCCCGCACTGATCGGTACGGTCCTGATCTTCTTGCCGTCCCGTACCACGGTCATGGTGTGCCGGGCGGCGTCGACCGTGCTGACCTGCGAACGGCCGACGGTGAAGGCCACGGTCCTGCGCTGAACGCCCCGGACGCCGGGCGAGGCGTCGACCCCGTCCAGGGCGAGGGTGAGGGTGACACGGGAGCCGGCCCGCCAGTATTCCTCGGGGCGCAGGTCGAGGCGCCGGTCGCCGAACCAGTGCCCGACGACCCGCTGACCACTGGTGGAGCGTACGGTGATCGCCTCCTCCACTTCCTTCTTGTTGCGCACGGGCTTGTCGAAGAGGACCGACACCGGCATGCCGACACCGACGCGTGAGCCGTCCTCGGGCGTGAAGGTCCCGATGAAGCTGCCTGCCGCGGAGACGGTGGTGAAGGAGGAACTCCGGCTGATCCGCTGCCCGGTGGAGTCCCGCCCGTGTGCCATGACCTTGTAGGTGGTGGCCCGGCTGAGCGGGGCCTGTGGCCTCCAACTCCGTTTGTCGGGGGACAGTGAGCCCTTGACATCGGCGCCGCCGGGCATCGTCGTCACGGTGACGCCGGTCAGCGTGCCATCGTTGATGGTGACCGTAGGTGAGTCGTGGATGCCGGCGTCGGCCGTGCCGTTGGCCGGAGTGATGGAGATCTTCGCCCGTGTCGCATCCCCGGAGGCCGCCTTGTCGTCGGCCGATACTCGCCGTGCGCCGTCCCCGGAGGAGTCGTCACGCCAAGCGGCGAGACCCACGGCGCTTGCGAGCAGCACCGCGCCACCTATCAGGAACTCCCGGCGCCTCGGCCGCTGTCCGGATACCGGACGCTTCGGCTCTTGGCGGGCGGGCTGCTCCCCGCCGTTCGTGCGCTCGTCGTTGTCCGATGTGAAACCCATGCGTGTACCTTTCCGGCCGTCGTAGGGGGTCCCCTGCGACGGGAAGTTCGGGAAGCCGATGTGACGCGCTGCCGGGGTCATCCGTAAGGCGTGGCGGCAGTGCCGGTGGTGCCGAGTGGCATCCCGCTCTAGGCCCGCTGGATCTGTAGTCGGTTCAGGTCCACCGCGCAGGCTCCGTCATGGGACGGTCCGCGGATCGTGCCGCCGCCGGTCATGTTCCGCGCCGGCTCCGCACGTGCTGGGGTGACAGCGACGGAGCCGGGCGCAGGGGAAGAAGCCGACAGACCGGAGACACGCCCCCGACTCTGGTGGCAGGCGTCGCCCTCACTCGGGAAGTGGGCGTCCGCTGTGGCCATGTGGGGGCCGGCAGGGACGGAGGCCGCGGCCGGGCCCGGCTCGTGCCGTGTGGCGTCTTCGAGGAAGACGGATGCTGTACGCGAGTTCAGCGGTCCTACACCGGACTTATATACGCCGGAAAAGGAGTGGAGGACGATGAGCAGGAGGGCAAAGCCCAGCATGACGCGCGGAGAGCAGCCTGCCCTTATGTTCCGTCCCAGTCGCCCAATCATCCCCGTCAAAGCTACATGACACCGAAAAAAAGTCGGTTCCCTCGCGGTTGTCGCCCACGCTTCTCCTGCCGGCGGACGGCTTGAGGTCGCGGGAAGGGACTTTCGTCCCGGTCCCGAAGGGGGTGGGCCATGAAAGACTCCGGGCGACCAGTAGAAATCGCAACGGTGTGGCGGTATTTGATGCCCAATAGCGAGTTCGTTCTGAAGCGATCCCAGCCCGGTCGGCGTCCCATACGGCCCGGTACCGGCAATCATCCTGCCGCGCCGCTGTCGCACGCGACGGGGCCAACGGCGCAGAATACGGCCGGCGGGCTGTTTTCCGGTTGGCAGAAGAAAATCCGTGAGCGCAATGACAAAGCTCGGTCCGACGCGCTGCGCAGCAAGGGCGCGCAAGCGGTGAAGGCGATGACACAGCCGCTCCCCGCGGGGAGCCAGGTGTTGCGGCTCGGGGTCGTACCCACCCTCTTCGAGATGGTCCACGACGCTCTCCCGGAGGCGCTGAGGACGCGAGCGAACTATGCCCTGCTCGCTCAGGAGCTGACGGCGGAACGGCTGGCGGAGAAGGGCGCGAGCTTCATCGGCGCAGGGGAGCACGTGTTGCCCCAGTTGGAGGGCGACAACCTCACCTGGAGCTACCGGTGCCGGGTCCGGGTCTCGCTGGCCCTGGCGGAAAGACCTTCTCGCGTCACGTCCATGGCAGCGGCGGGCATGGGACACACCCGGGGGTCGAACAGCGCCCTCGCCGAGAACCGCGGCTTGACCACCGGCCCCACGGTCTCCGCTGGAGGCACGGCCGGAACCCTGATGGGCCTCGCGCAGCCCGGTGGCAACGGGTCCGCCACGGTCGCCTACAAGCGGGAGACGACGAAGGGCTTCAGCCGCAGCATCGGACATGAACGGTCCGACAACTTCACGTACCCGAACGGTGCCACGGTCGTGGACACCGAGGCCGAGCTGCGCATCAGGATCGACTGGGACAAGCGCCCCCGGGCCCTGGCCGCCTGGGCCCGGGGCCAGGCGCACAAGGAGATCACCATCAACGGGCAGGGGTGGTCCAGCTCCGACGGCACGACAGCGCAACTCCTCGATTTCGGGGACATCTTCGCCAGGGTGCCGCTGACCTACGCCGCGCCGAGCGCGCTGGCGGGTCCCCAGGCCGCGGACGCCGGTACCGGCACGTCCGACGAGGGCGAGGTCTGGGTCTGAGGGCTGCCCCGTCCTACCTGGTGGATCGGCGCGCGGCGTCAGATGCGGTGCATCGCACGGCGGAGGAGCGTCCGCATTCTGTTGTGGGCGTTCCGACAAGGCAGCGAGGTGCCGTAGCCGTCGTCGCGCGCCCGCCAGGTATGACGGGACAGCCCTTGGCCTTCTCTCCTCCCCGGGAGCGGGCCCGCCGCACGTACCCGGCCGTGGGCCCGCGTACCGAGTCAGACGGCCTCACTCATCAGCAGTTCACCGTCCTTGGCGTCGACGCGGGCGGTGGCACCGTCGCTGAACTTCCTGGCGAGAATCGCGCGGGACCTGGAGCAGGAGGTCGAAGACCTCGTGGTGGGCCTTCTCGACCTCGTCCAGGAGTACGACGGTGTACGGGCGGCGGCGGACGGCCTCGGTGAGCTGGCCGCCCTCCTCGTAGCCGACGTAGCCGGGCGGGGCGCCGACCAGGCGGGCCACCGAGTGCTTCTCGCCGTACTCGCTCATGTCGATGCGGACCATGGCCCGCTCGTCGTCGAAGAGGAAGCCGGCGAGCGCCTTGGCCAGCTCGGTCTTGCCGACTCCGGTCGGGCCGAGGAGGAGGATGGAGCCGGTCGGGCGGTCGGGGCCGGCGATCCCGGCGCGCGAGCGCCGCACGGCATCGGAGACGGCGGTGACGGCCTCCTCCTGGCCGATCAGCCGCTTGCCGAGCTCGTCCTCCATGCGCAGCAGCTTCTGCGTCTCGCCTTCGAGGAGCCGGCCGGCCGGGATACCCGTCCAGGAGCCGACCACGTCCGCGATGTCGTCCGGGCCGACCTCCTCCTTGGCCAGGTGTCCTTCGGGGCCTGCCGACCGGGCGGTTTCCCCCTCCGCGTCGGCCGGCCTCCTGCACCTCCCGTTCGAGAGTGAGGATCTCGCCGTACAGCAGCTTGGAGGCGGTGTCGAAGTCGCCGTCGCGCTGGGCGCGCTCGGCCTGTCCGCGGAGCTCGTCGATGAAGGTGACGACCTCCCCGTCGGCAGCTTTGACCTCGGCCAGGACGGTCTTGAGCCGCTCCTCGAACTCACCCCGGTACTTCGCGCCGGCGACCATCGCGCCCAGGTCGAGCGAGACGAGCCGCTTGTTCCGCAGTGACTCGGGGACGTCGTCCTTCACTATCCGCTGCGCGAGGCCCTCCACGACGGCGGTCTTGCCGACGCCCGGCTCGCCGATCGGGACGGGGTTGTTCTTCGTGCGGCGGGAGAGCACCTGCACCACACGCCGGATCTCCGCGTCCCGGCCGACGACCGGGTCGAGCCCGCCCTCGCGGGCCGCGGCGGTGAGGTCCGTACCGAATTTCTCCAGGACTTCGGACCGGCCTCCGCTTCAGGAGTGGTCATCCGCTGTCCTCCTCGGACTCATTCACCGGCGCGCAGGCGCACTCGGATCCCATTTCTCCGGTCCCCCTCGCGCCCTCGTGGATGAATGCGGTCGACGGATCCCATCCTTGGAATGATCGTCGTGGATCGAGCCGAACTCGTCCGCAAAATATGACTCTTGGCGGCCAAAGGTTGATTTCGTCCGGACCACGGATGACACATGGCAGCCGAACTCGCAGAGCGCCGGTTTTCGTTTGACACGGCACCGACGCTTTGACCATGATCCGAGAAGAATCCACGGTCGAAGCCGACACATGAGCCAGTCGCGGCAAGAGGAAATTCTCCAGCCCCGACTGATGGTCAGCGCTTTCCCCTCCATTCCGCGTGCGGAAAGCGCAGCCTGCGAATGGATTCCCCCTCGGGACAACTCACAAGAAGGAGTGCTGGATGGCAACCTACCTGTCTCCCGGCGTGTTCGTAGAAGAGAGCGCGGGTGGCTCCCGGCCGGTGGAAGGCGTCGGCACGGCAGTGGCCGCATTCGTCGGATTCGCCGAGCAGGGTCCCCTGAACGAGCCGGTGCGTGTCACCAACTGGGGGCAGTTCACCAAGACGTTCGGCGAATTCATCGACGGCTCCTACCTCGGACACTCGGTCTACGGGTACTTCGCCAACGGCGGTGGCACCTGCTACGTCGTCCGCGTCGGCGGTCAGTCCGCGGAAGGTGATGCCGCTGTCGACGGCGCCCGGTCGGTGAGCGCCGCTCCGGCACAGGTCCTCGGCGATTTCCGCGTGGCGGCCCTGCCGGCCACCGCCGGTCGCGACATCTCGGTCGACGTCCAGCGCAAGTCGGCCGACCCGAAGGCCCGGCGTGCCACCTCGGGCACCGTCGCCGACAAGCCCAGGACAGCCAAGGACGGCGGCGCCGCGCCGGAGGCCACGGACGGCGATGTCTTCGTCTTCACCGTCAAGGTCGATGGATCCGCCACCGAGAACTTCGAGGTTTCCCCCGAGAAGGCATCGCCCGCGTATGTGGTGACACAGGTCAAGGAGCGCTCCAAGTTCGTGACCGTGGAGGAGGCGCCCGCCGCCACCGGCGCCGTGCTCGCGCTGCCCGAATCCTCCGCCCTGGCGTTGCCCGCCGCCCCGGCCGCCGGCGCCGAGGCCACGACGAAGGACGTCGTCGGCCGCTACATCGGCAAGGTCAACGACCGCTCCGGCCTCTCGGGCCTGGAGGCGATCGACGACATCACCATGGTCATCGCCCCCGACCTGATGGCCGCGTACGAGCAGGGCACCGTCAGCCGTGAACAGGTCAAGGCCATTCAGACGGCCATGGTCGACCACTGCGAGAACATGGCCAACCGCATGGCCCTCCTCGACCCGCTGCCGGACATGGGCCCCACCGAGGTCTACGAGTGGCGCCAGAACGAGGCCGGCTTCGACTCGAAGTACGCCGCCCTGTACTACCCGTGGATCCAAGTCGCCGACCCGGCCACCGGCAAGGGCGTGCTCATGCCGCCGTCCGGGCACGTCGCCGGCCTGTGGGCCCGCAACGACGAGGCCCGCGGTGTGCACAAGGCACCGGCCAACGAGGTCCTGCGCGGCGCCCTCGACCTCGGTATCCAGGTCACCAAGGGTGAGCAGGAGCAGCTCAACCCGGCGGGCATCAACTGCATCCGCAGCTTCCCCGGCCGCGGGATCCGGGTGTGGGGCGCCCGTACGCTCTCCAGCGATCCGGCCTGGCGCTACCTGAACGTCCGACGACTCTTCAACTACCTGGAGGAGTCGGTCTACCTGGGCTCCCAGTGGGTGGTCTTCGAGCCGAACAACGAGCGGCTGTGGGCCACGATCCGCCGCAACATCGCCGCGTTCCTCACCAATGAGTGGCGCAGCGGCGCGCTCTTCGGTGCCACTCCCGACGAGGCGTTCTACGTCAAGTGCGACGCGGAGACCAACCCGCCGGAGGTCATCGAGTCCGGCCAGGTCATCTGTGAGATCGGTGTGGCCCCCGTCAAGCCTGCCGAGTTCGTCGTGTTCCGGATCTCGCAGGAGTCCCTGTCGGGTGACGGAGCGGGCGAGTAATTCCCCAGTTCTGCCGCCTTCTTCCTTCCGTACACCTCAAACATAGGAGCCAGTCATGGCCGATTCGACCCTGGGCAGCGCCTTCCGCGCCGACACGTTCACGATTCAGATCGACGGAGCCAAGCTCGAACTGCTGAAGAGCGTCAGTGGGCTGAGCCTCCAGGTAGAGGTCATCACCAGTGAGAGCATTACCGAGGACGGCAAGCGCGTTCTGGTGAAGACCCCTGGCAAGCCGACCGCTCCCAGCGTCACCATCGTGCGCGGCTTCGACAAGAACAAGGTTCTCACCGAGTGGATCGCCAAGTCCCAGGCGGACAAGATCAGCGAGGCGAAGAAGAACATCACCATCAACCTGACCGACAGCGCCAAGGGCCAGACGCGCACCGCGACCCTGACGGGTGTCTGGGTCAGCAGGTGGAGCGTCAGCGATGTGAGTGCCGGCAACTCCGCCGAGGTCGACGAGACCGTCGTCCTTGAGTGTGACGGCATCGAGTTCAAGTGAGGCGGGGGCGCGTAACAGAGTCGGCGGCACCCGTACCCACGGCGCCGTCACCGGCCTCCGCGCCCGCCCCTTCCGGTGAGAGCGCGGGCCCGCTCGGCGGCGGGCCCGCGGCTCTCCGCACCGAATTCCCCTTCACGCTGCCGCGCGGCTACGTGGACCCGCAGGGAAAGGTGCACCGGGAGGGCGTGATGCGCCTCGCCACTGCCCGCGACGAACTCTGGCCGCTCAGCGACATGCGGGTGCGGGAAAATCCCGCGTACCTCTCCGTCGTCCTGCTCAGCCGGCTCATCACCCGTCTCGGCACCGTCACCGACGTCGACGCCGACATCGTGGAGCAACTCTTCGCGGCGGACCTCGCGTTTCTGCAGAAGTTCTACGAGAAGATCAATCTGGACGGCACCTCGCTCGCGTCGACCGTATGCCCCGACTGCAACCACGAGTTCGACGTGGACATGGGGAGTCGCCTGGGGGAATGACGGTGTACGCGGCCGAGGACCTGCGTTCCGAAATCGCGTACATCGCCTACCACTTCCACTGGCCGCACGGCGAGCTGCTCGACCTGGACCACATTCAGCGCCGCGCCTACATCCGCCAGATCACCCACATCAATCAGCGCCTCGCAGAAGGGACGTGAGAACCATGCGTCGGAACACCGGGGAGGGCCGCGGGACCGCGGCGGATGCCATCGGCGCATGCCCGGCCACAGGCGTTCCGACGGTGCTGTCCGAGACCGTGCGCACGATCGCGGAAGGGATAAGTCCGGTCACGGACGCCGAACGGGTCACCGGACGGCTGCCGGCGTTCCAGGACCCCCGGATCTCCGGAGAGATCACCACCTTGGTCAACCCTGAGCCGCCACTGGTGTTCCGGGCCGACGTGGACCGGTGGGGCGCGGGGCTGCCGACGTACCGTCCCGCGGCGCGGCTCTACTGGCGCCGGGCGCACGGCCCGGCGGCGGAGTCCGGTGCGGAGGACGCCACACGGGGCGCCGCGGCCGGTCCGGTGGCATCGGCACCGGATCCGACGGCCGTGACCCGGGACACCGAGGCGACACCGGGACAGAAGCCGCAGCGGCGGAGCCGACGCCGGCTCGGAGCGCGCGGCGGCCCGGCGAAGGAGCCCGTGGAGTCGGGGACCGCCTCTCGACCCCGCCGTTCTCAGGGGTATGACACCCGTGCCCTGGCGATACCCCTGAGAACGGCGGCCCCCGCCGAGCCGATCGCCGGGCAGCAGTCCGGGAGGACCGGACATGACCCGCACCGAGCACCCGCGGCGGAGTCCGGGTCCGCACCAGCCGCCCGTGACAGCACTGACGCCACGGCGGTCTCCGGAGCCGCCCGGAGCGACAGCGCGCCGGAGCGCGGAAAGCCCCTGTCCCACCGACTCACTTCGTGGGTCAAGAGGGCAGTGGCCACCTCCGCGGGGCGGCGCCCCGCTCCGGACGAGTCGGTCGGGACCGCCCTTCCCGGAGACGACCCGGACCGGGAACTGCCCCAGGAGCGTGCCCTGGAGACGCGGCAGCCATCGCGGACATCCCCCCACAACACCGCTTCCACTCCGCAGACCGGGTCGGCCCGCCCCGGCACGGACAGCAACCCCACCCTGGACCAACGCCACGCAGATGCCCCGGCGGGACGGCAACGGTCGCACACCTCGTCCGCCGACCGAGCGGATGCGGTCGCGGGCGGCGCCCCGCGCGCGGCCACCGACCGGGCCGTCCCCGGTCAGGTCCGACAGCCCGGCCGCCCCCTGTCGGCGCGGCGCGGGAACACCGAGACCTCCGGCGAGGCGGAACCGGCTACCCGTGGGACGGCGCCGACCGGCGGCCGAGCCGCTGAGAAGCCGACCGTGGAACCGGCGACCGTACCCGAAGCGGTCGACGAGACCACCGATGCCCCGGCCCGGACCGGTGTCGGAAACGGATCTGCCGGCCCCGGCATCATCGATACTCCGGTCACCGACGTGGCACCTCCCACCACGGACTCTTCCTCCACCCGCCCCACGGCCGAGCCGGTGACCTCACCGCAGGCGCCTTCTGTGGACACACCTTCCGTTCCGGACGCGCACCACGCCGGGCGCGGCACCACAGCGCCGCACCGGAATACTGCCGCCCTGTACTTCGACGGGCCGGAGGTTCCCCCCACCCGGCACCTCTCCCTGGCCGAGCCGAATGGGCCGGCCGGTCAGCCGGGGGCCCCGGCCGAGGACGTCGTCGAGCCCCGCGGTACCACGCACACGACCCGGACCGACCGGACCGCATCGCACCACGCCCTCGCCTCGATGTCCTCAGCCGCCGACCACACACCGGAGCCCCCTGCGCCGGAGGCCGGCACCGCTGCTCCGGCAGGTCTCCTGACGGCCGAAACCCCGTCCCAGGGCCCGGCCGAGCACACTGGGACGAGCCCTGCGTCCGCGGACGCCAGGACGCCCGGTGACTCGCGCCTCCGAAGCCCGGCAACACCTGCCGCCGAGCGCCTCCCCCTCGTCGGCCCGCACGACGGCACCGGTACGGCGGGGCCTGCCGCGCGCAACGCCGCCGCCGACACGCCACCGGCAGACACCGCACCCACGTCCGCGGACCCGGCGCACGGCACCGACCGGGCTGTGGGCGCGAACATGACCCGGACCGCCACCTTCCCGGACCAGGGCCCGGCCCCGGTGCATCAGCCGCCCGCCGCCACCGGCGGCGAGGCCCCGAGGAAGGCCACCGCCCCGGCGCGCCCCACCGAGCCTCTGCGCAGCCACGACCCGCAGAAACCGTCCGGCGCCGAGTACCTTCCCCTCACCCGGCGCCGCCCCGGCGCCGACACCGCCGTCACGTCGGCAACGGCCCCGACAGCCGCGCCGGCGGAAGACACCGGCCCTACGCCCGAGTTCACCGACCGGACCGCCACCGCACCGGACCGGTCCGTCGCCCTCGTACGGAACGACAGCACCAGCACCGTGGTCGGTCGTGAGACCTGTGAAGAGGACACCACGCCTCGGCACGTCCAGGCCCCGAAGAGCGACACCGAGAACCGTCCCGGTACCGGGGGCGGTCCGGCCCCGGCCGGCATCGTGCCCACGGGCTTGGAACACACCGAATCCGAACCCGTGGAAACGTGTCCGGACGGCACCGCCGCGTCCCGGATCCCCGCCGCACCGGACGACCGGACCCCCTCTGCGGTACGGCCCGCTCTCGCCGGTATCGACGGTGATACCCCGAAAGAGGAGGCCACCCGCCCTCCAAGTACTGCCGGGCTCCCGCACCTTGGGGATCCGCGGACGCCCGCCACCGGACACCTCCCTCTCACCGAGCGCGGCGATGGTGCCGGAACGGCCGCCCACTCCGCCCCGGCCGCCGGCGTACCCGGACCCGCACCCGCGGCCCTCGGCGACAACACCGAAGGAGCGCACACGGGCGGCGCCGCCACCACGCCAAGCCGGGCCCCAGCGCCGGAATGGGACACCGATTCCTCCCGCATCCCCACGACCCGCCCCGCTGCGCTTCTGAGCCATGAAGCTCCACGGCCCTCCGGCACGGGGAGGCTCCCGCTCGCCCCGCGCCGTACCGGCACTGCCCCCTCGGCCCATGTGGCCGGCACACCAGATGCCACTTCCGCTGACGCGACCCCCGGCATCCGCCGCGCCCAGCCCGGCAGCGAGGGCGGACGAACCACGGAGGATCCCGGCAGCGCCCCGCCTGCGCACGCGGGCGACGCGGCCCCCGCACGGGGCCGGATCCGGTCGCCGGAGCGGCACACCCCTGCCTTCACCGACGGAGCAGCCCCGAGGAAGGCGGTCGCCCCAGCGCGCCCCGACGCCCCCCTGGACATCGACGAGACGGCACGGCCCGACAGACTGCACCCTTCTCTCCCGTCATCGGGCGCCTCGGATGCCGACCGGTCCTTCGGCGACTTCCCGTCTCCGTCCCCAACGGCCTACGCACGTCCTGCTGGAGCGGCCGTGTCGGTCACCACCGGCACCGGCCGCGAGGCGGGGGCATCGGCGTCGTCCAGCACGGCCCAGGACACCGGGCGGACCGCGCCGGCACCGGGCGAGCTCCCGCCCCCGGTACCGGGGAAGGGCCCGCGCACCGCGCAGGAGCCACCTGCTCCGCAGGCGGTCGGCGCGCACGGGAGGCGGCGAGGCGCTACGCGTCCTGCGGCCGCACCCGAGGCCGCCGACACGGAGGTGCCACCCAGGATGCGGGACCTGCCGCTCGCCCAGCGACACAGCGGCGTCCGGGGTGCCGCCCCCGCCCGCGCCGATGACACCCGCCCCCACGTCTCCCCGCCCGAAGCCGCGGCCGGTCCGGCCACGCGGCTCCGGCCTGCTCTCGCGCCCCTCGCCAGGGATGACGGTGCGGGAAACCTTGGAGCATCGCGGGGCGCAACGGCCCCTCGCGAGACCATCCGCCAGACTGTTTCCCCTCACCTCGATGCCCCGGCACCTCCCGCCACCTGGATCCTCCCGGTCCGGTCCGGCGGCGGGGGCCGCTCCCGGAAACCGTCCGGCCGGTCGATCGTCGGTGCGCCCGTGGCCGAGCGCGGCACATCGGGGACCGGAAGCGTGCCGGGGGCCGGGGTCGGCCACGGGCCGCCCCGGAGGCCGCGTACCTCCGGCGGCCGGGCCGCGGTCCGGGCCCTCGGCACGGTCGGCGGCGGCAGCGCCGGGCACGGGAACCCGGGCGCGCGGGCAGCGCCTGATGGCGCGCGTGCACCCACCACACCGGAACCCGGCCCGCGACACCCCGGTCCCGGTCCCGCGCCCGTCCGCGCCGTCGTCCAGGCGCGCCGCGTCGCCCGCCTCACCATGCCGGAGGCGATCCCGTGTGCCTGGGTGCTGGTGCCCTTCGCTCCGCCCCGGCACTCGCCGGCGGTGGCCGATGTCTCGGACGCCGCAGGAGCCCACTACGACGGCGTCGGCGGCTGTCCCGTGTTCCGTCGGATCGGCTCGCGATTGCCGGAGAGCCGGGCCGACGTGTCCACGAGCGCTCCCGCCCTCCCGTCTCCCGAGGACGCGTCGAGCGCCGCGACGCACTGGGGCATCCCGCCAGGAGTACTCGACCAGGAAGCGCAGGTATGACCATGCCCCCCGACAAAGAAGTTCTGTCCATCCATCAGTTCTCGCTGACGATCGACGGAAAGAGCCTCGGGATCTTCACCAGCTGCACCGGGCTGGCCCTGTCCGTGGTGGTGGACGAGGTACTCGACGGCGGCTTCAACGACTCTCCCGTCTACCTGCCCCATCGCGTCACGTACCCGCCTCTGGTCGTGTCCCGCCCCATCACCAGGGACTCGCCCAAGTGGTCCCAATGGGTCCAGGAATCGGTCCAGAAACAGCCGAAGCCGCTGACCGGAGAGATCGCCTGCCTCGGTCGCGGCAACGAAGCGGTGGCCACGTGGGAACTACAGGACGTCATGCCCGTCGCCTGGCGGGGACCGAGCCTGGACGCCCGCGGTGGGAGCGTCGCCATGGAAGAGATCGAATTCGTTCACAGGGGATTCAGGCCCAAACCCAAGGCATGACCCTCGTCGAACACACCACGGAAGGGAGGCGGCAGCATGCCCGAGGACAACATGGCCGAGGCGGTCCTGGAGATCTACGATCCGCCCACCGGCGACCAGGAGGGGCCCGGAGCCAAGCGGACCGACGACATCAGGATGCAGTTCAGGCCCGCCGAACTCGCCTTGACCAAGGAGGTGTCCCTGGCACGTCACAACGCCCGCTCGGCGCCGCGCACCTCGGTGCCGGAGTTCACGGGAAGCCGGCCGCGAATCCTCGCCATGACCGTGGTGCTCGACAACAAGGATCAGCAGAACCAGACCGTCGACCAGCGTGTCACCAAGCTGCTGGGGTGCTGTGCGCCGACGGAGGAGAGTCTCTCCGCGGGCCGCCCCTCGCCGCCGTGGGTCAAGTTCCGCTGGGGCGGCTTCGAATCGGTGTCCTTCCCGGCGTTCCTCAGCGGTGTGAAGGCGAAGTACACCCGTTTCTCCACCGGCGGGGAGCCTCTGCGCGCGGTGTGCGAGCTCACCTTGGAGGAGATCGGGACGGCGACGAAGGGGCAGAATCCCACCTCCGGTTCACCCGCTTCGCGGCACTCCTGTGTGCTCGTACGGGGCGACTCCCTTCAGTCCGTCGCCGTGCGCAGCACCGGCCATGCGGCCGACTGGCGGCAGATCGCCGAACTCAACGGCATCGACGACCCGTCGAAGGTGACTCCCGGCAGGCATCTCCTGCTGCCCGGCACCACAGACCGCTGACACCACCACACACGTGAGGACACGTACATGACGGGGCGTCATACCGCTGGACTGGGCATCCGGGTCGATGGCCGTCGCCTGCCCGCCGTCTGTGACACCGCGCTCGCCTGGGCGCTGGTGGAGGAGAACGGCACCGTCTCGGCGACCGCCGAGGTCGGCTTCCGGGACCCGCGCCAGGCGTCCTTGCTCACCGAGACCGGCATCACGCTCGGCAGCAAGCTCGAACTGACCGCCTTCGGGCCGGACGGCCAACACGACCTCTTCGAGGGCGTGGTCACCGACTGCGAGGCCCGCGCCGGGGCGGACTCCGGCGGGCGGCACATGGCGGGCGGCGGCGCATTCACCGTGATCCGGGCCGAGGACCAGGCCCACCGGCTGCGGCGCGGCACCCGGACCCTCGCCTACCGCCAGATGACGGCAGCACAGATCGTCCAGAAAGTCGCCGACCTCGCGGGGGTGAGCACCGGCACCATGGACGACCCCGGTCTCATGTACGACTTCCTGACCCAACCCGCCATGAACGACTGGGACTTCCTCACCCACCTCGCCCGTGAGAACGGCTGCGATCTGTTCTTCCGGAAGGGGAAGCTGCACTTCTGCAAGCCCGCCCGAGCCTCGGACGCGCCCCCGAAGGGGACACGAGCCGCGCAGAGCCCGTTCGCCCTGGAATTCGGCGAGAACCTGATCAAGGTCAGCTCGGTCGCGACGCTGCGCGACCAGGTCATCGGGGTCGAGGTGCGCGGCTGGGACCCCGAGAGCAAGGAGCCGCTGGTCGCCCGTCAGATACCGGGGGAGACCGCGACGCGCCATGTGGCCTGGCGGGCCGGGGCGAAGACGGTGGGCGGCGAGTCGCTGCTGCTCGCGAGCCTGCCGCGGGGTACGCAGAACGAGGTCGAACACGTCGCCGAGGCCATGGCCCAGGAGGTGTCCGCGAGCCTGACCCGGCTGCGCGCGGTCGTACGCGGCGAGCCCCGGCTGCGGCTGCGTACCGCCGTGGCGCTCACCGGCCTCGGCGAACAGCACGAAGGGCAGTACACGGTCACCTCCGTACGGCATGAGTACCACCCGGACTCCGGCTACCTGACCGAATTGACGGTCGACGGGGGTGCCGGCCGCGCGCTCGCCGGACGTCCCGGAGACGGCGAGTCGGGGCTGCGCCGCTTCCACGGGCTGTTGCCGGGCAAGGTCGTCGACATCCGGGACGAGTCGGACCGAGGCCGGGTGAAGGTGGAGCTGCCGTGGCTGGATCCGTGCTACGTGAGCAACTGGGCGCGCACCGTGCAGTTGGGCGGCAGCCGCGGCCACGGTGTGGTGCTGCCGGAGGTGGGCGACGAAGTGCTCGTCGGCTTCGAGCAGGGCTGTCTGGATCGCCCGTATGTGCTGGGCGGGTTGTACAACGGGGTGGACGAGCTCGCCTCGCACGACCTCGATCTGGTCGACGGCGGAAAGGGCATCGCCAACCGGCGCTCCTTCGGCTCGAAGGAGGGCCACCGGCTGGAGCTGCTGGACGCGGGGAGCTCGGGGATGGGCGCGACCCTCGTCACCGGCGACGGCAAGCTCAGGCTTCGGCTCGACCAGCACAACACGCTCATCTCTGTGCACAGCGACGGCAAGGTGGAGATCAGCGCCGAGAACGGCATCACCGTGAACGCGAACCAGGGGCCGCTGGAGCTGAAGGGCCAGAAGGTGACGGTCAACGCCCAGCAGAGCCTTGAGCTTTCGGGCATGAACGTCGACGTCAAGGCCACGGGGCCGGTCAAGGTCTCCGGTGCGACGGCGAAGCTCGCCGGTACGGGCAGCACCGAGATCACCGGCCTCCCCGTCAAGATCAACTGATGGCCGGGTCTTCCCGCCGCCCGGAAAGGAGCACCACCGCATGCCTGCCGCAGCACGCGTCGGCGACGCCATTGCCTACATTCCCCACCCGGGCCCGGTCCCCGTACCCGTGGGCCAGGGCACCCTCGGGCCGCCCGGAGTGCCCACCGTCCTCATCGGGGGCCAGCCGGCCGCAACTCCCGGCTCGTTGTGCGCGTACGCCGTACCACCGCCCGGATCACCCGTCCCACCGCCCCCGGTTCCCGTGGTCCCGCTGCCGCTGCCCAGGCCGGTGCTCATCGGCGGCCTTCCCGCTGTCGTCAAGGGCAGCGTGGCCGGGCCCGGTACGGTCACCGGTGGCTGCCCCACCGTACTGATCGGCGGCTGAGCCCGTGTCCGACTTCTTCATCGGCCGCGGCTGGGCCTTCCCGCTGGGAGTCAGCCCCTCCGGCGGGGTGGCGATGGCCGAGGGCTCCGCCGACGTCGAGCAGGCCATCCGGCTGATCCTGGGCACCGAGCCCGGCGAGCGGCCCATGCGCCCCGAGTACGGCTGCGCGATCCGCGACCGCGTCTTCGGCTCGTTCGACGCCTCCACCAGCGGGGCCATCGCCCACGAGGTGCGGCGGGCCCTGGAGCGCTGGGAGCCACGGATCGTCGTGGACGACGTCAGTGTGATCCAGGCCGCCGACCACCAGGAGGTCCTCGACATTCAGATCGGCTACCACCTGGCCGGTACCAATAGCCGCCGCAATCTCGTCCATCCGTTCTACGTGATCCCCGTCCACGGCGGCGAGGGAACGCACCCCGAGCAGCAGCACGACGCCTCGCGGACGTCGAAGAGAGAAGACGATGTCTCTGCCTAGCCCCCACCTGGACGACCGCCGGTTCCAGGATCTCGTCGACGACGCCAAACGCTTCATCCAGCGCCGCTGCCCGGAGTGGACGGATCACAACGTCTCCGACCCCGGCGTCGCGCTGATCGAGGCGTTCGCGCAGATGGTCGACCAGCTCTCGTACCGGCTCAACCGGGTCCCGGAGAAGGTCCATCTGGAGTTCCTGGACCTGCTGGGCGTCCAGCTGACCGCCGCTCAGGCAGCGCACACCGAACTGACCTTCCGGCTCTCCGCCCCGCAGGGAGCCGACGTCACCGTACCGGCCGGAACCGAGGTGGCCACCCCGCGTACGGGCAGCGCGCCCGCCCGCGTCTTCACCGTCAGCCGGCAACTGGACGTCGTGCCGACCGAGTTGTGCCACATCGGCTCCGCGCCGGCCGGGCAGGCGCCCGAACTGGCCACCGAGCGCTTCCTGGCCGGAGAGCCGGTGACCTGCTTCACGCAGCCGCCGGCAGTCGGCGACGCCCTGCTGGTCGGCCTGTCCCGGCCCGCGCCGCGCTGCGCGGTCGCGCTGCGTGTGGACTGCCGGATGGACGGTGTGGGTGTGGACCCCCGCCGCCCGCCGCGCGTCTGGGAAGCCTGGTGCGGCGACGACTGGGTGGCCTGCGAGGTCGAGAGCGACAGCACGGGGGGCCTGAACCGGCCGGGCGAGATCCTGCTGCACCTGCCCGACGGGCACACCGCCTCCCTCATCGGCCGCCGCCGCGCGGGCTGGCTGCGGTGCAGGATCAGCGAGGCGGGGCCGGGCCGGCGGCCGTACTCCTCTTCCCCCAGGGTCGGCTCCCTGGAGGCGTACACCATCGGCGGGACCACGGGGGCGGAGGAGGGCGAGACCGTTCCGCTCGACGAGCTCGGCGTCTCCGACGGCACGCCGGGCCAGTCCTTCACCGTCCACCGCACTCCCGTCGTCGCCGGATCACTGCGCGCGGTGGCTGTGGAGACCAAGGCCGGGCGACAGATGTGGAAGGCGGTGCCCTCGTTCAGCGACTCCTCGCCGACCGATCGGCACGTCACGGTCGACGAGGTGAGCGGCACCGTCCGGTTCGGCCCGTCGGTGCGTCAGCCGGACGGGGAAGTGCGCCAGTACGGCGCGGTGCCCGAGATCGGCGCCCGGATCACGGCGGGTGCCTACCGGCGCGGCGGCGGCCGTGCGGGCAATGTGGCCGCGTCCTCCCTGACCGTGCTGCGGACCCCGGTCGCGCTGATCTCCCGGGTGGAGAACCGCAGCCCTGCCACCGGCGGTGTGGACGCCGAGTCGGTGGACAGCGTAAGACGGCGGGCAGGGCACTGGCTGCGCACCCAGGACCGCGCCGTGACCGCCCGCGACTACGAGTCGATCGCGGCCGCGGCCTGCCGGGAGGCGGGCCGGATCGAGTGCGTGGCCGAGCCGGCGGGCTCCGACCGTGCCGGGCTGGTCCGGGTCCTGGTCATCCCCCAGGTGCGGGACGTCCGTGAGGAGGACAGCTGGCGCGAACTGGCGCCCTCCGAGGCAATGCTGGCCGCCGCCGCCGACGCCGTGGAAGCGGCCCGACCGCTCGGGGTGACGGTCTCGGTCAGCGGGCCGGCGTACCAGGGCGTCACCGTCGTCGCCGAGGTCGAGGCGGCCAAGGGCGCGGACCGGCAGGAGGTCAAGGAGCGGGTCCTGCGCGCGCTGTACGAGTGCCTGAGCCCGCTGCCCTCGGCGCACGGTACCCACAACCGGTCCGGCTGGCCACTGGGGAGGGCGCTGCGACTGAGCGACCTGTACGCGGTCGCCGCGCGCTGCGCGGACGTGGAGTCCGTGCTCAAACTTGAGATGTACCCCGCGGACATCGGCACCGGGGAGCGGCAGCCCGCCACCGACCGCATCGATGTCGGTCCGGCGACGCTGTTCCTCTCCTTCCGCCACCAGGTGGCCGTGAAGAACGCCCGATAGCCCATGGCAGAAGAACAGGAAGAGACGGGCGGGAACGGATCCATGGAGAGACTGCCGTCACCGGCACCCGCAACGACGCCCGGCCCGGCGAAGGCCGTGCCGCCGCTGGTACCCGGGAGCAGGTCGCTGCGCGCCATCCTGCCGGAGAGCTATCGGCAGGGCGACTTCGCCGACCGGTTCATCGCCGGATTCGACGATGTACTCGCCCCGCTGATCACCGCGTTGGACTGCCTGGACGCCTACTTCAGTCCGCGCACCGCACCCGATGACTTCGTCACCTGGATGCTGGACTGGACCCACACCTCGCTGCCCGCCTGCGTGGGCTCGACGGGCCGCCGCAACGCACTGCTGCTCGGCCACCGGCTGCACGGGCTGCGCGGCACCAGGTCCGGGCTCGACCTGCTGGTCCGGTACGTGCTGGGCGGGCGGCTGGAACTCACCGAGTCGGGGGCCACACACTGCTCCGCCGGCCCCGAGGACCCCTCGGTGCCCGCGCCCGGCGGCAGTTGGGCACGGGTGCGGGTGCTGCTCCCGCACGGCATGTCGACAGGCCGCCCCGGGGTGGTGGAGGACGTGGCGGACTTGGTGCGGGAGTGGCTCCCGGCACACGTCGCGGCCCAGGTCACGGTGGAGGACGACGCGGACCCGCTGCACGTGCGGGGCGCGGCGGGGGGAGCGCGCTGATGGGGTCGGCCTCGTCCGGTCGCCGGGGCTGGCACGTGCCGGGCGAGCAGGACATCTGCCCTGGCTGCGGGGTGATGGCCTACCCCGGCGAGATGTTCTGCGTGTCGTGCGGCGCCTACATGGGATGGGACACGACCGGGAGCGGTCCGGTGGTACGGCCGGAGCCCGCGCGGCCCGCCCCGGTGGACCCGGAACCCCCGCCGCCGCCTGCGACGGACCCCGGGGCCGAGCGCGGCGACTCTGGCGAGGACCCCAGCCGTCCCAGCACCGTAACTACGGGGTCCGGCCGCCCCATGACGACGTGGCCGGACCCCGTGTGGCCCGACCCGCCGGCCGCACAGCCGTCGACGGCACCCGCGCGGCCCGAACCCGCCCACCGCCGACCGGAAGTCACCTTCCCGGCGGAGACCGGCCCACTCGGGACCCCACCGGCCGTCGTGTCCCCTTCCGGGCATCCCGGGTATCCAGGGGCCGCCACTGTCGCACCGGAGTCCGCCGCCGAGCAGACCCAGGTCATCACCGGTGAGGTGGTCCTGTGGACCACATTGCCCGAGGGCGACCGGTCCGCCCCGGACACGCCCACGCCCACGCCCACCGACGGGATACCGCACCTGCTGCCGTGCCCCGAGTGCCGGGAGTCCAACGCGGAGTCGCGTACGTACTGCCACCCCTGCGGCGCCCTGCTGCGCCCGGAACCGGAACGGGAACCGCCGGTCCTCACCCGTTGGCAGCGGCTGCGCAAGGAGTACACGGAACGGCCGGACGTCTGGCACTGGGACCGCCGCTGGGGCGTCGTGCTGGCCGCGCTGCCGGTGTGTGTGGTCGCAGGTGTCTCGCTGGGCGGCGCCGCGGCGGCCGCACAGGGCGCGGTTCCGCTGGTCAAGGACCGCTTCCTGGCGCAGTACGCGGTCGCGCCGGACACCGTCTCCGCCTCCAGCTCAGCCAAGGGCTTCGACGCGAACCTCGCCTCCGACGGAATCGACAACAAGGCATGGGCCCCCAAAGGCACCGGCGAGGATGCCGTCGGCCAGCACTGGACGGCCACATTCCAGAGCCCGTTCCGGCTGACCTCTCTCGTCATCGTCAACGGAGCGTCCAAGGCTCCCGGGCAGTTCTTCGAGACCGGCAGGCCCACGAAGATCAGGGTGACGGCAGCCACGGTCGGCAAGGGGACGGTGGAGAAGGAGATCGAACTCGGCGGCCGGCCCGGTCCGCAGCGCTTCGACCTGGGCATCGACGACGTGACCTCGGTACAGGTGCTGATCGAGGCGGTGCACCCGGGGCTCAAACCGGACATGCCGGTCGCCCTGGCGGAGATCCAGTTCTTCACCAGGCAGGAATCATGAGCGTACGGGCGGAACTCACCGTGCCCCAGGATGTGATCACGCCCGGCGACTCGCTGACGGCTCACCTGCGGGTATGGAACGAGAGCCGGATCGTCGACGCCTACCGGCTGCGGCTGATCGGACCACCCGCCGACTGGCCGGACACCGAGGTGGAACTCGGACAGCTGCCCGTCTACCCGGGCAACCACGAGAAGATCAACATTCCGATCGCACTACCGCGCGACAGCGAACTGGCCCCCGGCAGCCTGACCTTCGCCGTCCAGGTCGCCTCGGTCGAGGACCCGGGCGCCGTGGCTGTGCCCGAAGCGGACATCTCCGTGGGCGAGTTTCACGACATCGCGGTGGAGCCGGTCCGGCCGCGGGTGGGCGGGGCTCTGTGGAGCAGCAACCTGATCGTGCTGGAGAACACCGGTAACGCCATCACGACCGTACGGCTGCGGGTGGCGCCGGAGGCCGAGGACGCCCCGCTACGGCTCAGGCTGCGCCGGACCCGGCTGACCCTGCGGGCGGGGGAGCGGGCACGGGTCAGCCTCATGGCACGGGTGACGAACCCGGTTTTCGTCGGTACGGCGGCCACTTGGCGGATCGGTGTGCGCGTCGAGCAGAAGCATGCGGAGGAGCGCACCGCCTCCTTCGTCCACCGGCAGCACCCGATCCTGCCCAAGCCGGTGTTGAAGGCGCTGATCGCGCTGACCGCCGTCGTGATCGCCTTAGTGGCCCTGTGGATCTCGCCGGTGGGCGGCGAGAAGCCGAAGGCGGAGACGGAGACCGCCAAGGGCCCCTCGCAGGTGGCGGAGGCGAAGAAGGCCGAGAAGAGGGAGGCGGACAAGAAGGAGAAGGAGGAGAAGAAAAAGAAGGACGACGAGGACAAGGCGCAGAAGGAGCGGGAAGAGGCGGGCGCGTTGAAGAAGAAGCCGTTCCAGACCTCTCTGGCCGCCGACACCAAGAAGAACAAGCCGGTCGCCGAGTACACGGTGGAGAAGGGTTACCGGCTGGTGGTCAAGACGGTTCAGATGAGCGCGTCGGGCCCGGAGAACGGAACGGTCTTCCTCAGAGCCGGAACCCAGCAGCTGCAGAGCACCAGCGTGAACAACGTCAAGGACTACACCCCGTCGGCCCGGCTGTCGCTGAAGGAGGACCAGAAGCTCACCCTCCGGCTGGACTGCCCGGCGCCCCCGCCCGCCGGCCCCGCCCCCACCCCGTCCGCCTCCGGCGGCCCTCCCGCTCCCTCGGTGACCTCATGCACCGCCACCGCCGTGGTCACCGGCGACTTGATCCCCCTCAAGGGCCCGAACGCCGAACCGGACACCCCCGGGTCCTCCTCCTGACCGTCCCGCCCCCTTCCCCTGTCCCCACCCACCCTCCAGGAGCCGACCGGTGAGCATCGTCCAGCATGTAGACGACACCCTTGAGAAGGAGCTGCGGCAAGGCCCCTTGCGTGGCGTGAACGCGCAGATCGTCTTCGAGACGCCGAACTCCGACTGGGCCGCCCGGCGCTCCGGGCTGTGCGTGAACCTCTTCCTCCACGGCATCGAGGAGGACGTCACCCAACGGCAGTCCGGTGACACCAGCATCATCGACGAGCACGGTGTCGTGGTCGGCCACAACCGGCCCACCCGCTACTTCAAACTCGGCTACGCCCTCACGGTGTGGGGCCAGAGCTCACGCGATGAACACCGCATGCTCGGCAGCCTGCTGGAGTGGTCCGTGGCCACCGAGCACCTGACGCCGCACCCGAGCATGTCGGCGGCGGGCGCTCTGTCCCTGAGACTGCGCGAGACGCCCGAAGGCACGGAGCCCCCGGCGGTAAAACTCTGGTCGGGCCTGGGCACCCCGGCCCGTCCCGTCCTCGACCTCCTGGTGACCGTCCCGGTCACTCGACCGGCCACGATGGTGGAGACCGCGCCGGTCAGCGGCCTGGCCCTGCGAGCCGCCCGGCTGGATCCGCCTCTGGTCCCCGAGGACCGCCCCCGCCGCCCTCCCCGCCCCCGCGGCACGGCCCGTCCCCGCCGCAACGTCGAGGAGATCGGCTGATGGCGAACGCCGGGATGCCACCGGCCTCCGGGCGTCACCCGGGCCCCTGGACCGCGCCCGTGACACCGCGCAGCTGACGGGCCCGGTCCTGCGGAGCCCTGGTCAGCCCCGGCTGCGGACGGCGGCATTGACGCGGGCGCCCAGGTCCAGGACGGCGCGGCGCAGCGAATTCTTGTCGGTGATGCCCAGCGCCCGCCCGTAGACACCCGTGGCGATATCGGACTTGTCCCGCGCGGAGGAGAGCGCGTACTTCTCGCGGCCGCCGCGGATGCCCAGCAGGGTGCCGTCGGCCGAGCTGATCTCCGCCAGCTGGGCCAGCAGCGCGAGGTCCGCGTCCGGCAGGTCGGCACCGGAGGTCTCCAGGACCTGGCGGGCCGCCGCTGTCATCCGCTGGAGGTACTTCGCGCTGCGGTAGAACGCCTCGCCCGCGTCGCCGTAGTGCTTGAGGTCTTTGAGCAGGTCGCCGAGCTGTTCGTTGAAGGACTGCAGATAGTGCGCGCTGGTGACTTCGACGTCGCTCCTGGCCTGCTTGCCGACGACGTCGAGGACGGCGCCCTGGGAGTGGTATGCCTCCATGGCGTGCCAGAGTGAGTAGCTGGTCCGTCGCCTTATCTCCAGGGCCAGTTCGTCGGAGTTCCGGGCGGCATAGCGCTCCTGGGCCTCGCTCAGCCGGGCGGTGTGGCCGGCGTAGATGAGGTTGCGCGCCCGGACGACGGCGTCGGGGCGGGCGTGCTCCAGCTCCTCGATGTACGCCTCGTCCGTCGCCCCGGCCCGCACGTGCCCGGTGTCCGCGCGGAGCCGGTCGGCCAGTTCGGCCGTGGCGCGCTGATGGACGGTGTCCGCCATCAGATGGCGGCGCTCCACTTCGGCGCGCACCGCCTGCGGCACGAGAAGGGCCAACTGCGCGACGTACGCTCCCCATTCCGCGGCGTCCATGTACTTGCGCAGCTTGCTGAGTGCCGCGACATCCTGGTCGGCCTCCGCGACGGCCCTGGCCAGAGCGCCCCGCGGTGCGGCGATCCCGGTGTCCGGCCGCTCGGGGCTGAGCCTGCGCGCGCCGTCCGCCTCCCAGGTGCCGTCCTGCCGGGGCATCCATGAGCGAGCCTTGCGCCTGTCCTCGCCCATCGGCGGCAGCAGTTCGCTCTCGGTCCAGCGCAGCCCCCGGGTGCCGGGCGCGTAAGGGAAGGCGAAGTTGCCGCGCTCGGGCATGAAGTCCTTGACATAGAGGTTCACATCGAAGACCGTGGCCGACTCCTTGCCCCACTCGCGGCGGAAGGACGCGTTGAACTCCGCGACCGCCTGCGCGGCCCCGGGGCCGCTGACGGTGATGTCGTAGTCCGAGGTGGGATTGGCGCTGCCGACGGAGCGGATGCGCAGCGCCGGATGCCTGGAGCGCAGTTCCAGGAGCTTCGCGTCGATGTACACCTTGCGGTAGTGGAACAGGCTCCACATGCGGTCGGGAGCCTGCCCGGCGTCCCCGTACCGCTCCTTCGCCGTGGACCAGTCGTTGTCCGAGGCATCGAGCAGACGGCGTGCCTGCTCGAAGGAGGTCCCGGCGGCCACCGCCGCATCGAGTCCGGGTGCCATCCGACCCGGCGGACGCGCCTGCTCCTGCGACTGCTGCCGACGGGACGTGCGGCCTGTGGTGGGCTGCCGGAGCGGCGCCTCCGGCCGGGGCTCGGTCATCAATGCCTCACCTGGAGTATGTGAAGGGGCTGGGTCGGAACCGTTGCTGGGCTCTGCACTTGACGCTACGTGGCCGCACACGCCCCCGTGCGGCCGGAAGTGGACCGTGTGCCGTCATAGGGACCATCCTTTCGGCGACCGGGTGTCGTCCTTCGGCTGATGCGCCGGCTCGCCCCCGCATGAGGGCCGATTACGGGTCCGCGCCCGCCCCGGCTCTTCAGGTCGGGGCGCGACGTGTGGCCCCGGGACGAAGGTGCCCCCTCGGTGAACACCGCCCGAGGGCATCGCTCTGCCGGCCTCCCCGGTGCGGCGTCCTCTGGGCACCGAGCTACGCCGCCACCCGCCCGAAGAGCCGGCCCAGCTTGCCGTACTCCGTCTCGATGCCTTGAAGGAGATCCTCGCCGGTCATGGGCCGACCGGCTGCCGCTGCCGCGAAGACCGCGCTCTCCACGCAGGCGCGGATGCTGCCGCCCGCCAGATCGTAGGCATGGGCGAGTGTCTCGACGGAGACGTCGGCGGGGACCGCCTCGCCCAGGAGGGAGCGCCACAGCAGGGCACGGACCTCGGGGCCGGGGCTCTCGAAGTGCACGACCTCGTCGAAGCGGCGGGTGAAGGCGGCATCGATGTTGGAACGCAGGTTCGTGGTGAGGATCGCGAGGCCGTTGAATGCCTCCAGACGTTGCAGCAGGTAGCCGCTCTGCATGTTGGCGTGCCGGTCGTTGGAGCCCTTGACCTCACCACGCTTGGCGAACATCGAGTCGGCTTCGTCGAACAGGACGACGGCGTCGAGGGTCTCGGCGGCGGAGAAGACCCGTTCGAGGTTCTTCTCGGTCTCACCGATGTACTTCGAGACGATGGACGGGAGGCTGACGACGTAGAGGTCGAGGTCGAGTTCCCGGGCCACCGCCTCGGCGGCCATGGTCTTGCCCGTCCCGGACTCGCCCGCGAACAGGGCCGCGGTGCCCTGGCCCCGGCCGCCGCCCAGGCGCAGCCCCCAGTCGTGGAACACTGCCTCGCGATGGCGGACCCGGGCCACCAGCATGTCGAGCCGGGCGCGGACCGTCACCGGCAGGACGAGGTCCTGCCGGCTGACCTCGGGGACGATGTGCCGGGCCAGGGATCCGAGTTCGGCTGCCGAGCGAAGCCGGGCGGCCGCACGGACCTCTTGCATCTCGGGTGTGGCCCCGGTGAGGGCGGAAGCCCGGTGGACGCGTTCCACAGCCGCCGAGGCAGCGGCGCCCAGTTGGTCGCGGGGGCGGCGCGCGGCGGCGGAACGCAGGTCGGTCTCGACGGGCAGTGGCGTGCCCCATTCGTAGGCGGCCCAGGGCCGGCCGCCGTACAGCAGCAGGGGCAGCGGCTCCTCGTCCAGGAGGATGACCAGACGCCGCAACAGATCGGCCTGCTCGGGTGCGACGGTGCCGGGGGGCGGCAGGGGGACGAGGACGGCGGCGCCGAGCAGCCGCGCCTCCAGAGTGGTTCGCCGGGCCAGTCGCGCGGGGGTGTCCTCGCTGGTGGCGAGCGCGTCGGGGTCCACCAGCAGCGGTACTCGCCCGAGGACGGCGAGCGTGGCACGGACGGTGGGCAGGGCTTCGCCGTGGATGCCCTGGCGCAGGTAGCGAGTGCGGTACGGGTCGGCGGAGAGGTCCGCTCCCAGTTCCTGGAGCCGGTTCCGGCCGGGGTCGCGGGTGTCCTCCGGGTGCGGTGGCAGCACACGCAACCAGGGGCTGCCGCCGCCCGGCCTGTCGGTGTCGCGGCCCGCTAGGAAGTCCAGCAACCGGTCAGGGACGTTCAACACCCGCTCGGGGAAGGGCGCTTCGGGGTTCTCGTACGTCACCAGGCCGCCCTTGAACAGCGGCGAGCCGTCCCGCAGCAGACCGTTGACGACGGCATCGTGGACGGGCAGGCCGTGGGCGGACAGGGCGACGGAGACGGTGGGCCGCGAGGTGGGCAGCCCGCTCAGGAAGCGGAAGGCGCTGCCGCACACCGGGTTGATCTCCGGCAACAGACAGGTGACCAGCAGGTCCGTCTCGGGCTCGGAGAGGCTGAACTCCGTGGTCAGATGGGCTAGTTGATCCCCGCAGGCTGCCAGATGTGCCAGCTGCCGCGGGTCGGGCCAGTCGTACGGATCGGCGGGCGGGTGGTCGGGATCCGGCGCCCCGCCGGTTCCCTCGCCGCCCTCGTGCCGCATGTAGAGACGGCGCAACCGCTCCTCGGTCACCGCGAGTCGTTCCTCGAACAGGCTTGAGGTCATGGGATGCCGCTTCTCCTCTGATGCCGGGCAGGTCGACCGATGGCACCCCTGCGGGCCGGCGGCGCTCGGATGACGTGGGCGAACCCGTCCTGCCCGACGATCCGCGACGTCTTCTCGAACGGACCGTGGAGGGTGTCGCCAGGAGAAAATAACCGAGGAATTCAGGGGATACCTGTCTTCTTTCGGCTCGCCTGATGACCCGAAAGAAGACAATTCCTACGGTCCGCCGCCCCTGTGCGGTGCAGGAGGCGGCGGGCCGTCGGCACCCCCGTCGGATGCGCCGAGGCAGTACACCTCCGTCGCCACCGCCGACCACCACACCGCCGGCACTACCCCGTCGCTACGCTCCGCCCCATCAATGCCTGGAGCCGTAACGGCCTGCCCCGCGATGGGCGACGATTCCCGTTGCGCCGTTCAGCCTCTTGACCTGTAGTCACCCAGCCAATCGTCACGGTACTGCGGAACACCACAGCTCAGACGGAAATATTTCGGCGAGGCTTCGATACCCCGAGACAGCCCCGCTGGAGGCCCGGCAATGACTGGTCAGGTAGCGCGAAAGTGCGCTGAACGGCCGCAGGGCATCGGCCAACTCTCCGTGGAAGGTCCGTTCTCACCCCGCCCGCTTCACAACTCACGCTTTGCAGTGACGACCTCGCCCTTACCTCGTCGACCATGAGCGACGGCAGCACGACCGTTGAGGTATGCCGTCGCCCGTACGCCGGCGCGTGGCATTGGCTGATCGGGCATCCCTTCATTGCAACACCCAATGCGGTTCCGGGACCGCAGACCTGATGAACTGAATCGATACTGCCAGGTCATGGCTATGGGGGCGGGCTTGCAGATCAGGAAATCCGTGAAAACAGGGGGCCACGCCGGGAAGCACGTTGCGAGTCCGGATACCACGGAGTTCGCTGCGCAACTGCTGGAAACGGTCGGACGATGGCGGCTCGTGATTTTTCCGCAGGGACGCGCGGCGGCCTGTTCCGTTTCCCCGTCATCGAATCCTGCGCCATCACCGGTCATGCGATGTCCGCCTTCCGGCTCGACCGCTCCGGGACGTACGGTCCGTGTACATGTGCTCATGATCTATTCTTTGCGGGTGGTCCGGGAACACGCGGTGTTGAGGGGTGCCCGCTGCTGAGTGACGTGTGAAGCATCTGACGGTGCAGGGTTTATCGCAGCAGTTCCCGAGATCTCATGCAACGTCCGGTGTCTGCGGTCGTACAGCCGACCGTACCGCCGTCTGTCACTTCACCGAAGATCGCTGTGGTGTTCGCTCCGTTGCGTCCGCTTTACCTGCCGAGAGCATGAGCAGCCAGAGGCTTTGGTCCCTTTTGGAAAACACGGACAAGGGGTGTAATCGAGCCAATGTTAAATTCGTGAGTAATTCTCATGATCGATGAGGAGCGCAGCCATGCCCGTCGCCGCTGCCGATGCTGTCCGCAAGGACGATCCGCCGGGTGAAAGACCGTCCTTCCTTGCCCAGCCCAAGGGCCTCGGTACGTTGTCCGGGCTTGAGGTATGGGAGCGGTTCTCCTTTCTCGGCATGCAGGCGATCTTGGTGCTGTATTTCGCCGACACCGTGGCCGCTGGGGGCCTCGGAATGGCACCCGGCGCGGCCGCCTCGGTCGCGGCGGCGTACGGCACGCTCGTGTATCTCGTCTCCGTCGTCGGCGGCTGGCTCGCGGACCGCATGCTCGGCACCTACCGCGCGGTGCTGTGGGGCGGCATCCTCATCGCCTGTGGGCACTACGCGATGGGTGTGCCGACCGGCGCCGCCACCTGGGCCGGGCTCGGACTGATCAGCGCGGGCACGGGGCTGCTCAAGCCGAACGTCTCCACGATGGTCGGCCGGCTCTACCGCACCGACGACCAGCGCCGCGACGCCGGCTTCGCGATCTACTACATGGCCATCAACATCGGTGCCTTCCTCGGCCCGCTGATCGCCGGCTGGCTCGGCCAGCACAAGGGCTGGCACTGGGGCTTCTCGGCGGCCGCGGTCGGCATGACCCTGGGCCTGGTCCAGTACGTCATGGGCCGCCGCAATCTGCCCGGCCGTGGCGGTGCGCCCGTCGGCATGCTGCCGCCGCAGGCGATGCGCCGGGCCCGGCGGCTGATCACCTGCGGGCTGCTGACGGCCGCGGCCCTGGCCGTACTGCTGGGCGCTGCGGGCGTGCTCACGCTCGGGCTCGCGGTGAACGCCCTCACCCTGGTCGCCGCGGTGGCACCGGTCGTCTGCTTCACGGTGATGTTCAAGAGCCCCCGGGTGACCACGGAGGAGCGGGGGAGACTGCGCCCCTACCTCGTGCTGTTCGGCGCCTCGGTCGTCTTCAACATGATCCTCTTCCAGGCGTATTCGACGATGATGCTGCTCGCGACGGACAACGCAGAGACCTCGATCCTGGGCTTCGCCTTCCCCTCCACCTGGTTCGCCTCCGCGCTCGGCGCGTTCGAGGTGGCACTGGCTCCGGTGGTGGCCGCGGTCTGGGTGCGCCTGGGGCGCCGCCAGCCGCAGACCTCCAACAAGATCGCTCTGGGCGTGCTGCTGGGCGGCCTCTCCTTTCTCGTGATGGTGGTGCCGACGTTCGGGCGGAGCGGCAGCGACTGGAAGATGGCCGCCTGGTGGGTCGTCCTGTCCTACCTGCTGCTCGGCCTCGGCGACGTCCTGCTCCAGACCACCGGCCTGTCCGCCAGCACCAAGCTCGCCCCGGCGGCCTTCGGCAGCCAGACCATGGCGGTGTGGTTCCTGTCGATGGCCCTCGCCAACGGCATCCAGGCCCAGGCCGTCAAGCTCTACGGCGAGATCCCCAACCCCTTGTACTTCGGCCTCAACGGAGGCATCGCCATCGTCGGCGGCCTGGCGGTGCTGGCCGCCGCGCCATGGCTCAAGCGCACCATGCACCCCGTTCACTGAAGGACCCGCCATGCAGATCCGCACCTCCTTCCCGTACGAGACCACCCGCGAGGACGTCCGCATCCCGCTTCCGGACGGCACCCGCCTGTACGCGCGCATATGGCGGCCGGTGACCGAGGACCCCGTCCCCGCCCTGCTGGAGTACCTCCCCTACCGCCTCGGCGACTGGACCGCCCCGCGCGACGCCCAGCGGCACCCCTGGTACGCGGGCCACGGCTACGCCTCCGTACGGGTCGACATCCGCGGGCACGGCAACAGCGAGGGCATGCCGGGCGACGAGTACGACGCCACCGAGCTCGCGGACGGCGTCGAGGTCGTCCACTGGCTTGCCGCGCAGCCCTGGTGCAGCGGCGAGGTCGGCATGTTCGGCATCTCCTGGGGCGGTTTCAACAGCCTCCAGCTCGCCGCCCTCGCCCCCGAGCCGCTGAAGGCGGTCGTCACGGTCTGTTCCACCGACGACCGCTACGACAACGACGTGCACTACATGGGCGGCTCGGTCCTCGGCGTCGACATGAACGCCTGGGCCGCCACCATGCTCGCCTTCACCTGCCGCCCGCCGGACCCGGCACACCTCGGCGAGGAATGGCGCACGCTCTGGTTCAAGCGCCTCGAAACGCTCCAGCCCCCGATCCACACCTGGCTCGCCCACCAGACCCGCGACGCCTACTGGCGCCACGGCAGCGTCTGCGAGGACTACTCCGCCGTCCGCGCGGCGGTCCTCGCGGTCGGCGGCTGGCACGACCCCTACCGCGACACGGTCCTGCGCCTGGTCGAGCACCTGCCCGGCCCGGCAGCCGGCCTGATCGGCCCCTGGTCGCACCAGTACCCGGACCGCGGGCTGCCACCGGGCCCGGCCATCGGCTTCCTCCAGGAGACCCTGCGCTGGTGGGACCAGCACCTCAAGGGCGAGGAAACCGGCATCATGGCCGAGCCGAAACTCCGCTCGTGGATCAGCGCGTCGCATCCACCGGCAACCACCTACCCCGAGCTGCCCGGCCGCTGGGTGGCCGATCCCGCCTGGCCCTCACCACATGTCGCACCCATCTCGTACGCCCTGCCCGGCGCCCCCGTCGAGGTGAACTCCCCGATGCACACCGGCCTGGACGCGGGCCGCTTCTTCCCCTTCGGCAACGACGCCGACCTGCCCCCGGACCAGCGTGACGAGGACGCCAAGTCGGCCTGCTTCGACTTCCCCGTCCCGGAGGACGCGCCGGTCGAGATCCTCGGCCGCCCCCGCGTGCGCCTGCGCCTGCGCTCCCACGCCCGGCGCGGCCAGGTCATCGCCCGCCTCTGCGACGTCGCACCGGACGGTTCCGCCACCCTCGTCACCCGCGGCGCGCTCAACCTCTCCGCCCGCCACGGCCGTGAGCACGCCGAACCCTGGGCCGAAGACGCGGTGGAGGACGTGGAGTTCGAGCTCAACGCCATCGGCCACACCTTCCCGCCCGGCCACCGCATCCGCCTCGCCGTGTCCTCCGCGTACTGGCCGTGGATCTGGCCCCAGCCGGGCAGCGCGGGCTTCTCCCTGCACTCCGACGGCAGCACCCTGGAACTCCCGGTCCGCACACCGACCACCGACGCGATCACCTTCGCCGAGCCCGAACAGTCCGCCCCCCTGGGCGTCACCTCCCCCGAGCCGGAACAACAGCGCCCGGAGCGCCGTGCCGTACGCGACGTCGCCGCCGGCACCTGGCGCCTGGAAGTCGACCCGCGCTACGGCGGCACCCGCGTCTACCCCGACGGCCTGGAGTTCACCGAGGACGCCCTGGAGACCTACACCGTCCACGAAAGCGACCCGCTCTCCGCCCGCACCCGCTCGGACTGGACGATCCGCCTGCACCGGCCCGCCCTCGGCTGGGACGTGACGATCCAGACCCGCTCGGAGATCGGCGCCGACGCCGAGGACTTCGTCACCTCGAACGAGGTGACCTGCCGGGAAGGCGACGAGATCGTCTTCCACCGGACCTGGGACACCCGCATCCCCCGTACCGCGGGGTGACCGCCGGAGGGGCATCAGCGCGTGGGGGAGTGCCGCCGGAGGATGCCCCGGGCCGGCTGCGGCCGGGGCACCGCGGCCGGGTTTCCGCGCGGGCGGCCGCTCACGTCGCCGCGCGGGCCGCCCGGATGAACGACGCGATCAGCTCCGGGTCCTTCACTCCCCGTTGCCGCTCCACCCCGCTGGAGACGTCCACGCCCCACGGGGCGGTGACACGGACCGCTTCCGCGACGTTCTCCACGGTCAGTCCACCGGCCAGCAGCCAGCGCCCGCCGGGCGGTTCGAAATCCGGGGAGGACCAGTCCCAGGGCCTGCCCTCGCCGGGGGCGGGAGCGTCGAGCAGCAGGAGATCCTCACCGAGTTCACCGGCCTGATGCCGCTGTCCCTGCGCGGCGACCGCGCGAATGAGCGTCCGCCCCGGCCGGCGCAGAGCCGGGTAGTACTCGCTGCCCTCGTCACCGTGGAGCTGGACGGCCCGAACGCCGCCGGCCTCGGCAAGGGCGCGCACCTCGGCCACGGACTGCCCCCGGAAGACACCCACGGTCAGCACATCGTCCGGCACGGCCCGCGCCAAGTCCCGCGCGGTGACGGCATCGACGCGGCGCGGGCTCTCGGTGAGGACGAAACCCACCGCGTCGGCACCGGCCCGCACGGCGGCCTCCACATCCGGTGCCGTGCGCAGACCACAGATCTTGATGAACAGGGGTGCGCTCACCGGCCGCCTCGCCCGCCCCGGCCCGCGGCGACCAGTCCGGCCACCGTGCGGGCCGTGTCCTTGCCGGTCACCGCGGCTTCACCGACCAGGACCGCGTCGGCTCCGGCCGCCGCGTAGGCACGCACGTCCTGCGGGTCCCGCACACCGGACTCGGCTACTTTCAGGGCCGATTCGGGCAGCAAGGGCGCCACGCGGGCGAAGGCGCCCCGGTCCACCTCGAGCGTCTTCAGATCGCGGGCGTTCACACCGATCATCCGGGCCCCGAGGGCGGCCGCCCGTGCGGCTTCCTCCTCGTTGTGGACCTCGACCAGCGCCGTCATGCCGAGATCCGTGGTGAGCCGGTAGAGCTCGGCGAGATGCTCGTCGGTCAACGCCGCCACGATCAGCAGAACCATGTCGGCTCCGCACGCGCGTGCCTCCCACAGCTGGTACGAGGAGACGATGAAGTCCTTGCGCAGCACGGGAACATCGACGGCGCCCCGCACCGCGGCCAGGTCCGCCAGCGAGCCCTGGAAGCGCCGCCCCTCGGTCAGCACGCTGATCGCCGCTGCCCCGCCCTGCACGTACTCGGATGCCAGGAGGGCGGGAGCGGGGATGTCGGCGAGCTGTCCCTTCGAAGGGCTCGCACGCTTCACCTCGCAGATCACCGCCACGTCGGGCCCGGTCCACGAGGAGAGCACATCGCGGGGAGCGGGGAGCCGTTCGGCCTCCTCCCGCACCACGAACAGGGGCTTGGCCTCCTGCCGCAGTTGAGCGTCCTGCCTCGCCCCTGCCACCAACTCGTCGAGCCATGTCACAAGCCATCATCCTTAACTCTGTCCATCGGCGTACGCCGGGGCAGATGATCTGCGAGGCCCACCGGCCCCGCGGCGGTTTCCCACCTCGTTGTCAACAATGAGCAGCGCTCGTTCGAAGTGGCGCCGATGCATGCGTCGGCGTCACTTCCACAGCGACTCACCTCAGATTGTCGCGGGCCCAGGCCGACAGCGCCTTGGCACAGTCGTCGACGGACTCCCGCCACGTTCGGGCAGCGTCCTCCCCGGCCTCGTCGCTGACGTGCTTGACGAGCCGTATGGGGACATCGAGCTTCCGCGCGACAGCTGCCAAGGCATAGCCTTCCATGTCGACCAGATCCGCGTGTACGGCAAGCTGTTCACGTGCAGCTTTGTCGGAGACGAAACTGTCTCCAGTGGCCAGGACGGGGCCGCTGTCGCACACCTGAAGCGGCGCCCCGTACGTCTGGCCGGTGAGCAAGTAGAGGAATGCCGTATGGAGATCGTGCTGAATCGCACGGCTCACTTCGTGGGTTCCCCGCAGACCGTCCCGAAGGGCGCCCGCGGTACCGAGATTGACCACGACGGAGGGCAGGGACCCGCGGCCGAGGACAGCCGCGAGCGCGGAAGCGGCATTGACCTTGCCCATGCCGGTGAGCAGCACGGGCATGGACCTGTCGAGGTGGGCCGCCTCCTCCTCCACGGCCAGCACGAGCAAGGGACAGTCAGGCTCAATTGCACCATTCAGTCGCATATACCCAGGCTAGGACAGTGATCGACTGTCTCCATGACCGAAGGTTGATCGAGGCCGACCGGATGGAGACTGCACAGCGACGGCTGGAGCAGAATCTTCCGGATTCCTGCGCGAAAGGTAAACGTGGGAGGGGACGGCCCACAACGGAGAGCTTGAGTATCCGTGTGATGTGGTTGTTCGCAAGGACACCGGTGGGTACCGCTACCGGATCTCCCGCGGATCGTCGGGCAGCGCGGGAGGCAGTTCGAGTGTCACCGTGAGGCCGCCTCCCGGGTCGGGAGTGGCGGTGATCTTGCCGTTGTGAGCCTGGGCGATGGCTCGGACGATGGACAGGCCCAGACCCTCGCCCCGATCACTGCGCCGGTCCCGGCCCCCACCGCGCCGGAAGGGCTCGAACAGCCCCTCCACCTCAGCCCGCTCGACAACCGGACCGGTATTGGAGACGGTCAGCCGCGCCGGACCCACGTGCACACGGACGTCGCCGCCCGGCACGTTGTACAGGACGGCGTTGCGCAACAGATTGGCGACCAGCCGGCCGATCATGACCCGGTCGCCGTGCACCGGACACGGGCCGCCTTCGACGGCCGTGCGCACGGTGTGTTCACGGGCGGGGGCCCGGACGGCGGCGAGCTCCTCGTCGACGACCTCACGCAGATCGAAGGTCTCGTATCTCTCGATGCCCCGCTCCCCGCGAGCGAGGGTCAGCAGACCGTCGATGATCCGCTCGCTGCGCCGGTTGGCCGCCAGCAGACCTTCGCGGACCTCCTCGAGCTCTTCCGGGCTCGGGTCCTCCAGACCGATCTGGATGGCGGCGCGCTGACCCGCGAGGGGAGTGCGCAATTCATGGGAGGCGTTGGCGATGAAACGCTGCTGACTCTCGAAGGACGCCTCAAGGCGGGAGAGCAACGCGTCAAAGGTGTCGGCGAGTTCCTTGAGCTCGTCGCTCGGGCCCTCCAGAGCAATGCGCTCGTGCAGGTTCTGCTGCGAGATGCGGCGGGCCCTGGCGGTCATGGAGTGGACGGGCCGCAGCACCCGGCCGGCCGTCCACCAGCCGACGACGACCGCGAGGACGGCGCTGATCAGCAGCGCCAGAGCCGACCAGACGAGGACCTGATGGGAAGCGGCCGCACTGAGGTCCTCGGTGAGCGAGATCACCCCGTGATCGCCGCCCGGTGCCGGATGGCTCCCCGTACCCGTCCCCGGAGAGACATGGGGGGAGGCACCGGGGACAGAACCGGACGGGGACGGGACGACTGTGACGCTACCGGCCAGACGGCGGGCGGAGGCCCGGGTCCCGGCGCGGGAGAGCACGTACACGAGCCCCAGCAGCAGGGCCCCGAGCGCCACGAACACCGCACCGAAAACAAGGGCGATACGGCTGCGGACCGTACATCCGCGCAGTCGCTGCACCGGCCGGAACGGACTCACAGGCGGTAGCCGGCGCCGTGGACGGTGGTGATGAGCGGTGGGTCGCCGAGTTTGGCGCGCAGCTTGCTCATGGTCACCTGAACCGCTGTGGTGAACGGGTCGGTGTGCTCGTCCCACGCCTGACTCAGAAGGTCCTCCGTGCTGACCGGTGCCCCCTGGGCAGTGAGGAGGATGCGCAGGACCGCGAACTCCTTCGGCGTGAGCTTCAACGGGCGGCCGTCACGGGTGGCGGTGTGGCCTATGGTGTCGAGGGCGATCCCGCCACGGTGCAGGACGGGAGGCGTCATCGGCGTGCTGCGGCGGCTCAGGGCCTTGACCCGCGCGATCAGCTCGGGGTACTCGAAGGGCTTGGCCAGATAGTCGTCGGCCCCGAGGTTGAGCCCGTGCACCAGCTCCTGCATGCCGGACGCGGCGGTGAGCATCAGAATGCGGGTGCGCGTTCCGGACGCGGCCAGCCGGGCCGCGACCTCGTCGCCGTGCGTACCGGGAAGGTCCCGGTCCAGCAGCAGGACGTCGTAGTCGCCCACCCCCAGGCTGAACAGGGCGGCATCTCCGTCGTGGACGGTGTCCACGACGAAACCGTGCCGGGTCAGCCCGCGAGTGATCATGTCGGCCGTCATCGGGTCGTCCTCGGCCACGAGAACGCGCATCGTCGGTTCCTCTTTCATCGTGTGCTTCCTCCATGCTGCCCGCGGGGCGGATCTACGTCGCGGCGAGTGCCGCCGTCGGCGCGAGGCGGGCCGCTCGTACCGCCGGATAGAGACCGGCCACCCCGCCGATGGCGAGGGTCGCGCCCATTCCTCCGGCCATCACCCAGAGCGGCACCACTGTGGGCCAGCCCTGGGAAAGCGCGTAGCCGGCTGTCACACCGGAGCCGATGACCACTCCCGCTCCGCCGCCCAGCGCGGACAGCAGCAGTGATTCGGTGAGGAACTGCGCGCACACCTGACTCTGGGTGGCACCGAGCGAGCGGCGCAGACCCACTTCGCCGCGCCGTTCCAGCACGGAGATGACCATGGTGTTGGCCACCCCGATGCCGCCCACGAGCAGAGCGACCGAACCGAGTCCGACGAGCAGCCCGGTGAACGCCTTGTCGCCGGCCTGCTGGGCGGCGAGCGCGTCGGAGGGACGGGAGACCGCCACCACGCTGGGATCCTCCGGGTTCGCGGTGGCGGCGAGCAACGAGCGCACCGCTTCCACCTCGGCCTTGACCGCCCGGGTGTAGATGGTGGTCGGGTGCCCGTCGAAGCCCAGATTCTCCTTCGCGCTCTCCCAGGCGACCAGGGCGGCCGTGTCGAGCTCGGGCGCGAGCGGTGCGGGTGCCAGGATGCCGGCGACGGTGAACCACTGACCGCCCGACCAGACCTGCTCCCCGGGCTGGGTGATGCCGAGGCGCTTCGCGGTCTCGGCTCCCAGGACGGTGGTGGGGAACTTCGCCGTGGCATCGTTGAACCAGGTGCCGCGGGCGATGTCCGCGCCGACGGCTTCCAGCAGGTCCGGTCGTGCCGCGAAGGCGCCGATGCCCCCGGACTGCTCGGAGGGGATCCTGTCGTTGCGGTAGGTCTTCACACCGTCGATCTTGCCGATGGCGGACGCGGCCTCCACGTCCCCGATGCGGCGGATCATGTCGGTGGCCTCCATGGGCAGCCTGACGTTCTTACCGTCCATGCCCTGGCCCGGCGAGGTGGTCAGCAGATTCGTGCCGAGCGCGTCCAAGGTGCGGTCCAGTTCGGCCCGGCTGGAGCTGGAGATGCCGACCGTGGCCACCATCGCGGCGATGCCGATGGCGATGCCCAGCGCGGACAGGAAGACCCGTACCGGACGGGTGCGCAGTCCGAAGCCGCCGACGCGCACGACATCCCGGGGCGCGAGACGCGAGGGGATCAGCATGCCCCCTCCACCCGGTCCGCGGGGGCTGCCGAGTCGTAGCGCACGCGGCCGTCGAGCATGGTGACCTGCCGTGGCAGGCTCTCGGCGATGTCCTGGTCGTGGGTGATCACGAGGATGGTCGTGCCCGCCGCGTTGAGTTCGCGCAACAGCTCCATGACGGCCTTTCCGGATGTGGAGTCCAGGGCGCCGGTCGGTTCGTCGGCGAGGAGGAGGGCCGGCTCGCCGACCACGGCACGGGCGATGGCGACGCGCTGTTTCTGACCTCCGGACAGCTCGCCGGGCCGGTGGTCCAGCCGGTCGCCCAGCCCCACGCGGTCCAGTACGGCTGCCGCGCGCTCGCGTCGTTCGTGCAGGCCGACGCCGTTGTACAGCAGCCCGTCGGCGACGTTGTCGAGGGCGCTGACGCCTTCGGCCAGATGGAAGTTCTGGAAGATGAAGCCGATGCTCTGGGCCCGCAATGCCGACAACTGCCGGTCCGACAGACTCGCGATGTCGTGGCCGTCGATGGCCACCCGGCCGGAGGTGGGCCGGTCCAGTGTCCCGATGACATTCAGCATGGTCGACTTCCCGGACCCGGAAGGGCCGACGATCGCCGCCAACTCGCCTCGGCGCACCGTCAGATCGACACCCGCGAGCGCGACGACCCCGGGGTACTCGCGCGTCGCTCCCTTGAGCTCGACGACGGGAATGGCCGTCCTCACGCCGGTACCGTCACCTTCATGCCGGGGCGCAGCTCCGTGCCCCTCACCTCGACCTGCCCATTGCTGAACATGCCGAGCTCGACGGGCACGGTGCGGGTGGTCCCGCCTTCGGTGACCTCCAGGCCGTACCCGCCGCCGGTGCGTGCCACGAGAGCGGTGACCGGGACGTGGAAGACGCCCTTGCGGACCTCGCTGGTGAAGTTCACGTCGACGGTGGCGTTCTGGAGGTTCCCCAGCGCCTTCTGGTCCTTGATGGCGATGGACACCTTGATCTCTGTCTTCTTCTTGTCGCCGCTCCCGGGCGTACCGCCGCCGCCCTGGCCGTCGGACGCGTCGGACGACACCGTCTCGGCACCGGTGATCCGGCCCTTGACGGACGTGCCACTGGGCAGGACGAGATCCACGCTGTCGCCCTTGCGAGCCAGCTTCTGGTCGGAGAGCGGCAGCACGGCGGTGGCCGAACGCTCCTTGCCCGTATAGGTCAGGATCGCCTCAGCCGCCGGGCTGCCCTTCTGCGCCTTGAGCTCTCCGACGCGGATCGTGCCGGGGACGAAGACAACGAGACCCTTCTCGACCGACCCGGTCACCTTCAGGCCCCGGCCCTTCTGCCAGGCATTCACCGCCGCGGTCGTCTCCCAGGTGTAGGCGTCACCGTACGGCGACGTGTAACCGAGCGCCCGCAGGTTCTCGTTCAGCTGTTTGACGTCCGGGCCCTCGTCGCCCTGCTTCAGGTCCCGGTACATCGGCGTGTCCCCGTACAGGGCGGTCACCGGGCGGTTGTCCACTTTGTAGAGGGTCTCTCCGCGCGTGATCGTGTCACCGGACTTCGGCAGCCAGGTCACCGTGCCCTGAAGGGCACCACGCAGCGAGGTCGGGCTCCCGTGCGCCAAGCTTCCGGGCGCGGTCTTGGTGGCCGCCAGGTCCCCCTTGGTCACCGGGGCGGTGGCGGGCGGTGTGTTCCGCCCGCCTGTCGCTCCGTCGCCGCCACCTACGGAGAAGACCATGGTGGCCCCGATGGTGCCCAGGACCACGGCGGCCCCCACACCGGCCGCTATCCGGCCTCTGCGACGAGGCTTGCGCTGTTCCTCACTCATCGGCGTCACTTCTGGTTCAGGTCCTGCTGCTGGAAGCTCTTCAGCTTGTCCTGGCACTTGGCGTCGGCGTCCTTGTAGCGCTGGGTGTCCTGCGAGCCGTCCTGCGGGGCGACGAGGGTGCCGTTCTCATCCGGGTCGGGGAAGTTCGCGACCCCGTTCTTCCGCATACACGCCGAATAACCGCGCAGCTCGGACGCCCATGTCTTCTTCTGGGAGTCCGAGACCTGGCCCTGCGGGGAGAACTTCTGGCACTTCTTCGTAGCGGCTTCCGCCTTCGACTCGTCCGTGCCACTCGGTATGGCCTGCGGCCCGCCGGGCTTGGGGTCCTCAACCGGCACCCCCGCCTCACGCATGCACGACGCCCACTTGAGCTCTTTGCTCTGCTCGCCGTCGCCGGCCTTGTCCTGCGTGTCGGCGCCGCCACATGCGGTGAGCAGCAGTGCCGCTGCCAGCGTGCCCGCTGACGCGAATCGTGCGCGCACTCCGGTCTTCCGGATCATGTCGTCTTCCCTCGGATCGGGGGACGGCTTTCTGCCGCCTTCGTCCCTTCCAGGAGTACAGGCCCGGCCCTTTCGGCAACCTTTCGTTTCCGGACCACGCTGAGCGACACGGAAAAGACTCGGGTGACCGACCTGCCCGCCGTACGGGGCACGCTCAGGGGAAGGGCGGGGACGCAGACACGGGTGACGGTCCGCACCGTGCGGTGACCCGGACCGTAAACGCCGTTCGCCCAGGTCCGGGCCACCGCTGGGGGGTGACCGTCCCGGCCGCGTGAGGAGGCACTCGCGCGGCCGGGACAGTCCAGCACGCTGGGGACCGACACACCGCCGAACGCGCCGGGTCCACTGCTCGGTCTCCGACCAGCAGTGGGCCACGCGGGAACGCTACGGGCGCCGCGGCCGTCGATGTGTCAACCAAAGTAGGTGAGGGAAGTCGCAAGTTGACACCCGGGCAGCGGTTCTCGCTTTATCGGCGTCTCGTTCCCGTCCTCCTTCAATTCTCGCCGTGTGACTGTTCCATGACACCACTTCACATTCCGGCCCGCGTGTGTTTGCCTCGAATTGGCGACCGTTTGCCAGGGCATCGACGACCTCGTGAAGTGAACGGCAGGCAGCGACGAGAGACGAGGGCGCGGATTTATGAAATCACCCGAGAAGCGGGAGGATCGCTTCGTCCTGACAGCAGTGGCGGCCGGCGTGGTCATAAGCATATTCGGAGTGTTCTCCCTCGCCGCTCAGGGCGAAGCCGACGGGAGCCCGGATCGAGACGACAAGGCCACGCAGAGCGCCAGTTCCCCGACTCCAGGGATCGACCCCGAGATAAGCCGTGAGTCCGAGGACGATGGGAAGTTCGTCAACCTCACTCTTGACGACGGACCGGACCCGACCTGGACTCCCAAGGCCCTGGATCTGCTGGAGAAGCACGACGTCAAGGCGACATTCTGTGTGACGGGCCCCAACGCCCGATCGCACCCGGATCTGGTGAAGCGGATCGTGGCCGAAGGTCACCGGCTCTGCAATCACTCCGTGAGCCACGACGTCACCATGGACCAGCAGGATTTCTCCTACCAGTCACAGGAGATCCTGGATGCGAAGGACATGATCGACCGGGCATCCGGCGGCGCGAAGATCTGGTACTACCGTGCCCCCGGCGGCGCCTTCACACCCGAGAGCCGGAAGCTCGCCGCGGAAAACGGCATGCGGCCGCTCGGGTGGAATATCGACCCAGGTGATTACCGGCGGCCCGGCGCCCAACCCATTCTCAAGAAGATCAAGAACCAATTGTCGATGGGGCCCACCATTCTGCTCCACGACGGTGGCGGGGACCGCGCACAGACCTTGGAGGCCCTGGAGGAACTGCTCCCGTGGCTGAAGGGGCAGGGCTACGGATTCAGCTTCCCGAAGGCGTGATCCGGCATGAGTGCCGCGCGAAGTCTTCAGGAGGCCCAGCGGAGGAGCGCGGCCCGGGTTGCGGGCCCATAGGTTCCGTATGTGTCGTCCTTGACCTCGTCGGCGACCGCGGCCCACGTCTGGAATCTACGGACCGATTCCTCGGTCTGGTCGTCGAAGTGCCCGTACCGATGGCCGTGGTAAAAGCCCAGCTGATAAAGCAGGTGCTGCATGGCCGCCACGGCGGGGCCGCTGTCCCCCTGTCTCAGTACGCCGATGGTGTCCGGGGACGAGGGAGCCGGCGAGGGCGTCGGGCGGGTGCTCTCGCGCGGCTTGTCCGTGGAGGACGGAGCGGTGGGCCGCAGAGTGCTCGCGCCGGTGCCGGATCCCGATTCCGCGGCATCGGTCGGTTCGGTGCCCTCCTTGCCGGGAGCCCTTGTGCGACCAGGCGCCGGACGGGTGGAGGCGGGGCTTGCCTGCTCGTGTGTGCTCCGGTCGCCGTGTGCCGTCCCGCTCTCCTCGCCGTCGGGCAGGTCCGGGCGTTGCTTGCTCTGAGGGGAGAGGCCGGAAGCGGACGAGCGGTCGAGTCCGCTGATCGCCCCGACGACGAGGAGGGGGATGGCCAGCGTGCCCAAAGCGGCGAGCATCACGATGCGTCGCCCGCTCAGCAGCAATGGCCGCCGGTGCGAAGCGGGTTCCGGCACCGTGCGGCAGGGTGGCACGACCGGCTCGGATGCCGACGTGTCGTTGTCGGGCGGCGTGTGCCGCTCGTGATTGCTCATGAGGCGTAGCTCCCGTCTCACTCCGCCGAGGCGACGGGGGCGAGCCGGCGGTGGCGCGAGGTGACCGCGACGGCGCCACGGCAAGTGATCGCCCCGGGACAGCGATATCTTCCGCCGTGCGGAGACGGATCTCATGTCCCCGATCGGCCCGGGAAGGAAACGAAGGATGACCGTGAGGTCAACCATCGTCCATGGACGAATCCACTTCGGTGCCGGCGGAACGGGTGCTCCCGACCCGTAGGCTCCAGCCATGTGGTGTTCGAAGCGGGGCCTGAGCAGCCGATGACCGACGCCGTGGTGGAGATGGGTCTGCGGGCTCGTCTCGTCACGGATACGGGACACGGGTCCACTGCGGACATGCGCCTTCAGTACCGGAGGACCGCACCGTACGAGGTTGGCGTGGAAGTCCTCAGCGGCGGTGAGATCTGCTGCCGGGCGATTTTCGCTCGTGAACTGTTGACGTACGGCATCTCCCAGGACGTGGGGAAGAGCACCGTTCGGATTCGTCGCGGCGCGGGGGTCAATGAAAAAACGCGCCTCGGGATGGCAGGAGGGTTCGTACGGGAGAGGGGCACGTCCCTGGCACCGGTCGCCGAAACCCACTCCCTGATCGGATTCCTGGGGCATACCTATCGGCTCGTTCCCCCGGGGACGGAGGGAATGGATTTCGTTGAGGAGCTGGCCGACCTGCTGGCCAGCCGGTGACACCGAACCATCCGTGACACGGTCGCATTGCCCTCGAAACCCCCATGGCGGCTGGACCGCGGAACACGGTGAAGCGCCGGTCCTGCATTCCCGCGTGCGGGGATATCCAGGTGCACGTCGAACCCCATAGGAAAGATCAACTGTGCGGAGGATTCCCCAGGTTACCCCGGTGGCCCCGGGAGCCGACCGGCCAGGTGATCACTGCTGTTCGGGTATCCTCCCGAGAGCGGCAGTACCGGCCGTCGCGCGAGGTCTCCGTCCCTTTGCCTCGGCTGCCCGGCTTGCTTGCCCAGATTTTCTGCCGTGCCCACGTTTTGCGAGAACTCCGGTCGACATCATGGAGACCTCCGCGATCTTCCTCGTCAGGCCCTGGAAGTTGCTCGGAACAATGGCATAAGATTTTGTCGTGTCTCATCTGACGGTGTGTTTGGTCAGCTGAATTTGGCTGGCCCCGGGACGGATGTCCGGGGCGTCGCCTCTGTCGCAGTGAAGGAAACGCCGTGCCGATCCGCGTTCTGATTGTTGATGACCAGAGTCTGATCCGTTCCGGGCTGCGCTCGGTGCTGGAGGCGGACGAGGGTATCGAGGTCGTCGCCGAGGCGGCCGACGGCGCGGAAGCCGTCAGCGCCACGCGGGAACACCGGCCCGATGTCGTCATCATGGACCTCCGCATGCCGCACATCGGAGGAGTGGAGGCCACGCTGCAGCTGATGCGGTTCGAGGACGTCCCCCGGGTGCTGGCCCTGACCACCTTCAACACCGACGACCTGGTGATCGAGGCGCTCAAGGCGGGGGCGGCGGGGTTCTTGTTGAAGGACCTCAGGTCGGAGGAGCTGATCGCCGCGGTACGGACGGTGGCCGCCGGCGGCACCGTGCTCTCACTGGAGATCATGACCAAGCTGGTCGACAGGGCCAGGGCGCGGATGCCGACCGGCTCCAGCGGACTGCGGGAGAAGATCGACTCCCTCACCGACAGCGAGCGCGAGGTCCTGGCCCTCATCGGCGCGGGCTACACCAACCAGAAGATCGCCGAGACGCTCCACCTCTCCCTCGCCAGCGTCAAGACCTATGCCTCCCGCATGCTCGCCCGCCTCGGACTCGACAACCGCACCCAGGCCGCCATCCTCGCCTACGAAGCTGGTCTCGTGGACACCGACCGCACCCCCAACACAAAACGGTGACCGCTTCTCCCGCAGGACAGTCAACTTTTTCCGCCGACCGGTCAACCTCGGTTTGAGAATTCACCATTTGTTCATGCTCAGGCGGGTTGCTCCAGTGCGAATACTGGGAGCGCATCTCCCCTGAAAGAAGCCTCGTATGCCTGTCCCTATCACCGGCGGGGCCGAGCTGATGGTGAAACAAGCTCCGCCGTGCCATGGCGTCCGGCCGTTCCTGCACCGCCTGTGGTTTCCGGGGCCACGCGGGCTGGACGCCGCAGCCGCTCTGTCGGCGCTCGTCCTCACCCTGCTCGCGGTCTCCGGCGAGTACAGCACGGGGCTGGTGTCAGGCTATGCCATGTCCATGGCTGTGGCGGCGGGGTATGCCGTGACGCTTCTCGTGCGTCGCCGGGTGCCGGAACTCGCGGGCGTGGCCAGTGTCCTGGCGACATTGGCCACGGAAGACACCACACCACTGATCTTCAGCACCTGGGCGCTGGCCCGCCATGGACGGCACGCCCCGTTCGCGTCGGTCGGCGTCATCGCCCTGGGGTACTACCTGACCCGGCCACTGGTGGGGGAGTCTCTTTACTCGGGCTCGGTCCTGTACCACGTAGGTGTGCATGTGGTGCTCGTCGCGGTGGTGGCCCGGGTGCTGTGCGGGCAGGAGTATCGCAACATGTTCTTCCGCGAGCAGGTGCGGCGGCTGCAGGGAACGGTCGATCAGGCTGCCAGATACGCGGTGCTCGAGGAACGCACCCGCCTGGCCTTCGACATGCACGACGGGATCGGCCACCAAGTCGCGGTCGTGAATCTGCAGGCCGCGGCGGTCAAGGTGAACGCGCACAAGCCGGACAAGGTTCTCGAAGGTGTGCAGGTGATCGAGGACGCCTCACGGGCGGTCATGGCAGAACTGCGGGAAATCCTCGACATGCTCCGCAACGATCCGGGCGACAGCTCCCCGCCGGTCCGTCTCGCCGAGGTGGGGTACCAGGCGTTCCTCGAATCCCTGGTACGCAATATGAAGGCCATCGGCGTCGATGCCGTGTGCTCCATCGAAGGCGCCCCCGTCCCTCTTCCCCGGGAAATCCAGTCCGCCCTCTACCGGACAGGACAGGAAGGGCTGTCCAACGCGGTCAAGCACGCGCCCGGAGCCCCGATCCAGATCTCGCTCCGCTTCCAGGAGCACTGGGTCGCCTTAACCATCGAGAACGGGCCGTCGACCAGCAGGAGTGCCGCACTCGGCGGAAGTGGCACGGGACTTGAGGGCCTGTGCGCGCGGGTGTGCCGTCTCAACGGCCGCTTCCTGGCAGAACCGACAACTGCCGGAGGGTTCGTTCTCCGTGCCCGTCTACCGCTGCCTGCTGAAGAAACACGACCATCCTCGGCCTCCCCGGACCGAACCGGGGGAGACCAAGGATGAGGGTGCCCTGAGGGAGGGCAGGGGTTTCTCTGGTGGAGGTGTGGACCATGCGGCGTACGTCGTGGCGGCGGCAGGCGGCGGCCACGTTCTCGGTGCCGGCCACGTTGGTCCGTACGTATGCCTCGGGTGCGGCGTAGCTGTAGGGGATGCCGATCAGGGCGGCGAGGTGGAAGACGGTGTCGTATCCGGCGACGGCGTCCATGACCTGTCCGGCGTCGCGGACGTCGCCGGCGAGTGTTTCCACGGGTGAGTCGGGTCCGCGGTGGCGGGCGAGGTGGCCGCGCTCGGCGTACGGCTTGTGGTGTACCAGCACCCGGACGCGCGCACCGCGTTCCACCAGCAGGTCGACGAGCATGGACCGATGAAGCCCTCCGCCCCGGTGACGAGGACGGTACGGCCGTGCCAGTTCGGCGAGTTGAGGTCGTGGACATGAGGGTTTCCTTCGCGAACGGAATGTCACCCCTCGGCGATGCCGAGAGGCCGAATGGCGCGGACTGTTCGGCACACCGGTCGCCTGCGTCGTGGCGAGGGTTGTCCGCCGGGCGCCGTCGGCGCAGTGCGCAGGGTGGCCGTCGCCGCAAGCCGCGAACCCGTGGCAGGGGATGGCGAATAGCCGCCTGGACGGGCGCGGGCGCGGTTCTCGTCGGAGGTGCGGGTGCCGGGTTCCTCTGGTACAAGTTCAACGGCAATCTGCACGCCGTCGACATCGACGCGGCGCTGGGCAAGGACCGTCCCGTCAATGTCGACAACGGTTCGCAGGACATCCTCGTCCTGGGCTCCGATTCCTGGGCAGGCGCGAACAGCGAGTACGGCGCCGACGAAGGTGCCCGCGCCGACACCGCGATGGTCGTCCATGTGTACGCGGGGGCAAGAAGACCAGTGTCGTGAGCATCCCGCGCGACACGCTGGTCCGGCGCCCCGAGTGCCGGACGCAAGGTGGCAGGACGAGCCCGGCAGTCCAGCGCGCGATGTTCAACGAGGCGTACTCGGTGGGTGGCGCGGCCTGCGCGGTCAAGACCGTCGAGGCAATGACCGGCATCCGCATGGACCGCTGGCCACGGCCGATGAGGTCTGGAAAGCACTCAACGACGACCGGCCGATCCCGGAATCGGCCCTCAGGGCAGCGCGGATACCAAGACCGGCGTCGACGGTGTCGTGAAATGACGGCAGGACCCATCTGCGAGCCCCGCTCCGACACCCAGGTTTCAGGCACCGGGCGTCTCCCAGCCTCCACCGAACCCCGGAGCCGGAGGGAGGTCCTGTTCGGTCCAGATGGTCTTTCCCGCCGCGGCCGGCCGGGTCCCCCACCGGCGGGAGAGCTGGGCGATGAGGAAGAGCCCGCGTCCGCCCTCGTCGGTGGTCCTGGCATGACGCAGATGCGGTGCGGTGCTGCTTTCGTCGGAGGTCTCGCAGATCAGCGTCCGATGGTGGATGAGCCGCAGCCGCATGCTCCCGGTGCCGTAGCGGATGGCGTTGGTGACCAGTTCACTGACGATGAGTTCCGTGGTCGTCTCCAGGTCGTCGAGGCCCCACACGCGAAGCTGCTCGGTCGCCAGGGAACGGGCATGGGAGACGATGGCCGGATCACGGGGGAGTTCCCACTGGACGATCCGATCGGGGTCCAGTGCCTGAGTCCGTGCGAGGAGCAGAGCCACGTCATCGCTGGGGGGCAGGACGGGGAGAGAGCCGATGACGCCTTCGCAGATGACCTCAAGAGGGCGATCGGCGGGGGTGAGGTCCTGGACGAGCCGGTCGGCAGTGGGCTCGGCTGCATCGTCGTCGGCGTGGAGAAGCCCATCGGTGTAGAGGGCGACCAGGGTGCCGTCCGCCAGCTCGATGTCGGTGCTCTCGAAGGGCAGGCCACCGACACCGAGCGGAGGGCCGGGGGGCAGCTCGGGCAAGGTCACGGTCCCGCCGGGGCCGATGAGCACCGGCGGGGGATGGCCGGCCGAGGCCATGGTGCACCGACGGCTCGTCGGGTCGTAGACGAGACACAAGCACGTGGCCCCCAGGCTCTCCGTGCCGGGAGGGGTGTGCTCGGCCAAACGGAGGACGAGGTCGTCGAGGCGGGCGAGAAGCTCGTCGGGAGGCAGGTCCATGGCAGCGAGGGTGTGCACCCCGGTGCGCAGTCGGCCCATGGTGGCTGCGGCCTGGATGCCCTTTCCGGTGACATCGCCGACGACCAGCGCGGTACGGGCGCCGGACAGGGGGATCACATCGAACCAGTCGCCTCCGACACCGTCGCCCGCATCCGCCGGCAGATAGCGGGAGGCGATGTCCAAGGTCGTTTCTCCGGCGAGGCGGTAGGGCAGAAGGCTGCGCTGCAGGGTCACGGCGATGGAGTGCTCGCGGACGTAGCGGCGCGCGTTCTCCAAGGAGAGCGCGCCGCGAGCCATGATCTCCTCCGCCAGAAGAAGATCATCGTGTTCGAACGGGTCCTGCCGTTCGTGACGCATCAGGACCGCCACCCCCAGGGCCGTGCCGTGAGCCCGCAGCGGGACCACCATCGCGGAGTCGGTACGGCTGCCGGAATCCGTGTCGGGGACGGCACCGTGAGCCTCCTGGACGGAGAGGCCGATCGCGGATCCGGAGGTGAGCACCGCGTGCCCGGTGGCCTGGCTTTCCACGACGGGGGACGGGGACGTGTATCCGACCGTGCCACCCGTTGGCGCCACCCAGTACGGACACGGGAGCCGCACACACTGCTGCCCCGTGCGGACGAGCGTGGCGGCGTCCCCGGCGGGCTTCTTCATCGGGTCGTGGCCATGGACCACCCAGTCCCACAGATCGACCGTGCAGCAGTCGGCCAAGCCGGGCACGAGCGCATCGCAGATCTCCTGCGCGGCCCGCCACGGGTCCAGGGCGTGGCCCAGACGGGCACCCACCTCGTTGAGCAGCGTCAGACGCTGCCTCGCCTGCCAGCGGTCGGTGACGTCCAATGCCATGAAGCCCACGCCGACCTTGCCGCTCGCCGTGTCCTCCAGGCGGAAGGCGGACATGGAGAACGCGCGCTCACGAAACGGATCCCGCCGGACACGCCCGTGGTAGACGTGATCGATCTCGGGCATTCCGGTGTTCAGCACCCGTCGCATCCGGTGCCGGGCCGTTCGGAGGGCCAACTCGGGCTGGAGCTCGCCCCAGCGGCGCCCGATGGCCTGTTCACGGGGAACGCCGCCGCCGCGTTCCAGAGCACTGTTGACCCACACATACCGGAGATCGTCGTCCAGCACGGCCATGGCCACGGGGGACTGGGCGAAGAAGTCCTCGTGAAAGGCGGTGCTCGGCTCCTGCGGTGACCACGGCCGCACCGGGGTGCCCGTGACGAGCCAGTACGCTCCCTCCGGCGGAGAGAGCAGCCGTGACACCCCGGCGAGCACCCGGAGCTCGTGCCCGTCCCGGTGCCGGAGGGACAACAGGCTCCTGGGCGGGGCCGCCCCCTCGCCCTCCGCGACCGCGGCCAGAGCCTTCGGCGCCAGTCCCGGCGCCTCAAGCAGGCTTTCCGCGTTCCGCCCCACCGCCTCGTCCGCGGAGTGGCCGAGCAAGCGCTCTGAGCCGGTGCCCCAGCCCGCCACGACACCGTGAACATCCACCATGACAACGACAGCCACGTCGACGGCGTCGGCCGGCCCTCCCGCGCCACGTTCATCGGCTCTGCCGGGGGTGGTCACTGCTGCTCCTCCCGTCCATGCCGTGAGGTGCGGCTATCCGGCAGAAACCAGTATGGCTTCGTCATCGCCGCGGCGCATGCCTGCGGGCCTTGTCCGACGCCAGCGGTGGGGAACGGTGCAACGATCCCGACTGATCACACTGAGTCACCGTTCGGGAGGGGAGGCCGGCCGTACAGCGGGCACCCGGCGAGGGCTCGCGTCCGGCGTGGCCGGGGGCGGTCGCCGAAATATGACACCACGTCACCTCATGACCCTTTAGGGCGACCATGTATCTGGAGGTCCACTCCGGCGGCAGTGCACCACGGCCGCAGGGTCGGGGCATCGGCGGCGGACCGGCACCCCTTCCGTCGGCCGGTCGTCGGCTGTGCTCCTCCGGCATGTACCAGCCGACCTTCTCCGGCTCGGGGATCAGCAGATCGCCGATCTCGCAGTCGAGGCCACGCAGATGACATCCAGGTCCTTCAACTTGAGCGAGAGGGGCTGACCGGACCACAGCCCGGACATCTTCGCGGACGAGATCACCAAGCCGTACTCGGCCAGGCTCCGCTGGAGCTCGGCCGCTTTCCAGATGCCCTTCTTGGCAGCCGTCAGCCGCAGATTCCAGTGCATCGGGGGGAGCCCTTCCAGTCGTTGGTGGTTCGCTGCCGCCCAAGCGGGCAGCAGCGAACCCCGAGGGGTATTCGGGATGCCTCACAGGCTGCACGGCCGGGCAACCGGACGCTCGGGACGGGACGTCGGTGTCGACGGTGGGCGACATCCCTGTGGCCCACCGCCGACCTTCCGTATCGCTGCCTATGCGCGGCCCGTTGTTTTCTGAGCGCGGCGCGAGACCGAGTCGATGACGACGGCGGCGAGGAGGGCTGCGCCGGTGATCAGGTACTGGACGGCGGAGGCGATGCCGAGGAGGGCCATACCGGAGGCGATGGACTGGATGACCAGGACTCCGAGGCGGGCGGACCAGGTCTTGCCGCGGCCGCCGAAGAGGCTGGTGCCGCCGATGACGGCGGCGGCGATGGCGTTCATCAGGAGGCTGCCCGCTCCGGAGGACTGGTTGGCGGCGTTGATCTGCGAGGCGAGGAAGAGTCCGCCGAGCGCTGCCGTCGTGCCGGAGAGGGCGAATACCGAGACCCGGATCAGGGAGACGTTGATGCCGCGCGGCGGGCCGCCTCGACGCTGCCGCCTAGTGCGAAGACCTTGCGGCCCTACGGGGTGCGGCGGAGCACGAAGCCGAGGACGACCACCACCCCGAGGAAGATCACCACGGCCAGCGGCAGGCCCTTGTACTGGTTGAACAGCCAGGCCACCACATAGGCGGGCACCGCCGGCGCCACCGTGCGCAGCACGATCTCACTGAGCGGGCGACCGGGCACGCCGACGGCCTTGCGCCTGCGCGTGTCGCGGAAGGAGGACAGGAAGAACGCGGCCACGCCCAGGGTCGCGAGTGAGTAACCGGCCGAGATGTCGGTGAAGTAGTGGTTGGTGAGGGAGGCGACGAGACCGGCGTCGTCGAGGTTGATGCTGCCGTTGGAGCCGAGCACCTGGAGCATCAGGCCGTTCCAGCCGAGCAGTCCGGCCAGGGTCACCACGAACGCGGGCACGCCGATGCGGGCAAAGAAGAAACCGTGCAGAGCACCGATCACCGCGCCGGAGCCGAGGGCGATGACGAGTGCGAGCCATTCGGGTACGCCGTGGTTGACGTTCACGACGGCAAAGACGGCAGCCGCGAGCCCGCTCACGGAGCCCACGGAGAGGTCGATCTCGCCGAGGATCAGGACGAAGACGAAGACGAAGACGAAGACGAAGACGAAGACGAAGACGAAGACGAAGACGACGCCGACGCCGACGGCGATCAGCCCCGTGCCGGCTGCGGTGACGAAGAGGTTGGTTGGAGAGGTTCTCCGGCCCCAGGAAAGGCGAGTCCCGGGGCTGGAAGACGACAGCGATGATGATCAGGCCAACCACTATGGGCAGCGAACCCAGCTCACCGCTGCGCAGTTTGCGGCGGAACGTGTTCCAGTGGCCCGCGAGGCCCACTTCCTGAAGGAGGAGGCGCGGGTCGGCAGCGAACGCGGCCCCGCCGCCGGTGCCGTCGGCGTGGGTTCGGCTGCTGTCGGTGGGCTCGCCGGTGTCCGTGGTCGTGGGCAGGTCCGTGCTCACTTCTCCCCCAGGGCGGTCCGGGCCTTGCGGCGGGTGACGGCGTTGTCGGTGGCGCCGGTGATGGCGGAGATGACCTCCTCCTGGGAGGTGGCGCGTACCTCGAAGGTGCCGTTGTTCGCGGCACAGGCGGAGCACCGCGACCCGGTCGGCGGCGGCCCGTGCATTGCCATGTTGTGGTTGATGAGGATCACCCCAAGGCCGCGCTCGCGGAGCCGTTCGCCCAGGTCGAGGACCTGGGCGGGCTGCTCGACACCCAGCGCGGCGGTAGGTTCGTCGGGGATTAGGCCAGGTAGCTGTTGGATGCGCGGTTTCGAATGATCCCGATCCATGTCGTATTGCCGCGCATAACCTCGCCGGCTAGCCGCATGGGAAGCAGTATCGGATATCTCATAAGACGTCCGGCTGTGCGTGGCACATGGGGCGATGGGCTACGGCGGCCATTTCGGCGCTCTGCGCCTGCAAGGTGTCCAGAAGGAATGGCGCGGCCCGGCATTCGCCGGGGGAAACGGAATGCCGGGCCGCTCGTCGGCAGAGGTCGTCAACCACAGGACGGGAACTCACCGGGAATGACGGCCGTCCCCATTGCCGACGGCGTCAGTCTGGCGGAAAGGCCAGGATTTGCGGAACGCCGAAGGGTGGCTTCTGGCGTCAAAGGCTGACCTCTGGCGTCAAAGGTTGATCCTGCCGAGGGTCGCGTATCCTGTCACTTTTATTGATGCATCGGGGGTGTAAAGGGGGGGGCAGCTTTCCGTGCGGCTTCGCTTTGCATTTCCGCGTACCTGCATTGCCCCAGGGCATGCACCGGAAGTGGATCTTCACTAGGATGTCTCACGTGGTGAATTTCGCGAGCTTCTTGTAGCAGGTGAGCGCTGCGGCGAGGCCGAGGAAGGCGAGGAAGTGGCTGTCCTTTCGTTCGTACCTTCTTGCCGCGATCGACCAGGTTCGGTTCGGTCAGCGCCCCGTTGGTCTCGTTCTGGTTCCACTTCGACTGGCGCCTGCCGTCCGGTGCCCTGGCACCCTTCAACGTGGTGGACGTCGCGGAGCTCGCCGACAACGGCCGCATCGCCACGTTGCACATCGTCTACGACACCGTCGAGGTGCGGCCGACTTTCGAAGCCGAGACCGGCACGTCATGGCGAAGCTCGGCATCCGAGCCGGATCAGGGCCCAGGAAAGGGGTCTTGAGAGCGTCCGCTGTGACGTCACGAGGGCTGGTCGAGGCAGTCAGACGGGGGCGACTTCGAAGGCGCCGGCCGAGATGTGCGTTGTCGTGCCACTGAGCAGTCCGAAGGTCAGCGCCTCGGTGCTCCTGACCGCGTGTGTCTCCGTGGGGCTGAGCCCCGGTACCAGTTCGGGAGCGCCGAACCAGACGAACACGAACCCGGCACAGCCCCGCAGCAGCGGCACCGGCCACCGAACGAGGAAGGCGGGGATGGCCTCATCCGCCCGGTGAACGAGTGGGGTACGCCGATGCCGCGCTCCATGCTTGTCCTGGCGTTTCGGTTTGTGGGAATGCCGTGCCACCCGTTGAGCATCCACCGACGCCAGGAGCCGGACCGGAGGCAACGGCTGACCCCATGCCCGCTGAGTGGGACAGATCAGGGATTCTGTGGAGGTGCCGAGTGGTGACGGCTGAGCAGATCCGTGAACCTGTCGTGATCACACGGCTGTTGGGAGTCGCCGTCCCATGTCACGTGGTCGGGTGGGCCCTCTCGACGGGATGCTCTCCGGGCTGTCGGGGGACAAGGTCCGCTGACCGTTCCCGCTGTGCGGGGACGGTCCCGTCGTCGTGACGCGGGGAGTCCTGCGGTGCGGGGAGCGCGATGTGCACCCTGAATCCGCCGTCCTGGGTGGTGCCCACCTCCAGGCGTCCGCCGGATCGGGATGTCTGCTCCCGCATGCTGACCAGTCCGAGGCCGAGGCCGAGCCCTCCGGGGAAAGCGGCCGATGCGGCGGTGCCCGGTCCGTTGACGACCTCCAGGCACACTTCTTGTGCGGTGAAGCGGAGTTGGAGGGAAATGGGCGCGCCATGGCCGTGTTTCACGGCGTTGGTGAGTGCTTCGCGTCCGCAGCTGCGGAGGATGTTGTCCGTGTCCGCTGCGAGCGGCCGGGCCGGGCCGGACTGACGGAAGGAGACGTCGATGCCGGCTGCGGTCAGGTTTGCCACGAGGGCGGCAGCGAACTGGGCGTAGGAGGGCCCCGTGCGGCCCGCGGGGTCGGACTGGCCGTGCAAAATGTCGAGAGTCTCACGCAAGTCCCGGAGCATGCCCCTGGTCCCTTCTTCGACGGCCGAGGCCAGCGTGGCGGCCTCACGCGGCATCCCCGGTGAGCAACGCAGCGCTTCCGCCTGGAAGGTGAGGACGGTGGCTCGGTGCCCCAGGCCGTCGTGGATCTCGAAGGCCAGCCGTGTCCGCTCGTCGAGGACGGCTTGGCGTGCGGCTTGGTCGACGGCGTGCTCGACCGCGACCAGGCGTTGCTGGAGCAGCCAGTTCACCTCACGCCGCCTGCGTGTCAGCGCGCCCAGTGCGGCGGGGAAACAGACCTTCACGATGGTGTCGTACGCCACGACGGACACCTCCGGTGAAGGTTCCACCCACGCTCGCGTGCCCACGTACAGGAGACTGCCGAGGGCGATCGCGGCCCACCGGCCGCTCTTGCCGTAACTGCCCACGGCGTACGCGGCGAAGATCAGCGGCGTGGCCTCGTCGGAGGCCAGCGTGCTCAGGAGGACGGCCGCCATGGCCAGCATGGGAGCTGTCCGCCGCAGCAGGAGTGCGGCGGATGCCCCGCACGCGACCAGGGCCGATTCCCAGTACGTGGGCACCAGGCCGCTCTCGTGGGACTGCGCCAGGGCGAGGAGCGAGGCCACACAGGCCGCGACGTAGGTGGCACCGTCGACAAGCCGGGGGTTCCGTATGTCGCCGAGAGCGTTGTGAAGAGCGTTGACGGTGAAGAATCGACGGGGATGCTCGCGTGACGCGAGAGGTCTCATGATCTGCTGCCGCTCGGGTCTGATGGGTGAAACGCGACGATGAAGCGCGCCTTCTGAATCCTCCATGAGCGGCGGCCGTATGCTCCGTTCCCGCAGGATCCATTATTTATGAACCCATGCACTGCTCGTTTCCGGCATAAGCCATGCCGGAAACGAGGTAATCATTCAGAACTGGACTCCTGTCGTATGCGGGGCGTGCCGGGGCTGCCGTCGCCGCCGGTCCGACCGGTCACGGTCGGCGTGGGGCGTCGTGTGGATGGTCCGCTGGTGGCGAGCTCACGCTCAAGGTGCTGACCTGTACGGGCACTTGGTGGGGGCACGCATCACGGGTGCCGTGTCTTCTGATTGTTCGTGCCCGGGGCGGGGCGGGGCGCGGCGGCTGGCCTGCGGCGGCCTCGGGCCGAGTCGATGGGGCACGCGACTCCCGCACGCCTCCCGACGCACCGGCCGTGTGATCGGGGTCACGTAAAGGCTTTGAGGCGGATTCCTTTCTTGCATCGGAAGGCGGAGGGGGATCCGGACGGATGGGTTCCGCGGGGGAGGCGCGTCCTGGCCGAAGAATCAGCTGATGGGTGGAGAAATGCCATCCTGGCGGTCCTTTGCGGCACATGGTGGGCGGGACCTTAGTCCCTGGATCCCCCTTGGGTGTTCCTTGACGATTCCTTCAGTGAGAGGGGGCGGTGACACAGGCCCGTGGCCGGCACCGCACCCGGACGTCCCGGCGGCACCCGAAGGCCAGCCGCCCGAGCTGAGAGCCGGACCCGCCCTATGCAGCACCAGCTCACATCCGCCCATCAGTTCCTCGCCTCCGAAGGCGCGGGCGGCATCGAGAAAACGATCAACGACCTCTTCCATCCCCTCACCGAGTTCGTCTCAAGTGTGATCTTTGCCGAACTCACCGTGTTCGGCGTCACGTTCCCCTGGATCGTCGCGTGGCTCGTCGTCGCGGGAACGGTTTTCTCGCTGTACTTCGGCGCCATCCAGGTCCGCGGATTCGTCCATGCCCTCAAGCTGGTACGCGCCAGCAGCCGGCGTGGGGGCGACGCGGGCGACCCCGGCGAGGTGACTCCTTTCCGGGCCCTCACCGCGGCGGTATCCGGCACCGTCGGACTCGGCAACATCGCCGGTGTCGCGGTGGCCGTCACCATCGGCGGCCCGGGAGCAACCTTCTGGATGATCCTGTGCGGTCTCCTCGGCATGGCCATCAAGTTCGTCGAGTGCACCCTGGCCGTGAAGTACCGCGAGGTCGATGAGGACGGCACCGTCCGCGGCGGGCCGATGCAGTACCTGCGCCGCGGACTCGCGGAACGTGGGATGCCCCGGCTGGGCCGTTTCCTGGCCCCGCTCTTCGCCGCCATCATCGTGATCTTCGCCGTCCTGGGCGGCAACATGTTCCAGATCAACCAGACCCTCGCGCAGCTGCGCGCCGTCACCGGCGGCGAGAGCGGCTGGATGGGCGGCTCCGGCGCGGGCCTCGTCTTCGGGATCATCACCGCCACGCTGATCGCCGTGGTGCTGCTCGGCGGGATGAAGGTCATCGGCGCGGTCACCGCCCGCCTGGTCCCGGCCATGGCCGCCGTCTACATCGGCGCCTGTCTCATCGTCATCGCCGTCAACGTCTCCGCGGTACCCACTGCGGTGGCCTCCATCATCGAGGGAGCCTTCAACCCCTCGGGCGTCGCGGGCGGGTTCATCGGTGTCATGATCATCGGTTTCCAGCGGGCCGCGTTCTCCAACGAGGCGGGTCTGGGCTCCGCCCCGATGGCCCACGCGGCGGTGAAGACCAAGCACCCCGTCACCGAAGGGTTCGTGGCCATGCTCGGCCCCTTCATCGACACCGTCGTCGTCTGCACCATCACCGCGCTGACCATCATCATCGCCCGGCCCCAGAGCTGGCTCACGGCCCGCGAGGCGATCGCCAACGGCGAGGACGCGCCGGGCGGGGTGGCGCTCACCTCGGACGCGTTCGCCACCGTCCTGCCCTGGTTCCCCTACGTGCTGACCGTCGCGGTCGTCCTCTTCGCCTTCTCCACTGTCATCACCTGGACGTACTACGGTGAGCAGGGCTGGGTCGACATCTTCGGCCGCGGCAAGAAGAGCCTGCTGACCTACAAGCTCATCGTCTCCCTCTGCGCCATCGTCGGCGCGATGCTGACCCTGGGCTCGGTCCTCGACCTGGCCGACGCCCTTGTGTTCGTCCTGGCGCTCTTCAACGTCATCGGTCTCTACCTCATGGCGCCCATCGTCAAGAGGGAACTTGTCTCCTACCGCGCCCATCTGCGCGCCAAGGCCGCCGCGCGCGAGGACCAGGCCGCGCTGGCCGGATCCCCGGCAGAAGCGGGCACCCGGAGTCCCTGAGTCGGGCCCGGCGGCCGGCTCCTTCGGGCCCAATGGCCAAGTTTCGGCGCAGCGCTTCGCCCGCTCGCCCCGGATACCGGGTCGGGCGGGCGAAGCGCTGCGGTACGAAGTGGGATGGTGCCGACGTGGCCCTGGCCGAGGTGGCCCTGGCCGAGCTGGTGGACGGGGGTCAACCGGCGATGGATGCCAGATGCGGACCGCCCGTCCGGGAGCGCGGCGGCTTCCTCGCATAGCGAGGGGCCTTGATATCGGGGAGGGCTCCCGCGGAGAGGTCGCTCTGCGCACGCAGGAACGCGCCGCGCATGGCCTCTTCCGATTCGTACTTGGCGATGACGGGGTGGAGCCGGCGCCTCCGGCCCCTGCCACGGGTCAGCACGAGGTTCCGTGATGTCAGCAGCTGCCTTCCCGGCTGACCGCCGACTCGTACTCGTGCAGGCCGAGCTTCTCCGCGAGCTCCGCCTGGTTCAGGTGCACCGCTCCACCGAACTCCTGAAGGTGCGTCATCATGCCGAGCACCGGCAGGGAATTGGGGGTGAGGTGGAGCCGGCCGGGCATCCCCAGCAACTCGGGGGACATGACATCCATAAGGAAATCTCCTGCTATATCGCGTCGCTGAATCCCGCCGGACCTAATCCATCGGGAAAAAGTGTTCTCCAGCAGCTCGGACCTTGTCGGGACGATCGCGTCGTTCTGATTGCCCCTGTTCCCCTTGAAACAAGAAGGGGGTTGACCTGCCATCGCCCGTTCCGGACTTTTCTGACGTAGTTGAGCTCGAAGAGCCGCTTCAGGGCCTCTTTCACGGTCGTCCTGCGCGGCACCGATGCCGTCGGCCATCTGCTGTCGCGTCTGGTCGACGTAGCTGTCCTGCTGACAGCCGGCCAGGTACAGGAAGGCCGCGATCTGCGACGGGCTGATCTTGTGGGTGATGAGGGAACAGCGGTGGGGCGTCCTTGGTCATCTTTCGGCGTCGTCTGTAGACCTCTAGCGCGGTCTGGCGGTGGTGCCCTGTTCGTAGCATCACGGAGTCCCGCGGTGTCGTCGGGGCACGAGGATCGCGCACCCGGGGCCACCACTGATCATGAAGAACAAAAAGAACCGTCCGGCAGCAGTCGGGAGAAGCCGTCTCTTCAGGGTCGTGTTGCTGCCCCAGGACTGGAAGATCTCGACCCGTATGGCGATCGTGCTGCTCCTGCCCATCGCTCTGGCTCTGGCCCTGGCCGTATCGGAGATCAAGGGCGCCCTCGAGCGGGCCGAGCAGATGAGGACCGGCGAGGAGTCCACCAAAATCGTCATCGCGGCTGTGCAGTTGGCACACGCCCTTGAGAACGAACGGGACTTCGCGGCCCTTATGAAGCAGCAGAAAGTCGACATCACACCGTATCGAGAGGAAACCGATCGGCTGCTTTCCGAGTACCAGGGCCTGGGCGCCGTGGGCTTGACGAACCAGGGGATGATCCAGCGGGTCACCGACACACGGAAGAGCTTGCAGAGGCTCGCCGAGGTGCGGGTCAAGGCATATACGAGGAACTTTGATCCGGTGGCCACCGATCTGGCGTACGCCGGCCTGATCACCCCCCTGCTGAGCCTGCCCATGGAGGTCGCGCGCAATGGTGGGAGCAACGCCGCCGACATCTGGGCTCTGAGTTCGCTCTCCCTTGGCAAGGCGTCCATTTCGAGCCAGCGGGGGCTGCTGAACGCGGGCTTCTCGCGCGGCCTGGTGAAGGAAACCGAGCAGCGGGAAGCGGTGTCGCACGGCCGGCTCCAGAAAGTCACCTTCCGTGAGTTCGAGACGGCAGCCCAGAGGGGGGACGTCGAGAAGTTCAAGAAGGCCCTCGACGCCTCCTACATATCGGCGATGGTCGGCAGGGCCGGAACCATCAAGCCGTCGGAGATCGACGCGAACATCGTCAAGGAGTGGAACACCTCCGCCACGCGGATCATCGACGACCTGCACGAGATCGAGAAGCAGATCGTGCTCCGCATCGCGGAGACCGCGGCACAGGAGCGGTATGCGGCACAGAGAACGGCATGGTGGAACGGCGGACTCGTGGCCTGCGCCCTGCTGCTCACGTTCCTGCTCGCCGTGTGGATCGTTCAGGCCACGGTCCGGCAACTGAGCAGGCTGCGTCGCACCGCGCTCAGGGCGGCACGACAGGAACTGCCCACCCTTGTCACGGCGGTCGCCGAGGGCGGTGCCGTGAAGGAGGAACTGCGCCCGGTTCCGCTGGATCTGGGTACGCGTGACGAGATCGGCGATGTGTCCCGGGCCTTCGAGCAGGTCTTCGGGGAGGCGGTCAAGCAGACCGCCGAACAGGCCGAACTGAGGGCGAACGTGAACGCCATGCTCGTTTCGATGGCACGCCGCAGCCAAGGGCTGGTCTACCGCCAGCTCGAAGTCATCACCGCGATGGAGAGTGAGGAGACGAACCCAGTCGTCCTGGAGAAGCTGTTCCGCGTCGATCACCTGGCCACCCGGATGCGGCGGCACGGTGAGAACTTGCTCGTCCTCGCCGGGGAGCGCCCCGGACGAGTGCATCGGGCACCGGCCTCGCTCGTCGACATCATCCGGGCGGCCGCTTCGGAGGTGGAACAGTTCACCAGGGTCGAGATCGTCACGAGTGCCGACGTGTGCGTGCAGGCACACATCGTGCACGATCTGACTCATCTGCTGGCCGAGCTGATGGACAACGCCACGCAGTACTCGGCCCCGTCCACGCGGGTCGCGGTGACGAGTCGTCCGACGCTGAGCGGTGACGTCCTGATCGAGGTGGAGGACAGCGGCGTGGGGATCTCCGAGGCAGCCGCGGAGCGGCTCAACGCGAGCCTTACGCGGACCGCTGCCGTGGACGCCTCGGCGACGCGGCAGATGGGAATTTACGTGGTCAGTCGCCTTGCTTCTGTCCACGGCGTCAAGGTCCGCCTCAGCTCCATGGGCAGGGGTACCACTGCCTCCGTGGTGGTGCCCTCCTCGTGCCTCGCCGTCTTCCAGCCGATGCCGGACCGCGAGCCCGTACCCGCGCCCATCTTCGCACCTGTGCCCAGGCCCGACCCCGAGCCCGCCCGCCCGCAGGCTCCGGTGGTGGCGGAACCGGAGCCGGGTCCCGGGCCTCGCGAGAAACCGGAGGACGAAGCGAGGGCATCCGCGCCTCTTCCCCTCGAACCGCCACCGACAGCGAAGCCGGGAGGACTCCCGCGCCGTACCCCTCCGGCGACACTGCGGGAGCGGAACACCGCGGTTCGACCGGAGCTGGAAGAAGCACCCGGGAGAGACGCCACCGAGCTCCGCCGTCGGCTGAGCGGTTTCCACGCGGGAGCGAACCGCGCTCGGCAGGACCGCGACGGCAAAGGAAGACCGCGCCGATGACTGACGACTACGGGATCACGAGTGCCGCGAGCGGCACTCCTCCCGACGTGACCTGGCTGATCGACGAGTTCACCGCCCGCACCCCCGGCGTGACCAGCACGCTCCTGGTGTCGGCGGACGGCCTGACCCTCGCCGGCTCCGGGTCTCGGGTGACAAGGCTGTTGGCAAGGCCACGGCCTCGGACGGCAAGGCCGAGATCAAGGCCGTCACCCTGGACAGCAAGGCCGACGTGTCCTGCACCGACATCGGCCTCACCGGCGCCAAGCCTGCCCAGAGGGCCAGCGGCTGACGGTCCCGGGCGCGGTCGGCCGGGGGACGCGAACACCATCGCCGGTCCAGTGAGGGCCGGACAGGCCCCCGGCCGGCTCGGGGCCCCTCACAGCGGATACCCGGGGCACCGTCTCACGCGTGAGTGAGCAGCGATTCGAGCAGCGGACGGAAGTGCTCGAAGTTGGGGGTCGCGAACTCCGGATCCTTCGCCTGCTCGTCCCAGCGGCGTACCGCGACGGCGTCCCGGGAGCCGGGCAACGCCGCGAACTCCCGTGCCTGATCAGGGGACATGGGCCCGCCCTGCACCTTGAGCGTGTGTACGGACGCCTCCGAGAGGAGCCGGAAGTAACCGGGCTCGACCGTGCACAGGTATCGCTTGGCGGCCACGTGCAGTCGTACGGGCTCGGTCACCTCGGGGCCGAAGTACCGGGCGAGCCAGTCGGCGCCGGTGTGGCTGTGCCGGTTGTCGTGGCCGCCCTCCATCAGATCCCGGCCGGTGACGGCGCCGTGGAAGTGCCCGATATCGTGCAGCAGCGCGGCCGCGACGAGGTGCGGCGGGGCGCCGGCGGCCTCGGCGAGCGCCCCGGCCTGGAGCATGTGCTCGGCCTGGGTGACGGCCTCACCGAGGTATTCGGCGCTGCCTTCTCCGGTGAAGAGTTCGGCGAGCAGGTCGATGGGGTTCACGCGTCATTCCTCTGCGCTCAAGGACGGCCGGAGGGGAGGCAGGGCGGCGGGCAGATCGGTCATCCGGAACAGATGCCGACCCTTGGGTAAAGCCTGGCAGTCGGGAATGAAGCCGGGGTTACCACTGGGTGGAATCCGCTACAGAGCGCGGAGTGCGTCGACGGCGATGCGGGCGGTGGTGCCGATGACGGCGTCCGCCGGGGGCAGCGTGGCGGCGGTGCTGGCGGCACGGGTGAAGACGGCGATGGCGTAGCGGCCGCCATCGGGGTATTCGATGACGCCGACCTCGTTGCGCACGGTCGGCAGGCTGCCGGTCTTGCCCGCGACGTGGACGTCGTCGAAGGGGAAGCCGGAGGCCATGCGATGGGGCCATACCTGTAGGCCGAGGAGGCGGCGGATCGCGGCGTCGTGATCGGGCGCGCAGGCTTCGTCGCGCCAGACGGCGGCGAGCAGGCGGGTCATGTCGCGCGGGGTGCTGTGGTTGGTGCGGGCGGGGTCGAGGGCGCGCAGCCGGGTGATGACGTACGGATCGGTCAGTGCCTGTGGGCCGCCGGGTCCCGCGTCCTGCCTGATGGTGGCGAGGACCTGGCCGAACGTGTGGAGGGCGTGGGTATGGGTGAGGCCGAGCCGGATGGTGGTGTCGTTGACGGCATCGAGGCCGACGCGCTCCAGGAGGACGTCGGCGGCGGCGTTGTCGCTGACGGCCATCATCAAGTAGGCGGCGTCGCGCAGGGACATGCGGACGGGGTCGAGCATGGCGGCCAGTCCGGTGGGGCCCGGGGTGCGGGCGGCCGGTGGGCACTCGATCTGTTCGGTGAGGTCGACGAGCCCCGCCGCGGCCTGCTGGTGGAGTGCGACGAGCAGACAGAGTTTGTGCACGCTGGCGGTGACGACCGGGTGGTCGGCGCCCGCGTTGATCTCCGCACCGGAGTCGATGTCGAGCGCGTGCAGCCGGCCGGTGACACCGGCTCCGTCGAAGGCCGCGCGGATGCGGGCGAGCGTGTTCACAGCCAGTACTCCGCTGTCGGGCGCAGATGGAGCGGGCGCGCGGGCGGGGCGGTGCTCATGGCGGTGGTGTTCCGCAGCGCGTGGGTGGCCGCCTCCGCGAAGGCGCTGACGACGGTGTCGCCGCGCCCCTGTGGCCAGGCCAGGGAGTGGCGCCAGGCCAGTGGGGTCCCGGCGAGAGGGCGCCAGACGACGTCCGGGTCCCGGTCGGCGACACCCGCGGGGTGGGCGTCCCGCGGGCTGAAGGCGACGGCGTGCGCGGAGAGGATCAGGCCGCGGACGAAACTGGAGCCTTGGCCGTGTCGGACGGCCGCGGGGGTGTAGCCGTTGCGGGCGCAGGTGGTCAGCGCATCGTCGTGCAGGGACGGGGCGGCGGCGCGGTGGAAGAGGACCAGGTCGTATCCGGTGAGGGCGGTCAGCGGTACCTCGTCGAGTGCGGCGGCCGGGGCGTCGCGAGGCAGCAGCACCCCCACCTCACGGCGGAGAACCGGTCCCAGCTCCAGGCCGGAGACGTCACAGGGGTGGTGGATCAGCCCGACGTCCAGCTCGTGCGAGGCGAACTGGGCGAGTTGCTCGGCGGTGGACAGCTCGCGCAGCTCCAGCTCCACACCGGCGTGGCGCTGCTGGAAGTCCGCCAGGATCGCGGCGACGGTTTCGCCGGGTATGTCGGGCGGCAGCGCGGCGCGCAGCAGCCCGCTCTCGCCGTCCCGGATCCGGCGGGCGGTGGCCAGCAGTGCCTCGGAGCGAGCGAGCACCTCACGGGCCTCGTCCAGGAGCAGCGTCCCGGCCTTGGTGATCGTCACCTGCCGACTGGTCCGTTCGAACAGGCGTACCCCCAGCTCGCGTTCCAAGCGCTGGATGCGCTGGGACAGGGGCGGCTGCGCGATGCCCAGCCGCTCCGCGGCACGGCCGAAATGTGACTGTTCTGCAACAGCCACAAAGCACTCCAAGTGCCGCATCAAGTCCATAGACAGCAACTATATCCAAAATTGATCAATTCGAGAATGATATGGAACTTGGACACATGCCAGAGGGCGCTGGTCTTCTCCTGGTATGCCCTTGCTTCTTTCCCTGCCGTTTTCCCCGCTGCGCGAGCGCATGGAGACCAACCGGCCGGGCGCAGCGACGTCGCCGTCTCCGAGAAACACCACCAGCACGCTCCCGATCTCTCCACCGCCCGGCGGCGAGGGGTGACGGATGAGCAAGGACCAGGAAGCCCCGATGTCTGAAACCCGAGACCGCACCACCTCCCACCGCAAGCCCGGCAACGTGGCCCGTTCGGCCACCGCGGTGGCTCTGGCGCTCGCCGTCGTCGCGGGCGGGGCGTACCTCGCCGAGCTGGGCCCCTTCGCCGCCGATGCCTCGGCCGCCGAACCCGACCCCGCGGCCGTGGCCGAGGCGCGGGCCTTCCTGGCCGACTGGGCCGGCGGCCGCATGCCGAGCGCGGGCGGCCGCACCACCGACCCCGGCAAAGCCCAGGAGGTGCTGCGCAACTTCACGGCCGGACTCAGCATCGACAAACCGAACCTGGCCGCGGCGAAGGCCACAGTGTCCGAGAACGGCACCGTCAGCGTCCCCTTCACCGCCAAGATGCCCGTCACAGACCTGGGGACGTGGACCTATGACTCGAAGCTGCCCCTGCGCAAGCAGCAGGACGGCACCTGGAAGGTGCACTGGACGCCGGCCGTCGTCCACCCGAAGCTGAGCAGCACCGAGAAGTTCCGCTTGGAGCGCGAGGACACCGAACGCCCGGAGATCACCGACCGCGGGGGTGCCGCCCTGTCCGGCGGAAAACACCCCTCCCTGGCCCCCGTGCTGAACCAGATCGCCGGAGCCGCGGGAGCCGGTCCTCGTGGCGCCATCCAGCTCGTCGACCGTGCCACCGGAGAGGTCAAGGGCACGGAAGCCACCTTCGGCAAGAAGCCCGACCGCCCCACGGACCAGCCCATCCGTACCACGCTCGACTCCACCTGGCAGTCCGCCGCCGAGAAGGCCCTCACCTCGGAGGCCAAGGGCAAGGACGCCGCGCTCGTCGCCCTGCGCATCGACAACGGCGAGATCCTGGCCGTGGGGAACTCTCCTTCCTCCGGATTCAACCGCGCCGTCTCCGGCACCTATGCGCCCGGATCCACCTGGAAGGTCGTCACCACCAGCGCACTGACGCTCAAGAACGCCGTCAAGCCGAACGACATCGTGGACTGCCCCAAGTACCTCACTGTCGGCAAGCAGTTCCACAACGTCGAGACCGGCGAACACCGCAACGCCACCTTCCTCCAGGACTTCACCGAGTCGTGCAACACCGCTTTCATCAGCCTGCGCGACAAGCTCGGCGACCGGGAACTGGGCGACGTCGCCCGCAAGTACTTCGGGATCGGCCAGGAATGGCACATCGGCATCCCCTCGTTCGACGGCTCGGTGCCGGCGCCCCGTGACCAGACCGAGAAGGCCGCCTCGATGATCGGGCAGGGCAGGGTACTGGCCAACCCGCTGCTCATGGCATCTGTCGCCGCGACCGCGGCCTCCGGCACGTTCCACCAGCCCACGATCACCGGTGGAAGCAAGGACACGACGACCACGAGCAAACTTCCGCAGGACGTCGTCACCCAACTGCGCGCGATGATGCGCGCCACCGTCACCGACGGGACGGCGAAGGTCCTGGACGGTCTGCCCGGCGGGGTCGGCGCGAAGACCGGCACCGCCGAGGTCACCGAGGAAGACCCCGACAGCAACAACGGCTGGATCGTCGCCACCCGCGGCAACGTCGCCGTGGCCTGCGTCGTGGAGAAGGGGAAGACCGGCGGCGCCTCCGCGGGACCTGTCGTCCGCAGCCTGCTGTCCGCCGTCCCGGACGACCCGTCATGACGCCGCCGGCCGGTGCCAGGCCCGGCGCCGGCCTTTCCCACGAGGGCAGCCACCACCGAAAGACCTCATCCGGAGAGCAATGAACAAGCCGCTGAGGCACATGGCCGTCTTCTGCGGGCCCTGGTGATGGCCCTGCTCGTCAGGCCACCTGGGTGCAGTCCGCCAGGGGCGACAAGCCGGCCAGGGACCCGCACAACCGGCGGACGCGCATCGAGGCATTCGCCGAGCCCCGTGGCGGCATTATCGTCGGCGGTCGACCCATCACCGGCTCCGTGCGGGCCTCCGGCTCGGACTTCAAGATCCTCGCAGCGGCGGCCGCCCTCGAACACGGCACGGTCACCGACGTCAACGCCCCCTCGGGCATTCCGGCGCCCGGCCAACTGCCACTCAGCCGCACGAAAGGTCTGCGACGAACTCAAGGGCTTGCCCGAGGGGGGCGAGGCCGTCTGGCCTCGCACGGTCGTTCAAACGTGCGTGGTTCACCTGCTGCGGAACTCGTTCCGTTACGCGGCCTGCCAGGGCTGGGAGAAGGTCGCCAAGGCCCTCAAGCTCTTCTGCACCGCCCGAGCGAGGACGCGGCGACGGAGCGGTTCGGGGAGCTCCAGGAAGCCTGGGGCCGGAAGTATCCGGCGATCGTGAAGCTGTGGTCGGGCGCGTGGGCCGAGTTCGTGCCCTTCCTCTCTTTCGACGTCGAGATCCGCAAGGTCATCTGCAGCACGGACGCGATCGAGAGCGTCAACGCCCGCATACGCAAGGCCGACCGGGCCCGCGGATACTTCCCCAACGGGGCCGCGGCTCTCAAGTGCGGCTCCATGGCGCTGATGAGCCTGGACCCCACCGGCAAGGGCCGCAAGCGGTGGACCATGTGCTGGAAGGCGCCCTTGAACGCCTTCCAGATCTCCTTCGAGGGACGCCTGATCCCGAGCAACAACTGATCACTCAACAACCAAGACCAGCCGTTGAATTGACACACCCGACGGGGGAGGGAGGGGGCCCGCCCCGTTGCGGAGCTGTCCGAAGCTGTAGCGGTGATGGTCAGCGCGCGTAACGTTTCGGCCGTGAGCCGTCAGAGGCCGGCGGCGGTGCGGTTGCGGTGGATCTCGGCGGTGTGGGTCTCGGCCCACTCCTTGATGGCGGTGAAGGGCTCGATCAGGGTGGCTGTCTTGTCGTGGTAACCGAGAGCCTTCGCGATGACGGGAGCCGGGGCCTGGAGGACGAGTTGGCGGATCGCGGAGGTCCTGCCGCGCTGTGGCGGGACGCCGATCTCCCGCAGGTGGGCTTGGAGACTGCCCGGATTCATGGGGGCGGAATCGGCGATTGTGCTCCCCTGCCGCCCCCATCGCGGTCATCGACGATCCGGCGCTGCCGGAGGCGCCGGCCGAACGCGCGGCTGCCCACGCGGAGCGGCACCTCCACCCCGATGCTCCTGGCCCGCTCCCGCCACGCCTCCGTCCCCTCCCTGGAGCGGTACGCCCGCCCCGGCGTCGACGCGGTCGCCCGGCACGTCGCCCAGCGCGACCCCGCCGCCCGACGGAAGCGCTGACGCCTCAAGATCATTACATTGCCGGGCATGTCTGTGCCCGGCACAGCGTCATCCACCGGACGGGTGCAGGGCTCGACGCGCCGCGAGTCGCACTGACACAGATCGTCAACTGATTGATTCTCACTGGTCTGGTCGCTGTCCCGGTCCTGCGTAGGGTGGCAAGAAGGCGGCAGTGCGGCATGTGCGCACTCGATCTGTTGCCGCGCCGAGTGTTCAGGCGCATCCACGAGAGAAGGAAACACACCCCCTATGCGCGCCCTTGTGGTCGATCACAGTGAGGCCGGACCCATCCGGTTCGCCGATGTCGATGAGCCCGTACCGTCCACCGGCGAGGCGTTGGTGGAGATACGGCACATCGGTCTCAACTTCGGAGAGCTGAATTACGTGCACCAGTGGCCGGCCGGCGCTGTGCACGGTCACGACGCGGCCGGCGTCGTGGTGCGCGCCGCATCCGACGGCTCGGGGCCGCCCGAAGGTACGCGCGTCGCAGTGGGGATGGCTCCCCACGCGTGGGCGGAGCGGGTGGCAGTCAGCCCCGCCTCGCTCGGCACCGTCCCCGAGGGCGTCGACCTGGCCGACGCCGCCGCGCTGGGGATCGCCGGAGTCACCGCGTTCCGGGTGCTGCGCAAGCGTTCCCTGCTGGCGCGCAACGTTCTGGTCACCGGCGCCAGCGGGGGAGTGGGGCACTTCGCCGTCCAGCTTGCGGCGCTGGCGGGCGCCCGGGTGACGGCACTCGTCGGTTCGCCGGAGCGGGCCGCCGGACTCCGCGAACTCGGCGCCGACAAGGTCCTGACCGACCTGGCCGAGACCGGGGACCGGTTCGACCTCGTCCTGGACACGGTCGGCGGGCCGCTGGTGGCCCAGGCGTGGAGTTCCCTCGCCGAGGGCGGCACCATCCACCTGGTCGGTTACTCCTCGGGGCAGGAAACCACCTTCCCGTCAGCGGGCCGCTCCGGCGAACCGACGAGTGAGGCATTGTTCGGCTTCGGCGAACCCCGCAGCATCACCACCTACGGCGACATGACGCCGACCAGCGGGGAGCTGACGGACCTGCTGGGCCTCATGGCCGCCGGGAGACTCTCGGCACCGGTCGGACTGCGAGGCGACTGGCAGGACGTGGACGACGCCGTCCAGGCGCTGTTCTCGCGGAAGGTGCACGGAAAGGCCGTTCTTGACGTGGCCTGAAGCTGTGGACGAGGACACATGCGCCTCGCCCGCCGGTGGGCGGTTCGCGGCGGTGGACGAGAATGGACCCATGGATGTGCTGGCGGAGGTCTTGCGTGTTTCGGGTGCGCGTGGGGCGCTCGGGGTCATGCTGAAGGCCGGAGGAACCTGGGGCCTGTGGCTGGACTCCTCTCCAGGAGCGGCACTGCACGTGGTGTCCCGCGGCACTGTGTGGCTCCACGTCACGGGCGAGAAACCTATTCAGGTGCAGGCCGGAGACGCCGTCCTGGTATCGCCGGGCACCGCGCACGGGATAGCCGGCGGCGCCAGCGTGACGATGGGTTCCTGCGACCGTGAGGCGGCGGCTCGGGCTTTTGGCGATGGCCGAGCCCTGCGGCTGGGCTCGGCGCCGGTGCAGACGGAAGTGATCGTCCTGCACTACGAGCAGGACCCGGAGGTGCGCACACCGATCCTTACCTCCCTCGCTCGGCCGATGCACGTCACAGCCCGGGAGAACGCGCAGTTCAGAAGGACCGTCGAACTTCTCGCTGCTGAACTCGCACAGCCGCAGATCGGTACCACCGCCGCCATCAACAGCATCGTCGACCTTCTGCTCGTCCAGTTCGTACGCGCCTGGCTGGCCCGCCACCCGCAGGAGCAGACCGGCTCATGGCTGGGAGCGATGCGTGATCCGGTCGTGCGCGACGCCCTGGCATGTGTCCATGCCCAACCGGAACACCCCTGGACCACGGAGACCCTGGCCGCCGCGACGAGCGTCTCCCGGGCGACGCTGTCCAGGCGTTTCCGGTCCGCCCTCGGACAGACGCCGGGCGCGTACGTGACGCAGTGGCGCATCGACCTGGCGTCCGTCCGGCTCCGCGATACCGATGAGCCGGTCGAGTCGATCTCCGGCGCGGTCGGCTACGCCTCTCCGCACGCTTTCAGCCGTGCCTTCAGACGTGCCCGAGGCACGGCCCCGGGCGAGTACCGTTCTCGACTTCGCAAGTGATCCGGCCTCGGGACTGATGGGCTCGCATGTTGAGGTGTCGCGTATTCCTCGGTGAGGTCGGTTCTGACGTCACCGTGAGTGGTTGCTAAGGGCTGTCCCGTAAATGCTCTTCGAGCTGCTTCGGGTGCGGCGGGCCGTCGTACGGCCTGCTGGTCTGTCTGGCAAGGGCGAGGTGGTGCATCCGTGCGATGCCGGGCATGGTGTGGTGGACGCCGTCGCTTTTGAGGCGGCAGTTGCGGAGGATCTTCCAGGTCTTCATACGGGCGAAGGTGTGCTCGATGCGGGCTCGGACCTGCTTGTGGGACGTGTGGTGTTCCTCTTTCCGGTCCGGGAGTTCGCTCTGGCCGCGCTCGCGGCGGTGCGGGATGACGAGTCCGGTGCCCGGGTAGCCGCCGTCGGCGATCGTGAGGGTCTTGCCGACGGTGGCCTTGGCGCCGGACTCCTCCCACGCCTTGCAGTCGTTGCGGTTGCCGGCGAGCGGTCGGCCGGCCACGACGACCAGGCGGGTGTCGGCGTCGATGACGACCTGGTGGTTTGTGGAGTACCGGTAGTTCTTCGACCGCTCGGCGACGGTGTGGTCGTGGGTGGGGACCAGGGTGCCGTCCGCGATGAGGACGGTGTCCTTGGCGAACCGTCTGCGGGGCTGGAGGGCGAGCATCGGCCCCAGGTGGTCGATGATGCGGTCCGCCGCCGACTTGGACACCCCGAACAGCGGGGCGAGTTGGCGCATGGTCAGGTTCGTGCGCCAGTACGCCGCGACCAACAGTGCCTGGTCCTCCAACGGAAGACTCCGAGGCCGGCCCTTGCGGACCGCGTCCGCACCCTCCCGCCGCGGCACCGTCACCAGCTTCCCGAAAGCGCGCGGGCTCAGCCCGGTGAACGGGGCCGTCCAGGACGGCTCCGACGCCGTGATCACACCAGCCACACCAAGATCATCTCACCCACGACCAGCAGTTACGGGACAGCCCTTAGCAAGCCGGGGCATGCGACACCGACACCGGGGTTCCAGCCAGATGGATGCCGAGACGGATATCAGGGCGGCCGGACGGGACACCGCGGACGGTACGGCCACAGCAGCTCTGCGCCATGAGGAAACCCCGCCAGGAATCTCCTGACGGGTCCCGCACGTCATGGGTCGGCATCCGACGGCGCGATCGCCGCCGGACGGACGTGGGCCCCCGGCGTCGGTCGGCACCAGGGGCCCACGTACCCATCTACTGGGACGGTCCGCGCCGCTTCGCGTACCGGATGGCGAGCAACGTGCCGGCGGCGATCATCATTCCGCTCAGGCCCGTGTACAGGAGCATGTTGTCGCTGCCGGTCGAGGCAAGGTTCCCCACGGGGGCGGCGCTGGGCGAGGGCTGCTTGGACTGCTCCGGGCCGGGGCCGTCCTCCGAGCCCGGTTTCCCGGGACCGGGCGTGCCTGGCGTCTCAGGGCCGGATGTCTGCGGGGCGGGCGTGCCGGGCTTCGACGGATCGGGCTTTTCCGGGTCGGGCTTCTCCGGCTTCTCCGGATCGGGTATGCACCCGCGGAACGACATGTGGTGGGTCTCCGCACCGGAGATGCTGGTCATCTCCTTGGCGATGACGGACCCGTTGACATGGCCGGGGCCGACCTCCCCGCCCTGACCCGCTCGGCCCAGCGCCACTGAGGCGTTCGGCGCCAGGATCGTTCCGGGCCAAGAGGTGTAGTTCTTGAGGACCTTGGTGGCCTGAGGGAAGTTCCACAGCAACTTGCTGCGTGCGGACTTGAAGGCGTCGCTTCCCGCCTGGTAATCGTCCTGGACGTAACGTCCCGCGGTGTGGTCCCACAGAGAAACGCCATATGTGGCGTTCGCGTGCATGTCGTACGACGACCCGAGGACGTTCACCAGAGCGGTGGCCCCCAGTGGAACCTTGATCTTGATGTGCCGGGCCTTTTCCAGCTCGGCGGCCGGGATGGAGAAGACGTTGAACCTCCGGTCACCCTTGAGCGTCAGGGTGTCCGGCTGCTCACCGCGCACCGTTCCGGTGGCCGCGAGCTTGCCCCAGGCGGCGGAGCTCGACCTGAGCTGCGAGAACTCCTTCGCGAAGTCGACGGGGGAGGGGCCGGCCTGGTGCGGCCCGTCGATCGCGAAACTCGCACCGGGGGCCTTGATGAGTTTCTGATAGACCGCCTTGCCCCGCTTCGGCACGACTTGATTTGCCGTCAACTCCCCGCCGACCACCAGGGAAACACCCCCGGGCAGCGCCGAGACATCGCTCCCACTGAGCCGGCTGCCGACGGAGAAGCCCTCCTTGCGCTCCGGGTCACCGAGGGTCGCGTCGCCACCGATGGCGACCGCGCCTTCGGAGTCCGATACCCGACGCGAGGATTCGGCGACGAACTCGGCGTACTGGCCGGCCGATCCCAGAGGCGACGGCAGACAGGTGCCCGTCGAGGCAGCCTGAGCTGTTCCGCTGAGCGGGCCTATGAGGAGCCCGCTGCCAACGGCGAGCAGGGCCAAGGATGAACGCGCGAGCATGAGGGACTTCCCGGTAGAACGGCGGCTGGCGGACTCGAGGCTACGAGCGCATTCCAGCCGTGATGATCACCGATGGTCGACACCTTGGTGGCAAGGGTTGACCGGTGAGGCAGCCGACGGCCATGACGACGGATGGCAACTGGTCAGCCGGGGCGCCACCTCATTCGCGTCAGCATCCACGACACTGCTGACACCGCGTCGTCTTGACCAACCGGCACGGTCAATGGCGGCCGATCCGGCAACTCCATCAGACAGGGCGGGCATTGGAACGGGGATACATCGGGCTTTTCGGCTCGTTAGGCCCGGCATACGCACATGCCTGCCCTCTTCATTCACATACAGGGTGAAATGGCGGGTAGCGGTTACGCTGATTCTCGATGGATTCCTCCCGTATCACTCCAATTGATCTCAGGATCCTGCATGCGCTGCAGATCTACCCCCGGGCCTCTTGGGCTCTCCTGGGAGAGGCTCTGGGGATCAGTCCTGCCACCGTGGCCCGGCGTTGGGCGCGGCTGAAGGAGGCCGGTCTGGCCTGGACGAGCGCCTACCCTTCCCAGGTACGCGACGGCGCGGCGGACATCGCCGGTGCGTATGTGTTCGCGTCATGTGTGCCGGGTAGCGCTCTGGAGACGGCCACCGCTCTGGCCGAGCACTCCGAGGCGCTGTCGGTGGAGCTGACCGTGGGGGAACGGGACCTGTTCATCACGATCGCCACACCCAACCGCGCCGCCCTCGGGGAATATCTGCTCGGACCGCTGTCAGCGGTTCCTGGACTGCTCTCCTTCGACACCACTCTCCTGGCCAGGCTCCATCTGGAGGGCAGCCAATGGCGACTGCGAGCCCTGCCCCCGGACATTTCCCACAACCTGCGCGCGGCGGCAGGACGGCAGGAACGGGTTCCTCCCAGACGCCCGGCCGACGAGGTGGACCAGCAGGTGCTGGCCGTCCTCGGCGAGGACGGCCGCGCCTCGTACGCCGTGATCGCCGCTGCCTGCGGGATCAGCGAGAGCATGGCCCGGCGCCGTACGGAGTCACTGCTGGCGAGTGGTGGGATAGCGGTGCGCTGCGATGTGGCCTGGGAGATCGCAGGCTGGCCGGTCTCGACGACACTCGCCGCGCGTGTACCGCCGGAGCGCCTGCCGGAGACAGTACGAGGCTTCACCGTGCTCCCCGAGGCGCGGATGGTGGCGTCCTGCGTGGGAGTGGCGGACCTGCTGGTGAGTCTGTGGCTGCCCTCGGTCCAGAACATTCCCCGGATGGCGGCCGCGATCGCCGGCCGCTTCCCCGACTCCGAGATGCGCCGTTGGCTGACCGGAGTGCGCGCCGTCAAACGCGTCGGCCGCCTGCTGGACGCGCAGGGCCGGGCGACGGGTTGGGTGGCGCCGTTCCAGTCCTCCACCCCGCCCCCGGAGGGGGAGCGGTAGCGCGAGCCCGGAGGGAGACCGGGCCCGCGGTAACGGGGCGCGTCCGGGCCTGCCCATGACAGCGGTGCCGCCCTGTTCGGCAGCTGTCCGATCAGCTGACTCGGCAGAATCCTGAAGGACGCACTGGCCTCCGCCCAAATATTTTGATTTTACGGAGGCGAGACCAACCCGGCACTCCTGGGTCGACAACCGGCGGCCTGTTGTTCATTGGTGCGTTGTGGTTCCTGCCGACCACGCACGTGACGCTGGCAGCTCTGCCCGGTTTTGATCAAGTGGAGTATTGGATGTCAGCAGTTGTCTCACGACGTGGTGTTCTCTGCGCAGGAGCGGTCATGGCGACCGTGGCCGCGATGGGCACGGCGCAGGCCGGCCCGGTGCGGGCCGCAGGCCGCGAGCCCGGCGCCAAGGGGGGACAAGGTGCTGGTGGTGGGCATGGACGGAGTCCGGCACGACCGGATAGCCGACGCCCGGGGCCGCACCTCAAAGCCCTGATGGCCCAGGGCGCCTACGGCACCAGCCTGCTGTACGCCGATCCCATGGCCGGCACTCTGTCGGGCCCAGGCTGGTCCACGATCTCCACCGGCGTATGGCCGGACGAGCATGGAGTGAAGAACAACTCCTTCACCGGCAAGGACTACGACACGTACCCGGTTTTCCTGCACCGCATCAGACAGCGACGGCCCGAACTGCGCACCTACATGGCAGTGGACTGGAAGCCGCTGGACACCCAGGGCACCTTCGCCGGAGTGGATGAGAAGTCGGTCTACGACGGTGACCGTGTCGGCTATCCGGCGTGCGATGCACGGATCGTCACCGACGCCGAACACATCCTGCGCGCGGGCGAGATAGACGTGGTCTTCGTCTACTTCGGCAACACCGACATCGTCGGCCACAACTCCGGCGCCGCCGGCCAGGCATATCTCGATGCCATTGACGTCCAGGACGGATATCTCGGCCGTCTGCTCGCCGCCATCGAGGCACGCCCGGAGGCCGGGAGCGAACGCTGGACCGTGATCGTCACCACCGATCACGGCCACATTGACCGGGGCGGCCACGGCGGTTCCCAGATCGAAGAACGCCGCACCTTCATCCAGGGCCGTGCCAGCGGTGTGGTCGTGGTCTTCGGGACACCCGCGGCCGCACGCACGGGCTGGGTGTCGATCACCACCAGGGACGGGTCCGCTAATCGGCGGGCCTTCTGCCTCACCTGGCAGCGCAGGAGTTCCTGGATCCGCTGATCGAGCCCGTCCCGGCGCCACAGCGTGAAGTAGTAGAACATCGCCGACCAGGCCGGCAGATCATGGAGCAGGTAACGCCACTGACAGCCCGCCCGGTTCTGGTAGAAGATCGCGTTCACGACCTCCCGGAGATCACAGCTCCCAGGGCCTCCCGTCGCCGACCGGTTCACCCGGCCCTGTTTCCAGGGCCTTGATCATCGGCTCGATCAAAGCCCACTGCTCGTCCGATAAGTCACTCGGATACGGTCTTCGCTCCGTGCCCCGCATCCCGGCGTGCACATGTCGAACAGCTGGCCTGTACGACGATCAGTACCACGAACGAGCGATCACGAACCGAGAGGGAAGGGACTCAACGACCTCTCAGTGGGCGTTCAGAGATGGTTCGTGCTTATATGCGAGTTTTACGGCTGTCAGGATTGTGGCATTTGCGTCGAACGTGCTCCTTCGCGTCTGTCAAGCTGCCGCCATGGTCGCCCGCTTGCTCCACTCCTCATGCACGAAGTCCGTCTGATTTGAGGATGTGACAGAAACGCCCAGTAGCAGCGGAACGGCACCGTCCGCAGC